>NZ_JBIICD010000001.1:0-186114 GCF_044239045.1 Sphingorhabdus sp.
TGGGCAGCTTCAACATCGACCTCAATGCGTCGAAACTGCTTACCTATGAACAGTCCGCGTCGGAATTGCAGGCGCAACTGATCGCCGCAAACGCCGCGGGCACATTAGGAACAGGCGTGACGATTACCCAAGCTGGAAGCCAGATAAAAGCCAACGGCAACCCTGAGTGGCGCATGAGCGGAAACCTGACGTGGAAATCAGGCCCCATGAGTGCGGGCGTCTTGGTCAATTATGTCGGCGCTGTTTTTGACACCGGTACGAATATGGTAGCCAATCAGTTTTTCAAGTTGCCCAGCGTCACAACGGTAAACACCTATGTGCAGTATCGCGCGGGTAAAGATCAGGGTGCATTTTCGGGTACACGGTTCCGCGTAGGTGCGCGTAACTTGTTCGATAAGCAGCCACCGCTGGCATCGACGAACTATGGCTTCCTCGGTTCAATGCACGATGCCGTTGGCCGGTTTGTCTATTTCGAACTGTCGAAAGAGTTTTGATAAAGCGGTCTAACCTAAATACCGCTTTGCATGTAGCGGCGCAGCAAATGCGCCGCTAACTTGCCCCAATGAGACTGAGGCAAATCGAAGTTTTTCACGCCGTTTATGCAAACGGTTCAATCAGTGCAGCTGCGCGCGGGTTGAATGTGTCGCAGCCAGCGGTCAGCAAGGTATTGCGGCATACCGAATCGCAACTTGGTATCAGCCTGTTCAATTTGGTGCGTGGGCGCTTGGTTCCGACCGACGAAGCGCACGCGTTGTTCCGGGAAGTGGATGAGGTCTTCAGCCGCATCTCCTCGTTGCAGGTCACCGCGAACAATTTGCGCAATACCGGCACGGGTCATTTACGGATTGGCGTAGCGCCATCGCTGGGACTTGAAGTCGCACCGCGTGCCATAGCGGAATTTCGCACGAAATATCCCAACGTCACTTTCGATATTAAAACCGTACATCATAACGATATATCGCGCGCATTGTATGAACGCGAATGCGATCTTTCTATTGGCTATGATCCGCCAGAACATCCTAGGCTGAGACTTGAGAAGCTATCGGCGGCGCGCCTCTATCTGATCTGCCGACCGGGAAAGTTTCCATCCGGAAAAACGACCCTGAAAATCAGCGAATTGAGCGGCCTAGACATGATCAGCGTCAACGGCAGTGGCCCGATTGGCGATCTTGTGGAAGCCAATTTGGATAAAGCGCAAATTGATGTGCGCAAGATCATCTCGGTGAGCACATATTATATCGCCGCGGCGTTAGTGCGTTTCGGGTCGGGCATCGCGATTGTTGATCAGTTTACGGCACGATCCATGATGAGCGACGGGCTGGAAGCACTCTCAATTTCACCTGAAATGCAGTTCGGGGTTCATGCAATCTGGCTCGAAGATAGACCGCCGTCGAGATTGGGGCTGCAATTTGTTGCCGAGGTGAAAAAGGCATTACAGCCATAATGTGCGTACCTGCGCAACGGCCCTAAATACTTAACCCAAAGTTATGGTAGGGACGTATTTTTGTTCGACAATGAAGCTTGCTCTTGTCGAACGCATCTTTAGCTAGACCGGATGATTGGCGCCAAAAATTCGAGCGAAAACTTGCTGCCCCGCCGCGCGATTGTCTTAGGCGCAGGCGTAGTGGGTGTAGCCACGGCATATGCTCTGGCACGGCGTGGTGTTCAAGTCACCATCATCGATCGGGCGGACATTGCAGGAAGCGGGGCTTCTTTCGCAAATGGCGCGCAACTCAGCTACATCTATACCGATGCCTTGGCGAGTAGCGCATTGCTTAAACAACTACCTATGCTTGCCTTGGGCCGCGATTCCGCCTTTCGCCTGAGGCCGAGTTTGGACCCAGGCCAGATTGCCTGGCTCATGCGTTTCATCCGCAATTGCACGCGTCAACGGTACCTTGAAAACAGTCTCGAGGGTTTGCAATTGGGCTTGGAATCACAATTGGCAATGCGTGCCCTGCTCGAAAATCACAATATTGAATTCGGGCATCAATCTCCAGGCAAGATGTTAGTCTATGACGATGCTGCAGCATTCAAATCTGCGTGCGAGATGGTCTCCGTACGACAAAGCCATGGCGCCACACAGGAGATTTTGACACCCAAAGAAGCCATCCACAAAGAAGCCGCTCTTGCGGAACGCGCGGGCAGTTTTGTCGGCGCTGTTTATTCGCCGCAAGAGGAGCTGGGCGATCCGCACAAATTCTGTAATGCTCTGTTATCACAATTGGTCACGGGATATGGTGTGCAAGTGCGCATGGCGACGGACGTTCAAAGTTGGAAAGCCGACAAGGACATGACCGTGGTTTTGACCAAGGCCGGTGAAGCAATCGCATGCGATCAGCTGGTGATTTGCGCCGGAATGGACGCGGCCACTTTGCTGAAAAAACATGGCCTAGGCTCCTCCCTGATGCCGATGAAGGGCTATTCCTTTACCGCTGCTCCGGGTCCAGCATCACCAAAGATGAGCATTACCGATATCTCCAGAAAAACCGTCTTGTGTCCTCTGGATGGCGCTATTCGTGTTGCAGGGATCGCAGAATTGGGCGCTAGGAGCACAAAGATTGACCCACACCAACTTGCGAGTTTGGTATCCACCGCAGCTGGCGTCTTGCCGCTCGCCGCGGATTATGCGGGGTCATACCAAAGCTGGGCGGGTATACGCCCCATGACGGCAAACGCGCTTCCGATTATCAGGAAGGTTGCGCCAAGGGTTACAATCAACATAGGACATGGCATGTTGGGTTGGACATATGCGATGGGATCGGCCGAACGGGCTGCACGATTGATGGGAGAAGTTTGATGGTCAAGATTATCGGAAAATGGTCACGTGCGGGCATCCTATTACTGTCCATGGTCACGTTTGCGGCATCCCCCGTCATTGCTCAGAAAAAGCAACTGCTCGAATATCCCAGCATCCATTCGCCGGTTGTTGGCGAACAAGGCATGGTGGTGTCGCAAAATGCAATGGCGTCAGAAGTGGGCTCGGACATATTGCGGCGCGGCGGCAATGCCGTGGACGCGGCTGTCGCCATTGGCTTTGCCTTGGCTGTCACACTCCCCCGGGCGGGTAACATCGGTGGCGATGGTTTCATGCTGGTGCATGACGCCAAGAGCGGAGAGCAAGTTTTTCTCGATTTCCGTTCAGTCGCACCAAAGGCGGCGACCCTTGCCATGTTTGTCGATAATCAGGGGCAGGAATCCCAAATCGCCAGCCGCGGTTATCTCGCGCCATCGGTCCCCGGAACCGTTGCAGGCCTCCATATGGCGCATAAAAAGTTCGGCAAGCTGCGCTGGTCACAGGTCGTTGCACCCGCAATAGCGCTTGCCCGCGACGGCGTGATCCTGACCCCAGACGAAGCCTTTGTTTTTGGTTGGGGCAAAGAACGCTTGTCGACTAGCGCGGCCGCCAAAGCGGCTTATTATAAGCCCGATGGCGCGCTCTATCGTGCAGGGGAAAGGCTGAAACAGCCAGACCTTGCATGGACACTCACCCAAATCGCAAAGCACGGGGCGGATGGCTTTTACAAAGGTCCGGTAGCGGAACGTTTCGTCGCCGACATGAAAGCCAATGGCGGGTTGATTACCATGGATGATTTGGCCGCCTATCGCGCGGTTGAACGTAAGCCATTGCGCGGAACATATCGCGGCCTTGATATTGTAACGGCACCACCGGCAAGTGCGGGCGGCGCGACATTGCTCAACATGCTGAACATCGTTGAAAATTTTGATCTAAAACGGAACGGCGCTGGTTCGGCAAAGTCTCTTCACATCATGGCCGAAGCTATGAAGCTGGGATATTCTGATCGCTACGCCCTGTTGGGAGATACCGATTTCGTAACCGCACCGATCCAAGGCTTTATTTCAAAAGCTTATGCGCGCGCACGTGCTGAACGTATCGATCCAGATAAGGCCAAGCCAGTCGCACAAATGGGTGTGGGGGACCCATTTAAATTTGAAAGCCCATCTACTACCCATTTCTCGGTGGCGGACGCGCAGGGCAATGTGGTGTCAACGACCTACACTTTGGGCGCCGATTTCGGTTCAGGTGTGATGATCGCTGGAACTGGGGTGTTGCTCAACAATCAGATGAATAACTTCTCGCACGCACAAGCGGCAAAAGCCCTGCGTGACGGCTTGCCACCACCCCCCAATGCGATGGCTCCGGGGAAACGGATGCTATCGACAATGATGCCGACAATTGTGATGAAAAATGGAAAGCCTTGGGTCGTAACCGGCACGCCGGGCGGCAGCACGATCATCAATACGGTCATGCAAGTGATCGTCAACGTCGTCGATTTCAATCTCAATGTCGAAGAAGCCACTCATCAGCCCCGCATTTATCAGGACACCAGCGATAAATTGCGCGTTGAGCCAAACTTCAATCCCGATACGGTCAACATCCTTAAATCCATGGGGCACAGCATCACCTCCGACGAAACGATGGGCAGCGCGCAATCTATCATGATCGAAAACGGTCTTTTCTTAGGTGCCGCAGACCCTCGCCGGCCCGGTGCGCAGGCCATTCCGCCCGAACGGAACCAACCGCGCTGAAACCATCGGGCCATGCCCCGCATGGCGCCGCTACGGACAGTCATATTTGGTCCATAAATATGTGCTAATTTGTAAAAATGGCGTTAATCATCAATTGGTTGACGCCAGAGGCAAAATGACAGACAAAGCATAATAACAGGCGCTGTCAGCAGTAGCCTGAAATCAATTTCAGGCGTCAGGAAATGTGATGCACGTCAACAGCTCGGACCGTGAAATAGCGCGTAGCAAGGCATCCATGACCTGCACCGTCCTAGTGGTCGATGATGATCCAGCCTGTCGCGATGAATATTGCGATGCCTTAGAAAATTTGGGTTACACCGCCAAATCCGCCGCCAGCGCGCCCGACGCATTGCAACAAATCGTGGAGTCGCCAGACATCGGCATTGTGATTACGGACCTTGAAATGCCGACTATGGATGGCATGTCCTTATTGTCCGAGATTTCCCAACGCTTCTCGCCAAATAGACCTATAGTTACCTTAGTCTTAACGGGGCATTCGAGTTTGCAGGTTGCGACCAAGGCGATGCAGGCGCAAGCGTCAGATTTGCTTAGTAAGCCCGTGTCGGCGGAGCAACTGGCCGACGCATTACGCCGGGCATCCGCACATTATTTTGCGACGGCCTACCGCTTCCAGATCACGACCCTCACGACGCGGATTGATCCGCCAGCCTCGCGCGACCGCGCCTCAAATCAGGGCAGTAGGCCAACGGAAGAAGATCTTCAGGCATTCACCAGCATGCTGTTAAAATTCCAGCATAACAAATATAAATTTTTTGACCCGGCAGTGCTAATGGGGCCGTCGTGGGAAATATTGCTGGATATTACCGATGCCACTTTACGCGGCGAAGCGGTGCCGGCGTCCAGCGCATCGGCCTCCACACATGTACCACTCAGCACGGCGTTGCGTCATATCAATAATCTAGTGGAAGCGGGCCTCGTCCGGCGATGGACCGACCCCAACGACAAGCGCCGCAAATTGCTAAAGCTTGAACCCCACACCGCTATTGCGATGCAGCGTTATTTGGAAACGGCTTGGAAATTGCAGCCACAAATCGGATAAATGGCATGCTGCACATCTGCAAATCTGCAAATCTTGGCGTGTCATGCGGAAATGAGTTTAAGCAATTTGGCACTCTCCATGGGTTTGTGCAAAAATAACCACCCCGGCTGGAACGCAGCCGAATCCGGCACATAGCCGCTCATCAAAATGACCTTGATAGACGGTTGAGCGATGCAGGCATCCCGCGCAACCTCGGTGCCATTTTGCCCGGGCATAACGACATCGGTTAGCAAGACATCATATGCATCTTGCCCTAAAGCGATCAACGCCTCTTCACCCGATGCACAGGGTGTCACGGCGTAGCCCTCCGCCTCCAACATTTCGACCAGCGCCTCAAGTGCATAAGGTTCATCTTCGACTAGCAATATCCTTTGCTTGCCAAGTGCATCCGGCATGCCCGCATGCGCAGGCCCGGAATCTGCTGCAACCAACGGAGCAACTGTCCTTACAACGGGCAGATGCAGATAGGCCGTAGTTCCTTTACCCTCGACAGACTCCAACCAGACATCACCGCCCATTTCGAGGGCAAAATTGCGTACCGAGGCAAGGCCAAGGCCCGTCCCATTCGGCTTTGACGAAAATTGCGGTTCAAAGGCACGCGATAGCAAGGCATCACTCATGCCAGCACCCGTATCCGCTATGTGAATGGCGACATAGGAACCGGACTGCACCATGTCCGCATCAGTGTCGCCGTCGCCTTTGATAAGACCAACCCCGACTGAGCTAGACAATGCAATTTGTCCGCCCATAGGCATGGCTTCACGCGCATTAATCAACAGATTGATAAGGGCATTAAGAAAGTCACTGTAACTGACAACACATTTGCGGTCACCGGCATCGAGATTGAGCTTCAATGTGATATTTGGCCCCACCACACTGTCCAACACCCCCATGTTCTCCGTAATCACTTGATCTACCGATAAGGGTTGCCGCGTATCGGTACGCTGAAGCGACAGGGTCATCAGCGATTGTGTTATCTCTGACCCACGAGCGGCCATTTCCTGAATGATTTCGGCAAGCTTCCCAATTTTTTCGTTCTTGCCGAACTGACGCGACAGACGATCCGTATTCAAACGGATTACAGACAGGAGATTGTTGAAATCATGCGCCATATATCCCGCGACCCGGCTCGTGCGCTCCAACAGGTCGGTGCTGCGTTGGCGTTCATGCGCAAGCTCAATCGCGTTGGCTTGCGATTCTTCCAACATGGCCCGCTGCAGGACAATCAACATGGTGCTGAGGATAACCGGATCAGCATGACCAAAGTCGCTAAGGTCCATCGAACTATCGGCAAACATTTCCTCAGTTATGGCAAATCGAACCGCAAGCAAGCATCCCGCTTCATGGAAAATGGCGGCACCGCTTAAATGCACATCACTGTCCCGCGCAATCAAGCTAACCGGTTGGACGTTCACGCCCTCCTGAAAAAACTGCGCGGTGTCGTAGTTCACGATGTTAAAGGCTTCAGCGCAAGGCATTCCAATACGGACATGCGGCAAGTGCCGCATTATGCCTGGCCCCATGGCTGATATATTCAACTGCTGATCAATATGCAGGAACGCAGGTATCAAAGCGCCAATTTGCTTTTCGGAAAAGCTTAATAGCATGGTTCAGTCTTTATCCTGATATCGAATATCGAAAAGGATAGACTTCTCTCCCCGATGCACGACGTCAATTTCGCCGCAGGCATCAAAGCGATCCATTAACCCTTGAAGCAATCCCTTCACAAACGGCTCCATACCCACGCGATCCGAACGATATTCCATGACAAGATGGCCGGGCGCGCTCTCCAGCGTAGCAAAGGCAGGTAGCCGGGCGCCTGGCATAGCAGAGCCCACAGCAAGGTGTAGACGATCAAGATTGGCAATGAAACTTGCCAGATTTTGGCCCGTAAAATTCATGATGGAGGATAAGGATCCTTGTCCGGCAAAGCGCACCCAATATTGGCCGAATGCCTCCAGAGTTTGGTCTACCGAAAGGTTTAACCTGGCCGCCGCTTCAGCAACAATTTCCAGCGTAAGTGCATCGTCATAGACCATGCCGGTCAGTAACTCGGTGGGGCCTATTTCTAATTTTTGTTCAAGCGCAAGCCAAGCTTCCTCGCCTAACTCCTCCTGCACCATTTGCCGCATGGCGCGATGGATCATGCCGTACATGCAAATGTCCCGTTAGACGTCTTCAACTGATGTACCATCTTCATTGCGCGTCTTCAGATCCTGCAAAAGCTCAGTAGCACGGACCACTTGCTCCTCTATACGCATCAGCTTCGCGATCAGATATTCTGCATCTTCAGCCGAATAGCCAGCCATGCGGGCGCGAATATTCCCACAGGAAAGCCGGATGATATTCAAGGGCTGCATAATCTCATGCAACGCCTTGGCATCAAGCTCCTGCAGTCCGCTCATGAGAATATCCTAACGCCCATTCACCCGAGCAGCAAAGGGGCAAGCTTTGCGCGTTGCCATGCCGCATCACCAAATTGTGACGCATGAAAAATCGCGGCGCGGCGATGAAGGCCAGCGTCGCAATCATGGGTAAAGCCAAAGCCGCCATGAAATTGAATGGCCCGGTCCGCGGCAAAGCTATAGGTTGCGTCCGCCGCCGCCTTCGCCATGCGGACGGCGATTTCGCCAATGCCTTGGTCACTGAAACTGTTGGCAGCGCTATATAAATGCGACCGCGCCTTTTCATATTCGACATAAGCGTCGACCGTCGGATGCTTCAGTGCCTGATATTCGCCGATGAGCTTACCAAACTGCTTGCGCGTTTGCAGATAGCTGACGGTATAATCGATCACGCTTTGCGACCCACCGCACATTTCTGCACTTTGCAGCAGGTTGGCGACCTGTTCGATATGCGCCAAGGTGGATGTCGCACGATCGACCTCTAGCAATGCGGCGCGCGAAACGGCCAAGCCATCCAGCGACAATGCAAAACTGCGCTTGGTTTCGTCTATAATCGCTTCGCGGCGTAAGCGTCCTTTGACATCTTCGGCGGTCAACAAGACCAAGGCTGGCTTGCCATCCAACTGCACCGACGCAATGACAATATCGGCGCTCTCGGCCCATAAGGCAAAAAGCTTTTCACCAGACAGATGCACCGTGTCACCCTCGTGCTTTGCCGTCGCTGTAATATTCTGCAGATCCCAGTCGCCATGCGCTTCGGACAAAGCCAGTGTGCCGATTGCACCCTCGGCAAGCTTGGGCAACCAAGCGGACTTTTGCTGCGCATTGCCCCCCATGATCAGCGCCTGCGCCGCCAAGGTCGACGATATTAAGGGCGATGCCATCAAGTGCCGGCCCATTTGTTCTACCACCGGCACAACCTCCGCGAGCGTCAAGCCAACGCCGCCATGCGCCTCGGGTATCGATATTGCGGTCCAACCTAAAGCCGCCATTTCGGCCCAGACATCGGCGTCATAGCCCAAATCGCTGTCCATCAACTTGCGCACGCGGTCGATAGGGGATTTATCGCGGCAAAAGCTCGTGGCTACATCCAGCAGCTCGATCTGTTCTTCGCTATATCCAAGCCCGGCCATTTGCATGTCATTCTCTCCTCACGCCATTACCTTATCTATGGCGTGAGGGATGGCAAGAAATCAAGGCGATTTAACTGATCGGTTAAAAGCAAAGCTTATGCTTGCTCCAATATATTCCGACCCGGGCGCACTTTCATTTTATGGCCCGTCTTGGTGGCGAGCGACACATCCTTGACCGTTTGCATAAACACCCATTCATTGGTTGCCGCCTGCGGGGTCAGCGACAAATGCATGTAACCGCGGTTGGAGGTATCGACCCAGCGCAATTCTTGTTTGCTGGTGCCAAGCAAGCTGCGTGCGACATCGGCCGGCGCAGTGAACGGAATTGCGCTTTCAAAGCCAGGTGACGAGACGCTGTGACCGCCAAATTCCACGCCGGCCGGCTTTCCGCCTTCGGGCAAGTCATAGGCCCAGCCATTGTGGCTATCACCCGTTACAACGACCAGGTTTGCGTCCGCACGTTGCGCCGCCGCTAGCAAACGCGACCGTGCCGCTGGGTAACCGCCCCAATTGTCGAGATTATAAGGCAAGCCTGCCTTTGTCGCAGCGATGCCCTGCCGCACATAGTTTTTAGTACGTTCAGGCGCAAATTGGGGGACCCAATCCATCCCGCTCTCCGGCGTATAGTTATAGCCCATATTGGTGGCGGAACCCAGCACCGCCCATGTAGCATTGTTGCGGCCAATCGCGCGCGACAACCAAGCCTCTTGTTCGCTACCCAACATCGTCATGGACGGATCGCGCCATGCGCTATCGCGATATTCGGAAAGTACCTTTGCAGGATCGCCTGAACGCAGCAGGTCACCATAAGCATAAGGCTTGGATCGGGCGACCGCGCGCGTGTCTGTGCGGTAATATGTCGCAAGGTCGCCAATCGGATATTCCTTCCACGGCTGCTCACCGACGGGCAACCATTCGCGCCATACTTGCATCGCGGCATTGCGCCGGGAACTCCAATCACCTTCATCCACGCTATGGTTTTGTGCGCCGCCTTCCCAGCTGTCATTGGCGCTTTCATGATCGTCGGTATTGGCGATCATCGGGAAATTGGCGTGCAGCGCCTGCAACTGCTTATCCGAACGATAGCTGGCATAGCGCAAACGGTAATCCGCCAGCGTCAGGATTTCATCGGCGGGGAAAATACGCGCGGCAAATTTCGCGCCGCCATCATAGCCGCCACGGCCATATTCATAGATATAATCACCCATGTGCAGGACAAGATCAATGTCATTGCGCGCGGCAGCATGGCCATAAGCGTTGAACTCACCGAAGCCCAGATTAGAGCAGGAGAATATCGCGATGTTAAACTTGGCTGCTTTGCCCACGGGCAAGGTCTTAGTGCGGCCAATAGGCGAGATGCTGCCATCAGGCGCGATGAAACGGAACCAGTGCCATTTACCGGGCGCTAGCTTGTCCACGGTGATTTTGACCGTATGGTCGCGCCATGGTCCAGTGACCATTTCGCCGCCGCCCGCAATCTTGGTAAAGTCCTGACTTTCGGAAATCTCGACGCGCACTTTTGAAGCGCCGCCAGTCGGGTTTACATAACGTGTCCACAATAGCACCGAGTCCGGCCCCGGCTCACCGCTGGCAACATTGTGGGTAAATCCGGTGAGCCCAAGCAATGTCTGCGCCATGGCCGCGCCACCCGGAAGCATCAGCCCGCCAATACCAAATCCCGCGGTCGCCATCAGTTGACGGCGATTGACTATAAATGACATGACCGGTTTCCCCTTTTGCGTTTCCAGCAATCCCTGTGCCGCATCGTAACAACGCTGCGCAATATGCGCTAATCAAATGCTGTTGCAGCGCTGTGACAGGCGCCTAAATAAAACTATCCAGCCACTTTTCGGCCAAAGCCTCAGCCTCATCGACGCTGAAAGGTGCATTGCCCAAGCTCAATTCAAGCCACAGACCGTCGACTAAAGCGGTCAGCGCCACGGCAGCTAACCGCGCATCAACTGGCGCGTTTGGACAGGCGAGGATCAGGCGTTCCATATCCTGCCGGTTTTCCGCATAAATCTCATCATGGATTGCGCCTATGGCAGGCACGGTGCGCGACAGGCTCCAAAACGCCAGCCATGTCGCGAGCAGCTCCGGATCGGCAATCGGCGCGCGGAAACTTGCGGTGACAAAGGCGAGCAACCGACCACGCGGGTTATCGGCGGGCACGGCATCCACCGCCGCATGTAACGCGGCTGCGACCCGCGCGCCGGTTGCACGATAGGTTGCGGCCACCAGCGCATCAATGCCGTCGAAATAATGCCGCAGCAAACCCGCCGAAACCCCCGCCTCCACGCAAATGGCGCGCACTGACGTCCCCTGCGCACCGCGCGTAGATAGGCAACGCGCCGTCGCCGCAATCAACGCATCGCGGCGCGTGTCGGCGCTTTCTCGGGTGAAGACTTGTCGCAATTGCATGACCTTGTTATACACTCGTATAACAAGGGGAGCAAGATGTCCGAATCAGGCTTAGATACATCGCATGATCAATTGGAAGGTTGGAGCCTGCCGGCTTGGACCTATGATGATCCCGAATTCGCCGCGCTTGAGGTAGACCGCATCTTCCGCCCATCCTGGCAAGTGGTGTGCCATGTCAGCGATGTTCCCAATGTGGGCGACTGGCACAGCCTCGATTATATCAATGAAAGCGTCATTGTCGTGCGCGGAACAGACCAAGTGCTGCGCGCGTTCACCAATGTCTGCCGCCACCGGGGCAGCCGCTTGGTCGATGGTTCCGGCGGCTGCGCCAAGAAATTGGTCTGCCCCTATCACGCATGGACCTATGATCTCGATGGCCGTTTAACCGGCGTTCCCGACAGCGCCTCTTACCCAACGCTCGACAAGGATAAGGCTGGCCTTGTGCCCGTCGACATGGAAATCTGGCGCGGGTTTATCTTCGTCCGTCTGGAAAGCGGCGAGCCTTCGGTCGCAGAAATGATGACACCTTATGAGGCGCAAGTCGCGCCCTATCGGTTTGAAGAATTGCAGGCGCTTGGCCGCGTCACCATGCGCCCACGCGCGGTGAATTGGAAAAATGTTGGCGACAATTATTCCGATGGCTTGCACATTCCCGTCGCGCATCCCGGCCTCACGCGCTTGTTCGGCAAAAGCTATGGCGTTGAGGCGGAACCGCATGTTGACCGCATGTGGGGCGACCTTGTCGATCGGCCATCGGCCAATTGGTCTGAACGCGCCTATCAAAACCTGCTGCCACCTGTACCGCATTTGCCCGCCGCCAATCAGAAACGCTGGCTCTATTTCAAGCTATGGCCCTCGGTCGCCTTTGACATTTATCCTGACCAAGTGGATTTCATGCAATGGTTGCCCACGGGGCCCGACAGCTGCGTCATCCGGGAAATCAGCTATGTCCTGCCTGACGCACCTGATTATGAATGGCGCCGTGAAATGCGCGCCGCGCGTTACCTCAACTGGCGGATCAACCGGCAAGTCAATGCCGAGGACACCGTCCTCATCACCCGCGTGCAGCAAGGCATGGCGAGCCGCAGCTTCTCTATGGGGCCGCTGTCCGACAAGGAAGTATGCCTGAAAAGCTTCTGCCGCCAAATCCGCAACATCATTCCCGAGGCCCGCCTCGAACAACGCCCGGCATCGGGTTGGAGCAAAAAATGACACAAAAATATGACGCCCTCATCATTGGCGCTGGCCATAATGGCCTTGTCTGCGCCTTTTATCTGGCCCGCGCGGGCCTGAAGGTCCGCATCGTCGAGCGCCGCGATGTCGTCGGCGGCGCGGCGGTGACCGAAGAATTCCACCCCGGTTTCCGCAATTCGGTCGCCAGCTACACCGTCAGCCTGCTTCAGCCCAAGGTGATTGCTGATATGAAGCTGGTGGACCATGGCTACCGCGTCATTGAACGGCCCATCTCCAATTTTCTGCCGCAAGAAGATGGCGGTTATCTGAAACTCGGCGGCGGGTTAGAGCGCACGCAGGCCGAATTTGCGCGCTTTTCAAAGCATGATGCGGCGGTTTTGCCGCAATATTATGACATGTTGGAAGGTGTCGCCGACGTCTTGCGCGATCTTGCGTTGCGTTCGCCGCCCAATGTCGGCGATGGCCTAAAAACGCTCATTGATGCCGCCGTGCAGGGCCGCGGGCTGATGAAGCTCAACCTGTCGCAACAACGTGATGTGCTCGAACTGTTCACCAAATCGGCGCGCAGCTTCTTGGATAGCTGGTTCGAAAGCGAAGCGGTCAAGGCTGCCTTCGGTTTCGATGCGGTTGTGGGCAATTATGCCAGCCCCGATACGCCCGGTAGCGCTTATGTGTTGCTGCACCATGTCTTTGGCGAAGTGAATGGCAATAAGGGCGCTTGGGGCCACAGCATAGGTGGCATGGGCGCCATCACGCAGATCATGGCCAAGGTATGCCGCGATTTGGGCGTCGAAATCAGCTTGGAAGCGCCCGTATCGCGCGTGTTGGTTGATGGCGAAAAAGTTGCGGGCGTCCGCTTGGAAAGCGGCGAGGAAATCGTCGCCGACCGCGTGATTTCCAACGTCGGGCCAAAGCTCCTCTACGAACGCCTATTTGACGATGCCGACCTGAAACCCGAGTTCAAACGCCGCGTGAAGGGCTTTAAGGCGGGTAGCGGCACGTTCCGGATGAACGTGGCTTTGTCCGAACTGCCCAAATTCTCCTGTTTGCCCGAAGCTGGCGAGCACCACCAATCGGGCATCATCATCGCGCCAACATTGGATTATATGGACCGCGCCTTTTTGGATGCGAAGCGTGATGGCTGGTCGCAAAAGCCCATCGTCGAAATCCTCATCCCGTCCACCGTCGATGACAGCCTCGCGCCCACAGGGCAGCATGTCGCCAGCCTGTTCTGCCAGCAATTTGCGCCTGAACTGCCGAACAACGCCGATGGCTCGCCCCGCGATTGGGACGCCGAAGAAGACAAGGCCGCCGACGATATCATCAGCACAGTGGAGGCCTATGCCCCTGGCTTCCGCGCGTCTGTTTTGGGCCGTCAAATCCTCAGCCCCAAAGGGCTAGAGCGGAAATTCGGATTGGTCAGCGGCGACATCATGCATGGTAATATGAGCCTTGACCAATTATGGTCGGCACGGCCGATCTTGGGCCATGGCGCCTATCGCGGGCCGTTAAAGGGCCTGTATATGTGCGGCGCAGGCAGCCATCCCGGCGGCGGCGTGACTGGCGCTCCGGGGCATAATTGCGCGGCAGAAGTCCTCGCCGACCGCAGCCTGTTCAAACGGATATTCGCTTAAGGGTAACGAAAAAGCCGGACCTTTTCAGATCCGGCTTCCTCCCCCTGTCGCCTTTGGCGACAAACTGTTTCTATCGCCTTTGGCGACAAACTATGTGTCACGCGCTTCGTGACGATATTTCACTTTTCTTACTACAAATTTTCTCTGCGAAGAAAAGTGAACAATCGTTAAAAATCGCGCGAGAACTTCAGACCGATGACGCGTGGTTTGATGACCATATCATAAAACGCGCCGCCAGTTGGCGTTGACGCCGTGACACCCGTGCCGCAGACCGTTTCGACGCACTGGACACCCGTGTTCACCACACCGCGTGTATCGAACAAGTTTGTAGCAAATGCCTCAATCGCCCATATGTCGCTCTTCACGCCAATGGAGAAGTCAGCCGTGGTATATGCATCTAGATTGCCCTTGATGGCATTCTGCGCTGGTCGCAAATCGCTGCGGCGACCACCCGTGTGATTGACCGCAAACTGCACATGGCCATCCCAATCAGCGACCGGGAATTCGTAACGTGCAATTGCATTGCCCTTAAATTTGGCAATCACAGGAAGGCGAGACCCAGCCGCCGCGAACAACTCATTTCCGGCTGTCGTGCAATCAAAAGTTGCATTGGCGATCTTACAAAAATCTCGCCGAATTTCGCCATCAGTATAACTAAATCCAGCGTTCAAGGTGAAACCACCAGCGCGGTAACCAGTATCCATCTCGATACCTCGAATTCGGGCCACACCAGCATTGCGGATTTCAGTCAGGCCGTTGGCGCCAAGGAATGATAGTTGAATATTATTCCAATCCTTCTGGAAGATGGCACCATTCCAACGGAACGCACCAAATGTCGTTTTCCAGCCCAATTCATAGTTGTCGAGCTTGTCCGAACCATAAGGTGGCAAGGTACCGCGACGGTTGATCCCGCCTGGACGGAAACCGCGTGACCATGTCGCATAAACGAGCGCGTCATCGGAGAGTTTATAAGTTGCGTTCAACTTATGGATAAATCCAGTTTCCGAAGTCGATTTGTCGACATTGGTGCAAGGGCTGCCATCAACAATGATTGGCACAGGCGTTCCCGCCGGATTGGCGCGCCGCGTTGTGCCGTTGGTGTTGAGGCAGGCAGCTTCACCAGTTTTGCTAGAATAGCCGTTAGAAAATCCGAAGAATCCCTGCAATGAGTTGTCGAACTTATAATAACGCAAACCACCGGTCAGTGAGAGCTTCTCGGTCAAATCATATGTCAGTTCACCAAAGGCCGCATAATCGCGGTCAACGCGTAACTGCTTGGTCAACCAGATATTGCTGTCGGTTCCCGTCACGGTGATGGAATCGGCAATATTATCGATGATGTAATTTTGTTCGATATTGTGCGACTGGCGCTGTGCAAACAGACCACCGATGAAGCGCAAAGGTGCGTCGGCAGGGCTTGCAACCCGCAATTCACCAAAGCTTCTCTTATAGCGGTCAATGCCTTGAATATATTGGTTCGGGTTCACAAGATTGTCGGCATTATCGTAAAAATAGGCACCGTAACCGGACAGCGCATCATAGAAATACGCATAATCCGAATAATCGGACTGCGTTTCTGTCTTACGGCGCAAATGGCCACCGGTCGCAGTCACATCCCAATTACCAATCGTGCCTTCAACCGTCAGCGCCGCCTGGATCCATTTATCACGGCTGCCTTCTGGGTTGTACTGAACGGTCTGCAGATCCTTCTTGGTCTGCCCCGAACGTTCTTGCGAGTAGCTTCCTTGCGTATTCTGGACTTGCCCCATCACTGTGGACTTAATCGTCCAATTGTCATCAAGGTCAATGCCCAGCGCCAAACGCGCACCATAGGTTTCGGCGTCATTATAGTTTTCTTCGACCAACGCCGCGTTGCTTTGGCGAATGCCTGATGAGGCATATGTACGGCTACCCGCAATATTGTCGATATAACCGCCATCGTCGCGATACCAGCCAACCAGACGCGCGGCCGCACCTTCGGCGATCGGCACGTTGACAAAGCCTTCGTAAATCGATCCGAAATCACCATGCGCCACAGTGTTTAGCTCGACGCCAGCGCTACCGTAGAAACCCGAAGGATCAGGTGCGTTGGTAACCAGCTTCAATGTGCCGGCCATCGAGCTTGCACCATATAAAGTACCCTGTGGTCCAGCAAGCGCCTCAACGCGTGCAAGGTCATAGGCATGCAGATCGAGCGCACCTTGAATGGTCGTGATCGGCATTTCGTCAAGATAGGTGCCGACCGTGGGCAGCGAAGCCGAGTGGTTGGCATTCTCACCCGAGGCTACACCGCGGAAGTACACCTGCGCGAAGCCGGGTCCGCCTTGCTGAATAGTCACCGATGGCAGGAATTTTATGATATCCTGCAATTCGCTGACCTGCAATTGGTCCAGCTTTTCATTGCCGATGGCGTTGATCGCGATTGGCACGTCTTGCAAATTCTGTTCGCGCTTTTGCGCGGTCACAACGATGACGTCGCTGTCCGTGTCAGCTGCATCCTGCGCCATTGCAGGAACGGCAACGCCAAAAGCAGTTGATGTCAGCAATGCGGCCATAGCCGTGCGGACTTTGGTCCGATGATTTAGTTTACGCACAATTACCCCCTCTTGGTTAATTTGATACAAATAGGCTCCTAAACGCGCAGGCACGCAATGTCTAATCGCCCTATAGTCTGATTACGCATTATTTTAGTTCATACTGTTGCATCGCGGCAACTATGATATGGCAGGATATGTCTCCCACAACCCGCCTAATGCGCGCTTCAATGGCTCCAGATGCGCCGCATAAGGCTTCCATTGATCCACGCCATCGCGGTTGATGGGACGACGCACTTGCTCGCTAGACGCCGTCCGAACCGCGCGTGTGTTTTGATGGAAATTCAAACAATTATCTTCAAACGGAAGGCCCAAATAATCTAATAGCCCGCGAATTTCGCGTTCTGGATTCTCCAGTAATTGTTCATGAATGACGCGATAGACATGCCCCGGCGCAACGGCGTCGACATGCGCCATTAAGCGTACATAATCGGCATAATATTGCCCCATATGGAAAAGGTCATAACTAAACGCCTGCCCCTTTGCGAAATGCTGCCGATAATTGGAAAAACAGCAATCGAGCGGGTGCCGCCGCGCATCGATTATTTTGGCATTGGGCAGGATGAGCCGGATGAAAGCGACGTAATTCCAGTTGTTAGGCAATTTGTCGATGAAGAACGGCTTATCGGTTTTGCGCTGGATGCGGGTGCGTTCGATAAATTCAGCACCCAGCCGCTCGGCGTCCTGCGCGCTAAATCCGCGCAACGCGTCAACCCAGCCCGTGTCGCGGCCTTCGCGTATCGCCATTGCCGGAATATCCGGCAACTCCATGGTGCCTTCTACCATCGAATGGCTGGCAAGGATTTGTTCAATCAACGTGGAACCCGCGCGCGGCATGCCAATGATGAAAATCGGGTCGGGCGCATCATGTCCCTGCCCGGCGCGGGCGCGCCAAAATTCCGGCGTGGTTGTCGCGATGACATTATCGACCTGCGTGCGCACCGACTGCGGATCATATTCTAGCTCGGCATTGCGCAGCGCGTTCGCCTTGGCATAATGCGCGAATGCCGCATCATGGTCGGCGCGATCCTCCATCGCTTTGCCCAGTGCGAAATGAAGATGATATGCATCCTCCTTGCCAAGCCCTGGCGTCGTCAAAGCCCTGTCCATATCGGCGACGTCATCCTCAGAGAAGCTGACCGTTTTTAAATTGGCGAGGCTCCAATAGACTTCACCCAAAGTAGGCTCCACCGCCAGAGCGCGCCGATAGGCCGCAATGCACTCGTCCTGCTTGCCCACCGTCTTGAGCATATGGCCATAGCTCATCCATAATTTCGCATGCTCGGGGAAACGCGCGGTTAGCTCCTGATACAGCGCGACAGCCTCTTCATAGCCACCAATCCGACCAAGCGCTGCGGCTTTTAGATTTTGTTGGACGGGATTGTCACCGCCTTCGGCCAAAACGGCGTTGAGATGCTCCAGCGCTTCTGGAAAGCGGTTTTGTTTATAGAGCACTGTCGCCAAATTGGCCCGCGCCGCGCCGAAATCCGGCGTCAGTTCCAATGCGCGGCGCAACAAAGCCTCGCTATCTTTTAACCGGCCAACGCGCGCGGCCAGTTCGGCCATCATGCGGATCGCCGCCACATCCGTTGGCGCATCGCGCAAATGCCCGCGCAATAACGGTTCGGCATCTTCCAACCGGTTTTCCGACAACGCCACAGCGGCCGTCATCAGATTGGGGTTGCGCAAGGCGGCTTCAATCGCGGGGCGAGCGGAATGTTGGTTCATAATGCGTGGTCTATGCCAAGCGGCAGCGATTTTGAAGCGGCCAAATCATCTGGCGTGTCTATATCGCGCAAACTGCCGATGGGCGCGGCCAAATTGCGGGCCTGAGACAAGATGATCCGCGCGCCAGCATCGCCCTTTGTGTCCAAGAGCAACGGCCAAGTGGACCGCGGAAAAATCGCGGGCGGCATCGATTGGCCGCCGTCCACCGACGCAATGATGTCATAGTCGCACGCCGCGATCAGCGCGTCGATATGCGATGCGACAAGGAACGGCATATCGGCCAGCACAATCAGCAAGGCTTGCGCCTTCGTCTTCGCAGCCGCCCCGACCGCGAGATGGAGTGAAGCCGACAGGCCTAGATCGGCATTGGGATTTTCAACGATATCATAGCCCAAATCTGCATAATGCGGCGCTATCGCTGCCCCCGGCTGACACACCGCAAAATGCGCTGCCGCGTCGATGCCGGCCAAATTGCGCGCGGCGCGTATCCCGAGCGGCGCACCGTCCAAATCCGCCATCAGTTTATCCGAACCAAAACGCCGCGCATGTCCGGCGGCAAGGATGATGATTGCGACCTGCTTGGCCTCCATCAGCGCAGGCCGTGATTAAACGCGCGGATCATCCCGCCCGCAATCGAGAGCGCGATTTCCGGCGCGCTGATCGCGTTAATCGCAACGCCCGCTGGCCCCTCTATCCGCGCGCATTGTTCCGCGCTGACACCCGCCGCAGTCAACCGCGATAGCCGCGCTTGATGCGACCGGACAGAACCCAAGGCCGCCACATAGGCCGCAGGACTTGCCAACGCCGCAATCAAAGCGGGGTCATCAATCTTCGGATCATGGCTCAAGGTTACAATCGCGCTGCGGCTATCGGGCGCGAAGGACTTCACTGCTTCGTCCGGCCAGCGGTCATCCAGGCGCACGCCGGGGAAACGATCCGCGGTCAAAAACCGCCCGCGCGGGTCGCATAAGGTGACGTCTATGCCTTGCGACACCGCAATCGCCGATAATGCCGCCGCAATCTCCACCGCGCCGACAATCAACAAACGGCGGGGCGGATAATAGACATTTACAAATCCTTCCGCCGCCGCATCCTGTGATACGGCGCTGCGGCCCGTGGCAAGGTCGGTCACAACGGCCAATGTCGCCCCCTTGGCCCGCGCGCTGACGATGTCCGCAAACAGGCTTTCGGGGAAGCCTTCCGCTGAAACCGGCTGCACCAACACCACAATATCGCCGCCGCAAGGCAGGCCAACATCCCATGCGGCATCATCGGCAACGCCATACCGCCTGAGCATCGCTGGTGCGCCAGCTAACACCATTTGCGCGCGCTCCAGAACATCCGCCTCAACACAGCCGCCCGAGACCGAACCCACGAACCGCCCGTCGGCACGGACCAGCATATGGGTACCCGTCGGGCAAGGCGCAGATTTCCAAGTTTCGACCACCGTCGCAATCGCCATTGGCGCGCCCGCCCAATCAAGCGCGGCGGCAAGAATGCGATCATGATTGGCACTGCCCGTTTGCATGGCTACCCGCTAGCAAAGTGACAGGAGCGTTGCTATATGAAACGCAACTAAGGACAGGAGCTTCTTCGCATGGCAATTCAAACGTCAATCAACGGCAAAGCAGTCGCGCTGTCCGCCGAACCAGATACCCCATTATTGTGGGTCATTCGGGAAGAACTTGGCCTGACCGGCACAAAATTCGGTTGCGGCGTCGCGGCGTGCGGCGCGTGCACCGTGCATGTCGATGGCGAACCCACCCGTTCGTGCAGCGTTCCGGTGAGCGAGGTTGCAGGCAAATCCATTACCACGATTGAAGGGTTAAAATCCGCCGATGGCACGCTGCATGCGGTGCAACAGGCTTGGATAGCGGCGCAAGTGCCGCAATGCGGCTATTGTCAGTCCGGACAAATCATGGCCGCCGTCGCGCTGATCGAAAAAACCGGCCGCCCCAGCGATGCGCAAATTGACGCAGCGATGACCAACCTTTGCCGCTGCGGCACCTATCCGCGCATCCGCAAGGCCATTCGCGCCGCCACCGGACAGGCCGCGCAAGCCGTTGAAGGAGCCGTCTAATGGCCGATAACTCCGCAATCGATAGCGCACCCGAAGCGCCCCTCAAGCGCAAGGGCGTCAAGCGCCGTGCCTTTCTGATCGGCGGTATCGCCGTCGTCGGCGCTGGCCTGTTCGGCATTGCAATCGCCGATAGCAACGCAGCTAAAGACGCCAAGGCGCGCATCATTGGCGAAGGTGAGCATAGTTTTGCGACTTGGCTGAAAATCAGCGAAGACGACGTCATCACCATTTATTCGCCGCACACCGACATTGGTCAGGGGTCCAACACCGGCCTTGCGCAAATGCTGGCTGAAGAGCTGGACGCGGCATGGGAACAAGTGCGTGTCGTGTCGGCGCCTGCCGAACCCGCCTTTGCCAATGTGGGCTTGGGTCGCGGATTCCTCGCCGACATGACTGGCAAGCCAGCGATCATCAACGGCATCCCGCAATCCTTTTTGTCGTTCCTTGCGCGGCAAATGAACCTGCAGATGACCGGTGGTTCCACCGCCTTGCGGTTCACAGGCCAAGTAACCTTTCAAAAGGTTGGCGCAGCCACGCGCCTTGCGTTGATGGAAACCGCAGCCAAGCGGCTAAATGTACCCGTCGGCGAACTGACGACGCAGGACAGCCGTGTCATTCACGCAAAATCAAGCCAGTCTTTGCGTTATGGGGAGCTTGCAGCAGAAGCAGCGACCTTGTCATTGGACAACGAACCAAAGCTGAAAGACCCCACGCAATATCGCCTGATGCGGCAATCGATGCAGCGGCTTGATATTCCTTTTAAGGTCGACGGCAGCGCGCAATATGGCATGGATTTTGCGATTCCCAACATGCGCGTCGCCACCATTCAAGCAGCGCCCGTACGTGGCGGCAAGCTGACATCTGTCGACACCGCGCCTGCCTTGGCGATCAAGGGCGTGGAGAAGGTCATCAAACTCGACAATGCCGTGGCCGTTGTCGCCAAAGGATATTGGCCAGCCATTTCCGGCCTGCGCGCTTTGGCACCCAGCTTTAGCGACGGTGGCCATGCCGATGTCTCTACCGCTTCGATATTCCAGGCGCATGACGCGATTATCGCCAAGGGCGAGGCCGACGGCGAAGCGGGCGAAGGTGATGTGCAAGCAGGGCTTGGCGCAAAGCCGATAGAAGCCAAATATCAAGTGCCGTTCCTGCACCATGCGATGATGGAGCCCTTCGCGCTCACCGCGCAATATAAGGACGGCAAGCTCGACATTTGGGGCGGGATGCAGGATCCGCTGGCCACCAAAATGTTGGCCGTCGAGGTATCCGGCCTTGATGCCGATAATGTCACTTTCCACCCCATGATCATCGGCGGCAGCTTTGGCCGCCGCTTGCCCATGTATATGGAAATTGTTGAACAAGTAACGCAGCTTGCGATGCAATTGCCTTATCCGGTGAAGCTGATCTGGAGCCGGGAGGAAGAAGTCGCACAAGGCGCATATCGCCCGCAAAGCTCAGCGGTTTTGACAGCGGCACTAACCGACAAAAAACGCATCGCGGCCTATCGCAATGATTATGCCCAGCCCGAAAGCGCCGAGAGCGAGACCGTATTTCCGTACAGTCTGCCTGCCGTATCACGTCGGCATTTTGCACATGTTTCGAACCAGAATACGGGCGCATGGCGCTCCGTCAATTCGACGCAACAAGGCTTTTACAATGAAAGCTTCATGGACGAATTGGCGCATGCCGCGGGCGAAGATCCCGTCACTTTCCGTCGCAATCACCTGACCGCAGGTTCACGGCATTTGCGCGTCTTGGATGAAGCCGCCGCGCGCAGTGGATGGGGCACGCCCTTGCCGGCCGGACACGGACGCGGCGTCGCTTTGGTTGAAAGCTTCAAAACCATCGTCGCCCAAGTCATTGAGGCTTCGGTTGGCGCAGATGGCATGCCCAATGTGCATAAGGTCACCACCGTCGTCGATGCAGGCAGCATCGTAAATCCCGACGCCGCTATGGCGCAGATTGAGGGCGGCACGATCATGGGTCTGTCCGCGGCGATTGGCGAGGCGATCACGCTGGAAAAAGGCGCAGTGCAGCAAAGCAATCTCAGCGATTATCCGATGATGACCATGGCGCAATCACCGCTATTACAGGATATCCATTTCCTGAACAGCGGCGCGCCTATGGGCGGCATTGGTGAACCTGGCGTTCCGCCTGCCGCGCCCGCCTTGGCCAATGCCTTGTTCGCAGCAACGGGCAAACGCGTCCGCAACCTGCCGATCATGACGCAGGCAAAGGGATAATCTTGCCGCACGCGAAGCTACTTAAGCCCACCGACAATCTGGAAATCGCCGAGACTTTGGCGCGCGCGTTCCAGAATGAGTCCGGTTGGAGTTATGTGATACCCGATCCGGCATTGCGTGCGCGGCGGTTGGTGGGAGCATTTCATCTGTTCCTGCGTGATGAACATCGCAAAGGCGCGGTGTTTGGCACCGATGGGATTGAAGCCGTCACCTTATGGCGTGGTCCCGGCCAAGCGCGCGATTCCTTATGGGACACCGCGCGGCTGTTCATCCCCTTTGTGCAGCAACTGCGCTTCTCGATTTTGCGCGGGTTGGAGATTTCCGACCTGATTGACAAGCATCTGCCGAAAGAACCTGTCTGGTATTTGCATTTTGCCGGTTGCGATCCCGCTTTTCAGGGCAAAGGATTTGGCGGCGCGGCGATCCGCGCAGGGTTGGATCGCGCGGATCAGGATGGCCTGCCCGCCTATCTGGAAACCGCCGACGAACATAATATCCCTTTGTACCAAAGCTTTGGCTTTGCCATCAAACATAGTTGGCAAGTGCCCGAAGGCCCCCAATTTTGGGGCATGCAGCGCCCGGGCAAAACGCGGCATTAAGCGTGCCATCGCGCCGCCCCTTGACCTATATCCAAAAGCCGCCTAACCTCGCCACACGCACCAGGTCTGCGCGAGAGCGTGGATAATAGGGAAGCCGGCGGAAATCCGGCGCTGTTCCCGCAACTGTAACCGGCGAGCTTTTGCTCCATATGCCACTGGAAAAACGGGTGACCGTGAAACTGGGAAGGCGGGGCAAGAGCATTGACCCGGGAGCCAGGAGACCTGCCTGAATGCGGTTTGTCCTTTGTGCTTGCGGGACACTGGCGCAATCGGGGTTTTCCTCCGCGTGACGACATATTGTTGGACGTCATGCGAAGGAGATATATCCGTGACCCTGTTAAAAACTGCGGCAGCCGCGCTTGCGATGCTGCCGTTCACGGCCTTTGCGCAAACGGCAGAGGATGAAATTGTCGTCACTGCCAGCGGCTTTGCCCAGCCGCGCTCTGAAACCGGACAAGCCATCGACATTGTCGACCGCGACCGGCTCGACCAATTACAGAGCGCCACAATCGCAGAGGCGCTAAAGACCGTGCCAGGCGTCAGCATCGCGACGCGCGGCGGGCTGGGTAGCCAGAGCAGTGCCTTCATCCGCGGGGGGAGCAGCGCGCAGACATTGGTTCTCATCGACGGCGTCCGGATTAACGATCTTTCCAGCCCCAATGGCGCTTTCGACTTTGGCGCGTTGATGACGGGCAATATCGGCCGCGTCGAAATCTTGCGCGGGCCAAACTCCGTCATTTGGGGCAGCCAAGCGATTGGCGGCGTTGTGAATGTCCAATCCATTGCGCCGGTGGCTGGCCTTGAAGCCCGCATGGGGGCGGAATATGGAAGTTACGATACCCAAAGGGTGAACGCCAATATTGCCGGCAGCAGCGGCGTTTTGGAAGGCAGCGTCGGCGGTTCTTTCGTCACCAGCGACGGCATTTCGGCGCTGGCCGGTGGCACCGAACGCGATGGTTATGACAATCTGACGGGCAACGCGCGGCTAAAGGTGAACATCCATGATGGCTTCAGCCTTGATTTCCGCAGCTATTACAACCGCGCCACGGTTGCGTATGACACGGCCTTTGGTGTTGGCGCCAATGGCTTACCCGTATCGCGCAACCGCCAATTTGTCGGCTATGTTGGCGCGAATTTCGACTTGCTCGATGGTCGCCTACAAAACCGGATTGCTTATGCGCGCACCGATATAAAACGAATTGGCACCGATCCGGTGGTATTCAGTTTCAACAATTTCAACGTGCGCGGGGCAATTGACCGCGCCGAATATCATGCGGCGTTTGACCTGAACGATGCGCTGACCTTGGTCGCGGGCGCAGAATATGAACGCAGCTTCGCCAGCACCTCGTTCGAAGGTGCAGCGCCCGATATCGCCCGCAACCATCTGGGCAGCGGCTTTAGCCAAATGATCCTGCGTCCACTGACTGGCCTGACGCTGACGGCGGGCGTGCGACATGATATTTATGATGATTATGGCGGGCAAACGACCTTTGGCGGCAATGCGGCCTTTACCCCCAATGATGGGCGGACAATATTCCGCGCGACTTATGGTGAGGGGTTTCGCGCCCCCACCTTGACCGAAGGGCAGCCGCCTTATGGCAATACTGACCTCAAGCCAGAAACCGCGCGCAATTTCGATCTGGGCGTGGAACATCAATTTTTGGGCGACAACGTCCAAATCTTCGCGACCTATTTCAACCGCCGCAGCAACGACCTGATCGCGTTTTCATCGGTCACTGGCCAATCGGAAAATATCGATAAGGTGACGTCGAAGGGACTTGAGGCTGGCCTGAACCTGACGCCCATCGAGAACTTTCACATACAAGCAAGCTACACGCTGGTGGATGCCATCAACCGCACGGCAGGCGCAAATGTCGGCAAAAAGCAGACATTACGCCCGCAGCATAATGCCAGCCTGACCGCCGATTGGCAGACGCCCTTTGGCCTTTCTGTCGGCAGCAGCATATACTGGGTCGGCGACAGCTTCGACGATGTCGCGAACAATGTGCGCCTCAACGGCTATGCCTTATTCGGGCTTCGGGCGTCGATGCCGGTGACCGACGCGCTGGAGCTGTATAGCCGCATCGATAATTTGCTTAATGCCGACTATACGGTGGTCGCGGGCTATAACAGCTTTGGCCGGAACGCGACGATGGGCGTGCGGGCCAAATTCTGATGCGCTTGGGTTGGTGCCTTTTTGCCGCTTTTGCCTTGGCCAGCTGCGCCCGCCCGCCGGTCATCGCGCCGCATGGTGTTGTGTCCAACAATCCTTGCATTGATGCCGTTCTGGCCGAAATCGCATTGCCGGGCCAAGTCAGCGCGGTCAGCATCTATTCGCATGACGCCGATAGCGCATCCGCACCTTTGGCATGGGCACGGCAATTGCCCGCCATGGGCATGAGCGCGGAGGAATTATTATTGGCGCGGCCTAAATTGGTGTTGACGGGCAACCTTGCATCATCCGGAGCCAATGCGGTCCTCGCGCGCGCTGGCATTAAAACGATCGCGCTGGGCGTCGCGCCAACGATCGCCGACGACGTGCAACAGATCCGAACCATCGCCGCCGCACTCGACAGGACAGATGCTGGAGAAGCGCTGATTTCCGACATTCTGGAATCGCTACCCAGCACCCAATTTTCCGGACCATTTGTCTCGGCGATTATCTGGCAAAATGGCGGATTTGTGGCGGGTAAAGGCACGTTGCAGGACGAATTGCTGGCGCGCCACGGCTTTCGCAACGCCAGCGCGCAATATGGCCTATCCTCATGGGGTGTGCTGCCGTTAGAAACGCTGATGCGTAACCCGCCAATGGTGATCTTCATGCCCACCAATGCCCGCGATTCCGACGCCCGTGAAACGCGCGCACGGCAGGAATTACTCAGCCATTTGGGCGGACGCACCCGCATTGTCGACTTCCCCGACAGGCTGTTATTCTGCGGTGGTCCGACGATTATCAAAGTGTCGGCGATACTAAAGAAAACCCGCGCGTCCTTTGGTAAGGATAGGCCATGAATAACCGCGCCTTAACATCGCTCCTCTTGCTCCTCACGCTCGCTGCTTTTCTGCTGTCCTTGATGGCGGGCAAGGTTTGGATTTGGCCAATGTCTTGGGCGGCGGACAATGCCGATGGCTGGATATTCGTAGAATTGCGCCTGCCCCGCGCGGTGCTCGGGCTTTGCATTGGCGCAGTGCTTGGGCTTTCGGGCGCGGTATTACAGGGCTATCTGCGCAATCCGCTGGCGGACCCGACGGTGCTGGGCGTGTCGGCCAGCGCGGCATTGGGCGGCGTCGGTGCGATTTACCTTGGGCTCAACCTGCTGCCCTTCGGCCTTTTTGCTTGCGCAATGCTGGGTGCAGGGGCGAGTATTTTATTATTGCGCGCCATATCGCGCGGCGGTGGACCGATTGGCTTCATTCTGGGCGGCATGGTGCTGTCGACCTTGGCGGGCGCACTCACCGCCTTTGTCATCAGCATCGCGCCCAACCCGTTTGCTGCCAGTGAAATCATCAACTGGCTGATGGGCGCGCTGACTGATCGGTTGATGGCTGATGTCTGGACCGCCTTGCCGTTCATGGCGCTGGGTGTCGCTTTATTGCTCTCCACTGGCCGCGCCTTGGATGCGCTGACCTTGGGCGAAAATGGCGCAAAAAGCCTTGGCATCAATCTGTTACGCCTACAGTGGGTAATAGTGCTAGGCGTGGGTCTTGCCGTTGGCGCATCGGTCGCGGTGTCGGGTGTGGTCGGCTTTGTCGGGCTCATCGTCCCGCATCTCATCCGCGCTGTCTATGGCGAGCAGCCATCGAAAATATTGCTGCCCTCCGCCTTGGGCGGCGCAATCCTGACGCTGACTGCGGATAGCCTTGTCCGTTTGGTTCCTGGCCCGGGCGAAGTGCGGTTGGGCATTGCCATGGCGGTGCTGGGCGCGCCGTTTTTCTTGTTGCTGTTGCTGCGTTATCGCAAGGGTGCCGTATGACTTTGACCGTCCGCAACCTTGGTTTTGCTCATGTACATCAGCCCATTTTGGAAGGGATTGACGCGACGTTTGACGTCGGAAAGTTCACCGTCATTCTGGGGCCCAATGGCGCAGGCAAATCGACCTTGCTCGCATGTCTCGCTGGCCTTTTGAAACCGCAAACCGGCACCGTCAGCCTGCATGATGCAGGCATCACCGAAATGCCTCCAACCACCCGCGCCCGCCAAATCGGCCTTTTGCCGCAAGGCGCAGAAACGCATTGGGCGATACCGTCAGAGGCTTTGGTTGCCCTTGGCCGCATTCCCCATATGCGCGGCGCGGGGCTATCCGCAAACGACCGCAGGGCGATATCGGCAGCGATGTCGGCGACCGCCACCGAAGGCTTCGCCGATCGTCCAGTCACGCAGCTATCGGGTGGCGAACGCGCCCGTGTTCTTCTGGCGCGCGTGCTCGCAGGTGAACCCGAATGGATATTGGCGGATGAACCACTCGCGAACCTTGATCCCGGCTTTCAGCTCGACATTTTGAGTTTGCTGCAACGGCAGGCGGAAGCCGGAAAAGGCGTCGTCGCGGTGCTGCATGATCTGCAATATGCGGTGCGCTTTGCCGACCATCTGGTGTTGCTGCATGCCGGCCGTTTATTCGCGCAGGGCAGCGTCGATGATGTCATCACGCCTGCAAACTTGGCGCATGTTTACGGGATTGACGCGAATCTCTTCAACGACGAGGAAGGGACCGTCCAGCTATTCATCAAAGGCAAGGTCAGACCATGAAATATGCCCTCCCGATTATCCCCCTTTTGCTCTCTGGCTGCGCCATCAGCGTGACGTCGACCTCTAATATGCCCCCAGTTGCTCCACAGAGCGCCCAGGAGGCACTTCGACCTTATTACGCTACCTTGGACACCAAATTACCAAAGGCAGCCTCTAACCCCTCTCTAGCGGCCGATACGGTGATCACGCGTTTCGCCTTTGGCAGTTGCGTCAACGAAAATCGCGACATGAAGTTTTGGGACGTCATCGCCGCGCAAAATCCGCAGGCTTTTCTGCTGATTGGCGACAATGTCTATGGCGACACAAGGCCTACCAATGGCGCCGATATCCCGACGCTGGCCGCAAGCTATAAAAAGCTTAGCAGCCGCGCGGAGTTCGACCGTTTCCGCCGCAGCGTGCCGATGATGACCGCGTGGGACGATCATGATTATGGCGCCAATGACGCTGGCGGCGCATTTGCGTTCAAGGAATGGGCAGAGAAAGCCTATGAAACCTATTGGGGCTCCTCCGACGAGGTAAAATCCCGCCCCGGCGTTTATGAAAGCCGCATATTGGGGCCGAAGGGCAAACGCGTGCAGTTCATCATACTCGATGGCCGCTTTTTCCGATCAGACCTTGCCTCCATGACCTATCGCGACCCCGGCCCGACGCTGGGTTGGTACATTCCCAACATGGATCCCAACGCGACAATATTGGGCCAAGCGCAATGGAATTGGTTGGCGCAGGAACTCGAAAAACCTGCCGAATTGCGCTTCATCATTTCATCGACTCAGGTGATTACCGACGCGCATAATTTCGAAGGCTGGACCAATTTTCCCAAAGAACGCGATCGCTTATATGCGTTGCTCGGTCAAAAGGGCGTGAACAACGCCATTTTCCTGACCGGCGACCGGCATAGCGGTGGTTTTTACAAGACCAATGCCCCCGGCCTGTCCAAGCCATTATGGGATTTTACATCCAGCTCGCTCAATTTCGCCTTTGGCAAAGGAGATGGCAGCGAACGGGAACCCGACCCACGCCGGACAGGCGGATTTTGGGGCATCCCGAACTTCGGGCAAATCGACATTGATTGGGCAACAAAAAAGGTGACGATGACGCTGCGCAAGGATGATGGCAGCGTGATTGAAACGCAGGTGGCTAACGCGATTGATTGATCGCTGAATAATCGACCTCTACGACCTTTTCCATAACCGCCTCGCGGATTGCCTGTGCCGTCGACAGCGGCAAGGCAACCATTTCGAGCGTGCCACCTGCGATCCCAAATTTGAGCGAGGCCAGCCCGCAGCGCCGTGCCAATGGCCCTTGCGCAATCTCTATGCTTTGCACCTTCACTTGTGGCGCAAGCGTCAATTGCTGCTGCCACCAGCCGCGCCGCAGGTATAATTGCTGATTATCCAGCCCGAACCGATATTTGCGCCAGTCACACCAAAACAGGCATGCGGTAATGACCAACAGCAACGACAAAAACAGCGTCGGCGCCAAGGGCCTGTCTGCGAATATGAGCAGTGTCGCCATCGCAATCAATAACGGCGGTACAAGCAGGGCCAGCTGGATTAACCAGTGCAGTTTTGCTCCTTTGCGCAGCCGTTCGTCGCCATCCGGCGCGTCAATCCCCGCGGCCTGCGCAATGCGCCATACCTCACCCAACGTGGCCAATGGCGCGGCGACATAATTGCTTTCCTCCTTGCTATCCTGGGCAAGGCTCACAAATTTCAGGCTGTGCCAACCACGCCGTTTTCGGATTGGTCCAGTCTGTACAACCGCCGCCTGCACTCGGTGCGTGGGCATCACGACATCGGTTAGGGTGAAAAGACCGCGCCGCCGCCGGAAACCCTTTGACGATTGGGTCAGGCGAAACCCATGTTCGCGTAAGAAAGTGCGCCCAACACCCGTGGCCAAACCAATGAAAATCAGGCTGCTGAAAGCCCCAAAGGCCAAGATCAATTGTCCCGCCATACCTACGCCATTAATAGTGCTGACGCCCACGCCGCTGTCTTCAGCAAGACCAGCCCAGCGTTTCAAATCCCAAAAATCAAACGGCAGCAGAAAATCAAACTGCTGGGCAAAGCCGCCTAGAACCGCAAATATAACGAGTGAAAAGGAATAGAGGCCAAGGATAAAGACGCGTTTACCGTCCATCTCGAAAAGAGTTTCCGTATCCTCGGACTCGACCATCCCTGGAACCTCTTGCGCCACCGCTACGCCCGCCTTGCGTGAACGTACCAATGCGCGCAACCGGTTCGCTTCGTCCAAAGTAACGAAACTTAGCTTAGCATCATCACCATCCCCACCACCGGTTTCAAACTTAACCTCACTCAGCCCCATGATACGCGCCAGCGGCCTTTGCTGAATGCTCACATCCTGAATGCGTTCATAAGGAATGGAGCGGGCCGTGCGGTTCAATATGCCTTTTTCAATGCGGATATCATCGTCACCGACATGATAGCGAAAACGCAGCCATGTTAGCCAGCGGAAGAATAAACTGAGCGCCAGAACAGCCGCGACCATGATGGGGATCAGCGCAGGATTGTCTGATTTTCGCGCGCCAAAAACGGCAGCAAGCAATGGGAACAGCAATTGAGGCAGACCCGAAACAAAAGCGACGAACAGGCCGCTGATATGCAGCCGCTCGCCTTCCTGCAAGGTTACGTCAATTGGGCCGTCTATGGCTTGGTTCACAAAAGTTCTTGCCGAATGGCGGCGCGAATGGCCTCACGCATCGCCAGCGCATCGGCATGCGCCAAGCCCGGCAATGTCACGGTGCTGTTGTGATTACCCGCCGTGTGGACCGTCAGCTTGGCAAGGCCATAGCGCCGGTCGATCGGGCCTTGGTCCACATCAATATGCTGAATCCGCCCAAAGGGGACAAAGGTGTCGCGATAAAACATATAACCACGCACGACGCGCAACCGGCCCATGCCCATATCATAGCCCCAATGACGATATTTGCGGGCAGGCACCGTAAAGGCAACGAACGCGTAGACCAAAAGCATGGGTACGAGAAAGGTGCCGGGGGGCAGCAACTTTGCAAACTCCAACACCCCCGCCCCAAAAACAAATGGCAGCAAGCCAATTGCGGTGGCTATCCGGTTTGTCGTTATGAATGCGGGATCAAGTGGCGTCAGTTCCGGCAGGGCATCATCGGTCATGTCGCAAATATGCGCACACTGTGTTGTATTGGCAAGACGGTTTATCTGTCCTCTCGCAGGCGGGCGGGGATTTTATCGTGCCAAAGCGACGTTGGCCTCATCAACCAACTTGGCGATGATATCCACGACAGGTCGTTCAACATGGACCATGCCAACCGACTGCCCGGCCATCACGGAACCATATTCGACATCGCCGTCAATCACCGCGCGGCGAAGCGCCCCTGCCCAATATTTCTCAATCTCCAACTGCGCCGTTTCCATATCAATTTCGCCGCGATCGAGCATGGCCGCAATTTCAACTTGTTTCTTGGTGAACTCTTCTGTGCCCTTGTTCTTCAACGCCCGCACCGGGATGACGGGCAAGCGCGGGTCAATTTGCACACTGGCGATAGCATCGCGGGCATTGGCGCGCAGGAACGCCGCTTTGAAATTAGGGTGCGCTATGCTTTCATGGGCGCAGACAAAGCGTGTGCCCAGCTGCACACCCGCCGCCCCCATTTCCAGATAGCTTGCTATTGCGCCACCACGGGCAATGCCGCCCGCAACGAAAATCGGCAATTGATCTCCGAGCTCCGGCAAGATTTCCTGTGCCAACACGGATGTTGCGACTGGCCCGATATGGCCGCCCGCCTCGCTGCCCTCAATCACCAGCGCATCCACGCCGGAGCGCGCAAATTTCTTAGCAAGCGTTAAAGCGGGCGCAAAGCAAATAACCTTCGCACCAAAATCCTTAATGGCCTCAATACTGCCCTTGGGCGGCAGTCCCCCAGCCAACACCACATGGCTCACCTGATGGCGCGCGCAGATCGCAATCAGGTCCATGATCTGCGGATGCATGGTGATCAGGTTTACGCCGAATGGCTTGGCCGTAAGCGCTTTCGTCGCCGCAATTTCTGCATCCAATAACTCGGGTGTCATGGCGCCACAGGCAATCACGCCAAAGCCGCCCGCATTGGAGATTGCCGCAACAAGATTGCGCTCCGACACCCAAGACATGGCCCCGCACATAATCGCGACTTCGCAGCCCAAAAAGTCTGCGCCGCGCTGCATGAGATGTTGGAGTTTAGTCATATGTTAGCACCAATTTTTGTTTACTCTGCATCCAACCCATAAGCGGTATGCAGTACGCGAACGGCCAGTTCGGTTTCATCCTCATCGATTAGAACGCTAACCTTAATTTCGGACGTTGATATTGCCTGAATGTTGATTTTGCGGTCGGCGAGGCTGCTGAACATGGTCGAGGCAACGCCAGCATGGCTTTTCATACCCACGCCCACCACCGAGATTTTCGCGACCTTGGTGTCCGGAATAAGTCGATTATAACCAATGGCATCGCGGCGATTTTCGAGAATGTCGGTGCAACGCGCAAGGTCGGCTTGCGGGCATGTGAAGGTCACATCGGTCTCGCCCTTATCGCGGCCCACATTTTGAATGATCATATCGACGTTGATGTTGGCATCAGCCAGAGGCGTAAAAATATTGGCCACCGCGCCCGGACGGTCGGGGACGCGGGTGAGCGTAATTTTCGCTTCATTCTTGTCATGCGCGATGCCGGTGATCAGTTGGCGTTCCACTTGGCTATTCTCCAATTCTGCGTCGGTCACGATCATCGTGCCGGGAATGCTGTCGGCGTCGGGTGCACTGTCGTCAACGAAGGAGGACAGCACTTGAATCCGCACGCCTTCCTTCATCGCAAGGCCGACGGAGCGGGTTTGCAATACTTTTGAACCGACCGAAGCCAGCTCAAGCATTTCTTCATAGGTGACGGCCTTTAGCTTGCGCGCACGCGCAACTATGCGCGGGTCGGTGGTGTAGACGCCGTCAACATCGGTATAAATATCGCAGCGGTCGGCCTTTAGCGCGGCGGCCACGGCAACCGCAGATGTGTCCGATCCGCCGCGACCCAATGTTGTGATGCGGTTGTCATCGGTCAGGCCCTGAAACCCTGGAATGACGGCGATATTGCCTGCCTGCATCGACGCAAGCAAATCGTCAGTATCAATCGACCCAATGCGCGCCTTGGCATGGGCATCATCGGTATGGATCGGCATTTGCCAGCCCAACCAACTGCGCGCTTCGCAGCCAAGGGCTTGCAGGGTTATCGCCAGCAGGCCAGCCGTAATCTGTTCACCCGCTGCCACAACCACATCATATTCGGCTGGATCATAAAGCGCATTTGCTTCGCGACAGAAATTTACAAGTCGGTCCGTGTCGCCCGCCATGGCGGAAACGACGACAGCCACCTCGTCACCACGTTCAGACTGACGTTTGACCAATTGGGCAACACGGCGGATGCGTTCGGTACCGGCCATCGACGTGCCGCCAAATTTCATTACAATGCGCGCCATGAAAACCTTCAATAATCGCTATATTACAATCGCAGGCCCTGATAGGGACAGGATATGACAAACGCAAGCTTACCTAAGACAATCAACGCTGCGGAAGCCGCGCATTTTGGAGCCCTCGCCGCGGAATGGTGGGACCCGAAGGGCAGCTCCGCGATGCTGCATAAGCTGAACCCAGTGCGGTTGCGCTTCATCCGGTCTGCAATCGATGCGCATTTTGGCAGTGATGCCAAGTCGCGATATCCGCTGTCTGGCAAAGCCGCGCTAGACGTCGGTTGCGGCGCTGGTTTGCTTTGCGAACCACTCGCGCGGCTTGGCGGGGCCGTAACGGGCGTGGATGCCGCGCCTGAAAACATTGATGCGGCAAAGGCGCATGCGGCTTTGTCCGGCCTACCCATAAACTACCGCGCTGGCGAAATTGCCGCACAGGGCCTTGGTCAGTTTGACGTCGTGACCTGTATGGAGGTCATTGAACATGTCATGGACCCGGGGGGCTTTGTGGCGGAATTGGTCCGTCACCTCAGGCCCGATGGGCTGATGCTACTTTCAACGCCCAACCGCACAGCGGCGGCGCGTCTATTTCTGGTCGAGGCCGCCGAACGGCTTGGTCAGGTCCCACGCGGCACGCATGATTGGGACAAGTTCCTGACGCCTGAAGAATTGACAGATTTGCTTGCGGATGCGGGTCTCGAAGTGGTTGACATGCAGGGCATCGCCTTTTCACCGATGTCGGGCCTGCATTTAAGCGACAATTTGGCACTGAATTATATATTGAGTGCAAGGTTGCGTGGGTAGCCCCCTAGTTCGTTACCCTGAACGCATTACTTCGTCACCCTGAACTTGTTTCAGGGTCTATTTATCAGCTGCAACCGCCGGTCGTTTGGCACGATGGACCCTGAACCAAGTTCAGGGTGACGTTTTTGGCAAAGTGACGTTTTTTTCAAATGAAACGTCGTTCCAAACCCCGCCTCAATCATATCCCGCATTGGCATATTGATCGTCGGCCAAGTCGCTAAACCGCGTGATCTTCGCTTCGAACTTCATCCGCACGCGTCCGGTCGAACCATGGCGTTGTTTGGAGATGATCAATTCCGCGATACCGTGAATCCTCTCCATTTTTTCGTTCCAAGCCTCGAATGCAGGCGTGCCCTCATCGGGTTTCTTCATCAGCTCATAATAATCTTCGCGGTAGACGAACCACACCATATCGGCGTCCTGCTCGATTGAACCCGATTCACGCAAATCGGACAACATCGGTGTCTTATCTTCGCGCTGTTCGACCGCACGACTAAGCTGCGACAGTGCAACCACAGGTATGCTCAATTCTTTCGCCAGTGTCTTCAGACCTCGGCTGATTTCCGAAATTTCGTTGACGCGGTTGTCGCTAGCACGGCTTGAGCCCTGGAGTAGCTGCAGATAGTCAACAACGATAAGTCCGATCCCATGCCGGCGCTGTAACCGCCGAGCACGGGTGCGCAATGCTGCGATCGTCAGTGCAGGTGTGTCATCAATGAAAAGCGGCAATTCCTGCAACTCGCGCGACGCGCGCGAAAGCTCCCGGAAATCATCACGGGAAATTTTACCCATACGCAGCAATTCAGAACTAATCCCCGATTGCTCGGCCAAGATACGTGTCGCCAATTGGTCCGCGGACATTTCAAGGCTGAAAAACGCGACTTTCGCACCGGACCCCTTGGATTCTTCGATGCCGTCTTCACGCTCCTGAACCCAACGCCGCGCGGCGTTAAACGCGATATTGGTGGCCAGCGATGTCTTGCCCATGCCTGGACGTCCGGCCAAAATCACAAGGTCGGAATTGTGCAACCCGCCGCATTTGGAATTGATGCTGCTAAGGCCGGTCGTGATACCCGAAAGGCTACCACCCGAGTTAAGGGCCTTCTCGACATTGCGGATGGCCTCGGTAGACGCCTGCAAAAAGCTCTTCATTGAGCCGGTTTCACCCTCGCCCTCGGCAACCTTGTACAATGCGCTTTCGGCGGCTTCAATCTGTCCTTTGGGGTCTACGCTCTCACTGGTGTCGAGTGCATTGTCGACCAGAGTTCGGCCCACCGTCACCAGCTCCCGCAGCAATGCCAGATCGTAAATCTGCTGGGCAAAGTCGCGCGCGCCGATCAAACCTGCGCCATCGGCGGTGAGCTTAATGAGATACCCAGGCCCGCCAAGCTCCCGCATCGCCTCATCAGCTTCGAAAAATGGCTTCAGCGTAACCGGCGTGACCAACATGTTTCTGTCCATGAGGCGCTGGATTTGTTCAAAAATGCGCCCATGCAATGGCTCAAAAAAATGGTCCGGCTGCAAATTGATCGAGACATCCTCAATGATGCGGTTATCGATGAGGATGGCGCCCAAAAACGCAGCCTCCGCCTCAATATTGCGCGGTAAGCGTTGGGGGTCAGCTTCATTCGCTGCAGCAAGTCTGATCAATTCGGCCATAACTCCCTATCCTTTACCAAGTCCTGCGCTGCAAGGGGGCAGAAAAAGAAGTGCGGGGATATGGCTGTGGACAATTTTATGTACAACCCAGTTGCCCGTATCTCGTTAACCCCTTGCCCCAAAAATATCTCAAGCTAACACAGCATCATGGCGGACCCACGCATCATCAAAGTTGAACTGGACGAAGCAACGATCTTGCGGCGTAACGCCGATATTGAACAGGAACGCCGTGTCGCCATTTTCGACCTGATTGAAGATAATTTCTTCAAGCCGCTGCGTGACATGGGCGATGGCTATGCGGGACCGTATCATTTGTGCATCAGCGTCGCAGAGGGCCGCCTCATCCTCGATATCCGCCGTGAAGATGGGGCGCCGCACGAAACCTTGGTGCTCGGACTCGGGCGCTTTCGGCGTACGGTGAAGGATTATTTCGCTATCTGCGACAGCTATTATCAAGCCATCCGCAAGGCTAGCGCAGCGGAAATTGAGACTATCGATATGGCAAGGCGCGGAGTGCATAATGAGGCGGCTGAGCTGTTAATGGAGCGACTGGACGGTAAAGTGGAAGTGGATTTTGCCACCGCCCGCCGGCTGTTTACACTCATTTGCGTGTTGCACATTAAGGCGTAGCCGCCCGGCTTCCCATAACGCCTCTCGACTTCTTAAGGCCGGAGCGCCTATTAATAATGTCGAATCAAAGGGTTTAAACGGGGTTGCATGCTAAGGCGAAATCGCAAATTGATCCGCTGGGTCGTGCTCCTAATTGGTGTAGCTGCTATGGGCTATGCGGCGTGGAACTATATCACCGGATGGGCCCCGTCGCGCGATAGCTATCCCGTGCAGGGCATCGTTGCGAATGAAAGCAACGGGCAACCTAGATGGTCGGAATTGGGCGCAACGGGCGTCGATTTCGCGTACATCACCGCCGTCGAGGGCGCACGCGGCCGCGATCCGCAGTTTCAGGCCAATCTGTCGGCTGTGCAGGAGGCGGGCATTCGCTTTGGCGCTCTGCATCATTATGACCTGTGCCGTTCGGCATCCGAACAGGCGACGATTTTCATCACCAGCGTACCCCGTAACGACCGGGCGCTGCCGCCTGCGGTGCAAATGGATTTTTCAGAAGGCTGCAAGAGCCGCCCGAACCGCGCCTTGATTTTGGCAGAATTGGCGACTTTCTTGAACCAGATTGAGGCGCATAGCGGGACCCCAGCAATCCTGTTACTAACGCCAAACTTCGAGGAGGAGTATCAAGTGAGCAAGTCGATTGACCGCAACATCTGGCTCGAAGGCAACGGTTTTTCTCCCGATTATTCGGCGCGCCCTTGGGTGATGTGGACCGCCAATAGCCAGCGCCGCGTGCGCGGCATTGACGGTGCGGTGCGCTGGGTCGTGGTGCGCAAATGAGCGCGGTTACAAAACGCTTGGTCGAAGCCGCAATAGACGCCGCAAAGACCGCTTATGCGCCTTATTCCAATTTCCATGTGGGCGCAGCGTTGTTGCTCGACAATGGTCAGATTGTGACCGGCAGCAACTTTGAAAATGCAAGCTACGGCATGACATTATGCGCCGAAACCGTCGCCATTTCTAAAGCTAATAGTGATGGCCAATTGCAGGCGATCCGCGAGATTGCGGTCGCTGGCGGCCTGGCCGGACATGTTGGCAAAGGGGCGGAACCCATTACCCCATGCGGTCGTTGCCGTCAGATTATTAAGGAAGTGGCGGACCTTACCGAAACCGACATTCCCGTGCACTGCGCCCATGCGACGGGCTATGCTACATTCCGTTTGTCGGAATTGCTGCCGCACGGATTTGGCCCTGCAAACTTAAAATAGTTCGGGTATCTGGTCGTCAAGATACGCACAATTTTTTCATCCCCGCCACTTGCACGCGCATCGCAAATTGGCAAAAGTGGTTCGAATAACAGGGAGTGATTATGTCCATTTTGTCTGACATCTGGATCCGCGAACAAGCGCAAGCCACCGGCATGATTGAACCTTTTGTGGAGGCTCAACGCCGCGATGGCTGCATCAGCTATGGCTTGTCCTCTTATGGCTATGACGCGCGCGTGGCGGACGAGTTCAAGATTTTCACCAATGTCGATAGCTCCATCGTCGACCCCAAGGATTTTGACCCAAAAAGCTTCGTCGATCGCAAGACCGATGTCTGCATCATCCCGCCCAACAGCTTTGCCTTGGCCCGCACGGTTGAATATTTCCGCGTACCCCGCGATGTGCTGGTCATCTGCCTTGGCAAGAGCACTTATGCCCGCTGCGGCATTATCGTCAACGTCACACCACTGGAACCCGGTTGGGAAGGCCATGTGACGCTGGAGTTCAGCAACACGACGCCGCTGCCCGCCAAAATCTACGCCAATGAAGGCGCGTGCCAGTTCCTGTTCCTAAAAGGCGAACAGCCCTGCGAAACCAGCTACGCCGACCGCGCGGGCAAATATATGGGCCAGCGCGGGGTGACTTTGCCGAAGCTTTAGGCTGCCTGCCAACGGCCTTGTGGTCAATAGATTGAACTAAGGCATTTTGTATTTGCCGATTCGATTTTGGTCGACACATCGCGCGTTTTTGCGCATCGATTATTCAACCAATTTTTCGGGAGAGAAACATGCCAGCTGAAAACCGCGAATTCGATATCATTGTCTATGGCGCGACGGGCTATACTGGTCGTTTAGTCGCCGAATATCTGAAAGACAAAAATGGCCTGAAATGGGCCATGGCGGGACGCAGCGCGGATAAGCTGGCGCAAGTACGTGACCTGATTGGTGCAGCGGCAGACACGCCATTGATTGTGGCCGATGCGTCTGACCCCGATACGCTAAATGCAATGGTTAAGCGGACCAAAGTCGTTTTGACGACGGTTGGCCCTTATCAGCTATATGGCAATGAACTTGTGGCCGCCTGCGTGGCCAATGGCACCGATTATACAGATTTATGCGGTGAGCCTGCATGGATGCGCCAGAAAATCGACCAGCATGATACCGCCGCAAAGGCGTCAGGCGCGCGCATCGTATTTTCCGCTGGCTTTGATTCCATTCCCTTCGACTTGGGCGTGTTGATGCTGCAAAAGCATTGCGTTGCAACATTTGGTACGCCTGCGCCGCGGGTGAAGGGCCGTGTACGCGCGATGAAAGGCACCTTTTCAGGCGGTACCGCAGCCAGCTTAAAAGCGACCATGGCTGCAGCTGCCAAGGATCCTGCAGTCATCGGCTATTTGACCAACCCGTTCAGCCTCTCTGCCGATTTTGCTGGCCCGCCGCAGCCTGCGGGCAACAAGCCTGAATATGATGTAAGCTTAGGCAGCTGGGCGACCAATTTCGTCATGGCCCCGATCAACACCAAAAATGTCCACCGCACCAACCATTTGCTCGGCCATGCTTATGGCGCCGATTTTGTCTATGATGAAATGATGCTAACGGGCCCCGGCGAACAGGGTGAAGCCATTGCCAAGCATGTCGCATCCACCCCGATGATGGGCGGCGCGGATGATCCCAAGCCCGGCGAAGGCCCATCCAAGGAAGAACGCGAAACCGGCTTTTATGACGTGCTGTTCGTTGCAGAATATCCTGATGGCCGCACGGCGCGTTTCAGCGTGAAGGGCGACCGTGACCCTGGCTATGGCTCGACCAGCAAGATGATTAGCGAAACCGCAATTGCTTTGTGCGCGCATGACGGTTCTGGCGGCGTGACGACACCGGGTGCTGCTTTGGGCGAGCAGCTTGTGGACCGGTTGCAGAAAAATGCCGGACTGACGTTCGCTGTTGAAGGCTAAATAGGTTCATACTGCGCCGGACGGAATGGGACAGGAACGATAATGAAAAAATTACACGCACTGGCAGGCATAATCGCCATTGGTTTAGCTTCTCCGGCAATTGCGCACACCCATTCCCAAGGAAAGCCGCAGCAAGAGCGCCTGAAAGCTGACGTTGAAAAACTCGTCAGCTTTGGCACGCGCCATACTTTGTCATCGGCAACGGACCCGAAACGCGGCATCGGCGCCGCCCGCAAATGGGCGCAAAGCGAGTTTATGAAAATCGCCAAGGCCTGCAACGGATGCCTGCAAACCGAATTACTTGAACGTAACATGTCCGGTCCGCGCATTCCAAACGGGGTCAATATTGTTGATGTGCTCGCAATTAAGCCCGGCAAAATGGGCTGGGACCATGTTATCATTATCGCCGGACATATCGACAGCCGCGTTTCCGATGTGATGGATTTCTCCAAGGATGCACCGGGCGCGAATGACGACGGTTCGGGCAGCGCATTGGTGATTGAGGCTGCACGCATCATGTCGCAGCAGCCGCAGAATGAGGCGACGATTGTCTTTGCTCTACTGTCGGGCGAAGAACAGGGCCTGATGGGTGGGCGGCTGCTCGCTGAAACCGCAAAGGAACGTGGTTGGAAAGTCAGCGCCATGTTGAACAATGATATTGTCGGCGGCACGCTTGGCACCGACGGACGCAAGGTTGAAAATGTCGTACGGGTCTTTAGCGAAGGCATTCGTGCCTCCGAAGATTTGGCAGGGCAGATGGCCCGGCGCAACAGTGGCGGCGAAGACGATGGCCCAAGTCGTTCTCTGATGCGTTACGCTGACAAGGTTGCGGCTGAGGCTTATCCTGACGTGACACTGGATGTCTTTGGCGTTCGCCGTCCTGACCGCTTTGCGCGCGGCGGCGATCATTTGCCCGCGCTCGAGCTTGGCTTTCCGGCAATCCGCTACACCGTCGGCGTGGAGAATTATCATCACCAGCACCAGGATGTGCGTACCGAAAATGGCATCGAATATGGCGACACCGTCGACAAGATGGACTTCGACTATTTGACCAAGGTGACCATGTTAAATATCCTGACGGCCACGGCATTGGCCGATGCACCGCCAGCGCCTGCGTCTGCGATGTTGGGCGGCGCGGTCACATCCAACACCACTGTCAAATGGGACGCAAGCCCGGGCGCGCAACGCTATCGCATTTATCAGCGCCGCGCAGACGCGCAGGATTGGACCTTTGTCCGCGACGTGCTTGGGACCGAAACGGTACTGGAAGGCGTAATCGTTGATGATCATTTTGTGGGCGTCAGTGCGTTAAGTCCGAAAGGCGCTGAAAGCACGATCACTTTCGCTGGCCTACCGCCGCGCCGTTGAGCCACACATAGCAATGGGTGCAGCCATCGGCTGTTAAGCGAAGCCGCTTCAGGCGACGAGTGGCTGTTCCACATTATCCAGATCACGCAGTGCATAACCGCGGCCCCACACCGTTTCGATGTAGTTTTCGCCGTCACAGGCGAGCGCCAATTTCTTGCGCAGCTTGCAGATGAAGACGTCGATGATTTTCAATTCAGGCTCGTCCATGCCACCATATAAATGGTTTAGGAACATTTCCTTGGTAAGTGTCGTGCCTTTTCGTAGGCTCAACAATTCAATCATCGCATATTCCTTGCCTGTAAGATGTATGCGACTGCCATCGACTTCAACGGTTTTGCTGTCGAGGTTCACGGACAATTTGCCGGTGCGGATGACGGACTGCGAATGGCCTTTGGAGCGGCGCACAACCGCGTGGATACGCGCGACCAGTTCGGCGCGATGAAATGGCTTCGTGACATAATCATCAGCCCCAAAGCCGAAGGAGCGAATTTTACTGTCCATCTCACCAATGCCTGAAATAACAAGCACTGGCGTTTGCACTTTGGAAGCACGCAGCTTTTTCAAGACGTCATAACCGTGCATGTCGGGCAAATTCAAATCGAGCAATATGAGGTCATAATCATAGAGCATGCCCAGATCGAGCCCCTCCTCACCCAAGTCGGTCGTGTAGACGGCGAACCCGTCCGCCACGAGCATTATTTCAATGGCCTTCGCCGTGTTAGGTTCATCTTCAATCAAAAGAACACGCATGGGCAAACCCCTTTTTCAAACCCCCAAATTCGCGCGAATTAATCCAGCAGTGCTTCGAACTTTATTAACCATAAGGGGGCTCAACTTAAAAGGTAAATTTTGCATTAATACTTTGATTTTTATGAGTTATGATATTTTTGTAACAAAAAATGACTATTTTCCAAGGGTAACAGATTTTACAGAAATGTAAATTTTTATGAATGATTTGTAACATTTCTGGAAACTAGCCTCGGAAACCCAAGAAACATATTTGCGACAGCGAAAACTTAACAGAAGTTAAGATAATCACCGACACAGTTGGGCGGACAGGAAATCGGCAATAAGGCGCACAGTATGTTTCTTAACGTTTCTATTTAAATACCAATATCGTGAACTATCTTGGACACATCAAAAACATCCTGCTGATGGAGTGCGCGACATGACCGACGCAAAAACTAAAATTGAAATTCGTCCTTTTGAAACGCTGGGCGCGGCGAACCATGGCTGGCTTGAAGCACATCACCATTTTTCATTTGGCAGCTATCACGATGCTGCTCGGATGAGCTGGGGCGCTATCCGTGTCTGGAATGACGACGTGATTGCGCCGCAGTCGGGCTTTCCACCCCATCCCCATGCCGACATGGAAATTATCACCTATGTTCGCACTGGCGCCATCACGCACAAGGACAGCCTAGGCAATGAAGGCCGCACGGCAGCTGGCGATGTTCAAGTTATGAGCGCAGGCAGCGGCATTCGCCATGCGGAGTATAATCTGGAGAATGAACCAACAACCTTGTTCCAAATCTGGATCATGCCAAATCAGACCGGCGGCACCCCCAGTTGGGGCGCAAAGCCATTCCCCAAGGGCGACCGTTCCGGCGCGTGGCAAATTCTCGCCAGCGGCTTTGACGAAGATAGTGACGCCCTGCCCATCCGCACCGACGCACGCGTCCTTGGCGCGACCATTAAAGCGGGTGGAAGCCTCGAATATGCCATTGGCGCAAATCGACATGCCTATATGGTGCCAGCCAGTGGCGCGATTGAAATTGATGGTCAGCGTGCACATGCCCGCGATGGCGTGGCCATCGGCGAAGGGACGGTCACCATAAACGCAATCGAGGACGCCGAAATCGTTCTGGTGGACTCGCGGTAACCCACCTCAGCGTTAGCGGAGCGGTTGTGACATTGGCAAAATGTGACGTTGGCTGTTACAACTATCATTATGGCCTTTGACCTTCCCGAAGATTTGCTTGAAGAAACCTTCTTGGCCTCAACCGGGCCGGGTGGGCAGAATGTCAACAAGGTTGCAACCGCCTGCCAATTGCGTGTCGATGTTTATGCACTGGGTCTGCAACCTTATGCCTTTCGCCAGTTGAAAGTACTGGCGGGCAGCAAAATGACGATTTCAGGCGAGCTTATTGTCACGGCACGCAGCCATCGAACGCGGGAGGCCAATCGGCAGGACGCGCGCGCGCGGGTGATAGAGCTGATCGACCGCGCACATATCCGCCAACCCCGCCGCGTAGCCACAAAGCCAAGCAAGGCTGCCAAGGCACGGCGGGTTGATGCCAAAAAAGGCAGATCCACGGTCAAGAAAAACCGTGGCAAGGTCAGTTTCGATTGATAAGGCAGGACGATGTACACATTTAAAATTGATGCTTCAGCACCTAAAGCCGACCTATACACCGAATTGGTGCGAGCTGCCGATGCGCTCACCAGTGCTGAGCCCGATGCTGTTGCCAATATGGCGAACATCGCGGCCTTGCTTTGGGAATATCTACCGGACGTAAACTGGACGGGATTCTACCGCGTGGTCGATGGCGAACTGGTTTTAGGGCCTTTTCAAGGCAAGGCAGCCTGTATCCGCATTCCATTTGGCGAAGGTGTTTGCGGGACCGCCGCGCAATCGGGCAAGACGCAGTTGGTGGCAGATGTGCATGCCTTCCCAGGCCATATTGCCTGCGATACCAATAGCGCGTCCGAACTGGTTGTGCCTGTGCTGCGCAATGGCATGGTTATCGCGGTCATTGACCTCGATAGCCCAACACTGAACCGCTTTGATACCGAAGACGCAAAGGGCATCAAGCTACTCGCCGAGAGTATCGCTGACAGAATTTGAATGACCTAGAGGCCCATTCTAGACCGCCTCAGCGTCAGGATCGAAGCATTCCCATCCGTCAGGCCCAAGGCGCTCCAACGGCCTGTAACGTGTCTTATATTGCATCCGTGCCGCACCATTCACCCAATAGCCCAAATAGACATAAGGAAGGCCTGCAGCTTTGGCGCGCATGATGTGGTCCATGATGATAAAATTGCCGAGACCAGAACGCCCCTCAATCTCCGTATCGTAAAAGCTGTAGATCATCGACATGCCGTCGCTCTGCTGATCGGTCAGGCACGCGCCAACTAATTCCCCAATCTGGCCGAAACGCGGCGGAGTTCGGTATTCAATGACTTGGCTGCGCACAGGTGATTGTTCGACCATATCGGCATAATCCATGTCATCCATATTCACCATACCACCATCAGGATGGCGTGAGGTAAGATAACGGCTTAGCAGGTCATATTGCTCGGCCGTTGACCAAGGGCGGCAAGCGCTCACAACCAAATCAGCATTGCGCCGCAAAATTCGGCGCTGGGTGGCATTAGGACGGAATTCAGCGGTTTGCACGCGCACCGAAACACATGCCTTACAGTCCAAGCAACTTGGTCGGTAAGCCACATTCTGGCTACGGCGAAAACCAATACGACCAAGTGCTTCGTTAAGTTCATCGGCATGATCGCCGTTGAGTTCGGTAAAGACTTTCCGTTCAATTTTGCCCGGCAAGTAAGGACAAGGGCCAGGGCTGGTTACAAAAAATCGCGGAAAACGGATTGGTGCACTCATATTCTCTCCGCTGGGCTACGTAGGCCTATGATCCATTAATAACCTAATGATGCACAGCTCATCTTATGCTCAATAGCCCATTTACGATCTTGCTCGGGATGCCTGCTTATTTGTTAAGCTCAACTCGTTCCACCTTGTAGCCAGCATCATTCAAACCATCAACAAGTCCTTGTAATTGATTGGCATCACGCGCTTCGCATTCAATATCGGTGATCAATCCCTTGGCTGGCAAGGTCGTAAAAATCCGCTGATGATAAATTTCAATGATGTTGACATTATGCTCGTTGAACAAACGCATCACTTTATACAGCGCGCCGGGGCGGTCCTGCAGTGTCAAACGCAGGCGCGCCAAGCGACCCGATCGCGCAAGGTCCCGCAAAAGGACGTTCGCCAGCAACCGCGTATCGATGTTACCACCGCATAAGACGACACCGACATTCTTACCTGCGAATTTCTCAGGATGGGCCATCACCGCAGCAAGACCCGCCGCACCTGCGCCTTCGACAACCGTCTTTTCAATCTGTAGCAACAGGCTGACGGCAGTTTCCAATTGCGCTTCACTCACCAAGACAATTTCGTCGACCAGTTCGCGGATTACTTCGCTAGTGAATGTGCCGGGCATTTTGACCGCTATGCCCTCTGCCAAAGTGTCGCCTTCGCATGGCATTTGAAGATTATTCAGCAAAGCATACATTGAGGGGTAAAGCTCCGCTTGAACACCAATGAGACCGATATCAGGCTTCAACGCGCGTGCAACCGTACCCATTCCGGACAGTAAGCCGCCGCCGCCAATAGGCACGACCAACATATCTAGGGACGGGATGCTCTCGAGCATTTCAAGCGCAACCGTACCCTGCCCTGCGGCAACGTTCGGGTCGTCAAAAGGATGTACAAAGGTCAGCCCCTGCTCCGCCTCAAGCTCCCGAGCATGCTTGTAAGCATCGTCAAAAGTCTCGCCAAACAGCACGACCTTGCCGCCAACACTCTCAGTCTGCATGACCTTAACCGTTGGCGTTGTCACTGGCATGACGATTGTCACTGGAATACCAAGGCGAGTACCATGATAGCTCAGCCCCTGCGCATGGTTGCCGGCCGACGCTGCGATCACGCCTTTACTGCGTTGTTCTTCAGAAAGCAGTAGAATCGCATTCAGCGCTCCACGCTCTTTATAGGCAGCAGTGAACTGCAGGTTTTCGAACTTTAGGTAGATATTTGCGCCCGTCAGCTTTGACAAAGTCTGGCTAGGCAAAGTCGGCGTTGCCACGATGGAATCGCGAATACGCTCATGGGCGGCGCGGACATGGTCCAGGGTTAATAGGTCAGACATATAAAATGGCCCTAACGCATCTGGCGTTAACTGAAAACAGTCATTAAGGCCAAGGCATGACCAGAATAGCTTTTATTGGATTGGGCGTCATGGGCGGCCCGATAGCACGGCATCTCAAACAGGCGGGGCATGATTTGACGGTGTATAACCGTTCACGCGCTAAAGCTGAAAAATGGGTCGAAGCTTATGGCGGTACGCTGGCCACTTCTCCAGCAGAAGCGGCCAAAGACGCCGAGGTTGTGATTAGCTGCGTTGGCACGGATGATGACCTGTCAGGCGTCACGCTTGGTCGCGACGGAGCGTTCTCGGCGATGGCAAAGGGCAGCCTGTATATAGACCATACAACAGTTTCCGCACGCATTGCGCGCCAGCTCGGCGTTGAGGCGAAATCGCGCGGTTTATTGATCGTTGACGCACCCGTTACCGGTGGGCAGGCGGGAGCGGAAAATGGCACCTTGTCCATCATGTGCGGCGGAACGGAAGCCTCTGTTGCGGCAGCTTCACCCATTATTGCCGCTTATTCCAAACGTATTGTGCATGTCGGTGGTCCCGGCACGGGTCAGATAACCAAGATGTGTAATCAAATTGCCTTTGCTGGCATTATCCAGTCGTTATCAGAGGCGCTGCGCTTTGCGCAGTCTGCTGAACTAGACGTTGAGAAGGTATATGAAGCCATTTCCGGCGGCGCGGCGCAAAGCTGGCAAATGGATAATCGTTGGGCCACGATGGCTGAGGACAAGTTCGATTTTGGTTTTGCAGTCGATTGGATGCGTAAGGACCTTGGATTGGCATTCGAAGAAGCCCGCGCGGTAGGCGCTACTTTACCGATTACGTCGATCATTGATCAGTTTTACGCCGATGTGCAGCATATGGGCGGGGGCCGACTGGATACCAGTGCGATTGTGAAAAGGTTACCTAAAGGATGAAGAAAACCGCATTGGCGCTGGCGTTCCGTTTTCGCATTCTCTCTCCATTCCAAGGCCTGTTCATGTCAAAAAGGAATGGGCTGTTTTTGAAGTTATGCGCACTCGCTTTGTTCACGAGCACCGCCGCTTCGCCAGCTTTCGCCGATGGGCTGGTTGAAAATGTCAACGGCATTACACTCGACAATGATGGCAAGGTCATCCGTTTTAATGCCATGCTTGTGGCCAGAGATGGTAAGGTGACTGAATTGCTCACCAAAAAGGACCATTTGCCCAAGCAGCTTGATTTCCGCTTGGACGGACACGGCGCGACATTGTTGCCGGGTCTGATTGACGCACATGGCCATGTTATGGGCCTTGGCTTCCAACTCCTGACGCTTGACCTATCCGCCACCAATAGCCTTGCTGAGGCGCAAGCCGAGATCAAGGCTTATGCCGCGAAATATCCCGAACGTCGCTGGATTATTGGCCGCGGTTGGAACCAAGAAAAATGGGGGCTTGGACGCTTCCCCACAGCACAAGACCTGGACGCGGCTGTCAGCGACCGTCCCGTCTGGCTTGAGCGGGTCGATGGCCACGCAGGCTGGGCAAACAGCCGCGCAATGGAAATCGCTGGCGTAAATGCAGCATCAAAATCTCCCCCAGGTGGACGCATTGAACTGGCCGCGGGAAAGCCAAGCGGAATATTTGTTGACGCTGCGTCGAATTTGGTTGGCCAATTTGTGCCAGTACCCAAGCCCCTGGAACGTGACATTGCCTTGGGTGAAGCACAAAGAAAGCTGCACAGCTTAGGCATCACCACCATTGCCGACATGGGCACATCTATGGATGACTGGCAAAGCTATCGTAGGGCGGGTGACGCTGGCTGGTTGACGCTAAGGATTATCGCTTATGCGGGCGGTATCGACAATATGGTCGCAATTGCTGGTCCGCGACCAAGCCCGTGGTTGTATAATGACAAGCTCCGGCTTGGCGGGGTGAAGCTATATCTCGATGGCGCATTAGGCAGCCGCGGTGCGTGGTTGAAAAAACCTTATGCCGATGCCGCAGGGCAAACGGGTCTCCAATTTCTGGCAAGCGCAGAAATCCGCAACCTCATGGTCCGCGCGTCCATGGACGGCTTCCAAACTGCCATTCACGCTATTGGTGATGCCGCCAATGCAGAGGTCATCAGCGCGATTGAGGAATTGTCCGAAACCTATAAGGGTGATCAACGTTGGCGGATTGAGCATGTCCAGATCGTTGACCCAGCGGATCTGCAAAAGCTTGGCAAGCACGGCATTATTTCCTCTATGCAGCCTGTACATCAGACATCTGATCGCTTGATGGCTGAGGCACGGCTTGGTTCAGAGCGGCTGAACGGTGCATATGCGTGGCAGTCGATTGCACGCGCCGGGGGCAAGCTGGCCTTTGGTTCGGACGTGCCGGTAGAATCAGCGGATCCCTTTGCCGGCCTTGCCACCGCGATGACGCGCGAAGATGCCGATGGACAACCCTTTGGTGGCTGGCGACCCGAAGAACGCGTTACGCGTGAACAAGCACTTGCTGGCTTTACAACCGGCGCGGCTTATGCAGCCTTTGCAGAAGGCAAATTTGGTTCGCTAACCCCGGGACACTATGCTGACTTCATCCTGATTGATGTCGACCCTTTGCTTGCAAGCCCCCGAGAATTGCGTAATGCCGTTGTTAAGGAAACATGGGTCGGTGGACGGCCTGTTTACAAAAATGCTGCAGCAAATGCTGCGGACAAAAAAACGAATGGAGATAAACGATAATGCGCGCATGGACATTGGCTAGCCGCCCGGCCGGGCTTCCTAACGACAGCAATTTTGCGATTATTGAACATCCCGACGCCCCCTTGGGTGCGGACGAGTTTCGCGTGACCAATAGCTGGCTGTCAGTCGATCCCTATATGCGCGGACGCATGAATGATGCAAAAAGCTACGCAGATCCATTCATGTTGGGTGAGCCCATGACTGGCGGCGCCGTTGGCACCGTCACCGAAAGCAATAACGCAGAGTTCCCCGTTGGTGCAAAGGTACTGCACATGGCAGGCTGGCGCGACACGGTCGTTTTCGGAGGCGACAAAGTGCCCCCCGCCGGAATGCCACCAGTAAAACTGCCCGAGCTAGGTGTGCCCGACCAACATTGGTTGAGCATCATCGGCATGCCCGGCGGCACCGCATGGTTCGGTCTACTAAAAGTTGCTGAAGCCAAGGCCGGCGAAGTGATTTTTGTCTCTGCGGCCGCAGGTGCTGTAGGTTCAACTGTTACGCAGATTGCCAAAGCAAAGGGTATGAAAGTCATTGGCTCCGCTGGTGGCGCAGAAAAATGCGCTTGGGTCAAAGAACTCGGGGCCGACGCCGTGATTGATTATAAATCCGGTAAGGTGCTGCCTCAATTGATGGCTGCGCTGAAGGATATGGGCGAAACCGGCATTGATGTGTATTTCGACAATGTTGGCGGCGAGCATTTTGACGCCGCGCTTGCGACGTCCAAGGAATGGGCGCGCTTTGCCATTTGCGGCATGATTGACGTCTATAATGACTTCAAGGCGCAGCCTATGCAATATCTGCCTATGATCATTGGCAAAAGGATCATGATCAAAGGCTTCCTCTATCCTGATTTCTATGCACAGGTACCAGAGTTCAATGCCGACATGGCCGCACTTATCCAATCGGGAGCCGTCAAAGGCCGCGAAACTGTGAAGGATGGGCTGGAAAAAACACCTGAGGCTTTCATCGGGCTGTTCAGCGGCGAAAACACCGGCAAAATGTTAGTTAAACTCTAACACAAAATGCTGCGCAGCATTTTGACCTGAAAACGTGAATGTTTTTCACGGTGAAATGCCGCGTCCCGCGGCGTCAATGCTGACATTTTTGCAATATTGACGCACCGCCAAATTTTCAATGCTCATAGTACTTTAGGGCAATGACATTCAAACGCCCCTTCGCTAGATTGTCAGACACTGTGTCGTTTAGGAGAAAACATATGTTACGACGTGACCAATCCCTCAGCCGTTCATTGAAGTTGTCAGCTGCCTGCATCGCACTGGCGTTGCCCAGCATGGCATTCGCACAAGAAGCGCCTCAAGGCGAAGACTCTTCCGACGCAGAAATTGTTGTTACGGCGCAAGGCCGTAGCCAGGTACTTTCCGACGTTCCAGTCGCCATTTCTGCTGTTAACGCCGAAACGCTGCAAAACAGCGGCGCGAACGACATTCGTCAGCTGAACCAAGTCGCGCCATCTTTGCTCGTGTCCTCAACCGGATCAGAAGCCAATGGCTCGGCCCGTATTCGCGGTATTGGCACCGTAGGCGATAACCCCGGCCTTGAAAGCTCGGTGCCTGTATTCATCGACGGTGTTTACCGTTCACGTTCGGGTATTGGCCTGAACGAACTTGGCGAAATCGATCGCGTCGAAGTGCAGCGTGGCCCCCAAGGCACTTTGGGTGGACGCAACTCGTCAGCTGGTCTGATCAGTATCTATTCGAAAAAGCCAAGCTTCACCTTTGGTGGCAGCGGCGAGCTGACTTACGGCAATTATGACTTCATGCGCGCTGCCAGCAGCGTCACTGGCCCAATTTCAGAGCAATTGGCGTTCCGCGTTGATGGCGTATACGTGAAGCGCGATGGTTTCTACCGCGATGACCAAAATGGCCGCGATATCAACAATCGTGACCGTTATTTCTTGCGCGGACAGTTTCTGTTCGAACCCACCGACGCATTGTCCGTCCGATTGATTGCTGACTATACCTTCCGCACGGAAGAATGCTGCGCGGCAACTTATGTCGACCAATCCGTCAATCAATTTATTGGTGATCTGAACACCCCAAGCACGGTTGGCGTCGCTTCAACCGCCACGTCAAACAACATCATTAATGTGTTGCGCGACTTGGGTCAGCCATTGGCTGCGTTCAACCAAGGTTTTGGTCGCACGGTTTCGGTTAGCCCGAACCGCGAATTCAGCGGTGAAACCAAAGATTATGGTTTCTCCGGTCAGGTCGATTATGATTTTGGCGGCGCAACTTTAACCTCGATTACCGCCTATCGCCAATATCGTTCGGGTCAGGCATCCGACACCGATTATAGCGAAGTCGACATTCTTTATCGCGCGCCAAGCGACGACGCCTATCGTCAGTTCCACACCTTCACGCAGGAACTGCGCCTGCAGGGTGAAGCATTTGACGGCAAGCTTGACTGGTTGGTCGGCGGCTTCTTCGCGAATGAAAAACTAACGGTGCGCGATAATCTGCGCTTCGGTAACCAATATGGACGCTTTGCAAATTGCCGCCTGGTTTCGGGTGGAAGTCTTGCGGGCGGCTATCTACCATCTGGCCAGGCGTGCCTGAGTGCCACCGTTCGCGGCGCCATCGCTGGGGGATTGACCGCACTTGGTGCAGGTGGCCCTGCTATCCTTGCAGGGCTAGATCGTTTGGATACACTCAATAACCTCGGCACGACCAACGACCGCTATTTCCAGAACGGAACGAACTGGGCTGTGTTTACGCATAACATCGTGCACGTCACCGACACTGTCGATCTAACGCTTGGCCTTCGCTACACGAAGGACAAGAAGAAGTTCGATGCGACCTTCGGGAACGACAACACGGTCTGCACCGCAAACCAAGCAGCGCTTGGACCTTTGCTTACTGGTGCCCTTGGCAGCACTGCAGGTGGGATCATTGGTTTGTCATGTCAGGGCAACTCGACCGCAGAGCTTAACGGGGTTTCGATCCGTGATGACCGCAATGAAGATCAGATCACTGGCACGGCTATTCTCTCTTGGAAGCCGGTTGATGATCTCTTGGTCTATGGCAGCTTTGCACGCGGTTATAAGGCAGGCGGTTTCAATTTGGACCGCTCGGCGCTGAAATCGCCAGTCCCAACCTTTGCTTCGGTTGGCGGCGCGCAGGCTTTGGTCGCCAACTTACAGTTCGATCCCGAATTGGTGGACAGCTATGAATTGGGTGCGAAATTCTCAAATGGTCCATTCGGCCTAAGCGTTTCTGCATTCCGTTCGGACTTCAGCAGCTTCCAGTTGAACACCTTCAACGGCACAGTTTTCCTCGTTCAGAACATCAACGGTTGTAATAACCTTGTTGGCGGCTCAAGCGCGGATACCGACCTTAGCAATACAACCGGCAGCTGCGCTACGGGCGACATAACTCATGGTGTTCGCACGCAAGGCGTGGAGCTTGAAGCATCGCTAATGCCAGCTCGTAATTTCCGCATGGCGGCTGGTCTGACTTATGCCAAAACCTCCTATCAGGACGATCTGATTGGTACCAAGAACGGGGCGCAATTGGATCTCGCGCTGCGCAAATTGCCAGGCGACAATCTGTCCAACGCCCCTGAGCTCGTTGCCACCTCCAGTGTCACATGGACGCCAGACATTGGCAGCAACGGCATGAGCGGTTTGGTGTACATCGACGGTCGTATGACCAGCGATTACAACACAGGTTCCGACTTATTCCCGCAGAAAGAACAGGACGGATTCGCCGTGTTCAACGCGCGTATCGGTCTACGCGGCGCGGACGAAGCTTGGGGTATTGAGCTTTGGGGCCAAAATATCTTCAATCAGGATTATGCCCAGGTCGCCTTCAACTCGCCATTCCAGGCAGGTCAAAGCTCGGCACCATTTGTCGATCCGCAATATCCAGGTGGTCGCCAAATCTTCTCGCAGTTCCTTGCCGAACCGCGGACCTATGGCATCACATTGCGCGGCAAGTTCTAAGTACTTGGCTAAGCTAAACGAAAAAGGGCTCGCAGCGATGCGGGCCCTTTTTTGTTGGATAGAGAGACAGTGAAATCGGATTTAACTCGATGACTGTAAATAGCATCTGCGCAAAGCCTTCGTCATCCTGAACTTGTTTCAGAATAAAGCATCAATCTGGCCTGTTACCCTGAAACAAGTTCAGGATGACGAAGCAAAAGCAATTTTGAAATTGACCGATCAATAGTATCGCAAGCGTTTCTTAGCTGCCGAAACCCACGCTCAAGAAACCAGGCATCGGCCCGTTCCAGCCATCATCGCCTGACGTCGCAGCTCCGCTCGACTGATCTGGCTTAGCCATTTCCGCTTTAGGTGCTTGCTTTTCACGTGCTGGCTTGGCCAACGCTTTCTCACGCACTGGTTCTGGCGCTTCTGCCGCTGCCTCAGGCGTGTCAGACCGCACTTCTATGGCCTTAGCCGAGGGTGCTCGGCGACCGCGCTTTGCAGGCCCCCGCTCTTCGCCTTCTACTGGAGCTTCAATCTTACCAAGCCGCTCGATCTTATTGCCGATTAGCTTTTCAATATTTTCAATCGCTTCTTCGTCAGCCTTGGTGACAAAGGTGAAGGCCTTGCCCTTGGCGCCAGCACGGCCCGTGCGGCCAATGCGGTGAACATAGTCGTCGGGGTGCCATGGCGCATCGAAGTTAAACACATGACTGACACCCTTAACGTCAAGCCCACGCGCCGCGACGTCCGATGCCACGAGCAGGTTAATGTCGCCATTCTTGAAGGCTTCTAACTGCTTCTGGCGCGACGCTTGGTCAATATCACCGTGAATTTCGCCAGATTGAAAGCCGTGGCGTTGAAGGCTGGTGTTCAATTCGCGCACTGTCGTCTTACGATTACAGAAGACGATTGCGTTCGACACTTTTTCAGTGCGCAAAAGGTCGCGCAGAACATCTCGCTTTTTCATTTGGGTCACATTGACCAAAAACTGTTCGATGTTGACATTCGCAGTCGCAGGACGCGCCACTTCGATATATTTCGGGTTAGACAAGAATTTGTCCGCCAGCTTTTTTATCGGTGGCGGCATCGTAGCCGAAAACAATAATGTCTGGCGTGTTGTTGGCAATTTTGTGCAGATGCTTTCTATATCTGGGATAAAGCCCATGTCGAGCATCCGGTCAGCCTCGTCGATGACCAGCATCTCGCAACCGGTCAGCAAAATCTTGCCGCGCTCAAACAAGTCCATCAACCGGCCCGGAGTAGCAATCAATACATCAACGCCCTTTTCAAGCGCCTTGACCTGATCCCCCATTTGCACGCCACCAATCAGAAGCGCCATCGACAGCTTATGATATTTGCCGTATTTTTCAAAATTCTCAGCTACTTGCGCGGCCAATTCGCGCGTCGGCTCCAATATCAAGCTACGAGGCATCCGTGCGCGCGCACGACCATTGGCTAGCACATCAATCATGGGAAGAACGAAACTTGCGGTCTTGCCAGTCCCCGTTTGCGCAATGGCAATGATGTCGCGCATCATTTGGACTTGTGGGATAGCCGCAGCCTGGATCGGGGTCGGCGCGTCATAGCCAGCCTCACTCAAGGCTCTCAATAACTCGTCAGACAGGCCGATGTCGGCAAAACGCATATGGTGTTCCGGAAAAGAGATGGCGCAGCGCCACCAGCGACAAATTCACGGGGACGAGCGTGGCCATTGGTCGCTATCGCAAAAAAAGTCAAGATAGATGCCCGATGGAGCAGGTACTAGCGCGGGATCAGCAGCCTGAACTTATCAATGTCGCATTTGGCGCCCGTGCGAGCATGCAAAATATCCCGATTGACGCATAATTTGCCGTCATACGACCGTTCCATATAGGCGCCGGCGTAGAATTCGCGGGCGAGGCAGCCGTCACCTAGATACGCGCGAATGAGAATGCCGTCCCGCGTCAGCAAATCCAAACTTCGGTCAGGACCTGGACGCGAACCACCGAGCCTGTTGACCAAAAGGCATTTTCCGATCTTTTTTTCTTTATATTTAATCTTGCCAACGGACTGCCTTTGCCCAGCCACCGTTGCCGGAACTGAAACCTGGGCAGGAAATCGAACAATGACACGTTGGTCGACACGGACCTGATGGAATTCGGTCTTTAACCCAAGCAAGGGTATGTGCGGACGATCAATTGCGGCGACCTTAAAGTGTGCCAAAGCCTTATCCGACAATGTTGTCCCTGCGACAGCAAAAAGGATGATTACCAATAGTGCGCGCAAGAAACATTCCGGTATGAAGTTGAAGTTCGGATCGCTTTACCCGATAAGGTTGAACCTATCATGAATTGCAAGTCAAGGCCGTTGCGGACAATGGAAAATACTGTGCCAAATGTAAAGATTTTATCAGAATTTCAAGCCATATTGGGACCGAAGGGCTATTCAGACGAAACCGACGTTATTGCGCCTTGGCTAACCGACTGGCGTGGCCGATTTACAGGCGCAGCCCCTGCCCTGCTTTCGCCGGCCAATACGCACGAAGTTGCTGCAGTAGTGAAGCTAGCGGCTAAGCACCGGATTCCGCTCGTCCCGCAAGGCGGCAATAGCGGGATGGTCGCTGGTGCAACGCCAGACACAAGCGGTCAGCAGGTAATCCTGTCTTTGCGGCGAATGAACCACATGAGCGTTATGGACGCAGAAGATGGACTGATTTGCTGTGATGCGGGGGTAATTCTGCAAAATTTGCATGAAGCCGCAGCGGCCGTTGGGCGCCGCTTTCCGCTTACCTTAGGTGGCAAGGGATCGGCCACCATCGGCGGGTTGATTTCAACCAATGCAGGCGGAACGCAAGTTCTCCGCCACGGCACGATGCGGATGCTCGTGGCCGGCCTTGAGGCGGTCTTGCCCGATGGATCCATCTATGACGCTATGGCACCGTTGAAAAAAGACAATCGCGGTTATGATCTGAAACAACTTTTGATTGGTGCAGAAGGGACGATTGGTATCGTCACGAAGGCCGTCTTACACACGGTTCCTGCCCTCATAGATCGCTGCGTCGTGTGGGCCGGGGTCGACAGCCCCGCCCAAGCATATGACTTGTTGTTGTTTATGCAACGGCATGGCCGGGAACGCTTGGAAGGCTTCGAAATTCTACCACAGCGCGCGCTGAACGCCGTGACAACCCATATCTCCGGAACACGGCCACCGTTAGACACCGCGCATCGTTGGCACGCGCTGATGGAGTTTGTGCAGGATGATCCAGGGCAGTTACCCCCCAGCGAACTGGCCACGCGCCTGTTGGAAAAGGCCATGACTGAGAATCTGCTCGGCAACGCAACCATCGCAAGCAGCGACACGCAAGCCGAAGCGTTCTGGAAAATCCGCGATTCTATTGCAGAAGCCGAGCGCGCAGCGGGGCCTGCATTGCAACATGATATCAGCGTTCCCGTGTCTGCGATGGCCCGTTTCATTGAAGATGAATCCCCGGTGATTGAAAGAACCTATCCCGGTACTAAAACGCTTGCTTTTGGGCATTTGGGGGACGGCAATATCCATTTTCATGTCAAGGCCCCAGACGGAATAGATATAACATCTTGGTATGCCTGCGACGGCAAAGCGATTACGTCGCACGTCTACGACCGCGTACGCGCATATGGAGGGTCGCTTTCCGCCGAACATGGCATTGGACAGGCAAAAATCGCAGAGTTCGAACGTCTGACCGAACCGGCGCGGCTTGCAGCATTGCGGGCCATTAAAAATGCGCTTGATCCGATGGGAATTATGAACCCCGGCAAACTTGTTCCGCTTGCGTAAACAAGGCTATCCGCTTAAACGGCGCCTTCAAAATTTGTTTATTATAATTCAACGATGGAGTTACATATGGCCACCGCGCCCCAAGCCGCCAACCTCCCGCTTTTGTACAACGACCTGGTGCCGTTGAGCAGCAACGATCATGTGACGTGGAAGTCACGCATGCTCGAAAATGCCAAATTCCTTGAGGGCCAACATGCCATTCCGTTGACGATTGAAGAATTTGTGCCCGCGTCGCGCACCTATCCAATCATCTTTTCCGCATCGGAAAACCCTGTGCCGCTCGTCTTGATGGGCATGAATGAAGGCGTTAACACTTTCATGAATGACGAAGGTCATTTTGAACGCCCTGTTTACATCCCAGCATATGTCCGCCGCTATCCCTTCCTGTTGGCGAAACTGCGTCCGGACACAGATGAATTATCGTTGTGCTTTGATCCAACGTCAGGTGCAGTTGGCGAATTTGAAGAAGGCATGCCTTTGTTTGAAGACGGCACGCCAAGCGAGAATACGAAAGCGATTTTGAAGTTCTGCGAAGACTTTGAAAATGCTGGGGCGCAAACGCACGCTTTTGTTGAGGAAATCAAAAAATTAGACCTACTGATGGACGGTGAAGTGTCTATTCAACAAGAAGGTCAGGAGCAGCCCTTCATCTATCGCGGTTTTAAGATGATTGACGAAAACAAGTTGCGCGAGCTTCGTGGTGACACGGTTCGCAAGTTGAACCAAAACGGCATTCTTGCGCTGATCCATGCACATTTATTCTCTTTGCAATTGATGCGGGAAATCTTTGCAGTTCAGGTCGCACAAGGTAAAGTACCGCAAGTGACGGAACTGCCTTCGACCTAAGTTGAACGTTTACTTCATGCCGTTACCGACCGATTTGGGGAAGTGACGGCATGGGCAAGCCGTCCTATGCGTATAACGCCTTAGCAGGTGATGCACCATTCCTCGCAACCATCGGGCGACTGGTCGGCAAACTGCACTTGGTTTCGGCGTGAGTCTTGAAACCGTAATGCCCGCACCCCATCCTTAGCCATGGACGGAATCATCCCCTCCCGGTCTCGTCCACCGATGCTTGTGAAGGCATCAACTCCCTGAACCTAGGCCACCCCGGAACAATCCGGGGTGGTTTTTTCGCCGTCATTCCGCGGCAATCAGGGTAGCGGAACCCAATGCTTCATCGGCAAGCGCCGACACGAGGGCAGAGATCATTATATTTATGCGGTCAAAACCAGCCCCAGGATGGCGCAAATCGGGGTCGAGATACAGCGAACGGTCTACTTCCAACTGAATAGCATGGATGTTGGCATATGGCCGCGCGTGGCGGCGGAGAATATACGCGCCCGGATAGGGATGGTTCAGCGCGGCGCTAAACCCTTGGGCTTGCAACCGCGTCATTAACAACTCGGCATATCGTGACGCCGCACTTTTGCCGAAACGGTCGCCAACAACAAATTGAGGCCCTGATCCAGAAGCTGCGCTACGGATCGGCGGCATGCTGTGTAAGTCGAGCAATATAGCAACACCAAACCGCCGCCGCATCTGCTCAAGTACATCCGCAACTGCTTCGTGATAGGGTCGGTGGAACGACAATATGCGGTGCTGCACCTCATCCAAGGTAAATTGCCGTTTCCACAATTCACCCTCGCCCCACAATCTTCGGGGAATAAGGCCAAGACCGCCGCGTTGTTTGACCCCCGGCGCGGGATAATCGCTACGCCGCGCCCCTTTAACCATTTCAGTGTCAATATCCTGTTCGTCGCGGTTCAAATCGATCCACGCCCGCGCACGGTGCGCCATGATGACAGGATATCCCAACTGGACACAGCGCCGCGTGAGCACGTCAGCATATCTGTCCTCAAGTCGCAATAGAGCAGCCGGCGGCAATCTTAATGCATCGAACAGCTGGGATGGATAGTCACGCCCGGCATGCGGCACAGACAGCAGCACAGGCACAGAAGGCGTTTCCGTGCCCCATTTTGCGAATCCATCTATATCCGTCGGTGCCATGCTTCCCCTGAGTTTCTTATGTGCATGATTGGCAGATTCTCAGCAAAATAGGAAAAATAAAATATTCCAATTATGCAGCGGTCGCAGAATAGCGACTGCGCTGCCTTGGAATGTGTTATGGCTGACTACAATCCTAGCTTTGCGTGCGGAAGGCGAACAAGCCGTGCGCAAAAATCCTGTCCAAACCCGTCCATCTCAGGGATCCTGCTGTCAAAGTCGAACGCCTGTGTGCGAGGGAAAGTTTCGGTGAACTGAAATAGGCTTGAATGATAGGGAAAGCCGAGCTAGAGGCTGCCGCAGAGTGGGCGTATAGCTCAGTGGTAGAGCACTGTGTTGACATCGCAGGGGTCGCAAGTTCAATCCTTGCTACGCCCACCATATTCCTCTTTGCGATGTCTCTATTCATTATCGATCGAAGCTTAACCGGAGCAATAGCTGCGGCTTGCGGCATTGATCTTCCATCGCTAAGCCCATAGCATGAACTTAGCATCGCTTCTCGCCCAATTTACGAACGGCGCAACGCCTCACAAAATCTCCATTCCGCCGAGCTGGCATCAGGGACGCACGTCTTATGGCGGCCTGAGCTCCGTTCTGGCCTATCAGGCAGCAAGGTTGGCAGCAGATGATCTTCCTCCTCTGCAATCGGCCCAAATCGCTTTTGTCGGGCCTCTGGCAGGTGACGTAGATGTCAGCGCACATATTCTGCGGCGCGGTAAGAACACCGCCTTCATTCAGGCCGAAATATCCGGCGCAGATGGCGTGGGCCTTATATGCAATTTCATATTCATGTATCGCAGGCAGAGCCACTTGGATTATGCAAATATCCCGGCTCCGGACTTCCCGCTTATTCCAACGGACGACGTTGTGCGCAGCGGACCGCCGGAGTTTTTCACGGGTCATATGCAATATCCGGACAAAAGACTGGAGCTAGGGATGGCGACCAATAGGCTTGCAAGCTGGCATCGGTTGACCGAGTATCAAGGGTTAGACCCTATTGCCGAGCTTATTTGTATTGGTGATGCTCTGCCTCCGTCTGCAATGGGTCTCATGACCGAAAAGGGCATGGTGAGTTCCATGAACTGGCAAATCAATATGTTGACCGATTCTCCGACAACCGAAAATGGCTGGTGGTATCTATCCAGCGAAACGCACCACGCCGCTAATGGCGCAAGCAGTCAGTATATGACAGTCTGGAACAGCCGCGGCGAAGCTGTGTTGACAGGTATGCAGTCAGTGGCGATTTTCGCTTAAGCAGTTGGCTTTGTCCGAGCAAAGCGCATGGCAAGCATCACAAGGCCAATAACGATAAAATTATCGATAAAGGTTTTGTAGAACAGCCAATTGTCTGTCGTCAGCAATTTTGCAGCGCCATAATTCAACGCCGCCATGATGAGGCCGATGACGCCCATGACGATAGCAAAGCGGCCCGCATGGATATCCGAATATGGCATGTAACGCGCCAAACCTTTGCCGATATATTGGCCACCCCGCGCGCCATCGATGATGAAAAAACTGGCGGCAATCAAACCCGTTATTGTGCCGCGTAGTTTGATCCATTCATCATCATTCAACCACACCGCCAACCCAGCCGATATGCAAAGCATGAGTATGCCAAACAAAGCGAGGCCGCCTGTGACATCGATTTTTGTGATCCGCTGAAACGTAACAAGACCAAAGCCGATGGCAACACCAACCAAGGCGGCGGTTTGTAAATCTGTCATTTTAGCTATGACGTAGAACAATAAACCAGTGGCCACATCAATGGCAAAAGGCAGGCGGTTGTGGCGCGCGAATACGCCGCCATTCACTTCTGTAGCTTCCGCGACCATATCTTAACCTAACGCCGCCTGTTTTTCCTCAGCGAGGCGGTCAAGCTCAGCGCGGCTTTTCTTCTCGCTGGAGGATTTCAGCTGCCCGCATGCCGCCATGATATCACGGCCACGCGGTGTGCGCACGGGCGCACTGATACCAGCTTCAAAGATGATGCTGGAAAAACGCTTAATTCGTTCGGGGTCAGAACATTCATAGTCTGCGCCAGGCCATGGATTGAAGGGGATCAAATTGACCTTGGCGGGCAGTTTATACTGCCGGATAAGGCTTACAAGCTGGCGTGCGTCTTCGTCACTGTCATTCTTATCCTTCAACATCACATATTCAAACGTGATCCGCCGCGCATTGCTGACACCGGGATATTCTGCACAAGCACGTAGCAATTCATCAATGCCATATTTGCGGTTGAGGGGCACCAATTCGTCGCGCACATCTTTAACCACGGCATGCAGCGACACCGCCAGGTTGACGTTAATCTCCTCACCTGCGCGCGCCATCATAGGCACGACACCCGATGTTGAAAGCGTGATACGACGACGCGATAGGCCCAGACCATCGCCATGCATGACAATCTTCATCGCGTCGCGGACATTGTCAAAATTATAGAGCGGCTCACCCATGCCCATCAGCACGATATTGGTCAGCATGCGACCATCGGCAGTGTAATGGCCGACATCGTCATCCTCATCCTCGTCGGCAGATGCAAAGGCCATATTGCCCTTTGGCCATTCGCCTAACGCATCTCGTGCCAGCATGACCTGACCGACAATTTCACCGGGCGTCAGATTGCGCACCAGCCGCATCGTCCCAGTATGGCAGAAACGGCAATTGAGCGTGCAGCCAACTTGGCTTGAAATGCACAATGTCCCGCGATCCGCGTCGGGAATAAACACCATTTCATAATCTTGCGCATCATCGGTGCGCAAAAGCCATTTGCGCGTGCCATCGGATGACACTTGCGCTTCAACCACCTCTGGACGGCCAATCACAAATCGATCCGCAAGCCATGGCCGCATCGTCTTAGCAATATCGGTCATCGCCTCAAAATCGGTAACACCGCGATGATAAATCCAATGAAAAACCTGCTTGGAACGGAGTTTTGCCGCCTTTTCGTCCAATTGCGATTCTTCAAACAATGTTCGAATCTGAAGATGGCTCAGCCCTATGAGATCAATGCGGCCATCGCTGCGCGGGGTTATGACGCGCGGCGAGACTACGGGGTCGATATGGCCAGGAATCTTCATGATAGCCGCGCCTATAATTATGTTGTCCATGAAAAGCCAGCGTTGCGGCTTACGCGGTGCGGACCACCGAAACCTTTGTCCCCGGTGCCTCATCCGAGATTATGACAACTGCACCCAATTGGCTTGCCAATGCCTCGACGATACCAGTGCCCAGCCCGGGTTACGGTCATCTTCATTCTTGGGCATCCCGATACCATCATCTGCGACGACGAGCGTCCATGCCTTACCATCAGATGTGAAGCTCACGTTGATCGATCCATGCTGATTCTGGCCCGGAAAGGCATGTTTGAGCGAATTGATGACCAATTCGGTGACAATCAAGCCAAGGCTGACCGACGTGTCCGGATCAACGGTGCTGTCATCGCATTGCGTTGAGAGTTTTATCCGCCCGGGGTCAGCGATCATCGAAGCTCCGATGCTATTGCACAAATCTGCAAAGTAATTTTTCAAGCCAACATTATCGATGGCTGTTGAAGAAAGATGCTTTTGCAGCTTGGCGACGGACATCACACGATTATGGGCGTCGCGTAAATGCGCCTGCGTTTCGTTGGACTGCACCTTACGCGCGCTTTGTAAAAGGACACTTGCAATAATCTGAAGACTATTCGCGACACGGTGCTGTATTTCGTTAAGCAGCAACTGCTTTTCGCAAAAAAGACAATCGCGCACTTTATCGGCCAAGCGCTGTGATGTGACATCGGTGATGGCGAGCACGACACGAATGCTCTCAGCTTCGAAATAATCGAGCGTATGGGCGTTTATCAATAAGCGCAGCGTGTCCTTTTCAGGTCGCACCAAATCCATTTCATAAACATCAATAGCGGCTTTGCCCGACACTGTGGCTTGCAACAGCGCGCTTAGCTGCCGCACATCCCATTCACCCTGCCCTAAGTCAGCGAGCTTTTTGCCCGTTATGCCCGCGCAATCGACATCAAAAGCAGTGCAAAAGGACTTGCTAGCTGCGATAATCGTTAGATCCTCACGCAACAATATAAGTGGCGAAAAAGACGACGATAATAAAGGCGACCGACATATTGTCGGCATGCTCGGGCAAACGGGTCAGTGGTTTTTCCATGGCATATAGCCGTTGTAAACTGGAGACTCGCGGGACGAAAGCCATACCCAGGCGCAATTTGTAATCGAACAAACCGTAACTGTTATCTTTTGTAACAGACTTGCTGCGTTTCAGTGAGTCAATTCGGCTTCAACTGGTTTTTAATGTGCTTGCAGCTCAAGGCAGCCTAGCCAAACATATAACGGCCACACGGATGCTTTCACGCCCGCTCGCCTTCTCCGCTGCCATCGATGACTAACGCTTCGACGCCGTCGCGGATCATCACCATGCTACCTTGTGCTAGGCTGGACGCGATGGGTGCGCCGAACTGCGCCATCGGTTCGATCCCAAGCAGCAACCCGCGCAACACCCGTGCAGTCATCCCATGACAAATGATGAGCATATCCTGATCAAAGGGTAATTCGCCCAACCAATGCGAAAGCCGCTGCGCCACCTCTTCATAATATTCCCCGCCTTCGGGCCGGACCGAAAACAATTTATGTTCGACGTCGACGATTGGGCCGATTTCAGCGGCAATGTCAGCATAGGTCCGGCTTGACCAAAGTCCGACGTCGATTTCAAGCAAACGGTCGTCGCGGTTGGTCGCGTGCCAGTCCGCATCAATTTCTTCTGCAATTAAGGCAAGTGTTTGCAGCGCGCGGCCTGCAGTGGATGACCAAAGCTGCGGTCGGACGTCCGGACCGAGATATTCGGCCAACGCACGCCCCATCCCGCGCGCTTGCACGCAGCCTTCCCAGGTCAGCGGCGTGTGCAATTCTGCCTGGCCTTGCATCCGTGCCACCTTGTTAAACACTGTCTCCCCATGCCGCGCGATGAAAAGCCGTCGATTGTTTGTTGAAATGCTCATTTTGCCCTTATTCCACAGGATTTTATTGGAGGCAAAAGCTATCAGCTTGCCCTAATGGTCAAAGCGGTTATGGAAGATTCGGCATAGAAATAGGGTTTTTTGGCTGGTTTGAAGACCATCCGGCCCGACAAGGGGAATTTGAATGAGAGCCACGATCGAACGCGCGACCCTGCTGAAAAGCCTGAGCCACGTCCAGTCCGTAGTGGAGCGGCGCAACACCATACCGATTTTGTCCAATGTCCTTATCGAAGCAAGCGAAGGCGGGAAGATTAAGCTGACTGCAACTGACCTTGATTTACAGGTCGTTGAAACCTTTGCCGCCGATGTCGAAACTCCCGGTGCAACCACAGTTTCTGCGCACACATTGTTCGAAATCGCGCGCAAGTTGCCCGATGGTTCGCAAGTGCAACTGCACGCCGCCGATGGTCGCATGGCCGTAAATGCTGGCCGCGCCCGTTTCTCACTCGCGACACTGCCGCGCGAAGATTTCCCGACGATTGCCGAAGGTGACTTGCCAACATCGTTTGAAATCCCTGCAAGCTCGCTGATCCAGATCATCGATAAAACGCGCTTTGCGATTTCGACCGAAGAAACACGTTATTATCTCAACGGCATTTTCCTCCACGTCACCGATGATGCTGAGCCGGTTTTGAAGGCGGCAGCCACAGATGGTCACCGCTTGGCGCGCGTGACATTGCCACGCCCTGCTGGCGCAGAAAACATGCCCGACATCATCGTGCCGCGCAAATGTGTTGCGGAAATCCGCAAGCTGCTCGACGAAAGCGGCGACAATGTTATTCAGATCGACCTGTCGGCGAGCAAAATCCGCTTCACCTTTGACAGCGTCATCCTGACATCAAAGCTGATCGACGGCACGTTCCCCGATTATAGCCGCGTCATTCCAACTGCGAATGACAAATTGCTGCGCATCGACCCCAAGGCATTTTCACAAGGCGTTGACCGCGTCGCGACCATCGCGACCGAAAAAACCCGTGCCGTCAAAATGGCGCTGGATCAGGACAAGATTACCTTGTCAGTCACCAGCCCCGAAAACGGCACCGCAGCGGAAGAAGTGACTGGTCAATATAGCAGCGAAGGTTTCGAAATCGGTTTCAACGCGCGCTATTTGATGGACATTTTGGGCGAGATCGAAGGTGATATGGTCGAACTCCACTTGGCCGACGCTAGTGCACCGACCTTGATCCGTGAAAATGACAAGTCAGCGGCCTTGTACGTATTGATGCCAATGCGGGTTTGATTTTTCAGATTAGTTTTCGAAAACTAAGTTACTGAATTAAGTTCAGCGTCACGACAGGGGGGGGGCTTACACCCTCCGCTTCCCGTGCCCCCTAAGTCGAAAATGTACAGAGTAAATCTTGTCTCAGGGCTTGGATTTTAAGCTCCGCTCACTCCGCCGCTTCAGCCATCAGCGCGCTTTGTGGACCTCGTATCACAGTGCCGGGTAGTGCGCCGGTCATATGTCCATCGCGGAACGTAACCACACCGGACTTGATTGTCGCGACATAACCCGTCGCTTTTTGCAGCAAACGCTTACCACCCGCAGGCAAATCAAAAGCCAGCCAAGGTTTTTGCAATTTCAGCGTGTCAAAGTCGATCACGTTGATGTCCGCAAGATAGCCCGGCTTCAGTAGGCCACGGTCATTCAGCCCATATAGCCGCGCAGTGTCATAGCATTGCCGCTTCACTGCCAATTCAAGCGGGATCGTTCCTGCTTTGCGGTCGCGTGCCCAATAACTCAACAGGAACGTCGGCGCGGCGGCATCGCAAATGGTTCCACAATGTGCCCCACCGTCTGACAGCGACGCTAACGTATCCTCGGCCTCCAGCAGTTCCTTGGTGAACTCCAGATTGCCGTCCATATAGTTAAGGATCGGCAAATATATCATGCCATTGCCGTCATCCGACATAAGCTGGTCATAAGCAAATTCAGCGGAATCTTTTGCTGCAGCACTGGCAAAACCGAACACGCTTTCTTCGCGTGTGGGCTCATAGCTAAATTCGTCCGTCAGCGGAAATTGCATCGCCCATGCGGCCGTAACGAGCATGAAAAATGGCGCCATGTCAGGCGAAGGTGGCGGTAGATTTTCTTCCGCCAGCAACTGCGCCTTAAAGGCGGCGCCGGATAACTTCGCCTTTTGCGCGTCCCAACCAAGGTCTTTGATCGCCTGCCAGCTTGGTTTGCGCATAAATGGATGCACTGTGCCGCGCCAGTTCATGATGACACCAATGCCACGCAGCCCAATCGCCGCGACTATGTTTGCGCCATTATCATTTGCCGACCGCATCGCCGACATCTGGTCTGCCCAGTGCATCTGTTTAATAGGTGATTGCAGCATGGTAAAAACAATTGGCTGGCCCGTTTCTGCTGAAAGCCGCTGCATCCAACCGAATTCATCCCATTCGGGCAATAGATCGGACGTTAGTTCAAAAACACCATGACCGGCGCGCGCCATGGCCCGGCCAAGCGCCAGAAGTTCTGGTTCGGTCGCTGTTGTGCCGGGGACAAGTTCACCATCGATAGACTTGTGCAAAACGGTCCGCGATGTGGAAACGCCAAGCGCCCCTGCGCGCACACCTTCTTCGACCAGCCGCCCCATTTCGGCAATGTCGGCTGCCGTAGGTTCTTCATTATCGGCGCCGCGTTCCCCCATGACATAAGCGCGTAACGCGCCATGCGGAACATGCGTGCCGATATCCAATGTGCGCGGCAAGCGTTCCAGTGCGTCCAAATAATCGGGAAAGCTCTCCCAATCCCACTTCATACCTTCGGCCAGAGCCGTGCCAGGAATGTCCTCCACACCCTCCATCAGGCCGATCAGCCATTCATGCTTTTCCTTGCGCGCAGGCGCAAAGCCAACGCCGCAATTGCCCATGACCACAGTCGTGACACCATGCCAGCTGGATGGGGCCATTTCGCTGTCCCAAGTCGCTTGGCCGTCATAATGGGTGTGGATATCGACAAATCCTGGTGCGACAACCTTACCGGTCGCATCGATTTCTTCACGACCCGCTGCACTAATTTGGCCAACGGCAGTGATAAGGCCGCCATCAACCGCAACATCAGCCACAAAGCGCGCTGCACCCGTGCCATCAACTACGGTTCCGCCCCGAATAACCAGATCATGCATGTCGACTCTCCTCTTTTCCAGCAGGAGCGTATCAGCTTTAATTAGGCAATTAAACCTTCGCGTGTCCAAAGAACTTTCTTCTATTTTGTCAGCGGCGTCCTCTGTGCCTTATTCGCAGGAGTTACCCTTTACGTCCTGCCAGCAAACGCAAACGCAGCGCATTTAGCTTGATAAAGCCTGCTGCGTCCTTCTGGTCATAGGCACCCGCGTCATCTTCGAATGTCACAACCTTCTCGCTGTACAGGCTGTTGGGCGATTTGCGACCAACCACGCTTGCAAGCCCCTTATACAGCTTCAACCGAACGGTGCCGGAGACATGTACTTGGCTATGGTCTATCGCGGCTTGCAACATCTCACGCTCTGGTGAGAACCAAAAGCCATTGTAGATAAGCTCCGCATATTTGGGCATCAGCTCATCTTTCAAATGCGCTGCGCCGCGGTCCAACGTGATGCTTTCGATGCCGCGATGGGCACGCGCATAAATCTCGCCGCCGGGCGTTTCATACATGCCGCGCGATTTCATGCCGACGAAACGGTTCTCCACCAAATCAAGTCGTCCAATGCCATGCTTGCGGCCTAATTCATTCAACGCTGCCAACAAGGTCGCTGGCGACATGGCTTTACCATTGAGTGCAACGCCGTCGCCTTTTTCAAAATCGATGGTGATATATTCGGGCGTATCTGGCGCGTCTTCGGGATTGACCGTCCGCGAATAGACATAATCTGGCGTTTCATCCCACGGGTCCTCCAGCACTTTACCCTCAGATGAGGTGTGCAGCAGGTTCGCGTCGGTTGAAAACGGGCTTTCGCCCCGTTTATCTTTTGGCACAGGGATCTGATGTTGTTCAGCCCATTCAATCAGCCGCGTACGGCTGGTCAGATCCCATTCGCGCCAAGGGGCGATGACCTTGATATCGGGGTTGAGCGCATAAGCCGACAATTCGAACCTAACTTGGTCATTACCCTTGCCCGTCGCGCCGTGCGCAATGGCATCCGCGCCCGTTTCTGCCGCAATCTCAATCAACCGTTTCGAAATCAAAGGCCGCGCAATCGAGGTGCCCAATAGATAGTCACCTTCATAACGTGCATTAGCGCGCATCATTGGGAAGACAAAATCACGGACAAATTCTTCGCGCAGATCGTCAATATAAATATGATGGTCAGGCACGCCCATCAGCACAGCTTTCGCCCGCGCAGGTTCCAGCTCTTCGCCTTGACCCAAGTCAGCGGTGAAAGTGACGACTTCGCAGCCATATTCAACCTGCAACCATTTCAGGATGACGCTGGTGTCGAGGCCACCCGAATAAGCAAGAACGACTTTCTTAATGCTGTCTGTCATGTCACTTTGGTTCCGAAGCTATAATATCTGCGGCGCGCCTAACAGCTTAGGCGCGGTTCGACAACTCCCACAACTGCCAAATTCCAAGAACTAGAAACATGGTGGCGGCAATGATATGCACCGTGCGCAGGGAAATTTTCGCGACTAGCTTCTCGCCTAAATAGACCGCTGGTACATTGGCAATCATCATGCCCAATGTCGTGCCAGCAGCAACCGCCCAAACTGCATGATATTGGGCACCCAGCGCTATCGTCGCGACCTGCGTCTTATCGCCCATTTCGACCACAAAAATAGCGATTGTGGTCGCAATAAATGCCCCGCCTTGCGAGACCACTTTGATATCGTCGTCTACCTTGTCTGGAACCAACGTCCATGCGGCCATCAATATGAAACCTATCGCCACGACATAGCCGAAAGTGTCGCTCATAAAGATTGTGGCAAGCGCGCTGCCCGCCCATGCGGCGAGTGCGTGATTGGCGATGGTGGCAGTGAATATCCCTGCGATTACCGGGATCGGCTTTTTGAAACGGGTGGCAAGTAATATTGCCAAAAGCATCGTCTTGTCGCCAATTTCGGCAACAGCAACCAACAAGGTGGACGTGAAAAAGATTTCCATAAAAATATCCCGGGTCAGGCAGTTTTTTGACGCAATGCCATTGGCCACCCCGCCCGACCGGAACGGATAACCAATGCCATTAGTCTCGCCTTGAACCACATGATCTTTTCAACCTTGTGGCCCCACATGCACCATGACCTCTCGGCCAAATATGTTGATGCATGTCTCGTTCGGGTAGAACGACTAGCTACTCCCCAGATGACTGCCATGTCATTAAGCAACTGAGGTAGAGGATGCAAGCGCAACGCTCGTCAGGCTATGCTTGATCGGGCTCAGATGTAATTTGCCTCGGCCCAATGCATGGCGTGCCATTGAATTAACCGCTCGTCCCGTTTTTTCCTTTTGTCGTTGGGCAACAACCGTTAATGGGTTGCGCAAATATAAAAATCTCCCCAGGCACCATATTTACTGGAGCCAGATAATGACCAAATATGTAGCGCGTGCCGGAATTCAGGTTGCCGAACAGCTTGCCGAATTTGTCGAGAATTATGCCCTTGTCGGCACGGGCATCGCTACAGATACTCTCTGGCAGGGCCTATCTGATATTCTAGGGCGCTTTGTACCCCACAACCGGAAGCTACTGGCCAAACGCGACGATATTCAGGCCAAGCTGGACGCATGGCATCGCGCCAATCCCGGCCCAATTACCGACATGGCAGGCTATCAAGCCTTCTTGCGCGAAATTGGTTACCTGGTTCCCGAGCCTGAGGCGTTCAGCATTGGTACGCAAAATGTTGATGCGGAAATTGCGACTATGGCTGGACCGCAGCTTGTGGTGCCAAGCCTCAATGACCGCTTCGTCCTCAATGCCGCAAATGCGCGCTGGGGCAGCCTTTATGATGCGTTATATGGTACTGACGTTCTGTCGGCACCCGCAGCCCGGCCCGGTGGCTATGACACCGACCGCGGCGATGCAGTTGTAGCGTATGCGCGCAATTTTCTCAACGAAGCCATTCCCGGTTGGCAGGCAGCTCTAGCGGGCGGCGACAATCCCTATTTCGTGACAAAGGCCCAATCGGGCGACACTACGCGTTATTTATTCAAACATCACGGCCTGCACATCGAAGTCTTGGTCAATCCGCAGCATCCTGTAGGCGCCACGGACGAGCTGCACATCGCCGATGTCATCCTTGAATCGGCACTGACAACCATCATCGACTTGGAAGACTCTGTCGCTGCAGTTGATGCCGATGATAAGGTCGCAGCTTATACCAACTGGCTTGGCCTGATGCGCGGCGATCTGGTTGCAAGTTTCGACAAGGGTGGCAAGACTGTCACCCGCGCACTTGAGGCAGATCGTGTGTATGACGGCCTCACGCTCCCCGGACGCAGTCTCATGTTCGTACGGAATGTCGGGCATTTGATGACCAATCCAGCGATATTACTCGCGGACGGTAGTGAAACGCCCGAGGGCATATTAGACGCATTGTTTACGTCACTTTGCGCGCTGCATGATCTTAAGGGACTTGGCACACATCGCAATAGTCGCACAGGCAGCATCTACATCGTCAAACCCAAAATGCATGGTCCAGAAGAAGCCGCGTTCACCAACGATTTGTTCGACGCTGTAGAAGATGTGCTTGGCCTCGCACGCCACACGATCAAGGTTGGCGTCATGGACGAAGAACGCCGCACCAGCGCAAATCTTGCCGCATCTATTCATGCGGTCCGTAACCGAATTGTATTCATCAACACTGGCTTTCTGGATCGCACAGGTGACGAAATGCACACGGCGATGCACGCTGGCCCAATGATCCGCAAAGCCGAGATGAAAACATCTTCCTGGATTCAAGCTTATGAAGCCCGCAATGTCCAAATCGGCCTTGCCTGTGGCCTCAGCGGCAAGGCGCAGATCGGCAAAGGCATGTGGGCCGCGCCCGATATGATGGCCGATATGATGGTCCAGAAAATTGGTCATCCCAAGGCTGGCGCAAACACGGCTTGGGTACCGTCACCTACAGCCGCGACGTTGCATGCAATGCATTATCACCAATTCGACGTGTTCGCCCGTCAGGCGGAACTTGCCAAGGAACCGACGCCTGGCCTTGAGCCGCTGCTGACCATTCCTGTAGCCCCCGTTGGTCATAACTGGTCGGCCGAGGATGTGACACAAGAACTAGAAAACAACGCGCAAGGTATATTAGGCTATGTCGTGCGCTGGATTGACCAAGGCGTCGGCTGTTCCAAAGTCCCCGACATTCACGACATCGGTCTGATGGAGGATCGCGCCACACTGCGCATTTCGTCCCAGCATATCGCCAACTGGCTGCTTCACGGCATTGCGACAGAAGCGCAGGTGGACGCAGCACTGACCAAGATGGCAGCCAAGGTTGACACCCAAAATGCTGGCGACCCGCTCTACGAAAAGCTAGACGGAGCGAGCCTTGCGCTAAAGGCCGCCCGTGCCCTGATATTCGAAGGCGTAATGCAACCCAATGGCTATACCGAGCCGCTGCTGCACAAGTTCCGGCAGGAGAAGAAAGCGGAAGGCTGACGGGCCTCAAGCAACTGCGTCGATAAACCGCTCTGCATCCAGCGCCGCCATGCATCCCGTGCCGGCGCTTGTGCATGCCTGCCGGTAGATATGGTCCATAACATCACCGCAGGCAAAGACACCGGGAACGCTGGTTTCAGTTGCTTGCCCTTCGAACCCTCCGCGCACTTTTATATAACCGCCTGCCATATCGAGATGGCCTTCGAAAATACCGGTGTTCGGCTTGTGGCCGATGGCGATGAACACGCCATGCAGTTCGATATCTTCGGTGCCGTCACCATCAGTCGCGGCAATGCGCATGCCGGTGACGCCCATCGCGTCGCCTAAGACTTCATCCAGACGGTGGTTCCACTTGATCGTGACCTTGCCCTCTGCCTCACGCGCGAACAGGCGATCTTGCAAGATTTTCTCCGCCTTTAATTTATCGCGGCGGTGGACCAGGGTTACATGGCTCGCGATATTAGCGAGATACAAAGCCTCTTCCACAGCCGTATTGCCGCCGCCAATCACGGCAACTGGCTTGTTGCGGTAAAAGAAGCCGTCACAGGTGGCACAGGCCGATACGCCCTTGCCCATAAACGTAGTTTCGCTCGGTAGCCCGAGATATTGCGCACTTGCGCCTGTCGCGATGATGACGGAATCGGCTGTATAGTCACCCGCCCCACCCGTCAGTACAAAGGGCCGCTTCGAAAAATCGACCTTCTCGATATAGTCATTCTCAATGCGCGTGCCAAAACGTTCGGCATGCTTGCGCATCCGGTCCATCAATTCCGGACCCATAACGCCCGCATCATCGCCTGGCCAATTGTCGACTTCCGTCGTCGTCATCAATTGCCCGCCAACTTCAACGCCGGTGATCATCATCGGCGTCAGGTTCGCGCGCGCAGCGTAAACGGCGGCGGTATATCCCGCAGGGCCGGAACCAATGATGACGACAGGGGCGTGGCGATTTTCGGTCATATATTGTCTTTCTGATTCTATTGTAGGCATGCATAGGCGCTGGCGCGGTGCTGGCCAAGGGTAGCACCGGACTTATCCCCATTAAATTAGGGCTTCACATGTCCGCAGGTGCAACCTATCAGGCCGTCATCATTCAGAATACGAGGAGCAGTTCATGGCCAAAGTCACGGTAATTTCACGTAACGGCGAAGGTCGCGAAGTCGAAGCCGAAAACGGCCTGTCGCTAATGGAAGTGATCCGCGACAATGGTTTTGACGAATTGCTCGCACTATGCGGCGGCTGCTGCTCCTGCGCGACCTGCCATGTGCATATTGACCCCGCCTTTACCGACCTTTTGCCCAAAATGAGTGCGGACGAAGACGATTTGCTAGACAGCACCGATCACCGCAATGAAACCTCACGCCTGTCGTGTCAGATCCCCGTCAGCGATGCGCTCGATGGCTTGATCGTGACCATCGCGCCTGAGGATTGATAGACAGCTGACGTCACTCCCCTCCCGCTTGCGGGGGGGGGTACTCATCCCCGCAGGGCGCTGCCGAGTGGTTCCTCAATGACAGGATAACCATGACCGTCGGGGATGCATAGCCAGCTTCCATCCGCGCGTTTGTCGATATAGGTGAGCACCGTCGACACAGGATGCTCCGCCGCATGCGCAGCGGCAGCATCAAAATCACCGAACATAGCCAGCCGTTCCAGATTGCGCCGTGTGGGGAAGATGATCTTCACCTGGCCTTGATCTGCTTTTTCCAACACCTCAGCCGCCGTTGCCCAAAACAGCATCCGGTTTTCGGTCTTGTCCACCGTCGCAACGGGCGTGGTGTCGCCTGCATCCACCAAATAAAAACGCGTATCAAAAACGCGACTCGCATTTTCAAAGGCCGGTGGCCGCCAGCGTGACCAGGGCACAAGCTGTTCAAAATCCGGCACCCAACCAAAACGGTTGCAGACAGCCTGCAGGCTTTCGCCATCATGCAACGCCGCACGCGCCTCAACGCAGTCGGCGGCATCCGAAATGCCGGACAGACCCAGCGCCAGTCCGGACTCCTCAATCGTCTCACGGATCGCCGCGAGGCGGGCGGCGGCTTCATCCAAAGGCAAAGACGAACACAATAGCTGCGCATAATCGAAATCGGCAGGGTCAACTTTGCCGCCGGGAAAGACCGCAGCGCCGCCGGCAAAGGCCATGGCCTTGATACGCTCGACCATCAGCAATAAGGGGGCGCCATTATTCGGGTTGTTGCGAAAAATGACCATGGTCGCCGCAGGCGTTGCTATGGGAAGCGGTTCGCCGCTGATCGGGTGGTTGCGCAGTTCAGATTCCATCGGATTACTCAAGCATGGTTTCGAACAGGTGAGAAGCGGAAAATCAACCTAGCGCCCCAAGCGCCTAGTCTGTGATTTTACATCGACATGCCGCAAATGCGAAAGGATGCAAAATACGGCAAAAGCCTGCCTTGAAATTCGATAATTTTTGGCCCACGACCCAATCCACGCGCCCCCTTGCGATTTTAGAACAAATCTGGAACAAGCTGAACTATGTCACTCACCCACATCAAGGTGCGCGGTGCGCGCGAGCATAATCTCAAGGGCGTCGATATCGACCTGCCGCGCGACAAGCTCATCGTCATCACGGGCCTGTCCGGTTCCGGCAAGTCCAGCCTCGCTTTCGACACCATTTATGCCGAGGGGCAGCGCCGCTACGTCGAATCGCTCTCCGCTTATGCGCGCCAGTTTCTGGAGATGATGCAAAAGCCGGATGTCGAGCATATTGAGGGTCTGTCCCCCGCCATCTCCATCGAGCAAAAAACCACCAGCCGTAATCCGCGTTCCACGGTGGCCACCGTGACCGAGATTTACGATTATATGCGGCTGTTATGGGCGCGCGTTGGCGTGCCTTATTCGCCCGCAACGGGCCTGCCGATCACCGCGCAAACCGTCAGCCAGATGGTCGACCGCGTCATGGCTTTACCCGAGGGCACCCGCGCTTTCTTGCTCGCGCCCGTGGTCCAAGGCCGCAAGGGCGAATATCGCAAGGAACTCGCCGAATGGCAACGTTCGGGTTACACCCGCGTGCGCATCGACGGCGAACTCTACGCAATTGAAGAAGCCCCCGCGCTCGACAAAAAATATAAGCATGACATTGAGGTTGTCGTTGACCGGATCGTGGTCAAGGACGGCATCCAGCAACGGCTGGCCGAGAGTTTTGAGGCGGCGTTGAAGCTCGCCGATGGCTTGGCCTTTGTCGACTTGGCAGACACCACAGTGGCGGAGCTGCAGACCCAAAATGCCGATGGTGTGCCCACTGCATTTGGTGAGGCCCGCGCCACATTCTCGCCTGCGCCATCGAACGTCACCGGCGGCGCGATGAAGGGCACTGGCCTGCCTGCCAACCGCATCGTCTTCTCCGAAAAATTCGCGTGCCCCGTCAGCGGCTTCACCATTGCCGAAATCGCGCCGCGTCTGTTTTCTTTCAACGCCCCGCAAGGCGCTTGTCCGGATTGTGACGGCCTTGGCGAGCGGCAGGAATTTGACCCGCAACTGGTGGTCCCCAACGAACATCTGTCCTTGAAGAAGGGCGCGATTGTGCCTTGGGCGAAATCGAACCCGCCCAGCCCTTATTATATGCAAGTGCTGTCCAGCCTCGCCAAGGCTTATGGCTTCGATCTCGATACTGCTTGGGAGGATTTGCTTCCCGAACAGAAGCTCATAATCCTGCACGGCACGGGCGGCATGGCGGTCGCGCTTACGTTCAAGGACGGGCGCAAGGAATATACGGTCAACAAGGCGTTTGAGGGCGTCATCGGCAATCTCAACCGCCGCTTGCTGCAAACCGACAGCGCGTGGATGCGCGAAGAATTGTCGAAATATCAAACGTCGCAACCCTGCGAGACCTGCCACGGCGCGCGGTTGAAGCCAGAGGCGCTGAGTGTCAAAATCGCCGGCGTCGACATCGCCACACCCACGCGGATGAGCGTCGGTGACGCGCTGGAGTGGTTCGGCAGCGTCGACCAGACATTGACCAATCAGCAGCAGCAAATTGCCAAGGCGATCCTCAAGGAAATCAACGAACGCTTGGGCTTCCTCAACAATGTCGGGTTGGATTATCTCAACCTTGACCGGACCAGCGGCACGTTGAGCGGCGGGGAGAGCCAGCGCATCCGCTTGGCGAGCCAAATCGGCAGCGGGCTTTCGGGCGTGCTCTATGTGCTCGACGAACCCAGCATCGGCTTGCACCAAAAGGACAATGACCGCCTGCTCGCGACGCTGCGCCGCTTGCGCGACTTGGGCAACACCGTCATCGTGGTCGAGCATGACGAGGACGCCATCCGCACCGCCGACTGGGTGGTGGACTTGGGCCCCGGCGCGGGCGTGCATGGCGGCACCGTCATGGCCGAAGGCACGTTAGCCCAAATCCTGAAGTCGAAAGACAGCCTGACCGCCGCGTACCTTAACGGCACGCGCGAGATTGCGGTGCCCAAGACCCGCCGCAAGGGCAATAAGAAGAAGCTGACCGTCCACAATGCCCGCGCCAACAATCTGAAGAACGTCACCGCGAGCATTCCTTTGGGCACATTTTGCTGCATCACCGGCGTATCAGGCTCCGGCAAGTCGAGCTTCACCATCGACACGCTCTATGCCTCTGCGGCACGCTCCTTAAATGGCGCGCGCGTCATTGCGGGCGCGCATGACAAGGTGACGGGTCTGGAACATTGCGACAAGGTGATCGACATCGACCAATCCCCCATTGGCCGCACGCCAAGGTCAAACCCCGCGACCTATACCGGCGCGTTCACCAACATCCGCGACTGGTTCGCGCAACTGCCCGAAAGCGCCGCGCGCGGGTATAAGCCGGGCCGGTTTTCGTTCAACGTCAAGGGCGGCCGATGTGAAACATGCAGCGGCGATGGCCTGATCAAGATCGAAATGCACTTCCTGCCCGACGTCTATGTGACGTGCGAGGAATGTAACGGCAAACGCTACAACCGCGAAACATTGGAGGTCAAATGGAAGGGCCTCTCCATCGCCGACGTGCTCGACATGACGGTGGAGGACGCGGTGGAGGTGTTCAAGGCCGTCCCCCCGATCCGCGACAAAATGGCGATGCTGGCGGAGGTTGGCCTTGGCTATGTCAAGGTCGGGCAGCAGGCAACGACCCTATCAGGCGGCGAAGCGCAACGCGTCAAACTCGCCAAGGAACTCAGCCGCCGGTCCACCGGCCAGACGCTGTATATCCTAGACGAGCCCACCACCGGCCTGCATTTTGAGGATGTCCGCAAACTCCTCGAAGTCCTCCACCGCCTGGTGGAACAGGGCAACAGCGTGGTAGTCATCGAACATAATCTCGACGTCATTAAGACGGCGGATTGGATCATCGACTTGGGTCCAGAAGGCGGCGTTAAAGGCGGCGAGATCGTTGCGGAGGGCACGCCGGAGGATGTGGTGAAGGTCGCGGCATCTTACACGGGGCATTATTTGAAGCCGATGTTGGCGAAGGCGGGGCAAGGCTGTTAAAACACCCACCGTCATCCCGACACCCCTCTCGTCATCCTGAACTTGTTTCAGGATAACGAACAACCGTCGCATGTTATCCTGAAACAAGTTCAGGATGACGAAGAGTGGGAGAAACAGCCCAAATCCTCCCTATCGAATTGCGATGGGGAGGTGGCTGACAGAGGGGCCTGCAACGGGGAAGCCGCGTCGAGATTCCCAGCCAGCAAGCGGTGCATCCATTTTGTTTCGCACAAAGGCGCAAAGAAGGTCTTGGCTCGACCCGTCAACTTGAAAACACCCAACGTCATCCTGAAATTGTTTCACAATCTTAATTCCGACCATCTGCAGAAAGTAAGATGCTGAACTAAGTTCAGCACGACGAAGAGAGTAAAGCGATACTATTTCGGGGATGACTTATCTGTCACCGTAATTGCATCCCTCTTACACGCAGACCTCTTAGTTTCTGCCGCCGATGACCTTGATATTGGCAAAATAAAATTGAAGGGCCAAGACCAGTATAGCAAACGGCAGCGCAACAAACGCTTCTGTCAAATTCCCATCAACAGTATCGTAAATACTAAAGCATAGCAAAAGAAAGGCAATCTCTAGCCCCCATGAAAACATACCAGAAAAGCCGATTCTAACACCGCACGAAGGGCATTGATAATGAGGTCGAGGTGTGAAGAATAATCGAGGTGTGAAGAATATCAGAGGGCTAAGCTTTGCGGAGCAGTTTGGGCAGTAGCGTGACATGTTAAATTTCACCTAAATTTGTTTTTAATCAGATTCTTAATAATGCTTTTGCCTTTGCGTTGATACTGCAAAAAACACATCTGGCTGGCATAGGTTGGCAGGATTCAGGCTGCAATGATCAGCGATTTGAGCAGCATGGAGGCGCTTCGAAAAAGATTCTTACGCCGAGGAGAAAGCGTCCATTTTCTGCAATTACAATTACGGAATTACGGTGACAGGTGCGTCAGCCCCGAAATAGGCGTTCATCCATCTTCCTCACCCCATAGTTCGTCATCCTGAACTTGTTTCAGGATAACATGCGACGGTGGTTCGTTATCCTGGAGCCGTAGGCTGGCAGAGCCAAAACAAGTTCAGGATGACGGGAGGGGAAGGTTCGCAATGGCCAAAATACGCCCGCCCCACACGCCCCCTCGCCAACGCAAGCTTGGCAGTGTAAACACTGGGCATCACGGCCCTGTCACGCGCTGGTCATCTTGATCTGCGATGGGGAACCAAGCTTTTTGAGGAGTATCGCATGCGTAAACTGACATCCGCCCTTTTGGCGTCCTGCCTGATCACCGCGCCGTTGTTGGCGCATGGCACGCCTGCCCCTGCTCCCACTCCTACTTCCGCACCTGCGAAACCACCAATCACCACCACCGAAGGCTATCTCAAGGCAGGGCAAGCCGAGCTACAGCGGTTGGAGGCGGATAAGCCTAACAATAACAAGGCGCGCAACGTCATCCTTTTCATCGGCGACGGCATGGGCGTGAGCACATTGACCGCTGGCCGGATTTTTGAGGGGCAGCAGCTTGGCCTCGACGGCGAATCTTATGTCGCGCAAATGGACCGTTTGCCGCACACCGCCTTGGTCAAAACTTACTCGCATGACGCGCAAGTGCCCGACAGCGCGCCCACCGCGACCGCGATTGTCTCCGGTGTCAAAACGCTGAATGGCGTGATTGGCGTGGGGCCAGAGGCGGTTGAGAATGACTGCGCCGCTACGGCTCCGTTTAAGGTCCAATCCCTGTTCGGCATGGCGGAGGATCGCGGCCTTGCCACCGGCATCGTCTCCACCGCGACGATTACCCATGCAACGCCCGCCTCCACCTACGCGCACACCGCGCAGCGCGATTGGGAGGTGGATGCCAATATGCCCGCCGCGGCCAAGGCCGCTGGCTGCACCGACATTGCGCGGCAGATGATGGAATGGCCGCATGGTGACGGGCTTGAGGTCATGCTGGGCGGCGGGCGTCAGCACTTCATTCCGGCGACAATGGCGGACCCCGAATATGCCGACAGAAAAGGCAAGCGCGCCGATGGCAAGGACCTGGCCGCTGGCTGGGCCGCCGCCAATCCGAAGGGCGCTTATGTGTGGAACAGCGAGAGCTTTGCCGCAGTTGACCCCAAAAAGGCGACCAAGCTGCTTGGTCTGTTTGAGCCATCGCATATGCAGTTTGAGGCGGACCGGACAGCGGCAGGCAATAAGGAGCCATCGCTCGCCGAGATGACGACCAAGGCGATTGCGATGCTGTCCAAGAACCAAAAGGGCTATGTCCTGATGGTTGAGGCAGGCCGGATTGACCATGCCCATCATGGCGGCAATGCGCGCCGTGCCTTGCAGGACACCGTCGCGCTGAACGCCGCACTCAAGGCCGCGATGGAGAGCGTCGATCTGCGCGAAACGTTGATCGTCGTGACATCGGACCATAGCCATGTGTTCACAATGGCTGGCTATCCCGAGCGCGGGAACCCGATCCTCGGTGTCGTGTCTGCGCCTGTCGGCACGCCGACCTTGGCGATGGATGGCAAAGGCTACACCACCTTAGGCTATGCCAATGGTCCCGGCGCGGTAAATGCGGCCGAGCGCCCTGACCCTGCAAAGGCGGACACGGGCGCGCTCAATTACCGCCAACAATCGTTGATCCCGCTAATGTCCGAAACGCATGGCGGGGACGATGTCGTCGCCCGCGCGGCAGGGCCCAAGGCGCATTTGTTCAAAGGGACGATTGAGCAAAACACGATATTCCAGATCATGCGCGCGGCCCTCGGTTTCAAATAAGGTCGCCTTGTAATCTTGGCAGTGCCTCCCACATCTTTGGGTGCGGGGGTACTGCACAAGAGGAAGCTTATGAAACGGATGATGACGATAGCCCTAATGTCGGTGGCGCTGGCAGGATGCGGTGAAGGCGGCGCGCTGAACGATACCGTGCAGATTAGCGTACGGGAATCGCTCATCGCAACCTGCACGACCGCCGCTGGTGAGCAAATACCCGAAGGTATTGACGTCGATATCAATACGGTCTGCGGCTGTGCAGCGGACAAGGTCATGGATGGCCAAAGCGTGTCCGACCTCGTCACCAACCCGCCCAGCCCGACAGAGGCGATGTCGAAGCTGCAAGCCTGTTTAAAGGAGCTTGGCCCCGTGAAGATTGACGCCGCCGCATAAACAAGCGGGCAAACGAAACCCCGCCCGGGGGAGGGATCCGGACGGGGTTCATTGGGTCCTCATGCACCTGCTAGGGGGATAATGAGGACAACACTTATTCTCCACATGCACATTAACGCGGCAAGGCGCGGAATGGATGCACAAGGCGGAAATATAGTTGGGCTTTATCTACGGCGCGATATACGGGCGGATGATGACTGGTCTTGCCCCTGTCCTGCGCGAAGCAACCGCTGCCCTTGAAGGCATCAGCCCGACACCGCGGTTAGACGCGGAGTTGTTGTTAGCACATGCGCTGGGCATTGATCGGTCCGCGATGCTGCTGCTGCAGCATGACTTAAGCGCACCCGAAAGCTTTACCGACCTGCTCACGCGCCGATTGGCCGACGAACCCGTCGCTTATATCACTGGGGTCCAGGCGTTTTGGGATCTTGAACTATGTGTCACGCCCAACGTGCTGATCCCCCGTGCAGACAGCGAGGCGCTGCTTGAGGCGGCGATGGATTGGTTTAGCGCCAAGGACCAGCCCATGCGCATTGCAGACCTAGGGACAGGGTCAGGGGCGCTTTTGCTCGCGGCCTTGTCGATATTCCCCGACGCAGTGGGTATCGGCATCGACGCCAGCGCAGGCGCACTTACAGTGGCCAGAGATAATGCCCAGCGTTTGCGATGTGCCGACCGCGCGCGATTTGAGATGCGCGATTGGACGCAGGCGGGCTGGAGCGAAGGGCTTGGGCCGTTTGACCTCATCTTATGCAACCCGCCTTATATTGAGGACAGCTTCATTCTCGCCCCGATGGTGTCTGCGCATGAACCGCACAGCGCATTGTTTGCCGGAGCCGATGGCCTGAACGACTACCGAATCCTAATTCCGTCATTGCGCGATTTCCTTGACCCGGGCGGAGTCGCATTTTTTGAAATTGGTTACAATCAGGCTGATTCCGTGTGCGCTCTTGGTGCAGAAGCGGGGTATCTGACTGAATTGCGACATGATCTTGCCGGTAATCCGCGCGTCATTCGCTTTTCGCTTGGAATCGAAGAATAGTAAGACTAGGACAAAAAGGCATCGCAGCAAAAACTCCGATTTGATGATTTTGCAACGCGAAGCCGCCCCCCAGCGCAGATGGACAAAGTATAAGGGTCAATGTTGACCCTTGCGCAACCTAAACCGGGTTCAGGGGCTCCATGCAATTGAAGTGCAAGAAAAGAGGACGGGTCAGCCCTGATGAATACCAACAACAGGCAGCAGCAGAACAACAATCGTCGGCGCGGTCGCAACAATAACAACAACCGGCAGCAAAATAACAATCGTAGCGGTTTTGACTATCAGAACCAGATTGATAACCGTGCGCGCGGCAACGCAGCGCAGATGTTGGAAAAATATAAAAAGCTGGCACAAGATGCGCAGTTCAATGGTGACCGCGTGAACGCGGAATATCACCTTCAATTTGCTGACCATTATTTCCGCGTACTCGCCGATTTCCGTGGCCGGCAAGAAGCGCGGCAGGAACAGCAAGGCGAACGCCGCCCTCGTGACGATGCACGCGATGACAATCGCGATGATTGGCAGAATGACGACCGCACGCCGAATTATGATCGCTCGCCCAACTACGAAGATCAGCCCGCATCAGGTAATGACGATGCGGAAGACGCGTCTGATGAGGAATCGAACGACAGAGAACCGCGCGAGCAGCAACGTGATATGCGCACCCGCCGCCCTGAACGCAGCGAGCGCCCGGCAAATAATCGGAATGCAAATCGCGGCCCCCGCCGGCATCACAGTGAAGACGTGGATGACGCCCCCGCAGGTCTCGATCTTGCGGTCTTGCCGCCATCAATTGCGATATCGTCCGATGAAGATGATGGCGCTGAAAGGCCAGCGCGCCAGCCCCGTGCCCGCCGCGCCAAAGCTGCTGGTGATGAAGAGATTGCTGCCGCCGAATGATTTTAAGGTGCTGGATTAGTTTCCGGCACCTTTAGGTCTCCGGCAAGGGCCGCGGTTTATGGTTGTCGTCTAGAGCGACGAAGGTGAATAACCCTTCGGTGACCTTCACTTCTTGCTGGCCACGCTCGCGTGTGGCGATCACCTCGATCCGGATGCCCATCGACGTACGCCCGCGATGCTCAAGAGTTGCATAGACCGAGATAATGTCGCGCAACAATATCGGCGCAATAAACTCCATCTTTTCAATGGCAACCGTTGCACAGGCGCCCTGTGCAATACGGCCAGCCAGTATGCCGCCCGCATGATCCATCATGCCAAGCACCCAGCCACCAAAGATGTGACCATTGGCATTGATATCCGCTGGCCCCGGAACGACGCGCAATACCGGGTCATTCCGCTTCGGAAGATTTCGAATATTCTCGGTCACCGATCGGCTTCATCTTCAAATGGATCATCAATGGCTTCATCATGGCCCGACCCGCTGGACAAAAAAACCAATCCCATAAGCGCCGCCGTGAGCATGATTGCGCCAACAATCGCACCAGTGGTCGCGATGAAGAAGTGAATGGAAACCACACCATTCTGCCACCAGAATGTCCCCAATGCGATGGCGGTCACAAGCAACGTGACGCCAAACATCCAGCGCATGAGGCGCCAGTATCGCTGCCACGCGAAGTTAGCATATTCCGGATCATCGAGGCGCGAGGGGCGTGTCATAACTTTATATGGTCGCCTTATGCGATAAGTTCCATCAGGGGCAAGGATATAGGCACATAATAGATGACGATTTCTTCGACATTAGCCAAGTTAGCGGCCGATATCATGACCGCGCCTGCCATTACTGTTAGGCCTGAACGGCTATAATGCCCGCGCTATCGCAAAGGTCGAAACCGAAGCCGCCGCCCGTTATATGGTCGCGGTTGGGAAGGCCCCGTCCCGTTGGCGGAAGATGCGGCTACGGGCTGGTGTTTACCGGCGGGGCCATGATGTTATTGGCAGGATCATAAACAGGCTTTGGCGCATATTTCATGTTCCAATCCGCCAAATCCCGTTCATATTTTGCATAAGCATCGTAGAAATTGACAAACACATTGTCGATATCGGCGAGGCTGCCCATGGCATATTCGGGCAAGGCTTCTTTCGGCACCTGATTGGCCTCTTGCAGCTTGCGTAAAGCCATATCGCAATATTGCGCGCGCACAGGCGGTAGTGCGAAATAATTGTACAAATCCGTCATACGCGTGTCGCGAATGCGCAGGCCATTCTGCTTTGGATAGCGCGCCACATATTCGCGATCGACCGATTTACTGGTTTTCGACAGCAGCACCTTATGGATGACAATGAATTTATTATACTCAGTCGCGATCTGTCCCCAAACTGGGCCCTGACAATTGAGCGCGGCGACGTTGAGCGCAGAACGGAAATGCCAGATCTGCTCATCACGGCTTAACCCGCGATTGGGCGTTACGCGAATGCCATCGACACCGATGGGAGGCAAGGTCATCGATAATGCAGCACCGCCTGGTGGTAACGGCATAGCTGGCGTGGCCGGCGGCGGAAGCTGAACGGGGACAGGCGCGACCTTTACGGGTGGTGGCGCACATGCGGCTACAGCCGTGATAAGGATGAGTGCGGCTAGATTTTTGATGCCCGGGCGCATTATGAAGTCTCCTAAATTCTGAGCCTAATTCCAACGGGATTTTACGCGAAAAGAAAAGCCTTGTTAGACCAAATCCCTAAGAAAAATGGCCCAGTGGTTTACCACCGGGCCATTTCTATCTGTTCAAGCTGATCCGCCAAAGATTATTCGCGGTTACCCAGGAAGCTCAGCAAGAATTGGAACATGTTGATAAAGTCGAGATAGAGCGTCAGCGCAGCCATTACAGCAGCTTTACCGATCATTTCTGGACCCTGAAGGTAGAAATATTCGTTCTTGATACGCTGCGTATCATAAGATGTAAGGCCAGCGAAAATAAGCACGCCCGCGCAGCTAATTACCCAACCCAAAGTGTCAGAACCCAAGAAGATGTTCACGATGGATGCCACGATCAAACCGACCATACCCATCACAAGGAAGCTTCCCCAACCACTCATGTCCTTTTTCGTGGTGTAAGCCCAAAGGCTGAGACCAGCAAAAGCCGCCGATGTTGCAAAGAATGTTTGTGCGATGGATTCACCGGTGAACATCATGAAGATGCGCGCCAACGAAAGCCCCATCAGGACCGCAAAGCCCCAGAACATTGCCTGCAGCGTTGCCGCTGAAAACTTACCCTGTCCAAAGCTCATTACCATCACAACCACCAAAGGTGACAGAATGATAACCCAGCTCATCAAGCTTGGGTTAAGCATCAGATTTTGTGCAAGTTCGGTCTGTGCAAACAACATCGCGACGATGCCAGTCAGCAACACCCCAGACGCCATATAATTGTAAACCTTGAGCATGTGCGAACGCAGACCCGCGTCGAAAGCGACGTCGCCGGCGCGTGAGCCAACACCTGCAAGACTTGACTGGGTCCCGGTTACCCGTGGATCGGACCACTGTGCCATGACTTATTTCTCCTCATAACACGGCAATATAGCCGCATGTTGATTATATTGGATGAAATCGCTCTATTTTCAAGCAAAACACGACACATAACGTAACGTTTTTTGCAGAGGAAAAAGATTAGCAGGCCTGCAACAAGTCGCACAGCTGTTCCAAGGCGCAATACCGCCCCGCGGCTCATCACCGAACCATTTGTAAATCGGGTTGCGCCGATTGGCTGTTCTGCTAGCCATATCGGCAGAAGGCGCAATTGACAAAATAGGGAGAGTGATGTGCGTGTGACGGCCGAAGGTGAAAACAACAACGTCGTTTTACAAGAAGCCGAAGCGCCATTGCCCGAGGCGAGTAGGTACAGCTGGTATGTACTTGTGGTGCTAGTTGTCGTCTACATCCTCAATTTCATCGACCGTCAAATCCTCAGCATCTTAGCCGTTGATATCAAGGCTGATCTTGGCCTGACCGATGCAGACATGGGCTTTTTGGGCGGCGCGGCCTTTGCGGTATTTTACGCATTATTCGGCATTCCTCTGGGGCGGCTTGCGGACAATTGGAGCCGAGTGAAGCTACTTTCCATCGGCCTCGCATTATGGTCAATCATGACCGCACTGTCCGGCTTTGCGCGCAATCAAGCTGAATTGACCATCGCCCGCATGGGCGTCGGCGTCGGCGAAGCGACGGCAAGTCCGACGGCTTATTCCCTGATTTCCGATTATTTCCCGAAGCGGCAACGCGCAACCGCGCTCGCTATTTATTCCTCCGGCCTGTATATCGGCGGCGGCGTGTCGTTGTTCATTGGCGCGCTCATCGTCCAAGGCTGGAACGAAGCCTATCCGCAAGGTGGTCCACTTGGCCTTGTCGGCTGGCAAGCGGCGTTTCTCGCCGTTGGTCTCCCCGGCGTCTTGGTAGGATTATGGGTCGCAAGCCTGCGCGAGCCTGCTCGCGGTGCGATGGATGGTTTGGCGACGCCTGCCCATCCTGCTCCCTTCCGTGCGTTTGTGAGCGACCTGTCGATGATCGTTCCGCCCTTTACGCTGCTGGGCGCATGGCAGCGCGGCCCCGCTGCCCTAGCCATCAATGTCGCAACGGGCGTAGCGATTGCGGCCTTTGCTTATTGGATGATCCAACTCACCGGCAATTTGCCACAATGGTCCGCCGTCGGCTTTGGCTATTATGCCGTCTTCTCATGGGCATCAACGCTCCGCGCCAAGGACCCAGCGACCTTCCGCTTGATCTGGGGCACGCCTGCTTTTATCTGCACCACCATCGGCTATGGCCTTGTCGCTTTGGCGGCATATGCCCTTGCGTTCTGGTCTGCGCCCTATGCAGAAATTGTACTCGGCTTACCAAAGCAGGAACTAGCGTTCATTCTTGGCGCGAATGGCGCAATCAGCGGCTTTTTGGGCGTAATTCTAGGTGGCCGCGTGGCAGATGCCCTGCGCACCAAAAATCCCGCCGGCCGTATTCTTGTGGTCATTCTCGGCGTTCTCGGCCCGATTATTCCTATCGCTATTGGCTACACCACCGATAACGCGATCCTTTTCTACGTCATGAACTTCTTGGCCGGGATGCTTGGTGCAACGGCACTTGGTGCGGCAGCAGCGACGACACAGGATCTCGTCTTGCCGCGTATGCGCGGCACGGCAACCGCTGCCTTCTTCCTTGGCACTACCCTAGTTGGCTTGTCGTTCGGTCCGTATATGGTCGGACAGATTTCCGACCTTGCCGGGACAATGGTCGATGGAAAGCTGGTCGGTAATTTGCGCATCGGCATCCTGTCGCTCATTGCCGTTGCACCTGTTGCGCTGGCCTTGTTGATCGCCGCCTATCGCACCGTACCAAAAGCCGAGCAGACAATCGTCGAGCGTGCGCGCGATGCAGGTGAAACAGTTTAATCAGCCGATTAAATTCGACTTGACGTCCGCGTCAAGTTACTGTCATTGATGCACGCAGAAACCGCCGGACATTTTTGCAGGGGATTTTTCCATGTCACTCGATAGCATTCCACGCACCGCCTATAATGAAGATCATGAGGCCTTTCGTCAGTCGGTGCGCCAATTTCTGCAAAAGGAAGTCGCGCCGCACGCAAAGCAATGGCAGGAAGAGGGCATTGTCCCCAAATCCATTTGGCCCAAGGCTGGCGAAGTCGGCATGCTCTGCCCCACCGTTCCTGTGGAATATGGCGGCCTTGGCCTCGACTTCGGTTATAATGCCATTGTCGATGAAGAATCGGCTTATTATGGCGGCGTAGCTACAGGCTTTTCGCTGCAGTCCGATATCGTTGTGAACTATATCACCAGCTATGGCAGCGAAGAACAGAAGAAGCATTGGTTGCCAAAAATGATCTCTGGTGAGGTTATTACAGCCATTGCGATGACTGAACCCGGCACCGGCAGCGATCTTCAAGGGATGAAGACTACCGCCAAGAAAGACGGCAATCATTATGTCATCAATGGCAGCAAAACCTACATCACCAATGGTCAAAATGCCGACCTGATCCTCGTCTGCGTCAAGACCGACACTGAAATTCAGCCCGCCTATAAGGGCATGTCGATTGTTTTGGTTGAAGCCGACCGCGAAGGTTTCAAGCGCGGCCGCAACCTCGACAAAATCGGCATGGATGAAGCCGACACTTCCGAACTGTTCTTTGAAGATGTGCGCGTCCCCATGACCAACTGCTTGGGTGAAGAAGGCAAGGGCTTCATCTATCTAATGAGCGAACTGCCGCAGGAGCGCCTTTCGATCGCTGTGTCATCCATGGCCAGCACGCAAAAGGCGTTTGACGAAACCGTCGCTTTTTGCCGCGACCGCATTGTGTTCGGAAAGCCATTACTTGATTTTCAAAACACCCGTTTCGCCCTTGCCGATATTAAATCAAAGCTGCAGGTCGGCTGGGCGCATCTCGACTGGGCATTGAACCGCCACTATAAGAAAGAACTGACCGCCGAAGAAGGTGCTGCTGCCAAATTGTGGCACACCGAACTGCAATGGGAAGTTGTCGATGCCTGCCTGCAACTGCATGGCGGCGCAGGATATATGAATGAATATCCCATCGCGCGCATGTGGCGTGCCGCCCGCGTAACGCGGATTTTCGGCGGCACCAATGAGATCATGAAAGAACTGATCGGTCGGGGTCTTTAAGCACCGAAACAGTCGTCATGCTGAACTTGTTTCAGCATAACACACCGCCGCTCGTTATCCTGAAACAAGTTCAGGATGACGAACTAGGATATGGAAACATCTATGCCGAAACCGCAGAGCTGGCAGCTTGATCCGGCTAATTACCCGTTCAAACACCGCACCGAAACGCGCTTTGCCGATCTTGACCTTCTGGGCCACATCAACAATGTCTCCATGGCTGGATTGTTCGAGCATGGCCGCGGCATGTTCAACCACGCGATTGAGGTAGAACGCCGCGCGCCGGGCCAACGCTGGCTGATTGTCAGCGTCGCGATTGAGTATATTGCGGAGGCCCACTTTCCAGAGCATGTGGAAATTGCCAGCGGCATATTGCGGATTGGAAGCAGCAGCTGGGACATCGCCTCTGCCGCTTTTCAAGGCGGTGAATGTAAAGCTACCTGCATCACAACCATTGTCCTCACCGATACGAATGGCCCGACGCCCTTACCACAAGAGTTGCGCGCCGAATTTGAACGGTTGCACGTTACGCTGCCTTAATCGGCAAAAACCCCTGCCCGTTTTTGCATTCCGGCCATCACGGCTTCGATCTGGTTCGGCGTACGAATAACGCGGGCTTGGCGGACGCTTTCGGCCATCAATATCGCGTCTTCGTCCATATCGGCATATTCATTGAACAACGCCTTTGCCTCGCGCATCGCGTGCGGGTTACGATCGGCAATCTCGCGGGCAATTGCTATGGCGCGGGCATGTGGGTTTTCATCCACGAACGTCGCAAACCCTATACTCAGCGCCTCAGCTCCTGAAAATTCGCGGTTGGTGTAAGTCAACTCACGCAGAACATCTTCGCGCACCATCCCGCGCCACAAAGCATAGCCGCCCATATCGGGGATCAGGCCCCATTTCATTTCCATCACCGCAAGCCGCGCATCAGGTGCAACCACGCGGATGTCGGCGCCGCTGGCAATTTGCAGCCCGCCGCCGAAACATACACCATGCACCGCCGCGATCACTGGCATCGGTAACTTGCGCCAGAGCATGGCGACCTGTTGGAATGTGTTGGCATTGCCATGCGTCCGGTCGGTCAGGCTGCCCATCCCGCTGTTCGCGCTAGCGCCGCCACTCGCCATGCTTGCCATATCAAGGCCTGCGCAGAAACTGCGCCCTTCGCCAGACAACACCACAGCGCGCACGCCTTTCATGCGGGCAAGCTCTTCACCAGCGGCTATGATCCCTTGAAACATCGCCGGATCAAGCGCGTTCATCTTGTCCGCGCGTGTGAGGCGGACATCGGCGACATGATTGTCAATGGAAATGGATACGCGGTCGTTCATTCTTTATCCAATCGGGGTTGATTAAGGGCAAGCCGATTGCCCTCTGTATCCTCTATCTCTGCGACGAAGCCAGCCTCGCCAACATCCTTTACAGGGTATAATATGGGTCTACCCAATTTTTGGGCCTTTTCTACAGTCGATTTGATGTCTCGCACCTGAAAATAAATAATCGCGCCATCTTTGGAAGGCTTGTATACGTCACCCTTGGCAAGCGCTCCGGTTGCTCCCGGCGCACCATCCGCAAATGGGAAAAGCGCCATTTCATATCCGTCAACGATTTGACGATCCAATTTTAATTCCATCAGGTCTTCATAAAATGTGACTGCCCGGTTCATATTTGTCACTGGAATTTCAAAATAAAAAACCGGATGCTTATCTTGAACATTATCTCTCTGTTCTTTGACATGACAGCCGCCAAGTAGCGCCATTGCCAATAAGCACGCCGCTGCAAGTTTTTGCGCCCTCATGATTATATCTTTCCGAGAAGAGTAGCCTCAACCAGCGGCAATTGATCATTGCCAAAATACATCTTGTCCGTGTCGACAAATATCGTCGGCGAACCATAGCCGCCGCGCGCGATGACCTCGTCCGTATTCGCGCGCAACAGCGCCTTTACAGCATCGGTTTGTGCGGCTGTACGCATGGCCTCTCCGTCCAGACCGGCCTTGTTCGCCACCGCGACCAACACATCGGGGTCGTCAAGATTTTCCTGCGCGCTAAAATAGCTCTCGAAGGCGGCCTTACTGAACGTCTTTAGCGCCACCTGATCACCTGCAAGCGAACATGCCATCCGCATCGCATGGATGCTTTTTGCCGGATGATAGATGCTGGGAAAGTTGATTTCGACACCCGCCAGCTTTGCCCAATCGCGCATAACCCGCCAACTATGCTTGAACTTCGGGTTATCCGCCGCTTCTCGTGCGGCATATACCGACGGATTGACGGCATTGAATACACCGCCGACCAATATCGGACGTAAGCGGACAGACACGCCCGTACGCGCGATTAGGACATCGAGATTATGGAACGCAATATACGTCCATGGACTTGAAAGATCGTAGAAGAATTCAACCCGTTCGCCGCTCATGTCCCTCTCTCCTTGCTAACATTAACCATAGCATTGTGCCCTACTTTATGAAGCGGATAAATTTCGATCTGCGCGTAACGGCCAAAGTTCCAACGCTTGTCCGCGATTTTGCACCGTTTGCCGCAGTTCAATAAAGGCAAGGCTGCTGATTATTTGACTTTAACCACCGCACGCCACAGGAGTGCATGCGGGAACGCCCATGGGGTTGAGAAAACAGTCGTGGATTTATACGCCTTATGCTTGACGGCAAAGAGACACGGCTTGCAGGACAGGGCTGGGACATGGATGTGTCGTTATCCGATGCCATGACCAAGTCGATGCATCAAAAATCCGAACAGCATCCGTCTGGCGCAGGCTGGTCACGCCGTTTGGCCGAAGTCGATTTTGTGCCAGACCTTGGGCAAGATATTGGGTCAGTTCGCTGGTTCCGTGGGCTTGGGACCTTAATCGCATTAAGCGCCGCTGCGCTTGCACTTCTGCCAGATTACGGACCAATTTACGCTGTGCAGCCCTCCATGCCGACCAAGGCGGAGTTTGAAGAAGCGCGCGCACAAATGCTAATGCCAATTGGATATGGCAGCGACAGCGGCAAGCGCATGGCAGCCAGCGACGCGGTTGTCGCACTTGCCGATAGCCCGGAACGACCGCGCATCGAACTCACAGCATCTTTGGGACGCGGCGACAGCTTTGCCCGCTTACTGCAACGTTCCGGTGTTAGCGGCAGTGAGGCAGCTAATGTGGTGAATATGGTATCAGGCGCAACGGCACTGTCGGATATCGAGCCAGGCACCCCCATTGACATTATCCTTGGGGCGCGACCCTCGAAAAATCAGCCAAGACCACTTGAATCGGTGGTTTTTCGGGCGCGCTTCGACCTCAATCTCGAAGTCAATCGTGAAGGCGACAGTTTTAGATTGAACAAAAAGCCAATAAATGTCGACAATACGCCGCTGCGTATTCGTGGGACCGTTGGTAGTGAGGGCATTGCCCGTTCGGCGCGGGCCGCTGGCGCGCCGGCGCGGGCTATTCAGGATTATCTGAAAGTCATTTCTGGGCGCACATCCTTATCAAGCATCCGGCCAACTGACCAATTTGACATCATCGTTGATTACAAGCGCGCCGAAACTGGCGAAGTCAAAGTGGGCGACCTGCTATATGCTGGCGTTGACCGTGGTGGAAAATCCAATATTCAGATGTTGAAATGGACGTTGGGCAGCAACACCCAATGGTTTGAGGCATCGGGCGTCGGCGAATCGAAAGGCGCCCTCAGTCGTCCGGTGAATGGTCCCGTGACATCCAGTTTTGGCCCCAGACGGCACCCGATTTTGGGCTATATGCGGATGCATGCCGGCCTTGATTTCAAGGCAGGCTATGGCCAGCCTATTTTTGCGGTGACCGACGGCGTTGTGGCTTTCGCTGGGCGCAATGGCGGCTATGGCAATTTTGTGCGGCTCAACCACAGTGGCGGTCTTGCCAGTGGCTATGGCCATATGAGCAGGATAGTAGCGCGCCAAGGCAGCAGAGTCCGGCGGGGGCAAATTATTGGCTATGTCGGCTCCACGGGCCTGTCGACCGGGCCACATTTACATTACGAGCTTTATCGTAACGGACGCGCGGTCAACCCAATGTCCGTGACGTTCACGCAACGCGCGCAGCTGTCCGGGGGTGAACTCGTCCGTTTCAAGGGCAAGCTTCAAAGTCTGAAGTCCGTCACGCCAGGTGCGGCGCTTACGCCATTAAAAACCGCGACCAAAAAAGACGAAGCACCTAAGCGCGAAATTGACCGACTGACACTTCGCGATAGTCGGTTACAGACTGGTGGATAGAGACTGGCGGATAAGGCGTTGAGGAAAGAAACTATCGCCGCTAAGTGTTTTGGATGAGCGATATATCTTCTTTCCCAAACACCCGCCTGCGCCGTACCCGTGTCACCGGCTGGAGCCGCGCCATGGTGCGCGAAAATATGCTGTCTCCTGCCGATCTCATCTGGCCATTGTTCGTAACCGAAGGCGAAGGCGTTGAGGAACCGATTGCGACACTCCCCGGGGTCTCGCGCTGGTCCGTTGATCAGATTGTCCTGCGCGCTGCCGAAGCCATAGAATTGGGCATACCTTGCATTGCGCTGTTCCCGAACACACAGGCCGACCGCCGCACTGAAGATGGCGCGGAAGCGTTCAATCCCGATAACCTCATGTGCCGCGCCATTCGCGCCATCAAGCAAGCTCATGGAGACAAGATCGGCGTTTTGACCGATGTCGCGCTCGACCCTTATACCAGCCATGGGCAAGACGGGTTGATTGATGATGACGGTTATGTCGTCAATGATGACACCGTCGCTGTGCTCGTCGACCAAGCGATCAACCAGGCCAATGCGGGCGCGGACATCATCGCGCCAAGCGATATGATGGATGGCCGTGTTGGTGCTATTCGTAAAGCGCTGGAAATGAACGGGCACCATAATGTCCAGATCATGTCCTATGCCGCCAAATATGCGAGTGCCTTTTACGGCCCATTTCGCGATGCGGTTGGCTCGCGCGGCCTGCTAAAAGGTGACAAGAAATGTTACCAAATGGACCCGGCCAACACCGACGAAGCCATACGCGAAGTGGCCATGGACATTGCCGAAGGCGCAGACAGCGTCATGGTGAAGCCCGGCCTGCCCTATCTTGATATCATCCGCCGGGTGCGTGAGCGCTTTGACGTGCCTGTGTTCGCTTATCAGGTGTCGGGCGAATATGCGATGATCGAGGCGGCCGCTACGGTGGGCGCAGGCGACAGAGATGCGCTTGTTCTGGAAACGCTCATGGCCTTCAAACGCGCGGGTTGTTCCGGAATATTGACCTATCATGCTGCGGTGGCAGCGCGTTTGCTGAGGGCGTAACGCGTAAACGAATTCGTCCCCCCGCACCTTAAGCTATGGAACAGCCAATGATACACGCACGCAACGACATCAGCATCATTAGTTTGAACGGCAAAACACCGCAGATCCACGAGAGTGCTTTCATCGCGCCCGGTTGTCGGATCATTGGTGATGTGACCATCGGCGCAGACGCCAGCATTTGGTATAATTGCGTGATCCGCGCAGAGGTCAACCGCGTGGTCATTGGTGCATGCACCAATATTCAGGACGGCAGCATAATCCATTGCGATGGCCCGATGCCCGGCGTTGAGGACGGATTTCCGACCATCATTGGTGACGATGTGCTGGTAGGGCATAATGTCATGCTGCACGGTTGCATCTTGCATGATCGCGCCTTTGTGGGCCTGTCTTCCACCGTGATGAACGGCGCAGTGATCGAAAGCGACGCTATGCTTGCCGCTGGCGCGATGTTGACTCAAGGTAAGCGCATTGCCACCCGGCAATTATGGGCGGGTTCGCCGGCGCGCTTTGTTCGCGACCTTGACGATGCAGCGGTGATGGGGATGCGGCTTGGCGTTGCGCATTATGTAGAAAATGCCAAGGCTCATGCCGCCGCCGCAACTTCGGCTTAAAACTTCGCCCTGATGGTGAAGCGGCCATTCATAGGCGCACCAGTTGATATGTTATTGTTGTTATGGGCATCCGAAAAATAATCGGTGTTGAGCAGGTTTTCGACATTCAACTGCAATTGTAACGCGTCGCTCAGATCAAAATAAAATGCCGCATCGACACGCGTAAATGCAGGCAGTTTTGTTGTATTGGGAACTGTCCGGATGGCGGCAAACTGGCTAGATTGGTGAATGATGCCAAGGCCAGCGGCAAATCGATCATTAAAGTCATAGCGGTTCCACAGGCTCGCCTGATGCTTGGGAACTTGCCCTAAACGCAAGCTGTCATTGCCCGCCAGAGTTGCATCCTGATAACTGTAGCCGCCATGCACTTGCCACGATGACATTATCTTGCCCGTGACCGCCAACTCGACGCCTTGTGTTCGCGTCGTGCCGATATTGATGCTGGCGACCGGATTGCCTGGATCAGGCGTCGTTGCATTGCTGCGTTCCAACTGAAACACGGCCAATGTCAGGTTCAGATTGGGCTGCACATCCCATTTGGCGCCAAGCTCGTAATTTGTGAATTTTTCCGGGGCGAGATTCTGCTGCGTCACCGTCAGCGCCAAAAACTGATCACCCGAGCGGGGGAGGAAGGACTGGCTATAGCTGCCATATAAAGAGATATTTTCCTGCGGCTTGAAAATCAGGCCAAGGCGCGGGCTTACTTTTTCGTCCTTGCGGGCAAAGGGCCGGTCAACCGTTGGAAACAGATCCGTTCCTTCAATGTCGAAATTATCATAACGCAGGCCAGCAACAATATCGATATGGTCGCCAAAACTGATTTGATCCTGAACATAAGCCGAGAAGAATTTCACGTCGGACACGGTATCGCGGGATAATTCGCTGAAATTGACAGTTGGGAATATGGGGTTGGTGAGGCTGAGCGTTGTTGAGGAGAACACGCCATTAAAGCGCCGATTGGCAGATTTTTGGTCTCCATATTCGGTACCGACGAGGATTTTATGTGTCAGCGGTCCAGTTTCCACATCCCAGACCAAATTAGCTTGCGCGATGAAATTTTCTCGTTGGGTCGGGTCACTATAAGCGGCCAAAGCAACGGTGCCACTTGGCGCAGTCGCAGCGCCGTTGGGATAGACGTTCAGGTAAATTTTGTCATAGTCACCATATAATATGGTTCCGCTAAAGCTCAAATTTGGAGTTAACGCACCATCAAGCCGCAGCTTGGCGATTTGCGCCTCCAACTTGGTATAGTTGGCGCCAGGGACACCAAAAAATTGGTCGCGATAGCCTGCAATTGGGCGGTTAGGCTGACCAACGCCAGCGGCGATTGATGGAACTCCTCGGTCAGTTGTACGATCGTCATTTACATATTCATAGGACAGCCCAAGCTTCCACGCGTCATTCAGTTTGAAAGCTACATAGGGGTTCCAAGCATAACGCGCACCGCCAACGAAATCGCGATGGCTGTCGAGATTTTCGTAAATCGCGTTGATCCGTACAGCTGCAACATCGCTTAACGGCGTGTTTACATCTGCCGATAAATCATAAGCGCCAAAGCTGTTGATACTTGCTTGCCCTGCATAAATGACATCATCGCTCAAAGGAGATTTTTGCACGCGGTTGATGATACCCCCACCGCCGCCCCGACCGAAGATTAGGGCATAAGGCCCTTTCAAAATTTCGACCCGTTCGATGTTGTACAGTCCGCGATAATATTGGACATCGTCGCGTACGCCATCGAGGAAGAAGTCAGCGGTGGTGTTCTGCCCACGCAAGGTAATCTGGTCACGATTGCCTTCGCCTTGGCCCACAGTCGTTCCGGGAACATAGCGTAATATGTCCGCAAGCGAGTGGTGCGCCTGATCATCCAGCTGATCGCGCGTGACCACGTTGATGGTTTGGGGAATATCTATTAGCGGCGTGTCGGTTTTTGTCGCGGTAACCGAATTGGTCGCAAGATAGCCATCACTCAAGCCCGTGACGATGATCGTCCGGCTGTCATCATAAGCTTCGAAGTCAAACGCGTATTCGGCCAAGGCGGGCTGCGCAAGCGCCGAAGCTGACAACAAAGTGATAAGGGACGCGGACAGGCGGGGCATGATGAACCTTTTTTATTGCGAATGACTCGCAATTCATTTTTGCTCCACTATTGAGAATCGTTATCATATGCAATTGAAAATTGTAAAAATCGTTGGATTGCTTTTGCATCTGGTCGCGGATTTGCGGTATCGAAGCCAGACCCGAGGAGTTTTTCACTTATGCAAGCAATGATTTGGCACAATCCAGACTGCGGAACTTCGCGAAAAACCTTAGCAATCCTCCAGGAAACCGAAGGCGTTGAGATTTCGGTCATTGAATATCGCAAGCAACCCTTTACGCGGTCAAAGCTTGAACAATTGCTTCACGATGCTGGCCTGACGCCGCGCGAAGCTTTGCGCACACGTGGATCTCCTGCCGAAGAATTAGGCCTTATCGAAGGTGCATCGCCCGAGCGAATATTGGACGCGATGGTTGCGCATCCAATTTTAGTAGAACGTCCCTTTGTCGAAACGGCTAAAGGTGTCCGGCTATGTCGGCCTCAGGAAAAGGTCCACGAAATCCTTTAGTACGACTTATGCCGCGATGGCATAAGGTTGTATCTCGCCTGAAAGATAGAGATTACGCGCCTTGGCACGGCTCATCTTGCCGGAGCTTGTCCGCGGCAAAGTGCGCGGCGGGATCAATTCGACAACGCAGTTCATGCCTGTGACTGAACGAACCTTATCGCGGATCTGCTCACGCAGCTTGGCCCGTTCCACCTCATCCGTTGTACGGCATTGCACGAGCACGGCGGGCGTTTCTTCGCCACCTGGTGTCGTCACGGAAAAGGCCGCAATGTCGCCAGCCTTAAAGCCTGGCAGTTGTTCCACAGCCCATTCAATGTCCTGCGGCCAGTGGTTTTTGCCATTGATGATGATCATGTCCTTGGCGCGGCCAACGATATAGATATAGCCATTCGACAGATAGCCCATGTCGCCGGTGTCGAGCCAGCCATCGACCAAACAAGCATCAGTTGATTCCTTGTCGCGGAAATATTCCTTCATCAAGGAAGGCCCCGTGCACCATACTTTGCCAATCGTCTTGTCTGCAACTGCTGCATTGTTTTCATCGCGGATCTCGATGGTCATATCTTTGACCGCACGACCACAATTGACGATTGCACGGTACCGGACCGGGCGGTCAGGCGCCCCAGGGTGGCCTGTAAGCTCAGTCTCTTCAACCAACTCAACCTGAATACCTTCACCCGGCGGCATGATGGACACAGCAAGCGTGGTTTCGGCAAGACCGTAGCTTGGCAAAAACGCCGACGCCTTGAACCCCGCATCACCAAAGGCGTCCACAAATGCCTGCATCACGTCAGGCCGGATCATATCCGCGCCATTGCCCGCAAGCCGCCATTTGGAGAGGTCAAAGCGGTCGTTCACATGGCTCTGGCTGGAAATCCGCCGCGCGCAAATGTCATAACCGAATGTGGGTGAGTAACTGATAACCGTGCCATCAGCGGCGCTGATGACATCCAACCACGCCAGCGGGCGACGGGCAAAATCTTCCGTCTTCATGTAGTCGGTCGATACCTGGTTCGCCACAGGCGAGAGAAAACAACCCACGAGCCCCATATCATGATACCAGGGCAACCAAGACACGCAGCGGTCATTTTCGGTCACTTCCATGCCATGCGAGTGGGCTGACAGATTGTTCAACAGTGCCTTATGCGTCACCGCGACACCATGCGGGAAACGGGTCGATCCGCTCGAATATTGCAGATAACAAACCTCATTCGTGTCCGCCGATGGCAGTTCCGTTTTTGACGCGGTCCGCTCGCTGAAGCTTTCCCAATCCAAGCCTTCTACATTACAAGCGCGAGCTGCATCATTGGCCATGTCGGTCAGTTCGGCCGGGAAAAACAATATTTTGGGATCACAGCTTTTCAACTGCACCGACAGTTGATCAACATAGCTTTCTTTGCCGCCGAACGAGGTCGGTAGGGGCAGTGGGACGGGCCATGCGCCCGCATAGACGCACCCAAAAAACAACGCAGCAAAATCTGTCCCTGTTTCTGCAACCAAGGCAACGCGATCATCCTTAGTTATGCCGTGGCTGATCAACCGATACGCCATTTTCAGCGCGTCTTCGCGCAACTCACTGTAAGGATAAGGCCGCGCCAACTGACCGCGCATATCGTGGAAGTTCAATCCGCGCCGACCCAAAGCGGCGTAATCGAGCGCCTCACCAATCGTTGCAAAGTCGGAAAAGCGGCGTTGCAAGCTGTCCTGTGTTGGCGTGGATGCGAGTGCGCTCATAATGTTTCCCATGTTGTGATTGGGCGGCCGCCCGTTTCACTTTTATTCACGATAGCCTATAGCCGAGGATAGCAGTTCAAATTTCGGCCCGACTGTGGCAAGAATAGGGCGTGAACCAACCCCGCCCTGTCAAAAAGCCCGCTCCACCGTTGAATGCGGAAAGTCTGCGTCAATTGGCGCTGCATTATGTGGGCAAATATGCCACCACGCAGTCAAAATTGGCCGGCTATTTGACGCGCAAAATACGCGAACGGGGCTGGGATGATGAACGTTCCGCCGACATTGCCGGATTGACCGAGCAATTCACGTCATTGGGCTATATCAATGACGCCCAATTTGCCGAAGCGCGTAGCCGGTCCTTTGTCCGCAAGGGCTTTGGCGGGCGACGCCTGAACGAAGATTTGCGTGCCAGCGGCATTGGTGACGCCGATGCCATCAATGCCAAAGCGCATATGGAAGATAGCATTTTCACCACTGCCGAAAACTTCGCCAGACGAAAACGGCTTGGCCCCTTTGCACAGGAAGCGGCACCGCCGGAGAAGCGGCATAAGCAGCTCAACGCCTTCCTGCGCGCAGGACATAGTTTTGAACTAGCGAAACGGTTTGTATATGCCGAACCCGGCGAAGAAATCAGCGAAGATTAAATCAGTCGTAGACACGATCTGCGGTGGCCACCGCCTCTGACGCCCGAAGTGCCGAGATGATACGCATCAAGTGTTGCAAATCATGGACTTCCAAATCGACCTCAAAAGTATGAAATTCAACATCGCGCGCGGTCATCCGCAGGTGGATGATATTGGCCTTGTGATAGCCGAATATCCCTGCAATTTCGCCCAATGTGCCAGGCCTATTGTGGATAATAACACGTAACCGCGCCGAGGCGCCGTCGCTGCCCTGCCCCCAGCTCAAATCAACCCAGTCGGCGTCTGTTCCATTCGCCAACCGGTCGCATTCAATCGTATGCACCTCAACCGGCTGTCCCGCCAACCGCAGGCCGACAATCCGGTCACCGGGAATAGGGTGGCAGCATTCACCCAGATGATACCCGACGCCTGGGGTCAATCCACGGATAGAAATTGCGCTTTCTTGCCCGGGAAAATCAATATTGATGCCATCGGCATCGAAACCGGGGACCAATGCCTCCATCACCGAGCGGTCGTTGATTTTGCCCAAGCCAATGCGATGCATCAGCTCGTCCTCATCCTCCAGCTTAAGCCGCGTCACCGCCGCCGTCAGCGCCTTTTTTCCAATCTTGCCCGGCATTCGCGTGGCGATTTCTTCATACAGCTTGCGCCCAATCACGACTAGCTCATCACGTTCCCGGTGCCGGACATGCCGACGAATGGCGGCGCGCGCTTTGCCAGTGGTCACGAAATTCATCCACGTCTGCTGCGGCTCTTGTGCCTTAGACTTTAGGATTTCGACCATATCACCATTGCGCAACTGCGTTCGCAACGGCACATGACGGCCATTGACCTTGCCGCCCACCGTTTTGTCTCCAAGGTCGGTGTGCACAGCATAAGCGAAATCCACGACCGTTGAGCCCTTCGGCAACTGGTGCAGCGCGCCTTTAGGCGTAAAGGCGAAAATGCGATCCTGATACATTGCCATCCGCGTGTTTTCGAGAATGTCTTCAGCGTCTTGGCTGGTCTCGAGTATCTCAATCAGATCGCGCAGCCAGCCCGCCTGCCCATCGGGCTTATCAGACTGTTTATAAGCCCAATGTGCCGCAAAACCATGCTCTGAGTTGCGGTGCATCTCAGCGCTCCTAATCTGCACTTCTACCCGCATATTTTTGGCAAACATAATCGTCGTATGGATCGACTTATAGCCGTTGCGCTTGGGTGTAGAGATAAAATCCTTGAAACGTCCGGGCACCATCTGCCAACGCCGATGCAGGACGCCTAAGGCGCGGTAGCAATCTTCCGTAGTTTCGGTAATCACGCGAAAGGCATTGATGTCGGTTAGTTGTTCAAACGCGACATGGCGTTCCTGCATCTTTTTCCAGATCGAATATGGGTGTTTTTCACGGCCCGAAATTTTAATTTTAAGGCCAGCCTGTTCCATTTCCCAAGCGATGGTCTGGTTGATCTGATCAATTTCGACATCCGCCTTTTCGCGGATTTGTTTCAAGCGCCCAGTTATCGTCTGATAAGCCTCAGGCTCCAATTGTTCAAAGGCGAGCAACTGCATCTCGCGCATATATTCATACATGCCAATCCGTTCGGCCAGCGGGGCATAAATATCCATCGTTTCCTTGGCGATACGGCGGCGCTTTTCGGGGCTTTTGATGAAATGCAGCGTCCGCATATTATGCAGCCGGTCGGCAAGTTTGACCAATAGCACGCGGATATCGTCGGAAATTGCGAGCAAGAATTTGCGCAGATTTTCTGCCGCCCGCTCATCTTCGGTTTGCGCTTCAATCTTTGACAGCTTGGTAACGCCATCGACTAAGCGCGCAACCTCCGGACCAAAGCGCCTCTCAACATCTTCGATAGTGGTCAGCGTGTCCTCCACGGTGTCGTGGAGCAACGCGGTGATGATCGTGTCCTCATCCATTTTGAGGTCCGTCATCAACCCTGCAACCTCTACCGGGTGGCTGAAATAGGGGTCACCCGATGCCCGCTTCTGCGTGCCATGCATTTGCACCGTAAAAACATAGGCCCGGTTCAGCCGATCTTCATCAACGTCAGGTGCATACGCTCGCACCCGCTCAACCAATTCATATTGCCGCATCATCCCTCCAACTTGGTTCTTTTACGTTGCGATGCAACAGGAAAATGTTTTTGGGCTAGGGTCAGGACCAATTGGACGGACCTAAGCTTAACGCCGGCGCAATAAAAAATGCGCCGAAGGGAGGCCCCTCCGGCGCAGTATATGTTCAGCTCCTAAAGCTGCCCAAAAAAGGCAACAAGGGATAGGAGAGCGGAGCCGAAAAACTCCAGTATCGTTTTAGTTCTTTGCTGCTGCTTTGGCATTGTCGCCATTGCATGCTACAACTTCTTCAGCCGTAAACACTCGCTCACCGGCAGTGAAGGCAGTAACTGCGCCGAATTCGCGCATTATGCTGATGCACATATTCTTTGGCGCGGTCGACGCCATCGGTGCGCGGCAGCTAGAGCCTTCGCACTTTACATATACGCTGCGCAACAGCTTTGGCTTGGCAGTGGTCGTCTGCGCCAGCTCAGCTTTGTAATAGCTGCCATTGGTGGCGGCTTGGGCCTGCGGCGCTACGAACAAAAGGGTTGCGCTCAAAATAGTGGCAGCAGCAAGGGTGCCCATGCGGGCGGAATTTTGGGAGAGAGTCATCATGTATTCCTTTAGCTTTGCTAAAACATCAAAATGCCGACTGGACCTCTTGGTTCTCGTCAACATTTTGCGCTTCTGGTAAATCAGTTGCGAATCAAGACCTATTATTATAAGTTTCTTTTTGCAACTTAAATTTCCAATTTGGGTTGATTATTTGGAACAAGGGTCGCAATCTGCGGTCGAGGGGAAGTGAGATGGGTGAATTGCGGGAACCTTTGCAGCAGCTCGCAGAATGCGGCCTGCCCACGGCGTTGGAAGCGATGGGTGAACGCTGGTCCTTCATGATTTTGCGCGCGGCTTTTAATGGTGTGCGGCATTTTGAGGAGTTTCTGTCCGAAATCAGCATTGCGCGGAACATATTAGCCAACCGCCTGACCCGCTTGACCGAAAGCGGAATATTACACCGCACCCCTTGTCGCGACGATCGACGGAAAGTCGAATATCGCCTGACAGAAAAAGGGCTAGACCTGCTGCCGGCCATGATCGCTTTACGCCAATGGGGCGAAAAATGGGGCACAGGTGTTTTGTCTAATCCGGTATTGGTCGACGACCGTGACCGTCAACCTATCCTGCCCGTCACCATCCGCAGCCATGACGAACGGGTTCTTGGCCACATGGATTTAAGCTGGATGAACACCGCGGATATAACGCCGATCAGTTCCGACACAGATGAAGTGGATAATCGCGTCAGGAAATTGAGCGCGATTTAACCTGCTTCATGGGCATGATTTAAAGCTGCCATTGAATTTTTGTTGCGAATCTGTTACACTCCGTGACGAAAGACCAAAAATGGTCGATGACTGCGCGTCCAATCCAGGTAGCGACAGGTTCATGACGTAAGGGACGAACGAAAAAAGTCTGATGGGTGACAATTCTTCACCTGAACAAGCTGTTTCTCCCGAATAATCAGAAAGGTCGTAATATGACGTCCACCGCGGCGATGTTTGATGTAGGCGATTATGTGGTATATCCTAAGCATGGGGTTGGCCGCGTAATTGAGCTTCAGGATTCCGAAATCGCAGGGATGCAGCTTCAGCTTTATGTCCTGCGTTTTGAAAAAGAAAAAATGACGCTGCGCGTGCCTTTTAACAAGGCTGAAGGCGTTGGCATGCGCAAGCTTTCAAGTGACAAGACGCTGAAAGAAGCCATGCACACCTTGACCGGCAAGCCTAAGGTAAAGCGCACCATGTGGTCGCGTCGTGCGCAAGAATATGAAGCGAAGATCAACTCAGGCGACCTTGTATCGATCGCCGAAGTGACCCGCGACCTTTTCCGTCCCGACGATCAGCCAGAACAAAGCTATTCCGAGCGGCAGATTTTTGAAGCTGCATCCAGCCGTCTGGCGCGCGAGCTTGCCGCCATGGAAAAGACCGATGAAAAAGCGGCGCTCCAAAAAATTCTCGTGATCCTGAATGAGGCGGCACCGCAATATTATGAAAAAGCGGAGTAAGTTCTCCTGATCGCAACATCTGAAGGGCGCTGGAAACGGCGCCCTTTTTTATGGTGCTAAGCTACCGCGTAACGCCCAGCATGACAGTCAGATGTCCGAGATGGTAGGTGGCATTATGGCCAAAGTAACTGTCTGGTATGACGGGGCATGCCCCCTGTGCATTCGCGAGATTGCGTTGATGCGTTGGCTCGACGCGCAGCACTCGATTGAATTTCTGGATATTGCGCCTGCAGATGCGGTGTGTCCGCTCGACCGCCAATTGATGCTAGCGCGCTTCCATGCCAGCGAAGACGGAGTCATTCTTTCAGGTGCCGCCGCCTTCGCCGCGATGTGGAGGGTCATCCCTTTATTGAAACCCCTTGGTTTCATCGCCCGCAATCGGCGTGTTCTTCAACTACTCGAGCGGCTCTACAACCGTTTTCTCATCATCAGGCCGCGCCTGCAAAAGTTACTGGGCTGAATATGACCCGCAACACCTTCCCCGCGACGCGGGATGCTGGGATATCGCGCCTCAGACAATTCGCGCCGCGTGCTGGTCAGGCTTATGCGTCAGGCCGCAACACTGACCCAGGGCCAAATCAAGCGGGCGCTGTGTCGATGCTCTCACCATATCTGCGATATCGCATGATAACCGAACAAGAGGTCGTAGGTACTACGCTTGGCCACCACAGCCTGCCCGCTGCCGAAAAATATGTGCAGGAAGTGCTATGGCGCACCTATTGGAAGGGCTGGCTGGAAATGCGGCCGTCGGTATGGACGCAATATCTGCAAGAGCGCGACCGATGTCGTGACAACTTCCCCAACACCCGCGCCATCCAAAGCGCCGAGGCGGGCGAGACTGGCATCGAAGGTTTTGATGACTGGGCGCGCGAATTATTGGAAACTGGCTATTTGCACAACCACGCAAGAATGTGGTTTGCCTCAATCTGGATATTCACCCTGCGCCTCCCTTGGGCCTTGGGCGCAGATTTCTTCCTGCGGCATTTGGTGGATGCGGACCCAGCGAGCAACACATTATCGTGGCGTTGGGTGGCTGGCCTGCAAACAGTCGGCAAGACCTATCTTGCAACCAGCGATAACATCGCCCGTTTTACCAATGGCAGATTTGCACCAAAGGGGCTGGCTACCATTGCGACGATGCCAACCGAGATGCCGGTATGTGCCGCACAGCCGCTACCGCAAGTTGGGTATTTCGACACGCAAAAGCCAGCTTTTCTGTTGGTAACGCCAGAGGATTTGCACCCCGAATCCGTATTTGGCGCACCTGCGAAAATCAACGGTGCAGGCATATTGTTCGATCCTGAAACCTTAGGAGGCGACAATGCCCGTTCCTTTGTCGCAGGGGCAGTACATGACGCCGCCGAACGCATTAGTAACAAATTTAAATGCCCAACGAAATTGCTCAAAAATTTCGATGCCGCAAGCTTGATAGGCCAGGCCCGCGAAGCTGGCGCAGAGCAGATTATCACCTCTTATGCACCTGTTGGTCCGGTCGCGGATACCTTGGCCCGCATGGCGCCTTCATTGGCATCGGAGGGTATCCCCCTTGTTCAAATTCGGCGTGCTTGGGACGAACGTTTCTGGCCGCACGCAACCAAAGGTTTCTTTCCGTTCAAGGAGAGCATTCCAAAAATATTGAAAGAAATGGGTCTTTCAAGCTAAGTCGCAAAAATGGCTTGCGCGAAGCCATGTCGCCCATATTGTCGGGGCAGCATACACAAGGGGGCGCTTCATGGCTCAGACCATATGTTTTCTGGCTCAGTTTAGGCAGCATCATTTGCCCCTGAGCTACGGCTTCAAATCCGCATGAGCAATTGGTGGGATCGGAATGTCGTTCCGCGATTAATTGGCTGCGCCTGCACGCAACCCGAAGTGATGCATGACAGGGCCAAAGTTGTGCCGCATGCCTCTGGCGATGTTCTTGAACTGGGTTGCGGCGCGCCTAACCTCGATTTTTATGATTGGGACAATGTCCATTCGCTATCGGGTGTTGATCCGTCCGCAGAATTGCTTGCAAGTGCAAAGCGTGCTTTAGAAAGCAAGGGCCTGCGGGCCAATTTTATGCCAGGAGTTGCTGAGGCACTTCCCTTTGCCAATGCCAGCTTCGACACGGTCGTGACGACTTTCACGCTCTGTTCGGTGCAAGACCCGCATTTGGCATTGTCGGAGGCAAAGCGCGTGCTCCGGCCGAATGGGCGCTTGCTGTTCGTCGAACATGGCCGCGCGCCGGATCCATCGGCCGCCTTATGGCAAAAGCGTATCGAACCCGTCTGGAAGCGGATTGCGGGTGGTTGCCATTTAACCCGGCCTGTAACGCAAGCCATATCGGACGCTGGATTTGTGTGTCATGCACCGCAAGGACATTATATGAAACGGACGCCAAAATGGCTTGGCTGGGTTGAATGGGGCGAGGCACGATTGGCCGAAGCGGACGCTGTTTCACCTAACAGGCCATAAACGCCGCCATCCGTCGAGCAGGGATTAAAAAGGATTATTGTTGATGACTTTTAGCCAGTTCAGCCGCTGCAGCGCTTTCGCCATCGCCTTGTCGCTCACCGCCTGTAACATGCCAGCCAATGGCGAAAGCCCGGCAGCGGCTTGCTCGCCAGGTGCGTCAGCAGGCCAGTCACCAGCAGGGCTACAACAAGTGACCTTATGCGTGACCAGCGCTGCCAAAACGCATAGCTTCACCGTTGAGGCCGCAAGAACATCGGCCGAGCAAGCTAAGGGGCTTATGTTCCGGACGGCACTCGCCGACAATGCGGGCATGATTTTTCCCTTTCCAGAACCGCGTGTCGCAAGTTTCTGGATGAAAAACACGGTGATACCTTTGGATATCATCTTCGTACGCGCCGATGGCACGATTGAAAGTATCGCCGACAACACGGTCCCTTATTCCACCACACCCGTTGTGGCGGGCGAGCCCGTTATTGCTGTGCTGGAATTGCGTGGCGGTCTCGCGGCTGAGCTAGGCATCGTCGCCGGCGACAAGGTGCAATGGGCAACCAAATAAGGATTGCACGGAATCATGCTTGGTCCTAATCGCGTGAGCCATGGGTATTCTGAGTAAAATCTTCACTTGGTGGGACGGCGCGACGATTGGCACGGCAATCTATAGCTGGCGCAAAGGCAAAGCTGTGGGCACCGACGCCTTGGGCAACCGATATTATCAATCATCCGACGGCAAACGGCGTTGGGTGATCTATAACGGTCCCAATGATGCAAGCCGCGTATCACCCGATTGGCATGGCTGGCTGCATGGTACACATGATGGTGACCCGGAGAGTTATTTGCCGCCACATCGTGGTTATGAAACCGCGGCTGTGCCCAATCTGACCGGAACGGACGCGGCCTATCGTCCGGCGGGTTCGATTGAGCGTGGGGGCCACCGTGCACGGGCAACGGGTGATTATGAGGCGTGGAGTCCAGACGCATCATGATCTGCTTCCGCGGCTTCATATGCTTGCCTTTATTGGCTATGCTTGCCGCATGCGGTTCTTCAGAAAATGACGCGTTTGCGCCGGCGAAATCGGGCGAGGCGATCTCCACAAAAGACAAAATTGTTGCCATGTCCGGTGCAAATATTGGCACGCCAATGGCCGAACGCATTGCTGTGCTGGGTCTATTGAATAAGCGAAACGGTCAAACCCGCGACGTTGAGCTCAAACCTGGCGAAGCTATTCGCTTTGACAAAGTAGTCATCAGACTAAGGGCTTGCGAAAAAACAGCGCCGTGGGAAAACCAACCTGACGAAGGTGCATTTGTGCAGTTGTTGGTGAAGGAGCGCCCCCCCGGCACGACAGAGGCCGAAAGATGGCGTAATGTTTTTTCGGGTTGGTTGTTTAAGGAAAATCCCGCAGCCAATGTTGTTGAACACCCAATTTACGATGTGTGGGTCAAGGCTTGCAAAATGCGCTTCCCCGGCGAAGAGACACCTTTGAAGGATAAATCTTCTGAAGAGGCTGTTGTAGAGGATCCAGCGGCCATAGCGCCGTCAAGCGCGCCCCAGTCGCCCCCTGCGCCTGCACCGGCAGCAGCCGAGGAAGCCAGTAGCGACGAGGGCTGAACGGCTTTTGTCAATGCGGCGCCCAGCAACTTGAGATAAGCAGCTTGAGTCATCTCGACTGCGCCTAGGCTAGCCAAATGCTCTGTCATGAACTGGCAATCGAGCAATTCAAATCCACCAAATCGAAGCCGTGCAACCAGCCATGCCATAGCAACCTTCGACGCGTCAGTTTCGCGCGAAAACATGCTTTCCCCGAAAAATGCGCGCCCCAAGGCAAGCCCGTACAACCCGCCCACAAGTCGGTCTCCCCACCAGCATTCGATGCTGTGGGCATGTCCTAGCTGGTGCAAGCGACAAAAAGCCGCCTCAATGTCGGGGTTAATCCAAGTGTCCCGTCGGTCCACTTGCGACTCGGCGCAAGTGGCGATGACCTGCGCAAAAGCGGTATCTGCGGTGACGACAAACCGGTCCTGTCGGATAGTTTTGGCAAGCGACTTTGACACACGAAAGCCATTGAGCGGCATGATCGCCCGAAACTCCGGTTCAATCCAAAAAGTATCGGGGTCATCACGGGCGTCAGACATAGGAAATATGCCATTGGCGTAGGCCTGAAGCAGTAAATCCAGATCGATGGGCAAATGATGTCCTTTCGTGTCCGTCCTATTTGCCTATCTCGAATTGCGCCGACGCATGCAATGGATTATAGCGTCTTTCTCGCCCCGGCAGAGTTAGGCTCATACATGAGCCACCTCCACCGGGGCGCATCATTTCAAGCAAAGTCAGGGACCGCATATGACCCGCCGCCGCAAAATATACGAAGGCAAGGCCAAGATTCTTTATGAAGGTCCTGAACCCGGCACGTTAATCCAATATTTCAAGGATGACGCAACCGCCTTCAATGCCCAGAAAAAGGGTACAATTTCAGGCAAAGGCGTCATCAACAACCGCGTTTCTGAGCATGTTTTTACACGGCTGAGCCATATCGGCATCCCGACACACTTCATTCGCCGCCTCAATATGCGCGAACAGTTGATCCGTCAGGTTGAGATCGTTCCGATTGAGGTCATCGTGCGTAATGTGGCCGCGGGTACCTTGTCCAAACGCCTTGGTATCGAAGAAGGCACGCCGCTTCCGCATACCTTGTTGGAATATTGCTACAAGGACGATAGCCTTGGCGATCCATTGGTCGCAGAGGAGCATATCGCCTGCTTTGGTTGGGCAACGCAGGAGGAAATGCAGGATATTTCGTCTATGGCGATCCGCATAAATGACTTCATGTGCGGTATGTTTGCGGCCATCGGCATCCGACTTGTGGACTTTAAACTTGAGTTTGGACGCTTGTTCGATGGGGATTTTTCGCGAATCATCCTCGCCGACGAAATCAGCCCCGATGGTTGTCGCTTGTGGGATATTGAAACCGGTGAGAAACTCGACAAAGACCGGTTCCGTCGTGACCTTGGCGGCGAAGCAGAAGCCTATCAAGAAGTCGCCCGCCGCCTCGGTCTAATGCCGGACGAAAGCGAAGGAGCAGTCCTCGATATGGTCAGTCATCGATTACGCAAAGGCAAGTAAATCAATAATTTACACAAGAATAGATTACCGTTTCCAAACTTCTACGGAAGAAAGCTAAGCATATGAAAAATGCGCTTCGCTTCATTCTTGGTTTCGCAATCATCTTTGGTGGATCCGCTGACGCCCTGGCAGCGCCTTCGGGTGCAGAGCGGACGCAGCCCTGGAATGCCGAAACATCTGATCTCGAACCTGACGCCAGCATCATTTACGGGCGACTGCCAAATGGTTTGCGCTACGCCATTCGTCCCAATCACCGTCCGCAGAATCAGGTATTGGTCCGCATGACCATCGATTTCGGCTCTGCTGCCGAGGGGGAGGATGAACAGGGTTTAGCACATTTCATCGAACATATGGCCTTTAACGGCAGCACCAACGTGCCCGAGGGCGAAATGGTCAAAATGCTGGAGCGGCTCGGCCTGTCTTTTGGTGCCGATACCAATGCATCCACTGGCTATACGCAAACGCAGTACAAGCTTGATCTACCCAAGGCAGACACCCGCCTCATTGAACGCGCGCTGTTTTTGATGCGAGAGACTGCGCGAGAAATATCTTTTGATCCGGCCGCAGTTGACCGCGAGCGCGGAATAATTTTGGCGGAAAAAAGCGCGCGCGAAAATTTTGGATTTCAAAGCGCACGTGCGGCAAACAATCTGTTTTACCCGAATAGCTTTTACGCCACGCGTTACCCCATCGGCACAACCGAGGTCATACAGACAGCTTCGGCAGAAACGATGCGCGCGCTGTATCGCAGATATTACCGACCGGACCGCATCAAAATCATCGTCGTGGGCCCCGTCGACCCGATTGCCATAGAACGCGAATTGGTAACAAAATTTGCTGACTGGCAAGTAGACACACCGCCCTTAGGCGCACTCGACCAATGCACTTTAGATACTGCACGCGTTTTATCCGCACAAAGCTTCGTCCATCCAGAGATTAGCGAGAGCATCAGTGTTCAACAGTTTTTGCAGGATAAGAAGCGGCCTGACACCTTAGACCGCGCGTTGGTTGAGCTCAAAATGAGTATCGCAAACGCGATCATTTCACGCCGCATGGCACGCCGATCCCGCGAAGAAGACATGCCCTTTTTAGGGGGTAGTGTTAATTTCAACTTCGGCCTGTGCGACCAATATGCGGCCATTGGCTACGGCGTCGCGGGCAAGGACGGAAGTTGGCGTTCGTTGCTCGCCTTTACCGAACAAACGGTTCGCCAAGCAGTGGAATATGGGTTTGAAGAGTCAGAGATTGCAGAACAGATAAAGCGTCTGGAAGCACAATATGAAAATGCTGCCAAAGATGAAGGTACAGAATCGAGTGGGGCAATTGCGAACGCCTTGGTTACGCTGGACGAAGATGTCTACAACTCGGATAAATATCGCCAAACATTGTGGCGACAGATTCGTCCGTTTATGACGAAGGCGGCCATCAATGCCGAGTTTGCATTTTGGTTCCGCCAAATGGAGCGCCCGCAGATTTTCCTGACATCAAAGCAGGGTGCAAGCATTCCCGCGAATGAAATCATCGCCGCTTATGCCGTCAGTCGCGGCACACCCATCGCAGCGCCAATGGCCCGTGCGGCGGCGCGCTTTGCCTATACAGACTTCGGCCCTGCTGGAGCCGTCATTGCAGACAAAACCATTGCAGACTTGGGCATTCGTACCATCCGCTTTGCCAATGGCGTGTTGCTGAACCTCAAAAAAACCGATTTTGAGGACAATCGAATCCGTTATTCACTGCGCATTGACGGGGGCCAGCTACATTTTGGTAGAGAAAATGCGGTGTTGGCCTCGCTGATGTCGGCAACTTATGTTTCTGGCGGCCTTGAAGCACACGATTTAGAAGATTTGCGATCCATCTTGGCCGGAACTACTGTGTCCCCCGCATTCGGTGTTGCAGACAGATTTTTTGGCGCGACTGGCGCCGTCGCGCCCGCCGATTTGGAACGCCAGTTGCAAGTCATGGCCGCATACACCACAGATCCCGGCTATTCAGAAAATGCGCTTCGCCTGTTCCGCCGTCCGCTGCCTGAATTATATGCACGGTTGAAGGCTACTCCGGAGTCTGCACTTGCGGTCGCGATGTCGAAAATCATGACCGATGACGATCCGCGCTTTGCGCTCGCGTCCCTTGAAACCATTCAGGGTGCCGATTTCGCGATGCTTAAATCAACATTGGGTGACGCTTTACGACAAAATCGTTTAGAAATCGCATTGGTCGGCGACTTGGATGAGGATGCAGCCATCGCTGCCGTTGCGCGCAGTTTTGGCGCCCTCCCGACACGCACAGATGCCGGGAAGGATTATAGCGCGCAACTTCAACCGACCTGGAGTGCGCAGCGGGGGGATTTTGACATTCCTCATAATGGCGAGGCGAACCAGTTGGCGTGGCGCCGTATATGGACGACCACGGGTGACCATGACCAAAAAACCACGCAATCCATGGATCTTCTTGCGCGCGTTGCAACGCTTCGCTTGACTGATGAGTTGCGGGAAAAACTGGGCGCAACTTATGGTGTCTCCGCAAATTCCGATATGTCTAACCTATATCTTCAGCGGGGTACCTTTTCCGTATCCACCGCTGGCGACCCCAAAGATATTGCGACCATTGAAGCAACGGTCGACCAAGTCATTTCGGCGTTGGTAAAGTCACCTATTGATTCCGATTTGTTCGAGCGTGCGCGCAAGCCCGTGCTTGAAAGCTACGCCGATTGGAAAAAGCAAAACAACACTTGGCTGGGCGTCGTGTCAGAAACGCAGACAAACGCAGATAGGCTCAACCGTTTTCGAAAAAGTGAATCTAATTTTGCATCAATAACAGTTAATGACCTGTGGGAACTGGCCAAGCGATATTTGGACAAGCGTGCAGAGTTCACATTCCGCGCACTACCAAATGAAATGGTCAATGCTGGCGAGAAATCCGCCGAATAAAAATTGTCTCAATTTGGTGCGAATTTAGCTGGTTCACCTTTTTAAAAACAGCTCGGCCATGGCATCAATAATCGCGGCGGAATCGAGCCGATATTTGCTGTATAAGTCGGGCAAATCCCCCGTCTGACCGAAACGATCCGTGCCAAGCGGACTGACACGCATACCATGCACGCCGCCTAGCCATGACAAGGCCCCCGGTGAGCCGTCAATCACCGTCACCATGCCTGCGTCGGGTGCCAGAATGGATAACAAATCCTCTGCATGACTTTTTTGTGTGCTCTGCTCTGTCCAACGCGCGGCCTTACTTGCGGACCATTCACGATGCAGCACATCGGGAGAAGTTACGTTTAACACGCCTAAACCGGGGATATCATCCAACATTTGTTCATACGCTGCCAGCACCTCAGGCGCGATGGCGCCTGTAAATATAAGTGCCGCCTCAGCCCCTGCTGCTGGTCGCCGCAACCAATATCCACCTTTTAGGGCATCTGTCTCCCAATCCGAATCGGCGCGCTCCACTTGCGCGACCTGACGCGTGCTCAGCCGCAGATAGACAGAGCTTCCGTCGGGCTTTTGCAAATATTCAAACGCCCACCGCATGAACAAGGCAACTTCATCGGCATAAGCAGGCTCAAAATACGCAAGGCCCGGTTGCCCCATGCCAATCAACGGCGTGTTAATCGACTGATGCGCTCCGCCTTCAGGTCCTAAAGTCAAACCGGACGGCGTTCCAACCAACAGAAAACGCGCATCTGAATAACAACCATAATTCAGCGCATCGAGACCACGGGCGATGAACGGATCATACACGGTACCAACAGGAATAAGGCGCGTACCGAAATGCGGGGCCGCCAGACCCAGCGACGTCAGCAGCAAGAAGAAATTGTTTTCGGCAATCCCAAGTTCAATATGCTGCCCCGCCGCATGCGCCGCCCATTTCTGTGCGGATGGAATTTTGGCCTCCCGAAATATGTCGGCCACGTCGGACCGGCGGAACAGCCCGCGCTGGTTCACAAAACCGCCGAGATTGGTCGTCTGCGTCACATCAGGCGCGGTGGTTACGATACGGTCCGCCAACTCTTCGGAAGATTTGGCAAGATCGAGAAGCACGTTGCCGAATGCTGCCTGTGTTGACTGGACATCGCCCGATGGTACTGCGAACCGGGCGGGAACGGGTATCTGTGACGATACTGGCTCTGCTGGTTTGGCGGCAAGAACGCTGTCGCCAATGAAGTTTTTGAGCCGCGCCGCCATATTGCCACCTAGGCCAGCAAATGGATCCCACTCCTCACCTGCTTCAATGCCCATGGAAATACGAAGCTGATCAATCTGACCGGGGTTCATCATCCCCGAATGATTGTCCTTATGCCCCGCCAACGGCAGGCCATAGCCTTTGACCGTATAAGCAATGAACAATGTCGGCCGTTCATCATCGGCACTGTCAAAGGCATCCATCAATGATTCAATGCAATGCCCACCCAGATTGGTCATCAGCGTAGCCAGACCATCATCATCAAAACTATCCAGCAGCTTCTTCACATGCGGCTTGCTGCCAATATCTGCCATCAGGCGCGCGCGCCAGGCTGCACCACCCTGATAAGTGAGAACCGCAAATTCCGCATTGGGGCAATTTTCGATCCAATCCTCCAGCGATTTCCCTCCGGGGCGGGCGAAAGCTTCGCGTTGCAACTTGCCACTCTTCAAAGTGATGACCCGCCATCCGGTGGTCTCGAAAATATCGTCAAAGCGCCGAAACATTCGGTCTGCAGTCGTGCTGTCGAGTGACTGCCGATTATAGTCGACCACCCACCAGCAGTTCCTGATGTCGTGCTTATACCCTTCAATAAGGCATTCGTAGATATTGCCTTCATCCAGTTCGGCATCGCCCATCAGCGAAATCATCCGGCCGGCATTGCCCTCGTCTATCGATCCGTGCGCGACCAAATAGTCCTGAACCAGGCTAGAAAAGGCGGTAATCGCCACGCCCAAACCTACGGAACCGGTGGAAAAATCCACCGGAATTTTATCCTTGGTCCGGGAAGGATAGCTTTGCGCGCCGCCAAGGGCGCGAAACTGTTGTAATTGCTCCAGCGACTGATTGCCGAGGAGATAATGGATAGCTTGCAACACTGGTCCCGCATGCGGCTTGACCGAGACTTTGTCATTCGGGCGCAGCGCATGAAAATAGAGTGCCGCCATAATCGCCGTCATCGACGCGCAGCTTGCCTGATGACCACCGACCTTCAACCCGTCCCGCTTTGGCCGGATATGGTTGGCGTTGTGCACAATCCAAGAGGCCAACCAACGCAGCCGCGAGTCGAGTGTTTCGATTGCTGCTATTTTCTCTTCGCGCTTATCGGCGACAATATTGGCCATGACTGCTTTCCGCTTAAATCAAAGCAAGACTTTAGCCAGCACACTCCAGCATGTCCTTGCGTATCATGGCAGTAAATGCCATATTATTTGATAGATTATGCTTAAATTTTAGAAATTAGGTTTAAAATATGCCAAAAAATGCACTCGATGCAATCGACCGCAAGATTATCGACTGCCTTCAATCGGATGGCCGAATGTCCAATCAGGAACTCTCCGAACGGGTCGGCTTATCGCCGAGCCCCTGTCTGCGGCGGGTACGCCAGTTGGAGACAGATGGCACCATTACGCATTATGTTGCCTTGGTCGATCCTGATAAGGTCGGCCTCGCCGTCACAGCATTTGTCCGCGTGCGCCTTGACCAACAAGATGATCGTCATTTGGAAGATTTCGAGACGGCCGTTGCTAGCTTTCCCGAGGTCATGGAATGTTATCTGATGACCGGTGAGGCAGATTATCAACTACGCATTTTGGTCGGATCCTTGACGCAATTTGAAGATTTTCTGCGCCATCGACTGACCCGGGTGAAGGGCGTTGCCAATGTGACCACCAGCTTTGCGCTTCGGCCTGTCATTTACAAGACATCGGTTCCCACTTTGGAGCCACGCATATGACCGCGCGACAGTCGGCAACCGAGGCCGATATAAAATTTTCCGGACACAACAATCTTTTCAATCGAGAATGACGGTAATACGGTCGCATAAGGGATAAAGACCCGTTGGTGGAGTGACGTGATGAAACTGGAAAATGACCCCCTTGCTGCATTTTGGATGCCGTTTACGGCGAACCGGGCGTTCAAAACGACGCCGCGTCAGCTAAAATCCGCGAAGGACATGCATTATACCAGCGATGATGGACGGCAGATCCTGGATGGCACCGCCGGACTTTGGGCGGTTAATGCCGGTCACTGCCGCGCACCCATTGTCGAAGCGATCCAGAAATGTGCCGCAGAGCTTGATTATGCACCGCCATTCCAATTGGGACATCCACTGGCGTTTGAACTGGCTTCGCGGCTCGCAACGCTGATGCCCGAAGGTCTGGACCGCATATTCTTTACCAACTCGGGTTCGGAATCGGTGGATACTGCTCTCAAAATTGCCCTCGCCTATCAACGCGCGATTGGCCAAGGTACACGCACTCGCCTGATCGGAAGAGAACGCGGCTATAATGGCGTTGGCTTTGGCGGCATTTCGGTCGGCGGCATCGTCAACAACCGGCGGCAATTTGGCACCCTGCTGACGGGTGTTGACCATCTTCCGCACACCCATAATCTTGAACATAATGCTTTTACAAAGGGCCGTCCTGAATGGGGGGCGCACCTCGCCGATAATCTGGAAGCCATTATCGCTCTGCACGGTGCAGAGACCATTGCGGCAGTCATTGTCGAACCCATGGCGGGGTCAACCGGTGTCTTGGTGCCGCCCATCGGTTATCTCGAAAAATTGCGCGAGATTACTCGTAAACATGGCATCGTGCTTATCTTTGACGAAGTTATTACGGCCTTTGGACGTGTCGGCGGTACCACAGCATCCGAAACCTTAGGTGTGACGCCAGACATCATCACCATGGCCAAAGGCCTTACAAACGCTGCCGTACCGATGGGTGCCGTCGCCGTCAGCCGCCATATCCATGACGGCGTCGTCGAAGGCGGTCCCGATGGCATCGAATTGTTCCACGGCTACACTTATTCCGGCCACCCCTTGGCCGCCGCAGCAGCCTTAGCAACGCTCGACCTTTACAAGTCGGATGGCATTTTCGAACATGCCAGTTCGCTCCATGGCTATTGGCAGGAAGCGATACACAGCCTGAAGGGCAAAAAACATATCATCGACATCCGCAACATGGGCATCGTTGCGGCTATCGAACTTGCACCGCATGCGGCCGGCGTTGGTAAGCGCGGCATGCAATTGTTCCACAAATGCTTTGATAATGGCGTGCTCGTGCGTGCAACAGGCGACATCATTGCGCTATCGCCGCCGCTTATCCTGCAAAAATCGCATATCGATGAAATTGTTGGGCGGATCAGTGAATTGATCGAGACTGTCGATTAAAGCGACAGGACAATCTTCCCGACATGTTGCTTCGTCAAAAACGCTTCCTGTGCTTTGACGATGTCAGATAGGTCGTATGTCGCTGCCACCACTGGCCGGATTTCACCGCGCTCGATATAAGAGACAAGGTTTGGAAACACATCTGGTTCCAGCACGGTGCAACCAATCAGGCGCAAATCCTTAAGATACAAAGTCCGCAGATCAAGATCGACAATGGGGCCCGAAATGGCACCCGAAACGCCATAGCGGCCGCCGCGTTTCAATACGTTTAATATGGCGCCAAACTGCGATCCTCCGACAATATCGACAACGGCATCGAAATATTCCTGCCCAAACAAAGCTTCAAGATTGGCATCGCGAGGCACCACCTGCGATGCGCCCAGCGCGCGAACAATCCCCGCCTTTGCGTCGGCGGCCATAGCGATCACCTCAGCACCACGCCTTTTGGCAAGTTGCACAGCGGCGGAGCCAACACCGCCCGACGCTCCGGTGATCAACACGCGTTCGCCTGCCTGCAAATTAATCCGCGTCAGGATATTTTCTGCAGTCCCATAGGCGCAGGGAAAGCTTGCCAGTTCAACGTCAGATAGCTCAGAATTCACACGATGCGCATGTAGGGACGGGGCGCACGTATAATCGGCAAAGCCACCATCGACTTCTGATCCAAAATAGCAAATGTCAAAGGTGCTAGCGCCGCGAAAAACAGGTTCAACCATCACCCGTTCACCCATGCGCGCTGGGTCAACATCATCGCCCACCGCCACAATGCGTCCGCACGCATCGGCACCCTGAATACGCGGAAATTGAAAGGCTGCGCCCGACCAGCCGTCATCCTGCGCACCCGCAATCCCGGTCGCGGCTCCCACATCCGTCGCCTCAGCCACGGCCTTTGAGTACCAGCCGATGCGAGTGTTGATATCGGTATTATTGACGCCAGCTGCCGCAACGCGGATCAGCACATCTTTTGGCCCCGGTTTAGGCACCGGAACGTCATCCCGAAAGTCAAGCTTATCATAGCCGCCATGGCCGGTCAGCAAAACCGCGCGCATATTGGCGGCTATTGTCACTCAGCCCGTTCCAGCCCGAATTGGTTGAGGTACCATTTCTGGAAGTTAAGCACGCTTCCTTCCTGATCAGAATATCGACCGGGCCGATACCGACTCGACATGATACCTTCCTGGTTATTTTCGGTTATGACTTTGTCCTGCGTCGTTGTGGCATGATAGCCCCAGATCATCTTTTCAATGTCCACTTCAGCTTCGGTCGCGCGTCCATCCACAAGCCAGATCATCTCAACATCTGTTGCCAATGCGCCACGTGGAGTAAATTGGAACAGGATGGCAAAATGATCATCTGCAACAATCTGGCTGAACGGGCTGAAGCTTAAATGCATCCGTCCGCCATCTGCTTTAATGCGCTTGCCCATAAGCGGAGCAGGTGCAGAGCCATCTTGCGTTTCTGAGGCCCAGCCGTCTTTGTTCATCCGTTGCATCAGCAGGCGCAGATGGCTGCTATCGGGTGCATCATCAATAGTACCAATGGGTCTACCTGCCGCGGCGGCGCTCTCTTCCCAGGCCGCTAATTTAGGCGCGAAGTTAGCAATTGCGTCAGCTGGGCCGGAACTTGGCCCAGCGCCAACCGCGACAATAGATTCTGATGCATGCATGGAGCAGAACTCCGGATGCGACGGCACGCAATGATAGCATTCAAAGAAATTTTCGACGACCAGCTTCCAATTGGCTGTCGTGGGATAACTGCCCGCATGCGCAATGCGCGCGTCGGCAAATCCGTGATAATCGAGAATGGCTCCCATATCGCCAAAGGTGGCATCAAAATCGACTGGCTCATCCTCACTCATATTGATGAAGATTAGGCCATGGAACACGCGGATATGGCATGCAAATAGGCTGTTTTCCGCTTTGTCGAAATCCTCAGGCATCAGTCGTGCGGAAATCAGACGTCCATCAAGCCCAAAGGTCCAAGCGTGATAGGGGCAGACCAGACGCGGTGCGTTGCCGCTTTCCGCTTGGCAGATCGTCGAACCACGGTGGCGGCAGACGTTGAAGAAGGCGCGAACGCTGTCTGCATTTTCACGAATGACAATGATCTGTTCCTTACCAACCCGAAACAGGAAATAATCACCCTTGTCGGGGATTCGCGACACATGGCCGGCCAGTAGCCATTTCTGGCTAATGACTTCGTCGAAATCCGCCTTGAATACCGCGTCGCTGGTGTAGAATTCCTGATCAAAGCTATACCCCATCCGCGTTTTTGCGGCGAGTTGTTGCATGATGGCATGTGATGTATCAGTCATCAGATTTTGATCCGTGCATTTGAGGGGTCATAAAGGGGTTTGAGCGAGGCGGTTACTGGGTAACGCACGCCCGCAATTTCGATTTCATAATCATCTGTACCAATCGGGCCAACAACGCCGCCATCGGCCGCGGTTACATAACCAAGGCCGCACGATGCGCCGAGCGTATGGGCATACATGCCCGAACGGATATATCCGGCGATCCGATCCCCCTGCCAGATTGGTTCATTATGATACAGCATCGGCTCAGGCGATTTCAGCAGGAATTGAACGAGCTTTTGCTTCAGCCCCTCTTCCTTCTGCTTCACCAGTGCCTCTCGGCCGATAAAGCCGCCAGGCTTGTCCATCTTCACGGCAAAGCCAAGTCCGGCTTCTAAGGGCGTATCTTCATCAGTGATGTCATGGCCCCAATGGCGATAGGCCTTTTCCATGCGTAAAGCGTTCAGCGCATGGTAGCCGCAATGCTTCAGGCCAAAATTAGCGCCCGCGGCGACAATCTCGTCATAAACGCCGGTCATGAATTCGGTCGGAATATAGAGCTCCCAACCCAATTCGCCGACATAGGTGATGCGCGAGGCGCGCACGATGGCATAGCCCAGTTCAATTTCCTGGCTCGTCGCGAAAGGAAAAGCCTCATGCGACAAATCATTGGGGCAAATCGATTGCAGCAATGCACGCGCATTTGGCCCCATGATGGAGATTACCCCCATGGCGGAAGAAATATTGGTCAAAATGGCATGGGCATCATCAGGAATATGCCGCGAGAGCCAGTTGAAATCCTTCGTTTCTGTCTCTGCCCCAGTGACGATGAGATAGGCCGTCTGCGACAGTCGGGTGACCGTCAAATCCGCCTCAATCCCACCCTTATCATTCAACCATTGGGTATAGATCAACTTGCCCGGTGCCACATCAACATCATTGGCACACACGCGGTTCAGGACGGCGCAGGCATCGCGCCCTTCCAGACGGAATTTGGCAAAGGAGCTTTGGTCAAACAGGCCCACGGCCTCGCGCACGGCCTTGCACTCTTCGGCATTGGCCTCAAACCAGTTTTGGCGGCCATAGCTATATTCATATTTGGGCGTGCTGCCCGGCGCGCCATACCAATTGGGGCGTTCCCAGCCAAAAGCCTCGCCATGGCAGGCACCAGCTGCGACAAGCCGATCATGAATGGCCGAACGGCGAACGCCGCGTGCGGTTTCATATTGCTTGAAGGGATAATGCGTCGCGTAAAGCAGGCCAAGGCTCTCGGTCACGCGTTCGCGCAGATATTTGCGATTGATCTGAAACGGCATGTTCCGCCGAATGTCGACCGTCCAGAGATCCGCTGGCGGAATACCATCGCGGATCCAATCGGCCATGACCTTGCCAACGCCCCCAGCAGATTGCAGGCCGATGGAGTTAAGGCCTGCCGCAACAAAGCAACCCTTCAACTCGGCACTTTCGCCCAGATGATAGCGCACATCGGGGGTAAAGCTTTCCGGACCGCAGAAGAATTTTTGGATACCCGCATTCTCCAACGCAGGCACGCGCCGCATGGCATCCATCAACAAGGGTTCGAAATGCTCAAAGCTGCCAGCAATTTCGTCAAAGCAGAAATCTTCTGAAATGCCGTCCATGCCCCAAGGGCGGGCATTGGGTTCAAACGCACCGACGAGCAGCTTACCCGCATCATATTTATAATAGCCGCAATAATCATAGTCCCGCAGCACAGGGAGCGTGTTGTCGATCCCCTCCACGCCTTCAAACAGAACATAATAATGCTCACATGCATGCAAGGGTGCCGCCACGCCGATGCTCGCCGCCAGATCGCGTGTCCACATGCCGCCGCAAATCACGACATAATCGGCGTCAATCGAACCATCTGCCGTATCAACGCCCGTCACGCGTTCCCCATTATGGCGGATTTTGGTGACTTTCGTGTTTTCAAATATTTTAGCGCCGCCTGTGCGTGCGCCCTTTGCAAGCGCCTGCGTGATGTCGACCGCATTGGCATAGCCGTCGCTCGGTATATGAATGCCGCCGACCACATCATCGACATTGACAATGTTCGCGAGCTCTTTGATCTCTTCCGGTGTCACGACATGGACTGGCAGATCGAAAACTTTCGCCATTGAAGCACTGCGTTTCAGTTCTTCAAACCGTTCCGCATTCGTCGCCATTGATATGGAACCGCACTGGCGATAGCCCGTAGCTTGTCCCGTTTCAGCTTCCAGTCCGCGATACAGTTCACCGGTATATTTGGCGAGCTTGGTCATGTTGATCGAGGGACGCAATTGCCCCACCAGACCAGCCGCATGCCATGTCGTCCCGCTGGTCAGTTGCTTGCGTTCCAGCAATACAACATCGTCCCAGCCAATCTTGGTCAGGTGATAGGCAATGGAGCAACCAATAACGCCGCCGCCAACAATGACGACCCGCGCCTTTTTGGGAAGTTCAGCCACTATATTATACCTTCATCTTTGCGTTATCGGCATCATATGCCGGATGCTCTAGCACCGTTCCAACGCGCCGTTCGCCCTGCAGCATGATATCAAAACGTGATCCTGGCGCGGCGTTTTCAAGCGGTACGCAGGCAAAGAAAAGGCTCTTGCCCACGCGGTGGCCATAGCCACCCGACGTTGTCAGACCGATGCATTGATCACCGACCAAACACGGTTCTGCGCCGCGCACGTCGACATTGGAGGCATCCACCTCACCATAGACGATGCGGAAACGGTCTGGCGCATCCAGCGTTGCCTGCTTGCCGACAAAGTCATCCTTGTTGAAATTGATGAAGCGCGGCATATCGGCCTCAATCATCGTCAATTCGTTGGTGAGTTCCGAGCCCCAGGCCTTATAGCCTTTTTCAACCCGCATCGTATTTGCGGCATAGAGGCCGTAATTGACGATGCCATATTCCTGCCCAGCATCCCAAACGGCATCATACAGCGCTGCAAGGTCTTCCATAGCTGGATGCAGCTCCCACCCAAGCTCACCCGCATAAGACACCCGCAGCGCGCGCATCTTTATGCCTGCGATTGTGATTTCCTGACCGCTTAACCAGCGGAAGCCTTCATTCGTTAAGTCCGCATTGGTAAGCTTTGCCAGCACATCGCGCGAACGCGGGCCGTTCATCACCAATACGCCAAGATCCATCGTCAAATTGCGGATAGTTACGTCCTCATGCGGCAATTTACTTTGGATCAGCAAATCCCAATCGCGCTGCTCGGCAGCCGCTGCCGACAAGCAGTAAAAATGATCATCGGCAAAGCGCGTGACCGTCATTTCGCCATAAATACGGCCCTGAACCGACAAGGGGTGCACCAAGCCGATACCGCCCAGCTTTTTAGGCATGCGGTTGGCGCAAATACGATTGAGGAAAGCCTCTGCATCGGGACCACAGACATCATATTTGGCAAATCCGGACAGATCGAGCACGCCGACACCCTCGGCAACAGCCTTCACTTCGGCGGCGACCGCGTTGAAGCTATTGGTACGTTGGTAGCCGCCTTGCTCCTCCGCCCCATCAAGCGCGAAATATTTGGGTCGTTCCCAGCCATAGGTTTCGCCATAGACAGCCCCAGCGGACAGCAGCTTACCATATAATGCGCTGGTCTTTTGTGGACGGCCGTCGGGCTCTTCTTCGCCAGGAAGCCGGGTCGTAAACGTCATCCGGTAATCCAGGAATACTTTGTCGCGGCTGTAGTTTTCGTCCGCATAAGGGCCATAACGGCGCGGGTCGAACTCAGTCATGTTAATGTCGACATCACCAAACACCATCCATTGCGCCATATATTTGCCCGCACCGCCACCTTGCGCGATACCAAAGCTGGTACCGCAACAATGCCAGAAGTTTTTCAGCCCTACTGCTGGCCCCAATAATGGCCCACCATCTGGCGTATGCGGGATAGCGCCATTGACAAAGCGCCTCAGGCCAACCTCGCCAAATATAGGCATCCGCTCAATCGCGCGTTCCAGCCATGGGGCAATCCGCTCCAGATCTTCGGGAAATAGCTCGCTGGTTGAATCCCATTCAGGGTGACCGCCGCGTGGTGCCCACGCCTCGACCAAACCTGTATCTTCATACACGCCAATCAGGCCGCTTTTTTGCTCCTGACGGAAGTAACCCGATACATGCGGGCAGCGCATAACCGGAATTTCTTCCTCGCGATCCTTAAATGCAGGAATGGGATCGGTGACGACATAATGATGCTCCATATTGGTCACCGGAATATCAATGCCCGCCATTTGCGCAATTTGTCGCGCGTAGCAACCTGCGGCATTGACGACGATTTCCGCCCGGACCGTGCCTTTTTCGGTCTCAACATCCCATTCGCCTGTGGGCAATTGCGTAAGACCCGTCACCCGGTTCTTACGGACAATCTTTGCCCCCATATTTTTCGCACCAATGGCAAGCGCATTGCAGATGCCCGACGGATCAGCATGCCCATCTTCGGTTGTGCGCGCGCCTGCGATGACACCGTCAAGTGTCATGAACGGGTTATGGCGCAGGATTTCCTCGGGCGGGATGATTTCCATCTCAAAGCCAATGATTTTGGAAAAACCTTCAATGTAACGCATCCATGCCAGCTCGCGCTCGTTCGTCGCGAGACGAATTCCGCCGGATTTATGCCAGCTTACATATTGCCCCGTCAGCCCTTCCAGCTTGGGATAAAGCTGATTGCTATAGGCATGCATTTTGGCGAGATTGTAGCTGCCAGTAATGTTCGGGCATTGCCCGGCGGCGTGCCAGGTGGAGCCGGACGTAAGTTCGTCCTTTTCAATCAACAAGCAGTCGGTCCAACCAAGTTCGGCAAGATGATAAAGCAACGAAGCTCCCATTATGCCGCCGCCAATGATGACAACCCGCGCCGATGTTTGCATGAAAACCGTGCTCCTTAAGGCATTAAATCCGACGAACCTTAAGGCGGGATTGCGGTAAGACACAAATGGGGAATATGACGGGATTGGTTAAAAAAATTTTTGAATGCACGCCGCCTGTGGCTGTAAGGAAAGCGTCGTGGTTTCAATATGGGAAAGTTCGACTATGCGGGTTACGTTGATTACAGGTGCTGCACAAGGTGTCGGCTATACAAGCGCGAAGACATTTGCGGCGATGGGATATCATGTCGTCTTAACAGATATTCAGCCGCTCGATGCACAAATCGAGGCACTATCGGCACTTGGCGGTAGCGTGTCCGCCCTGTCGGGTGACATTTCATCGGAAACTTTCGTAACCGAGCTGGCCGAAAAAGTTGCGCGCGATCACATCGCAGTCGATGTCCTTGTGAATAATGCCGGTATCAGCATGATATGCCCCGCGGAAGACACAAGCCTTGACCAATGGCAACGTGTCATGAACATCAATTTGACCGGACCGTTTTTGTTGTGCCGTGAATTTGGCAAACAAATGCTGGCGCGTCACCAGGGCAATATTGTCAACGTCGCTTCAATTGCTGGCTTGCACGGCGTTATCGATCGTTCGGCCTATAACGCCTCAAAACATGGACTGATCGGATTAACGCGTACGCTTGCCGCCGAATGGGGCAGTCGCGGCGTGCGTGTAAACGCTATCTGTCCCGGCTGGATTAAAACCGAAATGGACGAGGCGGACCAAGGTTCAGGCGCATATTCCGATGCAGACATTATTAACCGCGTGCCCATGGGCCGTTTTGCAAAACCCGAGGATGTCGCCCGCGCGATTGCGTTTCTGGCGCAGGAAGACAACTTCATAAACGGCGTTAGTCTGCCTGTAGACGGCGGATGGATCGCAGATGCCAGTTGGGATGCGCTTCGTTTAAAAAAGCGGTGAAGGATTTTACGTGGCTTTTGGTGAGCGCACGTGTCAAATAGAGCTCTTGTGGACCGTCACAGCATAGTCACAGTTGTCACCTAACGCCTAAAAATCTTAGATGTTGTCTTAACAGCAAAGTGAAGTTCAATGACGACGATTTCCATTTCGACCCGGAAGTTAGATTTTCAGGCTTATCTCCTGTGCCTCGTCCGAGCGCTTTGGATAGCGCTGCCATTGGCAATATTGTTACCTCTTCACCTCGTCTGGCATTTGCTGAAACTACCTTCGCCATGGGCCATGCTGTTCCTGCGCATTTCCACCCGTGCGCTTGGTGCGCGGGTCACCGTCTACGGACAGCCATTGCGAAAAGATGTATTCTTTGTCGCTAACCATATCTCATGGCACGATATCCCGATTTTGGCTGGCATTACCGGCACTTCTTTTGTGGCGCAGGACGGCGTTAGGGCTTGGCCAATCATTGGCTGGCTCGCAAAACTGAACCGCACCATTTTCATAAGCCGCACGGAAAAACAAAATGTGGCGCAGCAAGTGGCGGAATTGCGCCAAGCGATTGCAGAAAATTGGTCTGTAACTCTTTTCCCAGAAGGCACGACGTCCGATGGGCTTGGGCTTTTGCCGTTCAAACAATCCTTGTTTGCGACCTTGGCTCCGCCACCCAAACCGATGATGATTCAACCTGTGCTGCTCGATTTCGGCAATGACGGCCGGGATATAGCTTGGATCGGCGAAGAAACGGGTTGGGAAAGTGCGTGGCGCGCGTTTACGCGGCCTGGCAGCTATAACGTTGGCGTCCATTTCCTCGAGCCATTCGACCCCGGCGCGCTTGCGGACCGTAAACTTGTGTGCGCTCTTGCGCGGGCACGGTTGGCAGAGGCATTATCTGCAAAGCTAGGTTACGACGTGCGCTAAAGCAGCAAGCCGCACTTAAGAACGCATAAGAATAGCAAAATAATTCACCCAATCGGCCAAATTTTTCAATTGTGGCCGCGCATCGACGGCGCTCTAACTTTTTCAATCGGCGGGTAACGCTTCTTGAAAAACAACTGGGTGCAATCATGAAAATCGGATTTATCGGGCTTGGCAATGTCGGCGGAAAACTGGCGGGAAGCCTCATCCGTAACGGGCACGACGTAACTGTCCGTGATCTTGATGACGCTTTAGTCGCGGAATATGTTGCACGCGGCGCAAAGGCCGCTGCATCGCCCAAGGAATTGGGTGAAAATGTTGACCTGATCGTCACCTGCCTGCCCTCGCCCGCTGCCAGTGCGGCTGTAGCCGAAGGTGCAGATGGCTTTTTGCAGATTATGCGTCCCGGCCAAGTCTGGCTGGAAATGAGCACGACAGATTATAGCGAAATCATCCGCTTGGGTGCACTGGTCGAAGCACGCGGCGCAATGTTTATGGAATGCCCGGTTTCGGGTGGATGCCATCGTGCCGATACGGGCAATATCGCGATTTTCGCAGGTGGCCCCCGTGCAGCCTTTGAATTTGTGCTTCCTGTGCTGACCACAATGGGCCGTCGCATCTTGCACACGGGCGATTTGGGCACAGCTTCTCAGTTGAAGGTGATGACCAATTATCTTTGCACCGTGCATCTGGTTGCGCTCGCCGAAGCCTTGACGACGTGCAAGGCCATTGGGCTCGACATGAACACCACTTATGAGGCGATCAAAATCTCATCCGGCAACAGCTTTGTCCATGAAACCGAAAGCCAGGTAATTCTTAACGGAAGCCGCGATATCAATTTCACCATGGATCTGGTGTCTAAGGATATTGGCCTGTTTGACAAGATTGCACAGGAAGCCGGTGTTCCGGTGGAAATGTCTCCGCTAATCGTGCGCCTCTTCAAAGAAGCAGAGGCCAATTACGGGTCGCGCGAATTTTCGCCCAATATCATTCGTCGCTATGAAGAGCCGCTGGGCCTCAAGGTTCTTGGCACAGGCTTTCCTGACCAAATGGTCGATGATGAGCCCGAAGAACGCGGGTATGAAGTCGTTCCTAAACGCTAAGGCGCAGTACCTAGCTAACCGCAACCTTAGCCGGCTGGCCATCTGCTACATTTTTGGCCACCCAATCCATGAACGTTCGGATTCGTGGGTTTTCCCGCATATCTTTGCGGCAGATTAACCCCCACGCACCGGGGCAAACGGCCTTATGGGCAATCGGCTGCACCAGTCGTCCTGCAGCCATATCCTGATCCACAAATGGGCCGTTGACCAGCGCGATCCCTTCGCCGTTGAGTGCCATTTCGAGTGCAACCGCCAAGGTATCAACCATCAGATACGGCACGGATGGTTCAAACTCGACGCCGGCGGAAGCGAACCAAGTTTCCCAATTTTGTACTTCAGTATAAATAGCGACGAGAGGCTTGGTCATCAATTGTTGTGATGTCGGCTTTTGCCCCATGGCCGCGGCTACCTCAGGACTGCACACCGGGAACAAGGCATATTCATACAATGGCACCCAATGAAACTTGGCTGGGTCGGGTTCAGTTGCGCAATAGACCAGCCCGACATCCGCATGCACATCATCAAATTCCCATTCCACCGCGCACGTGTTGAGCGTCAATTTGATTTCGGGATGGTCGGCGAGAAATTGCGGTACGCGCTTTGCAAGCCAGCGGATGGACGCTGTCACATAAGTTTGTACCCGAAGCGGTTTATCCAAGGCATTACGATGAACTTCTTCGACACCCTCCAGCAAGGATTCAAACGCGGCCCGCACATAAGGGTAAAGCACCTTGCCTTCTTCGGTCGAGACAATGTGACGTCCTTCTTGAACGAATAAAGTGACGCCAAGCGCGTCTTCGATGAGTTGAACTTGATGGCTGACCGCAGGATGTGTCAGGCAAAGTTCATCCGCCGCGTCGCGGATACTTTGGTGACGTGTCGCAGCCTCAAAGCCTTTTAAAGCTTTCAAAGGTGGCAGTTGCTTCAGATCAATCTTTGGATGCATCGCCACTCCCTCCCCGGATTCGCGCAGTCTGATTTGACTAGCACAGCGGAAAAGGACTGGTAAATAAAATTAACGCATCAATTTCGCATCTTCCAAAATCATGGCCGCACCCTTTTCCGCGACCATAACTGTGGGCGCGTTCGTATTCCCCGAGGTAATTGTTGGGAACACGGACGCATCGACAACCCGCAAACCCTCAACATTATGAACGCGTAAGCGGGCATCAACTACCGAGTTGGCAGGGTCTGTTCCCATCATGCATGTACTGGTGGGATGATACACCGTGTCGGCGCGGGCCCGAAAATCAGCCAACAGGGCTTCATCACCGTCCACATCGCTACCGGGAATAAGCTCCTCGGTAATAATATCGGCAAGCGGCTGTGTCGACGCCAGCTGACGCAGAATGCGGTTGCCAGCCAATACGTCATCAATGTCCGTTTGCGTTGCCAGATAATTGGGGTGGATCGCAGGATATTCGGAAGGGTCCGAACTGTTAAGTTCAATATGCCCCCGACTGGTCGGGCGACAGGGGTTATGCGATAGCAGGAATGCCGAAAATGGATCGGGGTTCAGCAGCTTGCGTTCCGACAATGGGGTCTTGGTATAGCTCACTGGGCTAAAATATAGCTGCAAATTGGGATGCTCTTTGCTCGCATCGCTGCGCACGAAACCGCCACTTTGATTGACGCTCAATGACAATGGCCCTGCGCGATCCGCCACATAACGCAAGCCCGCGCGCAATTTGCCGAGCAACGGGTGGAGCACATCGTTCAACGTAGCCGTCCGGACCTTATAGAAATAGGATACGGCAATATGGTCCTGCAAGTTGCGACCCACCGCTTTTGCATCAACCAGCGTATCAATGCCCATATCTTTCAAATGGCTTGCAGGTCCGATGCCCGACAGCATTAACAATTGGGGCGAGTTGATCGCGCCGCCCGAAAGGATGACTTCGCGCCGCGCTTTAGCCTCTAACTTGGCGCCCTTGCGGGTGTAAGCGACGCCTACCGCGCGCCTTCCTTCGAACAATATCCGCGACACATGCGCTGAAGTCTTAAGCTTCAGCGTTTTGCGCTTTCGCGCCGGATGCAAGAACGCGTTTGCAGTTGATGCACGCCAACCGCCGCGCGTGTTGATGTGATAATATCCCACACCTTCTGGTTTGCCGCCGTTAAAATCACTGCTGGTTGGAAAGCCCAATGTCTGCGCGGATTCGATAAAGCTACGACAGATCGGGTGCGCAAATGGCGAAATATCGGTGACATGCTGCGGCCCGCCTTGACCATGGTGCGCGCTGTGCCAGTCGAAATCCTCTGACTTTTTGAAATAGGGCAACACATCGTTCCAGCCCCAGCCTTGGTTGCCCAAAGCTTTCCAGTCATCAAAATCGCGCGGCTGTCCGCGCACATAGACCATCGCATTGATCGAACCCGAACCGCCGATCACCTTGCCGCGCGGCCAGTAGCTTCGCCTGCCCCCTAGCGCCTCAACTGGTTCGGTATCGTACATCCAGTTAATCCGCTTATCGAAAAAGGTCCGGCCATAGCCTATTGGCATCTGAATCCAGATGGACCGGTCGCTTCCGCCTGCTTCAAGCAACAAGACGCTATATTTACCGTCTTCGGTTAAGCGATTGGCAAGCACACAACCCGCCGTGCCTGCGCCGACGATGATATAGTCGAATTCTTCGCTCACTGAACGGGGTGCTGCGTCATTTCGAGGTGGAGCATGTTACCCGTATACGGATTGGCGCGCGCCACATCTTCGTTCAATTCGACCCCCAAGCCTGGCGCAGTCGAAGGAATGACATGCCCTTCTTCGAAACGGATTGGCGATTTCAATATTTCCGTGTGAAAGCCACCCCAAGTCTCAATACTCTCAAGGATGAGGAAGTTGGGCGAGCAAGTCGCTATCTGGATATTGGCAGCGCCCACAACGGGTCCGCAGTATAAATGCGGCGCAATCTGGACATGATCAACTTCCGCCATTGAGGCAATTTTCTTTGCTTCCAATATGCCGCCGACCCTGCCGAGGTTCATTTGTAAAATCGCTGCCCCACCTGCGCGTAATAACCGGGCAAAATCATATTTCGTCGTTAGCCGCTCGCCTGTTGCAACAGGGATTGACGTTGCCCTTGCAACCTTGGCCATTTCTTCGGGCGCATCGGGTGGCACGGGTTCTTCCAGCCACAAAGGATCATAAGGCTCTAGCCGCTTGGCAAGACGGATTGCGCCTGCCGCTGTCATCTGGCCGTGGGTGCCGAACAACAGGTCTGCTTTCATGCCGACCGCTTCGCGCAAGGATTTCGCAAACCGTTCACACAGGTCGAGTGCTTCCAACGACAATTGTCGCCCATCAAATGCGGAATAAGGCCCAGCAGGATCAAACTTCAATGCGGTAAAGCCTTGCGCTAAATATTCCGCCGAACGCTCTGCCGCCAGTTCAGGATCGTGATACACGTCCTTTTTATCACCGGGTCGTGGGTAAATATAGGTGTAAGCGCGCAGTCGTTCATGGACTTGCCCGCCCAATAACTTGTAAACTGGCTTGTTGGCTTCTTTACCGATGATGTCCCAGCACGCCATTTCGAGCGCCGACAAAACCCCCATCAATGTCAAATCGGGATGCTGGGTAAAGCCGCTGGAATACACTCTGCGCCACATATTTTCGATGTCATGCGGATCATTGCCCGCGACATAACGCGCGAATACATCCTCTATCATCTTGGCAACAAGATGTGGTTCAAACGGCACGCAATAGGCCTCACCAATGCCGGATACACCGCTGTCGGTCGTTATCTTGACGAAAACAAAATAGCGCCCGCCAAAATGCGGTGGCGGATTGCCTACGACGAAGGTTTCAATATCAGTTAGCTTCATGCGGCGCGAAACCCGCTGATCGATTTAATCTCTAGAAAATCGCGGACGCCAAATTCACCATATTCGCGGCCATTGCCCGATTGTTTATAGCCGCCAAAGGGCGCCATATAATCCTGGCTCGTGCCATTAATGCTCACACCACCCGCACGCATCAATCGCGCTACACGGCGTGCACGATCCATGTCGCCGGTTTGCACATAGGCATAAAGGCCATAGGGCGAGTCATTGGCGATGGCGATGGCGTCTGCTTCATCTTTAAAGGGGATCAGCACCAACACCGGCCCGAACACTTCTTCTTGCGCGATACGCATTTTGTTATGGACGCCTGCAAACACCGTGGGCTTCACATAATAACCGCGGTCAAAGCCCTCTGCCCGGCCAGTGCCGCCAGCAACGAGCTGTGCACCTTCATCAATCCCGACCTGAATCAGGCCTTGAATCTTCTCATAATGTGCCTTGCTGACAACTGGGCCATAATGCGGCCCTTTCTCCATCGGGTCACCAAGTTGTGCGGCTTTCGCCACACGGGTCGCAATGGCAACCGCCTCGTCATAGACCGATTGCTCAATAAGCATACGTGTGGGTGCGTTGCAGGATTGGCCGGTATTGCCATAGCAATGCAGAACGCCACGCGTGACCGCCGCCTCTAAATCGCTGTCCGCAAAAACGATATTGGCTGATTTACCGCCCAGTTCCTGCGCAACGCGTTTCACGGTATCGGCGGCATTTTTGGCAATCTGAATGCCCGCCCGTGTCGATCCGGTGAAGGATATCATGTCGACTTCGGGGTGGCCGGTCAGCGTATCGCCGACCGACGCGCCCGTACCGTGAATCATGTTGAACACGCCCTTGGGGAAACCAGCCTCTTCAACCATTTCGGCAAAGAGCTGCGCCGACAATGGCGCCATCTCGCTCGGCTTCAACACCATCGTGCAGCCAGTAATGAGCGCAGGCCCTACCTTGCAGACGATCTGATTTATCGGCCAGTTCCATGGCGTGATCAGCACACAAACGCCGATAGGCTCATGCGTGACAATGCCATCCGTTCCGACATCATAGTCCCACGCCATTTCGCGCACGGCTTTAACCGTCGCGCGCAAATGGCCGGGGCCGCTTTCCGCTTGCGCATCATACGACAAGTCATAAGGCGCGCCCATTTCTGTCGAGATCGCCTTGACCATTTCGTCATAGCGTCGTTCAAAAATGGTGATCAGCTTTTCCACCAACGCAATCCGGTGCTCAAGCGTTGTCGCGGCATAGTCATCAAATGCTGCGCGTGCCGCCTGAACCGCCCGATCAGCATCGTCATGCCCGCACACCGCAACAACGGCACAGACTTCTTCGGTAGCAGGGTTGACCGCATCCACCGTTGCAGTGGATGTCGCAGGCAAGACCCACGCGCCATTGATATAAGACTTTAGCGGCGAATTAGACATATCCAATGGCTCTCTTTTGATCTTCAACTATGTATTTTTCGGCGCGCCAATAATGCCAGGCTGCCCACAATCCGGTTGGTGCGAGAATGAGCTGCGCAAGACGCAGAGAATCTGCATTGCCGCCACCTGTAGCGTCAAAAAAGTCGCTTAGGCCGCCCACAATTGCCGGTGCGATGATAAGGTTAAGCACATTGGCAACAAGCAAGGATATCGCCACGGCCATGGACCGCATTTTCGGTGCCGCCAAGTTCTGGCACAGTGCAAATGCTGGGCCGATGTAGAAATAGATTGCCGGAATAAACAACCACCACATGACCTGCGCCAGCCCCAGATCCCTTGTATAATATGCAAGGAATGACGGGACAGTAGCCAATGCCGTTACCACCGCCAAAAGACGGGCGATTTTTCGTGGGTCGGTATAAGTGGGGCGCGCCACCACCCATGCTGTCAACAACGACGCACCAATACCACCGATAAGGTAAATCCAGCCCAACATGCCGCCGGCTTCGCCTTCATCCATGCCATAAGTGCGCTGCAGGAATAACGGTGTGAACCACATCAAACCCCAACCCCAAAACGCCGATAGGCCGCTGCCCGTCATCGCATGCACGGCCGATTTTTGTGACCAGAGGAATTTTAGCGTCTCCATGACCGTCGGCGCTTTATCTTCCTGAACGAGATCAAGGCGTCCGCGCTTGGGTTCCTTAATCGTTACCAGGATGATCAGCGCCAAAATGATACCGGGTACGCCCAGCACCAAAAATGCAGCGCGCCAGCCATGTAATGTCGATACCAATCCTGCAATGTCGGAACCGAGCCACGCCCCGATGGGCGCCCCAAGCGCGAAAACTGTCATGGCCATCGAGCGCCGGTCAGCAGGGAAATAGTCAGCAATGATGGAATTGCACGCCGGTGTGCCCCCAGCCTCACCGATGCCAACGCCGACACGGGCCAGCAACAAGTCGAAATACCCGCGCGTGTAACCCGTAATTGCCGTCATAAATGACCAAACGGCAACCGACGCGGCCAGCAGATTGCGGCGGTTCGTCCGGTCACACAACCATGACAAGGGAATACCCATCACCACATAAAAAAGCGCGAGCGGCAGGCCAAGCCATGCGGTCTCTGTATCGCTCAGCTGCAATTCTTCGCTAATCGGGCCAAGCAAAGTGGACAAGACATAACGATCAGCAATGCTAATCGTATACACCAGCATCATCATGATGAGGACATACCAACGCTGCCCCAGCGAGGAGACTTCGTCGACACCTATTGGACCAGTCGTCACTTTCTCAGCCATAAAATTACCTCTCAGGTTGCGGCCAGTTCTGGCCCTAATTTATTGCGAAGTGGGTCAAGGAAATTACTGAAATTTTCCCATTGATCGACGCCACTTTTGAAAATGGGTTGTCGCACCTGCTCCGAGCTCGCGGTGCGAACGGCGCGCTCGGTCTGGTGGAAATTGAGACATGCCTCTTCAAACGGAAGCCCGCAATAATCAAGCAAGCGCCGAACCTGCGTGTCCAAATCAGAGACGACTTCCTCATAACGGACGCGCAGTATTTTGCCGGGCAGCACAGTGTCCCAATGATCCATGAGCCGAACATAGTCGGCATAATATTGACCGATTTCCTCAAGTCCGTAGGTGAATTCCTGACCTTCGGCGAAGAGCTGCTTAAACCCGCTAAAACAGCAACCCATGGCCCCACGGCGCGCATCAATGATCTTCGCGTTCGGCAAGATCATGTGAATGAGGCCAATATGACGGAAATTGTTGGGCATTTTGTCGATGAAGAAGGGCGTGCCGCCTTTGCGGAAAATTTGCGTATCGCGGATAAACTCTTCGCCAAAGCGAGTAACATCCTCTTGCGTCAAATCCTCTAAGTTACCGGGATATTCGGGTTCTTCGCCAACAACGCGCTGCCGGTCGAGGCGGAACGCCAAAGCAAAGATATTCGGAAGCTCCATCGTCCCCTCAACTTGACTGTGGGAGGCAAGGATTTGTTCCAACAAGGTCGACCCCGCACGCGGCAGTCCGACGATGAAAATTGGATCAGGGGCAGCGCAGCCTGCCCCAGAAAATTTTGCAAGCAAGTCGGCCGTCACCAATTCGCGTTGGAGCCGCATTTCCTTCGACAGCCTGCTCGGATCATATTTCAGCTCCTCGCGCTTCAATCGGTTGCCGAGCTCATAATATTCAAACGCGGAACTATAATCGCCACGATCTTCGAGCGCCTTACCGAGCGCAAAACACAAATGGTACCGATCTTCAAGCGCCGTCATCGGCGAGGCTTGTCGCGCCTGCATCTGGGCGATCTCGCTATCGTCAAAACGGTAAGTCTTCAGATTGGCGAGGCTCCAATAGGCATCGCCAAAGTCTGGCCGCGCCTTATAAGCCTGCCGATAGGCGGAAATGGCATCACCCTGCCGCCCGACGGTTTTTAGGGCGTGGCCGTAGGTCAGGTTTATGCTTGGATTGTCTGGCATGGAATTCAGCAACGCTTCATAACTCAGCATTGCCTGATCGAAATTACCGACCGCCAGGTTTTCATTCGCGTACAGCATTTCAAACTCGGGATTATCCGGTGCTTTTTCGCGTAGTTCTGAGGCTTCGCTGAGCGCCATTTCGAATTTTTGGCGCTTATGCAATACTTTCACATAATCGAAATGTGCGTTAACATTGGCCGGCTCCAGAACTTTGCAAGATTCGAGCAAAAATTCCGCCTCATCATACGCATTAAATTTCATCCCCGTCTCAGCCAGCAACCGCATGGCTTCGACATGATGGCCATTGCGTTGCAGGAACGCCCGACACAATTGTTCGGCTTTGTAGATGCGCCCTTCTTGAATAAAGCTTGCGACTGTCAGCAATTCAGGCGGAAGGGCCGAAAGATGCGTATATTGGGCATGCGCAAAGTTAGCAGGCACTTCGCGCCCAGCAGCATCATGTAATTCGGAAAGAATGCGCCAACTCGCGACAAGTGCGCCATTATGGGCCACTGCACGTTGATAAGCCGCAACAGCTTCTTCGATACGACCACTATCGCGAAAACAATGCCCGCGTTCCTGCCATGCACGGCCGTAACCGGCATTAATCGCAATTAAATCATCCAGTGTCTTAAGGGCTGCCGGCACTTGCCTCTGCATCCGTTGCGCCACTGCCAAAGTGTATAGGGCATCAATATTTTCAGGTGCCGCTTTGAGTATAGTGGCACATAAATCTTCTGCGTCAGCCAATCGGGCATTTTGCAAATGCGACCGCGCTTCACGCAACATGCCGTCAATGATTTCCGGAGAGGCCTCGGCCAACATTGTCACCTATTCTCCCATATTGTGACGAACGATTGCACGAACCCTGCAGCAATTCGCACGCTTAACGCAATGCAGAAATGCAGAAATGGCAAAGCGCCCCTAGTTTCCTAGGGGCGCCCACCTTGTTACTTAAATTTTGTACGAGAAACGCAGTCCGATTGTGCGTGGACGCGAAGTCGTTGTGCGAAGCTCACCGTCATTCCCGCTCTTGTAAAGCTCGGGACGCTTGTCGGTCAGATTGTCACCAAACACTTCCAAGCGCCAATCATCCTTTGATACGCCGAATGACATTGCCGCAGTGGTGTAGGAACCAAGGTTCTGGGCACCATCGATTGGCACGATCACATCACCAGGACGAACCGTTACACCGTTATATGTGACAGGAATCGCTGCCGCATAGCCAAGTGTCGGGTTCGACGACTGGTAGCGAATGTCCACATTGTCGATGACATCAGAGATGCTCTTGCCGACATAATGAATACCAATTTGCGCGAACGGAGCGAGACCCGAGGAAAGCTCCTTTTCCCAATGCAGACGCGCATTGAACTGGAATTTGGGGCTCAACGCAAGCGGGCCACCCAATGGACGGAGCACCGTTGTATTTTTCCGGTACTTTGTCATTTCAGAGTCATTGTAGGAAAATGCGCCGTTAAACGTCAATTCCGGCGTAGTCCGCCACGTTACGTCACCTTCAAGTCCCCTGATCCGGGCATCTAACAAGTTCGTGGTAAATGTCTGGTTGGAGATATTCTGATCGAAAAGCGTTATCTGGATATTGCTCCAGTCGATCTGATACGCCGCGAAGTTTACCTGCAGACGACGATCCATCAGCGAGAATTTACCACCAATTTCATAATTTTGCACCTTGTCAGGTACATATGTACCCAAGCGCACAAAGTCAGCATTTGTGGGACACGTAGCGGTACCAACGCTGCAAGGCTTCCGGTTGAAACCGCCTGGACGGAAACCATCCGAATAGGTTGCGTAAACCAGAGAACGATCATCGATACGATAGGTCAAGTTAGCTTTGTACAACACGCCATTATATTTGGCAGGCGAAGAGTCCGCATAAAGCTGATTCATGTTGACGTTAACTTGATAGATCGTGGTTGGCGTGGCCGCCGAAGAGTAGGTTCCTGTCGTAGCATTGTAAACGCCCCGCGGCTTACCCGTGGCGCCATTATTGTTACTGCCAAAGCTACTATTGGATGAACCATTAATCGAAGCTTTTTCGTCATAATAACGGAGGCCACCGGTGAGAATCAGCTTTTCCGGAACGATGTCAAACGAAGCTTCACCATAAGCAGCAAACTGCTTATCTTGCCGCTGGACATCATTGAAGAAGCCAACTTTTACAGGACGGACGCTGGTATCGTTGGCGTTAACGACACCGTTTGGTGCACGACGGTAGATGAAACCAGCGGCCTCTTGCAGATAGGACCAGTCGGTATTGTCGAACAATTTGTTATCATCGTAGAACAAACCAAAGGTACCGCGAAGACGCTTGTCGACTGGCGTTGTGATGCGGAGCTCGTGCGTCATACGCTCAGTCCGGTTGCGTACTTGGTAGGTTTTGTTCGGCGCGTAGCAGGTATTGCCGATGTTTCCATTATAAGAGGCTGTGTAATAAACCCCCTTATCACATTCATAATAAGGCAGATAAAGCCCGATGTTGGAATATCCGGCATAATCGGCAACTTGTGTTGCGCGGTGCTTCATGAATGAACCAGTGTAGATCAAATCGAGCGCACCAAGACGTCCGTTTACGCCCCAAGTCGACAGGTTTACGCGGTCACGCAGCGAGTTGTCGTTGAACTTCGTTACCTTAAGGTCGCCCACATCGGGTTCAAAGTCAAAAACACCGTCGGTGTCGAGTTCTTGACGCACATGCATCAGATCGACGGACCAATCGTCAGTGACTTTCCAAGTCAGCGCGATACGGCCACCGCGATAGGTTGCGTCATTATAATTGTCTTCGACAAACGCATCATTGTTGATGGTTTGACGTGTTGGCGCCCGATAGAGGCTGCCGTTACAATTTGCCACCACAGTGGTTGCCGTTGCTTGGCACGACTGGATAGCGCGCATGACGAGCAAAGGATTGCCTGTTGGCAACTTGCCAGCGATACCTACATTGGCGTTGAACGGCATTTGGAAGGTGCCTGCAACATTGTCGATATAGCCGCCCTGACGGTCGGTATAAAACACAGCGCGGATGGCAAGCTTGTCCTGAATTACAGGGATGTTGATAAATGCGTCGCCAGCAACGCTTTCTTCACCACCCTTAGTGAAGGCATAGCTGGAGTTGAATCCAGCGCTGAACGCGCTCGTGTCAGGCTTATTCGTGATGTAGCGGACTGCGCCGCCCATCGCGCTTGCGCCGAAGAGCGTGCCTTGTGGACCTGCCAAAACTTCAACGCGCTGAAGGTCAACTGCGTAAAGGTCAAGGTTACGGCCAACAAGCGATGCAGGTGCATCGTTAATGTAAAGCGCGACAGTTGGCTGCGCACCAGCAGTACCAGCGATTTGCAGACCCGGCGAGTCTGTCGAAAGGCCGCGGATGAAGATCGAAGATGCGCCTGGGCCGCGCGAAGCAGCGCGCACATTAGGAAGATATTCGATCAGCTTGTCGAATTTGGTTACGTTAAGGTCGCTCAGCGCGTCACCACCCAAGGCGGTGATGGCCAGCGGCACCCGATTAGCCGACTCTTCACGACGCGTTGCGGTAACAACGATGTCGGCGATGCCGCGGTCCTGCTCTTCAGCTCCTTGTTGCGCAAACGCAGGATTGATGCCGATACCAACACTGGCCGATGCAATAACAAGCGCGGCCGTCGAAATTTTCAAATAACTTTTCAATTTCTTTCCCCTGAACCATCCCCCGACGTTGCGAGGGCTTCTAAACTCCATTTAGTAGACTGAAACTGGAGCTCAATGCAAGCAACTGACCAAATTTTCGCGATTGGTAAAATAAATTCTTTAATCAATTACATCATCTACATATCGCGATTAGAAGACCTAATATATGTCGGAACGAGATGGTTAGTGCGGAATTGGGCCGCTACGCGGTGCCCAATTTCTATGGGAGTAGGGTATAAAATGAAAACGGGCGCCGACTTTGTTTTGCTGATCATGTGCGAGGACCGTAAAGGTATTGTAGCCGCCGTCGCTAATTCGATCGCCAGTCAGGATTGCAACATCGTTGAAAGCTCGCAGTATAGCGACGAAAGCACCGGTCGGTTCTTTATGCGCATTTCCGTTTCATGCACTGCGGAAACCACGATCGAAAGTTTTCGCGCCGCATTTATGCCCGTGGCGACCGCATTCCATTTGGAATGGCGCATCCACGACTTGCGCAAGAAACTCCGCGCCATGATCATGGTGAGTCAAGGCGGTCATTGCTTGAACGACCTGCTTTACCGCACCTCAACCAACCGACTACCGATGGAAGTCACCAGCGTGGTATCCAACCACTTGAATTGGCAGCGCCGCGCAGAGCATGAAGGCGTAGCTTTTCACCATTTACCGATCACGCCCGAAAACAAGCTGGAACAAGAAGCTAAATTGTTAGCGATGGTTGAGGAGCAGCAAGTCGACCTCATAATCCTCGCACGTTATATGCAAGTTTTGTCTGATCAACTTTGCCGTAAACTAGATGGCCGCGTGATTAACATTCACCACAGCTTTCTTCCAGGATTCAAAGGTGCGAAACCTTATCACCGCGCGCATGAACGGGGCGTCAAAATGGTCGGTGCCACGGCGCATTATGTAACCGCGGACCTCGACGAAGGCCCGATCATCACGCAGGACGTATCCATCGTTGACCATGCCGACACCGTCGACGATTTAATTGCTCAGGGCCAAGACACCGAAAGCCGGGTACTTGCGCGCGCAGTTAAGCTCCATTTGGAACATCGCGTGATGCTGAACGGCAACCGCACTATTGTGTTCAAGTAAATTTCGCGAAAAATCAGATAACATTTAAGGATAGCCATCATGAAGACCCGCGCAGCTGTTGCATTTGAAGCCAAGAAGCCATTGGAGATTGTCGAATTGGATTTGGAAGGTCCAAAGGCAGGCGAAGTTTTGGTCGAGATCATGGCAACAGGGATTTGCCATACCGATGCATATACGCTGGATGGTTTTGACAGCGAGGGTATTTTCCCAAGCGTTCTGGGCCATGAAGGTGCAGGAATTGTGCGTGAGGTTGGCGCAGGCGTGACCAGCGTCAAGGCGGGCGACCATGTTATCCCGCTTTACACCCCCGAATGCCGCCAGTGTAAGTCTTGCCTGTCGGGCAAAACCAACCTGTGCACCGCGATCCGCGCGACGCAGGGTAAGGGGCTGATGCCCGATGGCACAACGCGCTTCAGCTACAAGGGTCAGCCGATTTTCCATTATATGGGCTGCTCGACCTTTTCGAACTTTACGGTTTTGCCAGAGATCGCGGTTGCCAAAATCCGCGAAGATGCGCCGTTTCAGTCAAGCTGCTACATCGGCTGTGGCGTAACCACGGGCGTTGGTGCGGTGGTGAACACGGCGAAGGTGCAGGTCGGCGACACGGTTGTGGTGTTCGGCCTTGGCGGTATTGGCCTCAACGTCATTCAAGGCGCGCGTCTGGCCGGCGCGGGCATGATTATCGGCGTGGATATCAATCCGGATCGCGAAGAATGGGGCCGCAAGTTCGGGATGACAGCTTTCCTCAATTCCAAGGGCATGAGCCGTGAGGATGTGGTCGCCAAAATCGTTCTGATGACCGACGGCGGCGCAGATTATACCTTTGACGCCACAGGCAATACCGAAGTCATGCGTACCGCGTTGGAGGCCTGCCATCGCGGCTGGGGCACCAGCATCATCATTGGCGTGGCCGAAGCCGGCAAGGAAATTGCAACACGTCCGTTCCAGTTGGTAACGGGCCGCAACTGGCGCGGCACGGCCTTTGGCGGCGCCAAGGGCCGGACCGATGTCCCAAAGATTGTCGACATGTATATGACCGGCAAGATCGAGATTGATCCCATGATCACGCATGTCATGGGTCTGGAAGAGATCAACAAAGCGTTCGAATTAATGCATGCGGGCGAAAGCATCCGCAGCGTAGTGGTTTTCTAAATGGTGTCCATCGCTGACATTTTGGCCGAACATAAGGATCGGGAAGGCCCGCTCCTACCCATCTTGCACGACGTGCAAAAGGCGTTTGGCCATGTCAGCGAGGATGCAATGCGCGAGATTGCCAGCGCGCTGAACCTTACGCGCGCTGAAGTTTATGGCGTCGTCAGCTTCTACCACGACTTCCGTAAAGAAGCGGAAGCCCGGCCCGTTTTAAAATTGTGCCGGGCCGAAGCCTGTAAAGCACGCGGCGTAGAGGCATTGGTTCCTATCGCTGACAACCAAAGCCGCATAAAAGTGGAGGCGATTTATTGCCTCGGATTATGCGCGGTTGGTCCGTCCGCGATGGTTGGCGAAAAAGTCTATGCGCGTTTGGACGGTGCTAAGTTCAAAACATTATTGGAGGCCATTTGACCGTCCGGATATCCGATGATGCTGTGGCCATCGCTTGCGGGGCGGATGAGGTAGCTGCTGCTTTCCTGGCAGCGGGCATTGCCGTCGAACGCGTTTCAAGCTGGGGGATGCAATGGCTTGAGCCGTTGGTGGATATCGATGGCGTCGGCTACGGCCCTGTGTCGGTCGATCAGGTTCCCGACATTATCAATGGTAAAGCGGCGTCCTTGGGCCGCATTGAGGATCATCCCTTTATTGCCAATCAAACCCGCCTTACTTTTTCGCGCGCGGGCAAAACCCGTCCGCTTTCGCTCGATGACTATTACGCATCGGAAGGTTGGCTTGGGCTTGCCAAAGCACGTGAAATGGGTGCCCAAGCGACCATCGACACCGTCATGACGTCGGGGCTTCGCGGGCGCGGCGGCGCCGGTTTTCCTGCGGGAATAAAATGGCAAACCGTCGCACGTGCGGATGCTGACCAAAAATACATCGTCTGCAATGCCGATGAAGGCGATAGCGCGACTTTTGCCGACCGCATGGTGATGGAGGGTGACCCCTTCATGCTGATCGAAGGCATGGCGATTGCTGGCTTCGCGGTCGGAGCGAACAAAGGCTATGTCTATATCCGTTCCGAATATCCGCACGCTATCGCCAAGATGGAAGCCGCTATAAAGCTTTCGGCCCATTTGGTTGCGCCATTTGTCGTCGAAGTCCGCGTCGGCGCCGGCGCTTATGTGTGCGGTGAGGAAACGTCGCTGCTAAACAGTCTTGAGGGTAAAAGGGGCGAAGTGCGCGCCAAGCCGCCATTGCCCGCACTGGAAGGCCTGTTTGGCAAACCCACCATCGTGAATAACGTGCTGACGCTCGCCGCTGTGCCATGGATATTAACACATGGCGGTGACGCATATGCCGCATTTGGTGCGGGCCGGTCCAAAGGCACCATGCCCATCCAGATTGCAGGCAACGTAAAGCATGGCGGCCTTTATGAAGTGGCCTTCGGCATCACGCTGGGTGAATTGGTCAATGATATAGGCGGCGGCACAGCGAGTGGCCGTCCCGTACGCTGTGTGCAAGTCGGTGGACCATTGGGCGCTTATATACCGCCTGCACAATTTCATCTTCCGCTCGATTATGAGGCTTTTGCGGCTGCCGATGCGCTCGTCGGCCATGCGGGTATCTCGGTGTTCGATGATACTGTCGACATGGCGCAAATGGCGCGCTTTGCTATGGAATTTTGCGCGATTGAAAGCTGCGGAAAATGTACCCCCTGCCGCTTGGGCAGCACGCGCGGCGTCGAAACAATCGACCAGATTATCGCTGGCAAAAATGTCGAGGAAAATCTCGCGCTGATTGCAGATCTGTCCGAAACCATGAAGTTTGGGTCACTCTGCGCTTTGGGTGGCTTCACACCTTATCCGGTGATGAGCGCCATCAAGCATTTTCCAGAGGATTTCAGGTGAAACGGCTCGGCGCGATCATTGCCGGCGGCAAGGCAACGCGCTTTGGCAGCGACAAGGCCGCTGCACTGTTAAACGGTCGCCCGTTGATTGAGCATGTTGCCGATGGATTGCGCGAGCAGGTTGACGCCTTGATTGTCTGCGGGCGGGCATGGCCGGGAATGGATTCGGTGGACGACGCTCCGTTCCCCGATATGGGACCATTGGGCGGACTGAATGCTGCGTTTCTATATGCGCAGCAAAATGGCTTTGATTCAGTCGTGACCGCTGGCTGCGACGTTGTCCCCGTGCCCGAATTGCCGCGCAATCTGCATAATGGATATGCCGCCTATATCGACGGGCATTATCTTTTCGGCTTGTGGCCCGTTGCGCTTGCACCGGTTCTTGACGGGCATATGCGCAATCAAGATGACCTTTCAATGCGACGCTGGATCACATTATGTGGCGCGCAGGCGATCACATCTGCAGATATTTTTCACAATTTGAACACGCCTTTGGAACTTGCGCAATATGCTGCGCAACAGACGAATATTGGTATAAGGTAGATAGATGACATACCAGCCGCAAAAGGATTTTGGGACGCCAGAAAGCCGCTCTGACGAAGCGGTTTCGCTGACGATTGATGGCCGTGACGTCACTGTGCCTGCCGGCACCAGCGTCATGCGGGCAGCGGCTGAACAAGGCACATCCATTCCCAAATTATGCGCGACGGACAGCGTCAAAAGCTATGGCTCCTGCCGTTTATGTCTGGTTGAAATTGACGGCCGCAGGGGTACACCTGCAAGCTGCACAACGCCGGTTGAACCGGGCATGGTTGTCCGCACGCAAACGCCGCAACTGGCAAAATTACGCAAAGGCGTGATGGAGCTGTATATTTCGGACCATCCGCTCGATTGTCTGACGTGCGCCGCCAATGGGGATTGCGAATTGCAAGATCAGGCTGGCGCCGTTGGCTTGCGCGATGTGCGTTATGATGTGCAGGCGACACATTTGGGGCAAGAAAAGGATCACTCCAACCCCTATTTTGATTTCGATCCGAGCAAGTGCATTGCCTGCTCGCGTTGCATCCGCGCCTGTGACGAAGTGCAAGGCACGCTTGCGCTCACCATGGAAGGCAGAGGATGGGATTCCAAAATATCCGCCGGCCTTGCCAGCGATGATTTTCTGGGTTCGGAATGTGTTTCGTGCGGAGCCTGTGTACAAGCCTGTCCCACAGCGACCTTAGTTGAGAAAAAAGTTGTTGAGGTCGGCACACCGGAACGCAGCGTCGTAACGACTTGCGCTTATTGCGGTGTCGGTTGCACCTTCCGCGCCGAAATGCGTGGTGAGCAATTGGTCCGTATGGTTCCTTACAAAGACGGCAAAGCCAATCGCGGCCATAGCTGCGTCAAGGGCCGCTTTGCATGGGGCTATGCCCAGCATCAGGAGCGCATCCTGAAGCCCATGATCCGCAAGTCAATCAGCGACCCGTGGCGCGAAGTCGAATGGGACGAAGCCTTTGCTTATACCGCGTCCGAACTGAAGCGGATTAGCGAAAAATATGGCCGCAATGCGCTTGGCGGTATTACGTCCAGCCGTTGCACCAATGAAGAAACCTTCCTTGTGCAAAAGCTTGTCCGCGCCGGTTTTGGTAACAATAACGTCGATACCTGCGCCCGTGTCTGTCACTCGCCGACCGGATATGGCCTAAAAACTACCTTTGGCACCAGCGCCGGAACGCAGGATTTTGACAGTGTCGAAGATAGCGATGTCATCCTAATCATTGGTGCGAACCCCACCGATGGTCACCCCGTTTTCGCCAGCCGGATGAAACGCCGCTTGCGCGGACAAGATGGACGCCCCGGCGCAAAGCTTATCGTTATCGATCCGCGCCGCACCGACATTGTGCGCTCGCCGCATATTGAGGCGCAGCACCATCTGCCCTTACGCCCCGGCACCAATGTCGCGGTACTGACCGCGATGGCGCATGTCATCGTGACCGAAGGCCTAGCCAATGAAGCCTTCATTCGGGAACGTTGCGATTGGGACGAATATAGTCATTGGGCCGAATTCGTCTCGCAAGCCCGCAACAGCCCCGAAAACCTGCAGCCAGTCACTTTGGTCGATGCCGAAGAACTACGCGCAGCGGCGCGGCTTTATGCCACAGGTGGCAATGGCGCGATTTATTATGGCTTGGGCGTCACCGAGCATTCGCAAGGCAGCTCAACCGTCATGGCCATCGCTAATTTGGCAATGGCAACGGGCAATATTGGTCGTAGAGGCGTCGGCGTAAACCCGCTTCGCGGCCAGAATAACGTCCAAGGTGCCTGTGACATGGGCAGCTTCCCGCACGAACTTGCCGGCTATCGCCACATCAGCGACAATGACGCGCGGTCCTTGTTTGAAAATGACTGGGGCGTAACGCTAGATCCGGAACCCGGCCTGCGCATTCCCAACATGCTCGACGCGGCGGTCGATGGCGTGTTCAAGGCGCTTTATTGCCAAGGCGAAGACATCCTGCAATCCGATCCGAACACGGCCCATGTGTCCGCAGGTCTGGCCGCGATGGAATGTGTAATCGTCCACGATCTATTCCTGAACGAAACGGCAAATTACGCGCATATCTTCCTGCCCGGATCGACCTTTTTGGAAAAGAACGGTACCTTCACCAATGCCGAACGCCGCATTCAACCGGTGCGCAAGGTGATGACACCCATGAACGGCTTGGAAGATTGGGAAGTCACACAAAAGCTGGCGCAGGCGATGGGGCTGAATTGGAACTATAGCCACCCGTCCGAAATCATGGACGAAATCGCGCGGCTTACGCCAACTTTTGCCGGCGTATCCTTTGCGCGGCTGGATGAGGCGGGCTCGCTGCAATGGCCCGTGAACGCCGACGCGCCGGACGGATCACCCATCATGCACATTGATGGCTTTGTGCGCGGCAAGGGCAAATTTGTTGTGACCGATTATGTCCCGACGGATGAGAAAACCGGTCCACGTTTCCCCTTATTGCTGACCACCGGGCGGATATTGTCGCAATATAATGTCGGCGCGCAAACACGTCGGACGGAGAATGTCGCTTGGCATCCCGAGGATCTGCTCGAAATCCACCCTGTGGATGCCGAAGATCGCGGCGTCAAATCAGGTGATTGGGTGAAGCTGGCGAGCCGTGCAGGCGAAACCACCTTGCGCGCCAATGTGACCGACCGCGTTGCCCCGGGTGTTGTGTATACCACGTTCCACCACGCGGTAACGCAAGCCAATGTTGTCACGACCGACTATAGCGACTGGGCGACCAATTGCCCCGAATATAAGGTCACGGCAGTTCAGATCAGCGCCTCCAACGGGCCAACAGAGTGGCAGGAAGAATATGAGGCCCTGTCGGCGCGCTCGCGCCGGGTGGAAACCGGGATTGCCGCCGAATGAACAGCGTAGAGCGCCTCGTCCACATGGCGAACCAAATTGCGACAAATCTGGCGACCGACGCTGCGCCGGTTGCGGCGGTTGCAGACCATATCCAGACATTCTGGGACCCGCGGATGAAAAAGATGATTTTTGCCCATGGGACCGATGGCCTGTCGCCCGTTGCTGCCGCCGCCATAAGCTTGCTGGCCGACGCACAAAATGGCGGTTGATCAGGGCGCAAAATCTCTACGTTTTGCGGTACTTACCCCAAGTGACCGTTCGACCGAAATCATAGAACGGCCTATCATTGCCGAAGCACCCATCGCCATTGAATATAATGGTATTGGCTATGCCGTAATGATGGCAACGCCAATTGATTTGGAGGACTATGCCGTCGGCTTCAGCCTGTCGGAAGGGCTGATTACACACCCTGACGATATTTTGGCCCTCGATACCCATCACTCAGAACTGGGCTGGATATTGCGCATTCAGGTGCCGCAAGAAAATGCCGAGAAAGTCGTTGCCCGCGCCCGTCAGCGTGTCTCGGAAAGTAGCTGCGGCCTGTGTGGTATGGACAATCTCGAAGAAGTCATGCGCCCGTTGCCGCCTGTAACAGCGCAAATTGACGTGCTCGACGCGGCGATTTTTTCGGCGCTATCGGCATTACGATCGCATCAGACGTTAAATGCCGATACAGGGTCCGCACATGCGGCGGCGTTTTGCACGCCCGACGGTGCTATCCAGATGACCCGCGAGGATGTTGGCCGTCATAATGCGCTGGACAAGTTAATTGGCGCACTCGCCCGGGCCGATATCGATATTTCAGCTGGCTTTATCGTCCTGACCGCGCGGTGCAGCCTTGAGCTGGTGCAAAAAACGATCCTCGCAAACTGTCCAATGCTCGTGACAATTTCGGCAGCGACCGACTTGGCGATCCATATCGCAGAGAAATCGTGCCTTCGCTTAGTCAGCCTGGCGCGCGCGGACTCGGCGCTTGCCGCAATGCCACAAACTGGCTGATTAACCAGCTACGGAGCATGGAGATAGCAGGGTCCGCCAGATCATCGGCGTGGAGTTTCAAATAATAGCCATAGCCGTCTTCAATCACCGCATCATAGGGCATCACGAGCCGCCCATCGGCAATTTCCTGCGCGAACATATCAATATCGCCCAAAAAGACGCCATTGGCTGCCATGGCATATTGCGCAGCGGCAATGCTGGTATCAAAGGCCAGACCACCATGCGTCGCGACAGCCAGCTGGCTTTGCCGGAGATAGGCCGTCCACAAAAGCTCGCGCGGTTCACCATCTAGTTTGAGGTGCAAAAGCTCTTCGCTCTTCAAAAATTCCTCCAGCGACTTGCCCTGACTGCTGGCAGCTGTTGCCGGCGAACACAGAGGGGCGACGCGCACCATCCAGAGAAGGTCAGTAATCCGGTCATCGACATTGGGCCGGTCATAGACAATCGCCATGTCGAAATCCGTTGATGGTAATCCCGTCACATGTGCGCTCGAAACATCGAGGCGTAAATCGGGATGTTCAACGTGAAAATCGCGGAGCATCGGCAGAAACAATTGTTGCAGCAGCGACGGCGGGACATGTAGCCGCAGTGAACGGCCAGTGACCTCATCATCGCGAATGGAATTCATCGTTTGCTCGATCCGGTCGAGGCATTTGCTCACCACCGGCAACAATTCTTCGCCCGCCGCCGTGAGCGAAAGCCGCGACGCGTCGCGCACGAACAATTGCTTGCCCAGCAGCTCCTCAAGTCCGCCAACATGACGACTCATCGCGCTTTGCGACACCGAAAGCGCCGACGCACCGCCCGTGAAGCTTAAATTCTGTCCTACCGCTTCAAACGCACGCAGGGCATTTAAGGGCAACCAGCGACGGTTAATTGTGCTACGATTGGATATGACAGCGACCTTTCGAATGCAGACATTTTTTCGTCTGCTTTATTGCCCGACATTTTGACATAGGGCTATGCGAAAATGCGATTTTATTCGTTTCCATATCTGGCCCATTCCCGTTTTAGAGAGATTTGGATAAAGGCCCACACATGGATTTGCAGCGGATAAGCGCGCTTTTTGAACAACGCCGTGAAGGGCATACCTTGCCCCAAGCATTGTACACCGAAACGGATAGCTTCGATTTCGATATGGCGGCGATTTATGGCCAAAGCTGGCTGATGGCCGGCATGGAATGCGAATTGCCAAAAGCCGGCAGCTACATTTCCATGATGGTGGGCAAATGGCCTGTGGTCATCACGCGCGATAAGGAAGGCACGATCCGCGCGTTCCACAATAGCTGCCGCCACCGTGGCTCCATGGTTTGCCAACCGGGCCATGGCACCGCACCCAAGCTGGTCTGCCCTTATCATCGCTGGACCTATGATCTCGACGGATCCTTGTTTGCGGCAGGCCGCATGGAAGACGATTTCGACAAAAGCGCCCATGGCTTGAAACCCATTGCGATAGCCTGTTTCGGTGGCGCGATCTTTATCTGCCTTGCGGACAATCCGCCGCCTATCGATGATTTCCGTGAGAAGTTTTCGGCTTATGCGGCCCCTGCCAATTTCGAAAATCTCAAGCTCGCACATGTCGATAAGCTGGTCGAACATGCAAACTGGAAGCTTGTCATGGAAAATGCGCGCGAATGCTATCATTGCGCGACGGGTCATCCGGAATTGGCAAAGACCTTTCCTGTCGGCATGTCGAAGCATTTTGACGCGCACGAAGATGCCCGCGCCGAAGCCTTTAACGCTGCCATGGGCGCCCATGGTTTTCCGCATGAGCCGGTGGAAGGGCATTGGTGGCAGGTTGCCCGCTTCGCGCTAAACGAAGGCTGCACCTCCATATCGCAGGATGGCAAGCCGCTGATTAAAAAGCCGCTTATCACAGCCAATAATGGCGACATTGGCTCGCTGCGCTGGGCGATTGACCCGCATCTTTTTGCTCATGCAACGTCGGACTATGTGTTCATGTTCAGCTGCATGCCCGTCAGCGCAACGGAAACCCATGTGTTCAGCAAATGGTACGTCCACAAGGATGCGGTGGAAGGCGTCGATTATGATGTCGATACCCTTATCTCCCTGTGGGCAGTGACCAATTCGCAGGACAAGGAACTGGCGGAAAACAATCATAAGGGCGTCAACAGCCCGGGATATACGCCCGGCCCTTATTCGGCCGATGCAGAGATGCTCGCCCGCCGATTTACCGACTGGTATTGTGACGTTTCGCGTGTCTATATTGATACCTATGGAAAATAAGAAGTCGGGGGACTTTCACCCAGAAACATTGGCGGTGGCCTTCGGATATGATCCGCAAATGGGGATGGGGGCAGCAAAGCCCCCGATCTTCATGACCTCCACCTTTGTCTATCCGTCGGCGCAGCACGCCAAAGACGTGCACGAGGCCTATTTCGATGGCACAGGGCCGCTAGTTGGGGAAACTAACCATATCTATTCCCGACTTGGCCATCCCGGTCTGGATTTTCTAGAAGCCCGCCTCGCCGCGATTGATGGCGCAGAAGATGCAGTGGCTTATTGCAGCGGCATGGCTGCGCATTCCAGCATTGCGTTGGCGTATATCCGCGCAGGCGACAGCGTGCTGCATGGGCGACCCATTTATGGCGGGGTAGACTATCTCTATAATGTCATGATGCCGCAATTCGGATCGCATGTGACCAGCTATCTGGATGGCACGGATGAAGATCATGTCCGCGCCGCAGCGCAAGCCGCAATGACAAAGGGCCCGTTAAAGCTGATTATCGCAGAAACACCTGCCAACCCGACTGCTGCGATTGTTGATCTCGACCTCATGGTGCGTATCGCCGACGAGATTGGCGCAAAACAGGGGCATCGCCCGCTTGTTGTTGTCGACAATACGCTGCTTGGCCCATTTGCGCAGCGCCCGATCGCGCATAATGTAGATTTGTGCATGACCTCCCTCACCAAATATTGCGGTGGTCATAGTGACTTGCTGGCAGGCGGGATTTCGGGCCGTAAGGAATTGATTGAGCAACTCAAGCTCCAGCGGACAACATGGGGCAATCATCTGGATCCCTTCACGGCATGGCTGGTACTCCGTTCGTTGGAATCGGTCTCGGTCCGCACCGAGCGAGCCATGAGCAATGCGCGCATTGTCGCGGAATATTTACGCGATCATCCCAAGGTCGCAGGCGTGACATATTTGGGCTTCCTGCCCGAAGGATCGCGGCAGCGCGCCGTGTATGATCGGCAGTGCAAGGCCGCAGGATCGACCTTTTCCTTCCACATGCATGGTGGTGAGGCAGAGGCGTTCCGGATGTTGGATCAGCTCAAGCTGATGAAAGTAGCGGTCAGCCTTGGCGGATCGGAAACATTGATCTGCCATTCGGCAAGCACAACACATTATGCAGTCGCGCGCGAACAGCGATTGGAAGGCGGGATAACCGATGGCACGATGCGGCTATCGGTCGGGTTGGAACATGTCGATGATCTCATCGGCGATTTGAAACAGGCATTGGAAGCAGTTTAATGGATCTGAACTTTACCGGAACCGATGTGTGCGCCATCAATGGCACACGAAGCGCACCCGAAGCAAAATATGACCTTGTCGTCATTGGCGCCGGGCCAAGCGGTATTGCCGCTGCCATAGAAGGCGCAGCCAGCGGAGCTTCGGTTCTTCTGGTAGATGAAAATCCTGTGTCCGGCGCGCTGATGGGCAATGATACGCCGCTCTATTTCGGCGGCCGCATGACGGCGGCGACGCAGAATAGCGACCGGATGCTAGAAGCCATTTTCATGAGCATGCCTGATCTTGAAAAGGCAATGGAAGCTGGCGTTGAGCTGCTGCTCGGCACCACCGCATGGGGCGTATATCGCAACGGACCGGGCGTGCAGAGCTTGCCAGAACAAGTTGTTGGCCTTGCCGATGCTGAACGGTCGTGGCTGGTCGGCTTTGAGCGGATTGTGCTGGCAACAGGCGCCCGCGATCTCGCCATCGCCTTTCCCGGCTGGAACCAGCCCGGCGTGATGGGGGCCGCTGCCCTGCAGATGCTGCTTTCCCGCTATGGGGCCTTTTCTGGGCGGCGCATTGTTGTTTTAGGGTCGCATGACCTCGCGCTCGAAACCGCGCTTCTGGCGCAGGAACATGGGCTGGATGTCGCCGGTTTGGTGGAAGTTCGCGATGCAGCCCAAGGCGATGCCGCACTTCTTGGGAAGATTACTTCGGCAGGCATTCCCATATATTATGGACAGAGCATCAAATCCAGCAAAGGCGGGCTTGATGGGATTGAATCCATCACCCTGACAGATGGAACGGACATTGCTTGCGACACCATTTGTGTCGCCATTGGCCTTATTCCCTCAATTGAACTGGTCGATGCCATGCATGGCCCACGGGCGCTGAACGCTGCGCGCGGCGGATATATTCCGGCAGGTGAGCCGAATGTGATGACTGTGGGCCTGTGCGCTGGCCTTCCCGATACGGGTTTTGACCATGTCGCCTATCGCATGGACTGGGTGCGTGCGGCGCTGCGCGTCAATGCGCCCGATACGATTATCTGCCAATGTGAAGAAGTGACGTTGGCGGACCTGATCGGCATTCAACCGCCCAATTATCTGCCCCGCCCCGCAGCACTTCAGTCTCGCTCGCTCGACACGCTGCTGAACGATGGCCCAGCCAACCCGGATCAGATCAAGCGGTTAACGCGCTCTGGCATGGGTGTGTGTCAGGGTCGTCGTTGCCGCGATCAGGTGGCGATGATGCTGGCCATTGAATCGGACAAGCCATTCGGCACTATTCCGCTCGCCACGCACCGCGCGCCTGTGCGCCCGTTACCGCTGAAGATTTTGGCAGAATGGGATGAACCAGCGACGATGGATGCGGCGTGGGATGTCTGGTTCGGTATTCCAACCCAATGGGTGCCTGTCGAAGATATCGGCACAGAATATCAGGATGCGCATCGCGAGATGCTCTACACGGGGATGTATAAATGAGCGGCTCTGAAGTAGTCATCGTTGGCGGTGGCGTCACTGGTCTTAGCGCAGGCTGGTGGCTGGCGCGTTCGGGCGTTAAAGTCACCGTCCTCGACAAGTTCATTGTTGGCTGGGAAGCCTCTGGACGCAATGGCGGCGGTGCATCGCACTATTCCAGCCCCTTGTTCGATGAAGAACAACGACTATGGCCGCAAATGGATGAGCTATTGGGCTACCCGACAGAACATCAAAAAGGCCGTATCCTGATTGCGATGACGGAACGTCAGTGGGACCAATATCGCTTCATTGCGGAACGCCACACCCGCCTCAACCACCCGGTCGAGGTACTTGACGTCAAGCAAGTGCAAGAGGCTGTTCCGCTGGCGGGCGACAATTGCTTTGGCGGCGTGCATTATAAATTTGGCGGCCATGCCAACCCGCAACGCACGGTTCAGGCTTATGCTTGGGCGCTGCAAGATCTCGGCGGCAAAATCATTCAGCACAGCCCGGTCACGGGCTTTGAAACTGCTGGCGGCAAGGTTACGGGCGTGAAGACCGCCAATGCAACCTATGGCTGTGATGCCGTAGTGGTTGCTGCCGGACCGCAAATCCCGCATTTGATGGCGCAATTGGGCGTTGATGTCCCTCTGGCCGCCGCACGCGCAGAAATGATTATTACCGAGCCTGCCCCGATGATGCCGCTAGGCGGCGTCGATGGGCATAAAATTTATGGTCGCCAGACTTTGCGTGGCAACCTCGCTTATGGCGGCGGTCCGCATGAATGGCTGGATGTGGATGCCACCGGTCCGGCGGCTCGGCCATCGACACCGCTGGCGCGCAATCTGGCGAAGCGTTTGGCCGAACTGCTGCCCAAGGCAGCGCACCTCAATGTCATTCGCAGTTGGGCGGGCGTGATTGAAAATTCACCCGATGGCCGTCCGATCATTGACCGCCTCACCAGCCCAGACAATGTGGTTGTCGCCTCCATGTCCAGCGTCGGCTTTGGCCTGTCGCCAGCATCGGGCCACGCGATCCGCGATCTGGTGATTGATGGCGCATGTTCCTTTAATAATATCGACCTTCTCAAACTGTCGCGCTTTGACGGGCTTGAAAAGGATTGGCGTGAAAAGCGTGGGTGGATGCCCATCGCATGAGCCGATATTCAGCCTTAAGCCTGTTGCGCGGCGCTCTTACGGGGCACCGCCACTGGCAACCAGCATGGCGCGACCCAGAACCCAAATCGCATTATGATATCATCATCATCGGCGGTGGTGGCCATGGGCTGGCGACGGCATATTATTTGGCCAAAGTTCATGGCCTAAAGAATATTGCCGTTCTGGAAAAAGGCTGGATTGGCGGCGGAAATACTGGACGCAACACGACGATTGTGCGCTCCAATTATCGGCTGGAACCTCTACATAATCTCTTCGAATTTGGCCTAAAGCTATGGCATGGCCTGAGCGATGAGTTGAATTACAATGTCATGTTCAGCCCGCGGGGCGCGATGTTCCTTGGCCATAGCGACGCCGATATGGTCAAGCTGGCCGAACGCGGCGACGCCATGCGTTGCGACGGGATTGATGCCGATCTGTTGACTCGGGATCAGGTGGCAAAGCTTGAGCCTTTGCTCGATATGTCGCGCGATGCGCGCTTCCCCATTCAGGGTGGTTTGATCCAGCGCCGGGGCGGTACCGCGCGGCATGATGCCGTTGCTTGGGGCTATGCCCGCGGCGCGGACAGCCTGGGTGTCGACATTATTCAAAAATGCGAAGTCACAGGCTTTGTGCGGGATGGTGACGCGGTGGTTGGCGTGGAGACAACACGCGGACGCATTGGCGCGGGGCGCGTCGGCATTTGCGTTGCAGGGAATAGCGGCCATGTCGCAGGCTTGGCAGGTATCAAGTTACCGGTTGAATCCCAAACCCTGCAAGCCATGGTGACCGAAGGCGTCAAGCCGATGATCAACAGCGTGATCATGTCCCAATCCTTGCATTGCTACATCAGCCAATCGGACAAGGGTGGCGTCGTCTTTGGTGGTGACCCAGATAATTGGCCAAGCTATGCCCAGCGTGGCCATCCCATGGTGATGGAAGGCGCTGTGGCGCAAGGCCTTGCGCTCGTCCCTGCTTTGTCCCGCCTGCGTATGGTGCGGACGTGGAGCGGGGTCACGGATATGAGCTTTGATGGCGCGCCGATCATTGGCGAAACGCCTGTCCGCAACCTCTTCCTCAACGGCGGCTGGTGCTATGGCGGCTTTAAGGCAACGCCCGCATCCGGTTGGACCTATGCGCACACGCTAGCGACGGGCAAGCCGCATGCACTGAATGCCCCCTTCTCGCTCGATCGCTTTGAACGCGGTGCAACCATTGATGAAACGGGGAGCGGCCCAATGCCGAATAGCCGCTAATGATGCTCATCGCCTGCCCCCATTGCGGCCCAAGGGCACAATCAGAATTCATTTACGAGCGCACGGTCGATTCCGTCGTGCCACTGAACGCGCCAGTGGACGAGGCGATGGCCAAGCTCTTCACCCGCAACAATCCGCGCGGTGTAGATGATGAAATCTGGCGCCATACTTATGGCTGCCGGGCATGGATGGTTTTGACGCGTCACCGCGTTACCAATGAAATTTCCGAATGCCGTGCCATCGGGCCGGAGGCGTTGCCATGATCAACTTCAGCTTTGATGGGAAAGCCTATACCGCGCAGGAAGGCGATACGCTGGCGGCGGCATTGTTGCGCAATGGCGTTGGCCTTGTTGGCCGCAGCTTCAAATATCACCGCCCGCGCGGCATCATGACCGCAGGCGTGGAAGAACCAAATGCACTGGTGACCGTTGGCGAAGGAGGCAGAACCGAGCCAAATACCCGCGCCACCGATGTGTTCGTTTATGAAGGCCTTGTCGCCAAAAGCCAGAATCGTTGGCCAAATCTGTCTTTAGATGTCGGGTCGGTTTTCGGTTTGGCTGCGCCCGCCCTTTCCGCCGGTTTTTATTATAAAACCTTTTTTGGTTCGGCCAAAAAATGGATGTTCTACGAATATTTCATCCGTAAGGCCGCCGGGCTTGGCAATGCACCCACGCTTGCAGACCCCGACCGCTTCAGCCAGCGTGCAGCGTTTTGCGATGTTCTTGTGGTTGGCGCGGGTCCCGCAGGCATGCAGGCTGCGGTCGAGGCTGCCGAAAGCGGTAAGCGCGTTATCTTAGTCGAACAGGACAATATCCTTAGCCCATCATTGATCCGCGACGGCGAAGAGCAGGATGCAGCCTGGATCAACGCGACTGCCGCGCGCATTCGCGCTGCAAATGGCCTTATTCTTACGCGCACCACGGCCTCGGGCTATTGGGAACATGATCTGGTCACCCTGACACAGCGCCTATCGGAGCCGGGGCAAATCCCAGCAGATAATGTGGCGCAACGTCTATGGCATGTCCGCGCAGGCCAAGTGATTTTAGCCACCGGAAGCATTGAGCGGCCCATGGCCTTTGCCCATAATGACCGCCCCGGCGTCATGCTGTCACAAGCTGTGCGCAGCTATATCCGCCGCTTTGGCGTCGTTCCCGGCAAACGCGTCGTGATCGCAACCAACAATGACGATGCCTATAAAACCGCACAGGCGCTTAAAGACGCAGGCGCGCAGATTGTTGCAATCCTCGACGCACGGCCCGCACCGGCGGGAGCCAACAGCGGCCATCGCGTCTACAACAATGCCGTTCCGCTTTCGACCCAAGGTGCGCGGCATTGCCTGAAAAACGTTTCTGCATCGGTCGATGGTGAGACGATGGCGTGGGAGGCCGATCTGCTTGCCGTGTCAGGCGGATTTACGCCCGTTGTGCATCTGCACATGCAAGCGGGCGGGACGCTTGACTGGAATGAAGATGCGCAAGCTTTCATCCCCGCCAGTTCGCGCCAGAATGTCACAACCATCGGCGGGGCTTCAGAACCGCAACCGATATTCAAAATGGTACCCGTTGCTAAACCGAAGAAAAGCTTCATCGATTTCCAGAACGACGTGACATTGGCCGATGTCGATCTGGCATGGGCGGAGGGCTATCGTTCGGTCGAGCACCTTAAACGCTACACCACTTTGGGCATGGCGACGGATCAGGGCAAGCTCAGCAATATGGCCGCTCTCGGACGTTTGGCCGAAAAACAGGGTGTGGCCATTCCGGAGGCCGGGCTGACCACATTCCGTCCGCCTTACACGCCGGTGACAATGGGCTTGCTCGCAGGTGCCGGGGCGAAGGATGCAGGCGCACATGTTCGCCGCCTTGCATTATATGACCTGCACGCGGCAAAGAACCCGATCTGGCAACCACTGGGCTATTGGTTCCGCCCACGCGCTTACCCCATAAGCGGCGAAAGTTTGGCGCAAGCCGCACTGCGTGAGGCAAAGTCCGTGCGTAACAATGTCGGGATGACCGACGTGTCGACACTGGCGAAATTTGAAGTGAGCGGCCCGGATGCTGCGGCCTTTTTGGAAATCATCTGCGCCACCACGGTTAGTAAACTGGCCGTCGGGCGCGGGCGCTACACCTTCATGCTGCGCGAAGACGGGTTCGTCTTTGACGATGGCACCGTGTGGCGGCTTGACGAGAACCGCTATCTGCTCACCAGCTCCACCGGCGGCGCGGACCGCATGGCGACCCATATCTCTTATGTGCGCCAATATTTGTGCCCGCATTTGCGTGTCTCTGCCGTCAATGTGCAGGAACATTATGCGGGCATTGCCGTTGCTGGGCCAAAGGCGAAAGCGGTGCTCACAACATTAATCGGCGAAGAACCACCACGCCATATGTCAACCGTTCCGGCGGTTATATCGGGCGTTCCAGTGATCATCTTGGCCGCAAGCTATAGCGGCGAACGCGCATTCGAAATCTATATCTCAGCAAGCGATGCCGCGACGGTCTGGGCCGCGTGCGAAGCCGAAGTGATGAAGATAGGCGGCGCGTTATTCGGGCTGGAAGCGATGGAGTTTCTGCGCATTGAAAAGGGCCATCTGGTAGTCGGCGGTGAAGTCGACGGGCGGATGACGCCGCATGATCTGGCACTGGATAAGATGCTCAATAAGGCAGGCGGTTATATCGGCGCCTCTGGCCTTGCCCGCCCCGCTTTGGCCGAAGCTGGACGGCGACAGCTGGTTGGACTGGAGTCGCTTGAAGGCGACATCCCAGAAGGTGCGATGCTCATCCCCAACGAAGGTGCGTCACCGCAAGGTCATGTCAGTGCGGCGGCTTTCCGCATAATTGAAGGCGGGTCTGTTGCGCTGGGGCAGTTGGTCGATGGGTTTAGCCGTCATGGCGAAATCCTCATCGCTTCGTCCCCCACACGCGGCCAAAAAGCGCGTGTCCGCGTTGTAGCCCCACATTTTTATGATCCAGCAGGAGAGCGTTACCGTGACTGAAGTGACGATCACGACCCTGCCCGCCGCTCCGCTGCATGTCTTTGAGATTTGGGGCAACGCGGCCGCCGTTGCAAAACGCTTCAAAGCGGCAACGGGCTTTGACCTTCCAGCGACCGGACGGTCAGGTGGCAATGATGCGCTCCGCTTGATCCGCTTTGAACCCACAGTATGGCTCGTAGAAGGCGATATCAGCGCTCTGGGCGACGTTTTGGCAGAAGATGGTGCGCTCACCGCAATAAGTGGCGGGATCGTCCGTATGCGCCTCTCAGGAGCCGGTTGGCGCACGCTCCTTATGGAAGGCGGCGTATTCGACGCAGAGAGCCCAGATTTCGCTTCCGGATGCAGCGCAGCGACGATCATCGACCATGTCAACGTCCGCCTGCATGTCGTCGATGAAACCACCTGCGACGCCTATGTGCCCTTGAGCTTCAGTCAGGGCTTGCTGCACTTTTGGAAGCAAGCTGCGGGGAGTTTGGCGGGATAGGTTTTGCCCTTCCCCATCGCGACCCTTTGTTTACTTCGCCGCTGCCTGATGCTGCAACGTCATTCCCCGTGCATGGCGGCGTTGGAAGCCCTTCCATAATGTCACGCCTTCGCCGCCGGGGCTATATGCGCCCCATGCTGTCCCAGCGGGTGCGTTCCATTGCCCTTCATCCGAATCTTCAACGGCCATATGCAGATACGCCGCCTTGCTATCGTCTTTTCGCAGGTGAACGGCCAAAAATGCGGTGATGAAATGCAGGTTGATGGCGTTAATCCGGTCCTGCCGCCAGATGGGGTCTTCAAACCAATCGATATCCCATAGTGTCTTGCGCATTTCAGGTGGTGCAGGGTTAAGTGCAATCGAATGGCCGGCCTGCTTATAGGTCAGCAAAGTGCGATCACTGTTTACAGCACCACCAAAGACCGCAAGCGCGCCAGTTTTATAGTCCACAGTCGCGTCGTTATCTCCGTGAATCAGCAGCAAGGGCGCGGTAAGCGCGGCGAGACCTTCAGCGCCCCATGCGCTGTATGGCGCGCCGCCAGCGGGTGCCAATGCGACTACAGCCCTTACGCCTTTTAATGCTATGGCATCAGCCTGCGCACGGCCCCGCGCAAATGTCTTGAGCCAGCCGCCCGCAACCAGATCCATATTCGGTCCCGCCGGGTCCAGCGATGCCCCGCCAGCGGTCAACACGCCATAGCCGCCTTGTGAATAGCCAATGAGTGCAACATTATCCGGGTCGATTAGGTTGCCCAAAACATTGCGCAGTTCGCCTGCAACAAAAACGATATCGCGCGGACGGTTGAAATTCGGCGCGGCGCGGGTGCTGGGCGACGCGATATAGGGGTTTGGGTCATTGTGATTAATAGCGGCAACGACATATCCCTTGGACGCCAAATTTTCGGTCAGCCAGGTCATCATGGCGGGATTGTTGCTATAACCATGGCTGATAATGACCAAAGGATGCTTGCCGCCTACCGCCGAAGCGTCGGCCACAGCCATACCCTTTTGCGAGAAGCTTACCGGCGGGAACGGTGGTTCAGCCCACAGACTTCCGCGATAGATAATTGGCTTTTTACCGTTTTTGACCGTTGCGGGGTACCAAATATCAACCCGCAAATTGCGATCAACAAGCCGAACTTCGGTGCCGAGCGGATCCCCATTTTCGACATCAGGCTGATTTTGATGGGCTAACAGGACCGACCGGAAACCAACCCCATTTGGACCCAAGGCCGCGAGTTCCGGCGCGTCAACGCTCGGGATGCTGGGGATTCCCGCGTGGGCGGGCGCGGCGAGTAGGGCCAGTCCAGCAAGCCAGATATAGCGGATCATGCGATCATCTCCTCACCGTCCAGCGTTGGCGCGGGCCATGACAATTGCTGGGCCATCCAAGGATATTCGGCAATCAAAGGCGGAAAGGTTTTTTCGCGCAAGACCTGCTGACATAAAGTCGCGGTGCGCTGCGGAATATCGCCCAGTTCGTCCATCCGCGCCACAACCTGAATCGCGCGGGAGAAGCGCCCACGCGTCATGGGTTCGGCGCGCAGTTCGGGCAGCAGCTCCGGCACGGCTGCCAGACACACCGGCGTCGTGATAGTCCACCCAATGCCTGCGGCGACCAGAGCCAATTGCTGATGCGAGGATTCTACTTCGACCATCTGCGGCAGTTTCAACTTCATCCGGACAATCTGACGTTCGATTTGTTGGCCTGTGCCCGTCAGGCGCGAAAAGCGGATGAACGGCAAAGATGATGGCACGCCGTTTATATCCAATGGCTCACGAAAATCTTTCGGGAAAACCATGATGAAGCTCTCCTCAAACACAGGATGCAACTCCACCGTGTCGCGATGTTCAAGGCTAAAACTGCCGGTCACCATCATATCAATATCCCGCGCCAGAAACTCGCCTTGATGCTCCAGCGATATACCCGAGCGGATATTCCATCGGTCCGCGCGCGGCCCAAGATGCTGCAAGATAGGTGCGGTAAGTTCGTTCGCCAGGCTGAAGGACATAGCGACCGTCACGCTGGAAATGGGCAGGTTTGCGCCTTCGCGGACCTCATCATACGCAAGGCGGGCATGGGCGATCAGCTTGTGACCGCGCGCAAATAGCGATTTTCCGCTTGCCGTTAAGCCCAGTGGTCGCATCGTGCGATCAAATAAGGATGCGCCAATGCCGGCTTCCAGTCGAGCAATCGTTTGTGAAACAGCCGATTGCGTAACCTGCAGATGCGCGGCGCATTGCGACATGCCGCCAAGCTCCACGGTCATGATGAACACTTCCAATGCGTGCAGATCAAATTCTTGCGGCAATTTCATACAGCAGCCCCTCCAAGCGCACAGGCGTAGCCAATGGCTAATATTACCTGCGCTAATGGCTATTCGAGACTTTACGTAATAATGCCATGCATTTTCGACATAGACGGATTATGCTTCAGCGGCGTTGCACAGTTGCATCACTTTGCCAGATCATTGGCGATGACATGATCCCGATGCAATGCCAGCAAGCCTTTTAATGTACCAAAACACATGCCCAACAAGATAAAGGCCAAGGGCAAACCCGTGGCGATAGCACCTGCCTGAAGCGAGGTCAGACCGCCATTGAGCAGGAGAAGGACGCCGATGCCACCAACCGCGACCAACCAGATCGTCTTTTGCTTCAGCAAGGTATCGGTGCGACCACCCGCTGTCATCGTATCAATGACCAAAGTTCCAGAATCCCACCCAGTCACGAAAAAAATCAGGATAAGGCCAATCGCCACAAAAGATGTGAATTGCGCCCAAGGCAAAGCGCCCAGCAGCACAAATAATTGCGTGTCGAGTGATGCTTTGGCCAAGTCCGCACCATTGCCGGCAACAATCTGCGCAATGCTGGCATCGCCAAAAATGGTCAGCCACAAGATGCCGAGCAAGCTTGGCGAAATCATAGCCCCGGCAATAAATTCACGCACCGTTCGGCCCAATGAAATACGCGCCATGAACATGCCGACAAAAGGTGCCCAGCTCATCCACCACGCCCAATAATATACCGACCAATCATTATAAAAACCGGTGTCCGTGCGCCCCAGTGGGTTGGATAATGCCGGGAGCAATTTGAGATAGTTGTAAATATTACTGGCAAGATCGCCAAGCAATTGAAGCGTTGAGCCCGTCGTCAAAACAAAGATCAGCAACGCAAAGGCAACCCACATGTTCACTTCGCTCAAAATCCGGATGCCCCGATCAATGCCGCCCCGGATCGACAGGAAGGTGATGCCTGCCATCACGAAAATCAGCGCTAGGATTGTCAAAGACGAGCTCGTCACGTCATATAGATAGGAAATCCCTGCCATAGCTTGCTGCGCGCCAAGACCAAGAGATGTCGCAAGCCCAAAGATTGTGGCGAGGACGGCCAGAACCTCCAGAACATCGCCTGTGCGGCCCCAAACAGCCTTGCCGAACAAGGGGTAGAATGCCGAACGCATCGACAGCGGCATGTTGAAGTTAAAGTTGAACACCGCAAGCGCAAGGCCGGTGACGGCGAAGATTGCCCAAGGGTGAAGCGCCCAATCAAATATAGTGGCCGCCATCGCGATGCTTCGTGCGGTAGCAGGATCACCAACGGCGCCGCCCAATGGTGCCGCAGGTCCACCAGCCATGGCCGAGGTAAAATGGGTAACTGGTTCGCCAACGCCATAGAAAACAAGGCCGATGCCCATGCCCGCACCGAACAACATCGCAAACCATGACAATCGCGAATAATCTGGCGTTGCGCCCTTACCGCCCAAACGGATTTTGCCCAAGGGCGAAACGGCCACGACAACGCAAAACAGCAAAAGCAGGTTGCCCGACGTCATGAAGAACCAGTCGAAATGGGAAACCGCACCACTGCGCAAAGCGGCGAACAGGTCTGTAGACGCTTTAGGCGCAATGAGGCTGAATAATATGACAGCAAAGGAAATGAATGCAGTTGGTAAGAATACGGCTGGGTTTATATGCATCCCGCCCCAATCGCGATTGGACTGGCCGTAATTGCCCAGATCTATTGATTTATCCCAATCTGCCATTGAACCCTCCCCCAAAGGTGCGATGCTGGTCGGTCAATGGCGTGCTGCCGTTGTCATCGCTGTCCACAGCCATGCAGCAAAACTGCGCCAGACTTCGATGTGGAAACGATCTTCGGCGTCACGCATGACGATGATTTCAACCGTTTCATAAATGGTGCGCGTGGCCCTACCGACGGCAAATTGGTCGAGATCAAGCGGGCACCCCGCCATCAATATTTCCGATGCGCGCGGACCTTCGACGATCAGACATATGGACCGTTCGCTAATGTCGGTAACGGCCAGGGGCAGGCCTTCCCCTGTCGGGATCGCGGTGCCAATAGCGCTGCGGAGATACCATTCGTCGGGGCCAAGGCACATAACACCACCTTTGGATGTGCCGACTTTCGTTGGTATCTTGACCATTAACAGGCGTTCCAAATCCTCCGCATTCCGTGACCGCAGCGCGTGCCGCTGCATCGGCGGCGCAAGGCTGATACGAACACCCTCTGCTACAAAGGGGGTTTGGGAAACAGGCTCCTGACGAATAAGGGCCTCAGACATGCAGCCGTGCTCCTTCTGAGTCATAGAAAACAACGCCGCTGACTTTGGTGGTATGCGTCTTGCCCGGCATCGGAATATATAGGGTACCGCCCGTCATATCATGTCCGCCAGCGACCAAAGCCATCGCAATCGAACGGCCAAGCGTTTCGCTCCAATAGGACGATGTCACATGGCCAATCATGGTCATCGGGATAGGCTGGTTGGGGTCAGCAACAATTTGCGCGCCTTCCTCCAAAACGACATTGGGATCGTCGGTCAGCAGTCCGACCAACTGCTTACGCCCCGGCGCGACAATATCTGGACGTGCCATCGACCGTTTGCCGACAAAGTCAGGCTTTTTCTTACCCACCGCCCAATCGAGACCGGCGTCAAAGGGCGTTATTGTGCCGTCGGTATCCTGCCCGACAATGATGAAGCCTTTTTCCGCGCGCAAAACGTGCATTGCCTCGGTGCCATAAGGCGTGATGTCATATTGCGCGCCTTGCGCCATCAACTGTTCCCATACAGCCCGTCCATAAGCCGTTGGGACGTTGATCTCAAAGCCCAGTTCGCCGGTAAAGCTCACGCGGAACAGCCGCGTTTCTATGCCACATATCTTGCCCTCACGGATCGCCATATGTGGAAAGGCTTCTGCAGACAGGTCAATGCCCTCCACAAGCGGTTCAAGCACTTTGCGCGCATTCGGGCCTTGCAGGGCAATGACCGCATATTGCTCTGTGGTACTGGTCAACCACACATCAAGCTCGGGCCATTCGGTCTGGAGATAATCCTCCATCATATTCAACACGCGGGCCGCGCCGCCAGTTGTCGTGGTCAAGTGAAAGCGATCCGGCGCCAGCCGTGCCGACACACCGTCATCGGTGATGAAACCATCTTCTTTCAACAGTAGGCCATAACGGCACCGCCCCGGCTCAAGCGCCTTCCACGGATTGGTATACATACGGTTGAGAAATTCGGCGGCGTCAGGGCCCACGACTTCAATCTTCCCCAGCGTTGAAGCATCAAAAATACCAACGGAAGACCGCACCGCAACGCATTCGCGGTTCACCGCTGCATGCATATCTTCACCGGGTTTCGGGAAGTAACGGGCCCTTCGCCACTGCGCGACTAACTCAAATACCGCGCCATGTGCTTGCGCCCAGCTATCAATATTGGTTGTCCGTGTGGGTTGGAACAGCGCCCCTTTGGCATGTCCGGCCAGTGCCCCAAATGTCTGCGGCGTGTAAGGCGGACGAAAGCTAGTCAGCCCGATATCAGGGACGGGCTTATGCAACGCAGAGGAAGCGATTTGCAAACCGTTGAGGTTGGATGTCTTACCTTGGTCAGTCGCCATGCCGTTGGTGGTGTAGCGCTTAATATGCTCGATGGAACGAAAGCCCTCACGCACCGCCAGCTTGATGTCTTTTGCCGTCACATCATTCTGAAAATCGACAAATGCCTTTATGCGGCTTTGGTCTTTAGGCGTCGGCAACATATCGATAACGGCACCCGTGCCAAAATCCCAATCGCCCGAACATCCGCCAACACATTGGACATTTTCATTGGGGACATCTGGGACATAAGCGCCCAGGTCATCGCGCCATTTCAGGCTGCCCTTGCTGTGCGACCATAAATGCACGCTGGGCGTCCAGCCCCCCGCCATTAACAGCGCGTCAGTATCCACGCGATGCACCCGTTGATTAGTATAATCGCAGATGTCGACGGAACTGACGCCGTGCCGGCCGTTCACACCAACCACGCCATGGTTCAGGTAAACCGGGATGCCCAGACGGTCCGCCTCGAGCGTCAACGCGGTGTCTACACTTTCACGGACATCGATAATGGCGCAAATGCCAATGCCCGCTTTGGCCAGCGCAAACACATCATGCCAACCGCTATCGTGCGATGCCATTAACGCTGGCGCATTGCCAACCGCCACGCCGAACCGATTGGCATAAACCTTTGCTGCGGACGAGAGCATTACGCCGGGCGTATCATTGCCGTCAAAAACAAGCGGTCGTTCGATAGCGCCTTGCGCAAGCACCACTTCACCCGCCCTGAAGCGCCAGAGTTTCTCGCGCGGCGCATCTTCGTTTTCAGGAAGATGATCGGTCAGCCGCTGCACCGCGCCAATGAAATTGTCGTGATAATAACCAAATGCCGTCGTGCGGGTTAGGATCGTAACATTGGCTGCGTTGGCTAATGCTTTAACGCTGCGCTCCAGCCAGGGCCATAATGCAGGGTCAGCCAAAGCGCCGCCGCCCAATTCATCCTGCTCATCAATCAGGACGATCCGCTTATTCGTATCCATCGCGCCAAGTGCGGCGTCGATACCTGCGGGTCCTGCCCCAATAATCAACAGGTCACAATGGGCATAAGTTGACGCATAAACATCGGGATCTTCGGCCGTGGGCGCATCGCCAAGCCCTGCCATTTTACGAATGGCAGGTTCATACACTCTGTCCCAAAAAGAACGCGGCCACATGAATGTTTTATTGTAAAAACCTGCCGGAAAAAACATGCCCAGCCGGTCGTTGATCGCACCGAAATCCATTGCCAAAGATGGCCAACGATTTTGACTGAACGCCTTTAGCCCATCGTGAATTTCAACAGCCGTTGCGCGCAAATTGGGGGTAAATCGCCCTGGGCCGCGATCGACCGAAATCAGGGCATTTGGCTCCTCACTGCCCGCTGCAACCAAACCGCGCGGACGGTGATATTTAAAGGATCTGCCGAACAGCATGACACCATTGGCGAGCAACGCCGACGCCAAAGTGTCACCAGAAAAGCCGTGATAGCTTTTTCCGTCAAAGCTAAATTGAACAGGCTGGCTACGGTCGATGCGCCCGCCAGATTCAAGGCGAAAGCCACTCATCGGCGTGGCTCCCCTGCTTTATAGGTTGTTTCAAATTTATCGGTCACGGTATCGCGCACGGCGTTGAAGAAACGGCCGCATCCATGGACATGGCGCCAGCGTTCATGGTGGCGTCCGCGCGGGTTGGCGCGGATAAACAAATAAGTCTCCCAATCCGCATCGCTTTGACCCGATGGGTCAAGCGGGCGCGTAATATGCGCCTGTCCTGCATTGGCAAATTCAATTTCCGGACGCTTCTCGTCACAATAAGGGCAGTGGATCAGGATCATATCAATGTGCCACCGCTGCTGCAGCTGCTTCATCAATCAATCGCCCATTGCGGAACCGGTCGAGGTTGAAGGGGGCGTTGATCTTATGCGGTTCATCTTTTGCCATGGTATAGGCCAACAAATCTCCGGCACCCGGCGTGGCCTTAAACCCGCCCGTGCCCCAACCACAGTTAACGTAAAGCCCCTGGACGGGCGTCTTACCCAATATCGGCGAGCGATCGGGCGTCACATCGACGATACCACCCCATGTCCGCAACATCCGCATCCGCCGATAAATCGGGAAAATTTCGCAAATAGCCGCCAACGTATGTTCAACAATGTGCAGCGCGCCGCGTTGCGAATAGCTGACATATTGGTCCGTTCCTGCGCCAATCACTAATTCGCCCTTGTCCGACTGGCTCATATAGGCGTGGACCGTGTTCGACATCACGACGCACGGGAAAGTCGGTTTGATGGGTTCGGACACCAGCGCCTGCAGCGGGTAGCTTTCGAGCGGAAAGTCGAGGCCCGCCATTTGCATGATAACCGACGTGTTGCCCGCCGCCGATACGCCAACGCGCTTGGAGGCGATATAGCCACGCGTGGTTTCCACGCCCTCTACGGCGCCATCTGCGCCACGGCGGATCCCCGTGACGGCACAGTTCTGAATGATATCGACGCCCAAAGCAGCCGCTGCACGTGCATAGCCCCAGGCCACCGAGTCATGCCGCGCAGTGCCGCCGCGCCGTTGCAGCGCCGCGCCTAAGACCGGATGGCGCGCGTCAGGCGATATGTTCAATGGCGGGCAATAGGCTTTAGCCTGTTCCGGCGTCAGCCATTCATTATCAACACCGTTGAGCCGATTGGCATTAATGTGCCGTTGAAGACTTTGCACGTCATGCACATTATGCGCGAGCATCATGACGCCGCGCTTGGAATACATGATGTTGTAATTGAGCTCCTGACTAAGCCCATCCCACAATTTCACCGCATGGTCGTAGAGATGCGCACTTTCGTCATATAAATAGTTGGAGCGGATGATCGTCGTATTCCGTCCGGTATTGCCGCCGCCGATCCAGCCCTTTTCAAGCACGGCGACATTGGTAATCCCATATTTTTTGGCGAGATAATAAGCAGCGCCAAGACCATGTCCGCCACCGCCGACAATGATCGCATCATAGGCTGGTTTAGGCGCAGCATCGGGCCATTGTTCAGGCCAATTTTGATGCCCGCCAAACGCTTTGGTAAACAGGCTTAACGCGCTGAACCGAGTCATGCGTCACCCGCAACCATAGGAGCGTAAACAATGAGCATCGTACAGCCGTTTATGCTGCCTGCCCGATGCATCGTACCTGGCATACGCAGAAGGAAATCGCCGGGGCCATAGCTGGCATCATCATCAAAAAAATCACCATCCATGACGTAGATTTGCTCAATCTCGTCATGCGCGTGCTTCTCTCCCAAGGGGCCGGGGGCAATTTTCGTCACCATCGTGCGGTACCCGCGCGGGTCATCGATAAGCGCAAGGTTCGTCTCACCGGACCGCTTGCCCGGCTTCCAGCTATCACCCGTAATCTTTATCGAGCCTGATATGGGAAGTGTCGTCATATTGTCTCCACCTTCAACGCCGCCTTGGCTCGGTCGACATAGAAATCTTTGAAATCCTCAACCAGCTTTTCCTCGACAGCATAGGGCCCTTGTACATAGCCGTCATTCGCAATGCCTTGATGGTTAACCATAGAGAAATATCCATCTTGCACATTCGTAGCCCGCCACAACGCGGCAAGATGGTCGGGATCATAATCGACGCCCTCGACCGCGTCTTCATGCACGAGCCAGCTTGTCCGCAGCATTGTCTTGTCAGGCCCAATGGGTGTCAGCGAGAATGTGACAACATGGTCGCAACAGAAATGATGCCAGCTATTGGGCTGAGTCCAAACGGACAGGCTCGACGTTTCAGGCTTTGTAAATGGGCCGATCAATTTCTGGCACGCAAGCTTGCCATCAATCGATTGCGTCACCGCGCCATTTGCCAATGCCAGACGCGCAACGCGATGCCACCAACCATCGGGAAATTCTATCAAGTCACGGTCAATGCCCAACGCCTGCCATTCTGCACGCTTTGCTTTCAGATAATCATCGGCTGGTGCATCTTTGCCGAAACCTGTCGTTCCTAGGACGCTGATCAATTCTGGGTGACCCACGTCACAATGGTAACATTCGCGGTTATTTTCCATAACCAACTTCCAATTGGCATCTTCGACATAATTGTCTTGGACGACGACCTTCAGCTTTTCGAGGTCATACATCGCGATTTGATCGGCAATGTCTGCCTTTACACGATCAATCGGCGGCGGATTGTCATTCAAGCAGATGAAAATCAGCCCGCCGACATTTTCCAGCGCCACCGGCGCCAGGCCGTGGTCCGCCTTGTCAAAATCCTCTGCCATACTGCGCGCGGCCAATAATTTTCCATCAAGACCGTAGGTCCATTGGTGATAAGGGCACATTAAACGTGGCGCACGACCCCGCTGCTCGAGGCAGATTTTGGCCCCGCGATGCCGACAACTATTCCAAAATGCCCGGACCTCATTGTCACGTCCACGCACGATGATGATCGAGTTATCCGCCAGTTCGAACACAAAATAATCACCCGGATTTTTCACATGGGCGACGGTGCAGGCATATAACCAGACCGATTTGAGCATGACCTGCGTGTCGAATGCAAACGCTTCATCGCTGACATATAAGCCACGCGGCAGTGTGTAGCCTTTACGGTCATTGGAAAGCCAGTTGGCGATCGGTGCGAAGTGCGACATGGGCTTAGCTTCTCAATGCCAAGTTATCAGGATCAAATGGCGAGTCTGTTATGATCGTCGCTTTGTGGCGAACGCCCAAAATTACGATTTCCAATTCTGCACCGGGCACTGCCAAATCCGGCCGCACCATTGCAAGCGCAAGTGACTTACCGACGCGCCAGCCATAGCCACCCGATGTCACGCGGCCAACAATGTCTTCTCCATGATAAATCGGCTCCGACCCGCGCGCATCAGCATCGGTAACATCATGCACTTCCATCGTTACCAACTGGTTAGCGCTGCCGCTTTCTTTCCACGCAAGCAACGCTTCCCGTCCGAAAAAGGAGGGTTTCTTCAGGCTGATGAAACGGTCCAAACCGCTTTCATACGCAGAATATTCAACCGACAATTCGCGCGGGATAAGCTTGTAGCTTTTTTCTAGCGCCATCGACGTCATCGCGCGGATGCCAAATGGCTTAATGTCAAATGCGGCTCCCGCCTCCATCAATTTGTCAAAAATATAATTCTGCATTTCAATCGGATGGTGGATTTCCCAACCCAGCTCGCCAATGAAGTTGACCCGCAACGCGTCGACTTGCGCAAGGCCAATGCTCATTTTCTTACCCGTCAGCCATGGGAAGGCATCGTTAGACAGATCAGTATCGGTAAGCTTCGCGAGCACGTCGCGTGACCGAGGGCCAGCAAGTACCAAAACGCCCATGGATGTTGTCAGCCGTTCGAAGTTAACTGAACCATCTTTGGGCATGGCCTTTTTCAGATAGTCATGGTCATGCCGCTCATATGCCCCTGCCGACACCAGATAATAACGCTGCGGCGCAGCTTTGTAGACCGTGAACTCGCTGCGCACGCCGCCTTTGTGCGTGAGCAGATAGGATAAGGTCACGCGGCCAACCTTTTTCGGCACCGCATTTGTCAATAATTGGTCAAGCCAACTTTCCGCACCGGGGCCGGATATCTCGCATTTGGCAAAGGCGCTCATATCTTGAATGCCGACATGCTTCGTCACGCGCAGGCATTCATTGCCGACATGTTCAAAATAATTGGAGCGGCGGAACGACCATTTTTCACGGATGGGCTCGCCGGGTACGACAGGATGATTGTCATTCAACAACACATCAGGCTTGTCGAGATCGGCTTCGCTTAAGCTATAGCCAGCGGGTGCAAACCAGTTAGGACGTTCCCAACCGAACACGCTACCAAACACCCCGCCAAGGGCCTTCATCCGATCATAGCATGGCGTGCGCCGCAATGCCCGCCCTGCCTCGCGTTCTTCATCTGGATAATGCACGGTGAAGACCTTGGCATAGGCCTCCTCATTCTTTTCGACCAGAAAGCCGCGACCCGCATAATCGCCAAAACGGCGTGGATCGACGCCCATCATGTCGATGGTGGGTTCGCCGTCCACGATCCAATGGGCCAACTGCCAACCCGCGCCGCCAGCGGCCGTGATCCCGAAGCTGTGACCTTCGTTCAACCAGAAGTTTTTGAGGCCCCATGCCGGTCCGATGATCGGCGACCCGTCGGGCGTATAGGCAATCGCGCCATTATAGACTTTCTTGATGCCCACTTCACCAAAAGCAGGCACGCGGTTCATGGCCGCAACAATATAAGGCTCAAGCCGTTCGAGCGCATCGGGAAACAGTTCATATTCACTGTTCGCTGCGGGACCATCGACATAACAAGCAGGCGCGCCAACTTCATAGGGCCCAAGCAACAGGCCGCCGGCTTCTTCACGCATATAGTAGCTGGCGTCAGACTCGCGCAGCACACCCATTTCGGGAAGGCCAGCCTTTTTACGCTCCATGATTTCGGGATGCTGCTCGGTGACCAAATATTGGTGCTCCACCGGGATGACAGGAATATCCAAACCAACCATCGCCCCTGTTTGCCGCGCGAAGTTGCCCGAACAGGATATGACGTGCTCGCACGCAATATCGCCCTGATCCGTCGAGACCAGCCACTCACCATTGGGTTGCTGTGTGATGCCAGTAACCGTTGTGTTACGATAGATCGTTGCTCCACGCTGCCGCGCGCCTTTCGCCAGCGCCTGCGTCAAATCTGCTGGCTGAATATAGCCGTCATCGGGATGCTGAATCGCGCCAATGACGCCGTCCATATTGGCGAGCGGCCAAATTTCTTTAACCTGCTCCGGCGTTAGGAAGTTTACATCGACGCCAATAGTGCGGGCGACGCCGGCGTAATAATGATATTCATCCATCCGGTCCTTGGTTGTCGCCAGTCGGATGTTTGTGACTTGCGACAATCCCGCATGCAGACCGGTTTCGGCCTCCAAAGTGGGGTACAATGCCACCGAATATTGATGCAACTTGCCGACGGAATAGCTGAGATTGAATAACGGCAGAAGCCCGGCAGCATGCCATGTTGACCCTGATGTTAGTTCCTTGCGCTCCAGCAAGACAACATCACTCCATCCCATTTTGGCGAGATGATACAAGGTGCTCACGCCTACAACGCCGCCACCAATCACTACCGCCCGTGCCGTTTTTTTCATTTTATCCACTCAACTTTGTTGGACGGCGGCTATGTCAGATGACATGGCGATGCCGCAATTGGATTGCGCCTAAATCGGGTATATATTGATTTTTCTAATGTTAAATATTAGCTTGTTATATTATGCCCTAAACTAGGCTTTCCAAGCCGCGTTAAATTTCAATTGGCGTTAGCTTACGCTTGAATCGCACGTCGCGGCTTCTATAGAAACGGAAACTGACAATTGGACGGGTCGTATGAAAACGCGCATTTTTGTAACATTAAAAAACGGTGTGCTCGACCCGCAAGGTAAAGCGATCCATCACGCCATAGAAAGCTTGGGCTTTTCGGGCGTTCATGACGTACGGGCTGGACGTCTGATCGAAATTGAACATGAGCCGGGCGTGTCAAAGGCTGACTTGGAAGTGATGTGCACCAAGCTACTGGCCAATATGGTTATTGAGAATTTCGAGATTGAGCAGGCCTGATGCGCGCCGCGGTTATCCAATTCCCGGGTTCCAATTGCGACCGTGACATGGCCGTGGCCATTCGCGATATCACCGGCGCCGAAACAACTTTGGTCTGGCACCGCGCTGGCGAACTGCCTGACGGACTAGATCTTATCGCTATTCCCGGTGGTTTTTCTTACGGCGACTATCTGCGTTCCGGTGCCATGGCGGCGCGCTCGCCGGTTATGCAGGCAGTGATACAGGCTGCGGAACGCGGCGTGCCCGTTCTGGGCGTATGCAACGGCTTTCAAATTTTGACAGAGGCAGGTCTGTTGCCCGGCGCACTTATGCGCAATGCGGGGATACGCTTCGTGTGCCGCACGGTCGGCCTGACAGTCGAAAACAATCGATCCGTTTTTACCAACGGCTATTCAACTGGTGAAAAGGTACAAATTCCCGTTGCCCATCATGACGGCAATTATTTCGCCGACAGCGATACGCTTGATAGGCTTGAAGGCGATGGCCGTGTCGCCTTCCGCTACGCCGAAAACGTCAATGGTTCAGCGCGCAACATCGCGGGCGTGCTGAACACAGGCGGAAATGTACTGGGGATGATGCCACACCCCGAACGCATGACCGAAGCCGTCCATGGCGGGTCAGACGGACGTCGCTTGTTCGAGGGGCTATTGCGGCAAATCGCTTGATGCTGTTGTAGGGCTGGCAAACGTCGCTCGCTTTCGCGGGAATAAGAAACGCCCCAATATCAAGATCACCGTCGGCCAAAACATAGTGTTGTAAATATCATGCAAGGCCGCGTCCATTGTAGCCTCGCCGGGTGCAGAACCCCGCAAATCTGCATATTCGTTGAACAACTCCGCAATAAAAACAATTAACCAGCACCACAGGCTATCCGGCCTTCGCCGCAACACCAATGCCGACACACATAAAATCAAAAGCGACCCATGAACATGCATCGCATCATTGGTCAGCCCGACTGTTTCAATCAGCCAGATTTTATAGCTGACCCAATGTTCGGCCAGAAGCTGTAAACGGTCCTGCATGACATCCTAAACTTTTGTTTTAAATGGCGAGAAATCCGTTCCCTCGTCAAAAATCTCGACGCCTTCTTTACGCTTTAGCCAGCCCACAACGCCATAAGTGACGGGCGTCAGTACAACTTCCCAGCCCACTTTCAACAACCAGTTGGTAATCATCACGCTGATAACCTGCTCGTTGCTCCACACCCCCCAAAAAGCCAGCGGATAAAAAATGAGGCTATCGATGCCCTGCCCCACAATCGTCGAGCCAATGGTGCGCGACCATAAATGCTTTCCCGCGGTCCAAATCTTCATCCGCGCCATGACATAGCTGTTTACAAACTCGCCTGCCCAAAATGCCGCGATCGATGCAATGACGATCCGCCAAACCTGCCCAAAAACGCTTTCATAAGCGGCCTGCCCGTCCCAACCAGGTGCAGGCGGCAGGGCAACGACAACCCAACTCATAAACGCCATGAAGAGCAGCGCCGCAAAACCAACCCAGATAACACGGCGCGCGCGGGCATAGCCGTAAACTTCGGTCAGCACGTCACCGATGACGTAGCCTAAGGGGAAGAATAATATCCCAGCACCAAAAATCCATTGCTCACCAGATATCGTCAGCGCCGCGGGCTTGGCCGCTCCAATAATGTTCGAGAGCAACAAAATGGCGACAAAGGCCGCCATGACAAAATCATAATAGCGAAACTGGCGGCCAGTGAGATCGCTTGCGCTTCGGGCGATAATTGGTGTGTCTTGCATAAATTGACATAAGCAGCTTTGCGTTCGCGCGCAAAGCCGTTATTGCGTAGGAAGCGCGCGCCCTTAGCTCAGCTGGATAGAGCGCGAGACTTCTAATCTTGAGGCCACAGGTTCGACTCCTGTAGGGCGCGCCACGCAGTCCCCGAAATCACACCTTTCCAGAGACTTCTGTCGTCGGGTGCGACAAGCAGCCGAGTTCTGCGGGCCTTGGCGGTCCCTAAATTTGTGCAGAAGCCAAAGCTGTCTCTGTTGTGAGACCGTTTGACGAAAAAATAGGGCCGGTCTCACGGGCCCAAAAAACAGACTTCTTTTAGCTTACGCTGGGTATCAGCTGAACCCGAGGACGCGCCTCTGTTCTGGCCATGCTAGCGGTAAATCGGCGGCAAGAAGTTTGCTTGGGCTGAGATTCAATGGTTGTCGACCTTCCACAATTGCGGTGACAATATAGGGGTCAAGGCAGACAAGCTTTGCAACCTTCATCATTCGAACACGGCAACGACCTTGCTCGGCTGCGAGGGTCGGCACTGATTTATCGGTCTTCGTCATAATTTGATTCATGATTTCGCTGGATTCGGCGAGGAGCGTAACGAGCTTGTCATCGCGCAAAGACATGCCTTCACCTGCCGAGGTGGCGGGTATGATCAGCCTGAGCGCCCTCCCGCGACGCATCTTTATGGCCTCGCGTTCGATAATTAGGTCGCTACTTGAAGGTTGGATCGCCCCCTCCGCACCAATGGCATTGAGTAAACTCCTGTTATCGATTTTGATCACCACTCGGTCTTCATGCAGTTCGACACGGTCGAGCACATTTCGAATGATGGCCGGCTTCCGGATATTTTTTGCTGCTGTGAGTTCAGTTCCTAGCTGGCGACATCGCGATATTGCGTTGTGGAGTTGGCCGGCTGTGTACGTACCGTCGAGCAAAACGCTCTGTACCTGAATGCCTAGTGCCAATGTTTGCGAGAGTTGGCCAACGACGATGTCCTCAATATCCCGGGCATTCACACGCGAGGCATTAGAGTCTCCCAAGGCTTCGTATCGATTAGCGTAATAATGGAACCTTCGATTACCTTTCTGAGTGTGGGTCAGAACCATCGGTGTTCCTTCCGCATTGTAAATCAGCCCAGCCAGCACGCCTGTTCTGGCGCTGACCTTCCGCGAACTGCCGCCCTGCCCTTGATTTGCCAATTTGACTTGAACTTGGTCCCACAGCTCTTCAGCAACGATGGCTTCATGCTCGCCTTGGAAGGCTTCACCCTTGTGCACGGTCATGCCGCGATAGATACGATTGGACAGAAGGTGATAAAGATTACCGCGCTTGAAGTGGACCCCGCCTCTCGTCCCGCCATCTTTGCGCTGCTGTATTTTGGTATGGCTGTCGTTCTTGGCCAATTCGTCGACCAGTTCAGGAACTGAACTTGCTTTGAGGTAAAGTTGCATGATCTGTCGGACTTGCTTGGCCTCGACCTCGTTGGCCACCAACTTTCGGTCGATGACGTTGTACCCCAGCGGAACTGGGCCACCCATCCAAATGCCCTTGCGTTTGGAGGCATAGATTTTGTCGCGGATGCGCTCGCCAGTAACCTCTCGTTCAAACTGGGCAAAGGACAGCAAAATGTTGAGTGTCAGCCTGCCCATGCTGGTAGTGGTGTTGAACGACTGGGTAATCGACTAATCGGCAGGTGGCTTAAGTTCCTGGATCTGCCGTTCGAGATTGCTCAGTAACGGTTCCACCATCGCCTCGTCCAGACCATGGACGAGGCGGTTGATAGCCATGCCTTCAATCGTTTGCTGCGACAACGCAAGTGCAAGATCGAAATTCGTGCGGTTTTTTTGCCATTCGGGGAAAGCCTCGATGGACAGGGCATATCGCCGCTCGCGAAATTCAGCTTGTGCAGGTTCGAGTATCTGGGCCAGCCCCTGATCGGTCCGCGCGGCAATCGACAGTTCGTGGAATGCGGTAAAACTTGAGCTAGAAAGCTGATTCCAATAGGCCCTGACGACTTCGTGGACACCCCGGCTGGAGATATCGCCAGTGCGCCGGATCGCCCGCAAGCGCTTATCATTTAGTTCGGCAATCACTGCACGCATCAGCGCTTCGCCGTTTTCAAAATGATGGAGCATCGCACCGCGAGATAGACCGGCCTCTGAAGCAACGCGTAAGGTGGTCGTTTTCGAATAGCCGAATTTCACGATGCAACGAATGGCGCCTTCTATCAGTCGCTTCTTGGTCTGGGCACTTTTGAGCCATTGCTGCGTTGGCGACGAGGGCACTACGGAAGCACAGGCTCGTTTACTTGGGTCAGTTTGATGCAATTTCGGCACGATCTTCATGTTCACTGCTCGTCAGACGGCTTCGTGAAAGCTCAGGACCATCTCTTGCGCCAGACAGTCAAGGATAGGAGGGACAAGGCGATCGTGGAAGTCGATACCCATGTGATGATCGAATGCCGCTTCAGATTTGAACGTCGCGATACAGAAATAGGTAAAGGGTTCGTCTGCCGCCTTGAACAATTCATAGACTTCGCAATCTGGCTCATGGGCGTGGACAAGTTGCCGCAGTTCCGTCTGCAGCACTTCGAGATCGGCGGCTTTTTCAGGCTTGGCTACCAGTTTTGCGATGAATGATTTGCGCATAGATTTAGGCTTTCTTGAGTTTGGCGACAAGCATGTCACGTAGGCGGAATTTCTGAATTTTGGACGCTGACATCGGCCATTCGGTCACAAAGCAGACATGACGAGGCAGTTTGAAGCCGGCCAGCTTGCCGGTGCAATGTGCAATCAATTCTGCCTCGCTGGTGTTGTTGCCGTCACCTAGTTCTACAAAGGCTGCCGGTACCTCGACATAGCGAGGGTGCGGAATGCCGGTGACTTGCGCCAACTTGACTGCTGGATGCGACTGTAGCACCGCTTCAATCTCTGCTGCAGCCACATTCTCCCCACCGACTTTTAGCATGTCCTTGGTTCGGCCGTGAAACATGATCTGCCCTTGCGCATCAAATGAACCAATGTCGCCCGTATGGAACCAACCATCTGCATCAATGACTTCGGCAGTTTTTTCTGGTGCATTATAGTATCCGGCAAGCATATTCGGCCCACGAGCGATGATCTCACCCTTCTCATCACAGCCACAAGCATTGCCAGTTTCGATGTCAACGATCTGGACCTCCCATTCATCAAGAGGCACTCCCAGCCTCCAGCCACGGGCTTCCCAGGAGTCGGTGGTCCGGCTTGTGCAGATCGTACCGGAGCCTTCGGTTAGGCCATAGGTTCCAACCATGATCGTTTGCGGCATCGCTTTGACCATCGCATCTCTTATCCAGTCTGGCTGCACACCAAAATTGGCATTCATGAGGCGGACGCTAGACAGATCTGTTTTAGTAAATTTTGGATGTTCGATCAGATCCTGCATAATGGTTACAAAGCATGGATAAGCGTGCGTGGCCTTTTCAGTTTCGAGCATGGACAGCGCGACACCGGCATCGAAATTGGGGATTGTCAGGTAGGCGCCGCCAATGTCGAGAATTGACACCAGAGGCAGAATTCCGGCGATATGAAAAATAGGCAACGGCGACCAGAATCTGTCACCCGGCTGCATTTCGTAGCGCAGACCCAGATTACGGCTATTCCCGACAATTCCTCGGTGGCGGATCAGGCAGCCCTTAGGGTTGGCTGTTGTCCCCGATGTGTAGAGGATCATGGCTATGCTCTGAGGATCAACGGCATCGATCCGAACATCAATCTCGTGTGATATCTGAGTAGGTAGCGGTTTGGCGACAAGCGCAGTGGCTGCAGACACTAAGCTCGCTGGGCAAGGCTCGTCGACGCAGATAATTGACCGGAGCTTCGGCGCTTCTCCAAGTGACAAGTTCTCGGGATCTGGTGCGGCCGCAAGGGATGGGAGTGCTGCCATCAGCCGTTCACTGAAATCTAGTGAATCAGCCACACGGCCTGTGGTTATAAGACAAACCAAGTCCGCATCTCTGACAAGAAATGCAAGCTCTCCGGGCTGGTATCGGGCGTTCACGGGTACAGCAACGGCTCCGGCCATCGCAATGCCGAAAAGCGCTTCCACAAATTCAGGGCGAGTTGTCAGCAAGATGCCTACATGATCGCCCGGCTGAACGCCGCGCGCGATGAGCGCCGCCGCCCAAAGGCGTGCTCGGTCATTTAAATCAGCGTAGCTTGTGCGCCGGTCCGGAAAGATAAGGGCCATCTCTTGCGGGCGGAGAGAGGCTCCGTTCCGCAACAGCTCACCCAGAGTGTAAATATGTGTCATGGCGTTATATGGAGCAGATATTCGCGGACATAAGTTCCATCAATACACTCGATCATGGTTGCTATGATGTCCGTGCTCGCGGGATTGGCCTGATGGGCTTGATCAGCAGCTTCATCCACAAAGCTTTCAAAAACTGCGAAGGCATGCGGCGCATCAAGGCGATAAAATTTATATGCCAAGGTTCCGATTTCCTCGGCGGCGTTCATTTCCATTTGTGGTATTAGCGACAAGAATTCTGCTTCTCGGTCTGCCTTGACGTTAAAGCGTGAAAGGAAGGTCCAGCTCATTTTTAAATCTCTCCATCAATATAACGGTCAAGCTCTGCGTGGAAGTGGCGTAGCCTTGCTTCCTGCTCACTCCAAATCGGCCCGCGGAATCCGCGCGAACGCGACCCTTTTTGAACAATCGGTAATAGCTCGGAATCCTGATCCAAGACCTGCCCGAGATTAGGCGGCTCGCCAAGCGGAACACGTTCTATCTCAGGGCGCGTCATCCCAGTTGTGTCAGTTCCGTCGGCTAATCCCATCCAGGCCGGGGGACCATAGCCCGGCGCATCGACGTGTGCGAAAAGAATGCAGGTGTCATAGATGAACCGATTCGGATCTTCTGGATGCGGCAAGAACCGATGGATGAATACTGCTTCAGGATGGCATCCGATCTGCACATTAGGAAAGATGCCGTAAATAGTTGAATCACTTAATTGGGTATCACTGAATTTGTCATAGTCGAGACCAAACCGCTTAGCGCGTTCGCGCTTTGCAACTTGGATTGCAGCGCGGCTGTCTTGGGCGGTGCCTGCAAATGAATCTGGATCAATACCTGCATCGCGCAGCATCATCTTGATGCCCTCATTCACGGTTAGTTGATCGGGGAACCGGGGCGATGGTTGCCCAAATGGCACGAACTGACGGCTCATTCCGTTGGGATAAAGGTCAATCTGCGTTCGGTCATCCATGACACCTTGCGTTTCGGGATGAACAGCGTGAAGATGATATATCTCATAAAAGGCATCCACGCCGCCTTTCCAATTCGCTGCCCATTCAGTTTGCTTATGCTGAATAACATTCATCGCAGCAATATCGTAGGACTCTAGGTGGTCCGCCACTGGGCCAAGCCATTCGCGAAGCGGCGGTACATTGTTTGAGAGAGATATGAAGGCAAGGCCAGCCACCTCTTCGCAACGTACTGGGGTAAGATTGCGGTCATGACACAAAGTATCAGGATGAAATGAGAATTCGTCCGTCACTTTTGTATTGGTGCCGTCTAGGTCGAATTGCCAGCTGTGGAAGGGGCATGTGAAATTCCCAACCGAACCGAAATCGGCAAGGATCAACTGGCTCCCTCTATGGGGGCAAACATTGTAATGCGCCTTTAAACTTCCATCCTCTTGCCGCACCACAATGAAGCTTTCATCGGCAATGTCGAATCGGACAAAATCCCCATCTTCGCGAAGGTCACTAATTGGGCCAGCGAGCAACCAGGTTTGCGTCCACATCCGGTTCCATTCAGCGTCCTTATAGTCTGCGCCATGGTAACGTTTCGGGTCAGGCCGCCCAGTTCCGTTGTCGATTCTGGGCGCTCGATCATTGAAAGGATGATGCGCGCCTGTGTGAATATCCCAGAGCCGAAAATCGAAACTCATTGACCGTCCTCCTCTTGCTATTGTGGTCTATAATTACATGGTTTCAAAAAAAAACAAACATGATTGATTGTTATTTTGATATGTGGCAAGTCACAAGGGTGGGGCAGCACAAAAATAAAAAACGGCTGCTTGAATACTATCGGAGGGGAGTATCTAAATGGTTAGAAAATTTTTGACTCGCGGGATTGGCACTGGCTTAGTTCTGGCGCTTGCGACACCTGCTTTTGCACAGACGACTGAGGTATCTTCAGACGATACTGGCCTGTCGGAGATTATTGTCACGGCAACGCGGCGCGACTCCAATCTCCAGACGACTCCGATTGCAATCACCGCAGTCGACCAAACCATCATCGAGCAGGCAAGCCCTGACAATATCGGCGATCTTGCGTCTTTTGTTCCTAACTTCTCCGCCGCAAAGATAACCGGCTTCAATGCAGCGTCCTTTGCTATGCGTGGTGTTGGGCAAAATAACATTATCGTTTATTTTGAACCCTCGGTGCTTGTAACCGTTGACGATTTTGTAATGCCGAGCGTGCAAACCCAGTTGCTGGATACGTTTGACGTACAGCAAGTTGAAGTGTTGCGCGGACCGCAAGGTACTTTGTTCGGCAAAAACGCGATTGGCGGCGCTGTCACCGTTAAAACGAAGCGGCCTGATCTCACAAATTTTGGAGCTGAGGTCCGTCTATCGGCAGGTAGCTTTAAGTCTGTTAGTGCAAATGCGTCGGTCAATATTCCAATCATCCAAGACCAGCTCGCGTTACGCCTGGTCGGCGGATATGAATATTCGGACGGTTTCGTCCGCAACGGCGCTTGCTATGGTCCGGTTGGAACCTTTCTAACGACACCACCTGCGCTGCCTGCCTCTACGGCGAAATTTGTTGGCCGGTCGGGTTGTGGCGATGGCCGCCGCGTAGGTGGTACTGATGTCTACAATTTGCGTGCCAAATTGCTGTGGGAGCCATCAGACAATTTTGATGCGCTGCTGCAATATGAAATGATCCGCGATAGTTCGGAAACGCCCGCGACAGTGAATGAAACCCCCGTCAATGGCGGCGGCCGTTTCTTCTTGTTCGATGCACTGAATGTTGGATCGCGCGGCAACAAAAACAGCGACCCCCTTAACAACGGAGGCGTGTCAAACCGTCAGGACGGCCTAATGCGGATGCAGGATGGCCATGTCGTCGATGTCGATGGCGTTTACCTCAATATGAATGTTGATGTCGGCATGGGTACGTTCACGTCAATCACGGGCTGGCGCAGCCAGCGCTCTCGTTTGCCGAACACCTATACCGGTCAGGCTCCCGTAGCAGCAGACGGTTCGGTTCTGTCTCTGTTTGATGCAACGCGCGACGACGATCGCAAGACCTGGCAGCAAGAATTGCGCTTTGCCTCAGATCTGGGTGGTGCATTTGATTTTGTTGCAGGTGGTTTCTACCAAAGGGACGATGCTGACTTCTGCGTAAACCAGTTGCTGGGCTTCCTTGATCTTACGGGCGGTCCTCTGCCCTTCGGTGCTTGGAACGATTCGCCTTACCTGTTGTGCAATGCGCAAAAGGCGAAATCGACAGCGTTGTTTGCCGAGGGTACTTTCAAGGTAAATGACAAGCTTTCACTCACAGCGGGCGGTCGCTACACCTGGGAGCGCAAGACTTGGCGCGGTCGCCAGCAGGCATTCATTCCGGCATTGGGGGGGGCGTTTGATCCAAGCATCAAAATCGCCCAGCCGCTTGACGCGAGTGTTTATAACTACAAAGCTGGCGTCGTCACTGTGCGGGCAAGCGATAATGAGCCGACTTATCGGTTCTCCGCTTCCTATAAGGCCAGTGATGATACATTCCTGTATGCGACCTATTCGCATGGTTTCAAGGGCGGCGGTTTCAACGACCAGATCGGTAGTTTCGGAGCGTTTGGGACTGATTTGGTTGCATTTGCAAATGCTGCGGCGGCAACCAAGCCTGAAAAAGCAGACAGCTATGAGGCTGGTGTAAAGACTCAGTTCCTTGACAACCGCGCGCGGCTTAACCTAACCGGTTTCTGGGTGGATTATAGCGATCTGCAAAAGCAGATTGTTGTGCCCATCGTTGTGAATGGCCAGCCTAATCAGGTCACACGTTTCTTCAACGCAGCCAGCGCCCGGGTAAAGGGCCTTGAGGCAGAGGCAACACTGATCCCAACCGATGGGCTTACCCTTCGCGGCGTTCTTGGCTATCAAGATGCGAAGTACCGGAAATATGCAACGCCGATACCCGCAGGCTATGATCTGTCGAAAGCTCCGATGGACCGTGCACCTAAATGGCAATGGTCCGTCGACGGGACCTATGAAACACCTGTCAGCGGCAAGCTGAAGTTGGCGGTAAATGCGAATCTTAGCTATGTAGGGCAGAACCTATTTACGCAGTCGATTGCCGATGCGCGGGATAACACCTTCCTCCGTGCTCGGACGCTGCTGAATGGGTCGATCACCCTTGCCGATTTGGACGATAAATATTCGCTGCGTCTCGTTGGTAAGAACCTGACCGATAAGCGTTATGAAACGGCTAGCCAAGTTGTCGGTGGTTTGTGGACATTCACACTCTACGGTCCGCCGCGCTATTTTGGCGTTGAAGCTGGCGCGAAGTTCTAAAGAGAAGTTAGGATAAGTTTATGCGACGCAGTTGGATCGGATTGGTTTTAGCTGCGTCGCTTGCCTTTGCAGGGTGTAGTCAACCATCAGCTGATAAGGTTGGTGGGGAAAGAATGACTTCGACTGACGAAATGCAGTCGCGAGATGGCCCGACCATTGATGTAGAGAAACATCCCGGAAAGGGCCTGTTTCAAGAAAATTGCGCCGCCTGCCATAATGGTGGCGTGCCCAAAGCACCACAGCAGGTCTGGCTTGAAATGATGGCGCCAGATGCCCTTCTGGCTTCTATGAATGGCGGGATAATGAGCCAGCAATCCGCTCATCTGTCTGCATTGCAACGCCAACAGATCGCAGAATATCTGACCCGCACTTCACTTGCAGATTACAAAGCACCCGCGCCGCCTGCTTCATGCAATGCGCAATATGCGCGGTTTGACACAGGATCGCTGCCCGCTAAGACGGGGTGGGGTCATGATAACAGTAGATTTATTTCGGCCCAACAAGCAGGATTGACCAAGGAACAGGTCCCGCAGCTAAAACTGAAATGGACGTTCGCTTATCCAAAGGCCCAAAGGGCGAGGTCTCAACCGTCCATTGGCTGGGGCGCGGTGTTTGTTGGAAGCCAAGACGGTACAGTGTACGCATTTGATCTCGAAACGGGCTGTATGCGTTGGTCTTTCCGGGCATCCGCTGAAGTGCGTACTGCTGTCGTTATAGATCCCGAGACAAAGCGTTTATATTTCGGGGATGTGCTGGCCCGCATGTATGCACTTGATGCGATGACGGGTAAGCTTATTTGGAAGGCCAAAATAGATGACCATTCAAACGCAACGATCACAGGAACGCCCACCATTGGAGGCGGGCAGATCTTCGTCCCTGTATCGTCTCTGGAAGTAACCGCTGCCGCCGATCCAAATTATGCATGCTGCACTTTCAGGGGTTCGGTCGTGGCACTTAATGCCAAGTCCGGTTCTGTAAATTGGCGGCATTATAGTGTTACCGCTCCGGGCGTTCGCTATGGCAAGACCAAAGTTGGAACGGATATCATCGGGCCATCGGGCGCTCCAATTTGGAACAGCCCCACTTTTGATGCGGCAACAAATAGGGTCTATTTCGGATCGGGAGAGAATTACTCTTCCCCCGCTGATGGGAATAGCGATGCCGTATTTGCTGTAAATGCAAAAACGGGCAAACGGATTTGGGTGACCCAGTTGACCAAAGGCGATGCCTGGAACGTTGGTTGCATGATAGGCAATGACAATTGCCCCAAGGAAAATGGTCCTGATCTCGATGTGGCGGCTTCAGTGCTTGTTGTGCCAATTGGTGCCGGGAAGACCATGATCGTTGCAGGACAGAAATCTGCGGATGTATACGGCCTTGACCCGGACACGGGGAAGCCAGTCTGGAAAACGACCCTTGGCCATGGCGGAACACAGGGTGGCGTTCATTTCGGAATGGCAGCTCAAGGGCGTCTTGTTTACGTTCCAATTAATGACATGGAAGATACGAAAGACGGCCGCGTTTATAATGCAAAGATACGCGGGGCCGGTATTCACGCCATCGATGCTGCAAATGGCCGTGTATTTTGGAAGTCAAAAGCAGATAATATTTGCGGCAATCGGGAAAACTGTGATCCCGGCATTTCCGCGGCCGTTACGGCTTTGAACGGATTTGTCTTCGCGGGGCATCTTGATGGTCGCTTTAGGGCCTATGACAGCCGTTCGGGCAAAGCCATATGGACTGTGGACACAACACTGCCTGTAAAGACGATTTCAGGTTCGACAGCGAGAGGCGGTGGCATGAGTGGCCCGGGTGCGACAGTGGCCAATGGCCATGTCGTCGTCAATTCCGGCTATGGTCTTTATTATCATATGCCGGGTAACCTTCTCATGGTCTTCACACCGGACGGCAAGTAATCGTGGCCGCGATGGGTCATGCTTATATCAAAGCTTTTCAATCCAGTCGCTAAGCACTTGTTTAACGCGCATTTGGGTTGGCACGCGTTCGGGGCCAATCCGGCGATCTGCTTCCTCGTGCCAATGATATATACGGCGCTCCTGATAGTTGAGGGGCATGCCTATGAAACCAGGACCTTCGACGGATTCCTGAATCTTTGACGCGAACCTTAAATCTTCGAGCAGGATCGTTTCAAAGTTTTTGATCCGTGTTTCCCAAAGCGGGCTAAGGTCTTCAGTTGCTATCTTGGGACCAAACCAATGGCATTCAATCTGCATCGAGTTCGCGGTTTTTGGCCAGAAAACGAGCATGGGAATTCCGGTTGCTGTTGGGGGCATCACGATATTGGGAAAGATATTGTAACTGACATTGTTTATGCGGGGAATCTCGGTGACGCTTGGGATGTCCGGCATCCCTCGCGTGCCGGGATCGATCCAATCTGGTCGGCGATTGGGTGTGATCATCCGTGAATGGCCATGCGGCCAAAGGGTGGCGGTCATACCGCGGTGATCGAGGAACCGGTCGGCCGTGTTCTGGTGGATCGATTTTAGATGATACACCTCCAAGAATACATCCAGCAGCACTTTCACGTTACAGGCAACGTCATAGCTGCGCGAATGGACGAGCATGAGATTGTCGAGATCAAATTGCCGAAGTTCGCTTTCCAACGGCCCTAAGCTTTCGAGCAGCCCCAACGCATCAGGGTCCTCGTTGATAAAAATCCAGCCACCCAGCGTTTCACAGCGGACGGACAGCAGCGACCGGCATGCAAAGTCGAGATCGACGAAATCGCGCTTATCGCGTACCGATTTCAACTGACCATCGAGCGTATAGCTCCAGCCGTGATAGCCGCAGACAAAACCTCGGCCCTGACCGGCGTCTTCCGTGACAAGTGGGCCGCCGCGATGGCGACAGGTGTTGTAGAAGGCGCGCAATTCACCCTGCAGATCACGCACGATCAGAATGGGCGTACCGGTATAGCGCGTGAGGAACCAGTTGCCCGGTTCAGCGACTTGGCTGCTGTGCCCAGCATAAAGCCAGCTGCGTTTCCAAAGACCCTGTTTTTCCAATTCAAGAAATTGCGGATCGGTATAGCGGGCCGCTGCGATGTCGGGCAGCCGCGGAAATCCCGCCGGGGGCTCGGTGCGCGCGGCTTCGAATGCGATGTTGTCTTTGATACGCCGCGTCGTTTTCGCATCCATAGCCCATGACCTTTAAAAAGTGCTGTAATCTCGTATAGAGTGCTAACCCAAAACGACAATCATGTTTGCTTTTTTAAGGCACTTCAGGCATCTTTAGCGGGTAAAAGATAAAGATTTTTCGAAGGAATTTGTATGCGTTTTCGACTGATTAGGCACATCGTTGATCAAGGATGCTGAAACCGTGAAAATTCCTGTCGCGCCGCTTTGCGATATTCCCGAAAATGGCACCCGTAAGTTCGCTTTGCATGGAAAGTCTGTGCTCGTCGCCCGCACTCCTGCTGGCGTGTTCGCTATCGAGAACAGGTGCAGCCATGCCTTGCAGGCCCTCGAAGGCGGCAAATTGAAGGGGTTTCATATCTTTTGTCCCGCGCACGGTGTCCGCTTCGACATGCGTGATGGTTCCGCAATGGGAACATTAACGAAATTGCCGATAAATGTATGGGATGTCGAAATAATCGACGGTGTCATCTACATCGGCATGGACGTTGAATGAACAGGCTGCTTTATATCGGGGCCAGTCCACGCAAGGAACGGTCGCGATCGGCCATGGTCGCCGATCATTTGCTGGCGAGACTTAAAGAGCGAAATCCATCATTATCAGTCGAGCGTCTTGATTTGTTCGACATAGATTTACCCGCATTTGATCAAGATGCCGTTGCAGGTCGCTATCATTTGCTCGCCGGTAATGCGGTTGATCCTGAGCAAGTAGACGCATGGCGAGATCTGAAGAAATGGACTGATCAATTCCTGTCATTTGATAGCTATTTGATAGCCACACCGATGTGGAATTTCGGCATCCCGTATCGGCTGAAACAATATATTGATATCTTGACACAGCCGGGCCTCACATTCCGCAACGATAGCGTTGGCAATGTCGAAGGGTTGGCTCAGGGGCGGCGGGCTATAATCGTTGCAGCCAGCGCCATGCCCTTTGGCAGCCTGCCCGAAATTGACGGGCTGGATTTTCAACTCGCATATTTGAAGGCATGGTTGGGCTTCATCGGCGTGGCAGACATCAGTGCGGTGCGCGTGGCGGGAACTTTCGGCCCTGACGATGTTGTCGCTGCGGCTATGGCACAGGCTTTTGCTGACGCGGAACGTCTTGCTGACACGATGTAACGCGCGCCGACAAGGATGCTCTATTACCAGCTATGCAGGTGCCACATCCAAGCCTAGCTTGCAGGCTGGCCTGCGACAGGCCGGAATTTGGGCATAGTGATTTCAGCTGACCACTGCTCGAAAACCACTTCGACCGCAACTCCGCATTTGATGCTTTCGACGTCGCAGCCGATGACATTGCTCATCATTCGCGGGCCTTCCTCAAGCGTGATTAGGGCAATGACATAGGGGACGTCTGCTGCATATGCGTCCGACACAGCGCGGGTGACGATGGTGTAGGTTTCCACAGTGCCGCGTCCGCTGGCTTCGCGCCATTCCAGCTGTTCGGACATGCAGTTTGCACAGATAATGCGCGGGTAGAATTGATGCGTGCCGCAGGCCATGCAGTATTGCAGCAATAGCTTATGATCGCGGCAGCCCTGCCAGAAAGGCGCGGATTCTGAGGTCGGGCAGGGAAGAAACTTTTCTATCTGGCCGGTCATCAGTGCCGCTCCCTCCCGAGGATCACTGTGGTATGGCTAGACATGATACCGCCTTGGCCGTGCACAATCGCGACTTTGGCGTCCTCGACTTGACGCGCGCCCGCCGTGCCACGAAGCTGCGTCACGGTTTCGGTGAGTGCAAACATCGACCCCGGATTACCCGGATGGCAGTGCGATAAAAGCCCGCCATGGGTATTAACCGGTAACATACCACCCAGTTCAATATTGCCATTTTCCACAAATGCGCCGCCTTCGCCCTTTTTGCAAAAGCCTAAATCTTCAAGCTCCACCAGCACTGTGGGTGTGAAACAATCGTATAATTGCGCGAAGTCCATGTCGCTCGGCTTAAGGCCCGCCATGGCATAAGCCCGCCTGCCCGATTCCACGGCGAAGGATGTGGTCAGGCTTTGTGCTTGGCTGATATGTTCATGGCCATGCCCTTCGCCCACACCTAGGATATACACAGGGTCATGCGGGAAATCCTCGGCTCTATCAGCCGAGGTCATGATGATCGCTGATCCACCGTCCGACACCAGTGAACAGTCGAGCAGGTGTAAGGGGTCGGCAATCATGCGCGAATTCATGACATCGTCGATGGTTATAGGGGTGCGCATTTCGGCGGCCGGGTTGAGGCAGGCATGTTTACGGCAGGCGACGGCGATTGCGGCGAACTGTTCGGCGGTCGTGCCATATTTGTGCATATGGGCACGGGCGATCAGGGCGTAAAAAGCTGGGACCGTGGGGCCGAAGGGAATTTCAAACTGAGAATGGCCCGCCGACGACTGCATTTTCATAGCCTGATCTCGTGTCAGGCCGCTACGTAAACTGTCGGCCATCGTGATCAGGACGGTATGGCACATGCCGCTGACGATCGCAGCGGCTGCATGATGTAGGATCGAAAAGGTCGTGCTGCCGCCAGCACCCACGCTCATGCAATAGCGCGGGAATATTTGCATATATTCGGCCATTGCTTCGGCGTGATACATATAGGGTTCGGCCATCGAATTGCAGGTGATTA
>NZ_JBIICD010000002.1:0-177725 GCF_044239045.1 Sphingorhabdus sp.
TTGAACCAATGGCAGCGGCTATTGGAGCGGGCCTTCCAGTTACAGAACCTATAGGATCGATGGTAGTCGATGTGGGTGGAGGCACTACCGAAATAGCCGTACTCTCTTTGCGCGGGCTTGCCTACACAGCATCTGTTCGCGTTGGCGGGGACAAGATGGACGATGCGATTGTGTCCTACGTTCGCCGAAACCACAATCTGCTAATCGGAGATATAACCGCAGAACGGATAAAAAAGGAAGCTGGCATCGCGCGGCGTCCAATAGAAGGGCATGGCATTACGTTAAGCATTAAGGGGCGTGACCTAGTGAACGGCGTACCCGCCGAAATCACGATTAACCAAACGCAGATTGCAGAAGCACTATCGGAGCCGGTCGGAGCTATTATTGAAGGTGTTAGAATAGCTCTTGAGAATACGGCGCCTGAACTCGCGGCGGACATCGTAGACCAAGGAATTGTACTTACAGGCGGAGGGGCGCTTTTGAGTGGCTTGGATGATGCAATCTGCGAGGCAACTGGATTGCCGGTAGTGGTGGCAGACGATCCCCTGACTTGCGTTGCCAGAGGCACGGTATTCGCCCTAGAAAACGAACAGTTTCGTATATTTGCCCATTAGTTTTTATGGTCTAGCCAAGAGTGAGACTAAGCCTAATGGGCGCAAAGCGGACTGTCCGCTCCCGGCCCAATTTCGGACATTATACCGAAACGAATACGATGATCACCGCAGCGGCAGCTTTTAGGCGACCGTCACCACCTTCTGAACGGCGACAACTGGGTGGAAAGTTGACAGTCCGCTTTAAGGACATCGAAACCAATAGCAGCAGTCACCGACCAAGCATCCGATATTTCGCAGATGACAAGAGTTCTTGACAGGCAGATGTACGGGCTGTAAAGAGCTCTTGTCACAAAGGAGTGCGAGTTGGAAAACCGTTTGAAAGACTATCGCGAGACGGCTGGGTGGAGCCAAGGTGAATTGGCTCGGCTGCTGGGTGTTTCGCGGCAGACAATAAACGCCGTTGAAACTAACAAATATGATCCCAGCCTACCGCTGGCTATGCGGATGGCAAAACTGTTTGTCTGTCAGGTACCGGACATATTTATCGACCATTGGGAAGCAGGAGGGAATTAAGATGACCATCAAGAAAAGCACGGTATCGGAAGTGAAAATGCAACAGGGTCGCAAACTGGCTTTCCAATTGGTTGTTGGTGCCTTGATTGGCGGACTTAGCAGCTATTTTGGCTTGGGCCTTCTAGGTGCTGAAAATGTAACAGTCGACCAGTTGGCTGTCGGCGGTGTTGGCCTCATCTATTTGTTAATTGGCGTGATCTGCGGCTTTGGCTTGATAGCGCCCAAATTAGGGGCCAGCATTCTAAATGTAGAGGACGCAGACGAGATCCGCGACCAGAGCCGCATTTTGAGCGGGTCCGCGATTTGCATGATCGCCTTGGGTGCGGCGTTGATGGCGCTAACCATGGCTGGACCGCATGGGCCAATATCGGGTCCTGCTGCCATGGGCGGACTGCTCGCGGCTCTGGCGCTGCTGATTGCAGTATCGATCCGCGATTGGAATTATTATGACGAGATGATGTTGCAGCTTAGCCGCGATGCCGGGAATATTGCCTTTTCTGGCGTAGGGTCGGTGACGCTGGTATGGGGGTCCGCATCATGGCTGGGGCTTGTTACGGCGCCAACGCCGCTAGCGCTGGTTGCGCTAACATCGGGGGGATTTTTGATGGCCATCTTTGTCGCTAGCGCCCGAAAAGGGTTAATGCAGCCACGCTGAGTTATTGGAGCAGTTAAAGGTCTACCCGAAGGTCTGCAGTTGGGTCGTAACTGGAAAGTCCGCTTTGCGCGTTCGTCGAGCCGAAAGCTGCCTGTCTGCAACCGGCCCATAACTAGACATGCATGGTGATTATGGGCTGTTGTGCTGGCCTGCATCTATGCCCCTCTCTGAACGAGCAGAATAATATGTAAGAAGGAACTGTGGGTCCCATCAACCAGAATAGGGGGGTGGCACCCCGGTGGGGTCTCGTTGGGTAGCGTTTTGAAGGGGGTGGGGGTGCGACTTTTGGTGCGAGGTAGATAGTTACTGCCGCAAAATTCCCTTGGCCCGTGCTGCCCCCGTGTAGCCCCGAGAGGTTCTGGGGTAACACGAAATTAGTAAACCACTGCATCATGCTGTTTTATTTAGACATAATGGTGAGCCCTGCTGGGTTCGAACCAGCGACCTACTGATTAAAAGTCAGTTGCTCTACCGACTGAGCTAAGGGCCCCCGACCTGAACCTTCATGGGTTCAAAGGAGAGCGCTCCCCCTAATGGCGGTGGGGGGACTGGTCAAGCGCCTTTGGTCGGTTAAATCGCGATTGCAGGTGACGAATGTTAAGGCCGGAAACCGGGTCGCGCCAATCGGGGGCAACCATGGCGGCTGGCGTCAGCACAAAACCGCGCGAACGTAAGCCCGGATGGGGGATGGAAAGACCTGGGTTGCTGTCTGCCCACATACCGCCGGACCATAAGAGAATGTCGAGGTCCAGCACCCGTGCGCGCCAGCTTTGGCCGCGACGGACGCGTCCGAAATGGCTTTCGATTTCATGCAGGCGGGCAAGCAGTGCAGGTGGTTCCAACTCTGTCGCTATTACCGCCGCCGCATTGGCAAAACGGCGTGATGATGGCCCCATCGGGCTGGATTGAATGGTCGCGGAATGCGCGAAGACATCAATGTCATCCATCTCGAGCGCCGCTATCGCTTGCGGGATGATACGGTTCGGCGTGCCAATGACGGGATGTGGCTGGTTTGAACCGATGCCAATGAGATAGAGATGCGACAGATCAAATGTCCTCGGCAAGGCGGGTGTATAATGTAGGGCGGCGGTCTCGGAAGAAGCCCATGCTGGCACGGTGCTTGCGGGCTTGGTCTAGGTCAAAGGTCGATACCAATAGACCAGTTTCAGCGTCGTCCAGGTCGCAGACCACATCGCCCCATTCATTGGCGATGAAGCTGGTGCCGTAAAATTTTTGTGCCGTCTGACCATGGTCGTCTTCGCTGCCGACCCTATTAGCCGCAATGACGGGCATACAGTTCGATACAGCATGACCGACCATTGCCCGCCGCCACATGTGCCGTGTGTCCAATGTCGCATCCTGCGGCTCTGCACCGATGGCTGTGGGGTAGAATAAAAGCTCCGCGCCCATCAACGCCATGGCCCGCGCGCATTCTGGGTACCATTGGTCCCAGCAAATGCCGACTCCGATGCGCGCACCGAAGACGTCCCAGACCTTGAATCCTGTATTACCGGGACGGAAATAATATTTCTCTTGATAGCCGGGGCCGTCGGGAATGTGGCTCTTGCGATACACGCCCATGATTTCGCCATTGCCGTCGATCATGGCGATGCTGTTGTAGAAATGTGCGCCGTCGCGTTCAAAGAAGCTAGCGGGGATGGCAACATTAAGGCCTTTGGCCAGTTTAGCCATCGCCCTAACCGCAGGATGCTCCGACGCTGGCTGCGCGAGCGCGAAATGTGCTTCTTCCTGTGTTTTACAGAAATAGGGGCCTGAAAACAGTTCAGGCGGCAGGATGATTTGCGCGCCAAGATCTGCTGCCTGCGAGACAAGATCGCTCACGGCATCGATGTTTTCGGCTTCGTTTGCCGACAAAGGCAGTTGCAGCGCGGCAACGGTTATATTTCTGGTCATGTGGCGTCTATAGCCGGACCCCGAAACGCACCGCAATCACGATTGTCGCCAGATACAATATATTTTGCGGCACAACTTCGCCGCAAAATCATCAGTCGCGCTTTTTGAACAACAATGTCATCCGGTCGGTTTCGCCAATGGCCTCATATTTTGCGCGATCGACATCCTTCAAACGCAGTGCAGGCGGCAACGTCCATACGCCGTCGGGCCAGTTTGCGCTGTCCTTGGGGTTGGCGTTCACTTCGCTCTTGGCGACCAGTTCAAAGCCATGGATTTTCATGAAGTTGATGATGTCGGCTTCGCGCATATAGCCCTTGCTGCCATTGGTATAGCTATAGGGTGCGTCTGCCTTCGCACGGTGTTGTTCGATGCCGAGAAGGCCATCGGGTTTCAAAAGATCGCGCATGGCTTTTACTTCGGCGTCCGCAATGTTCCAGCTGATCAGGTTGTGCATCATCCGCATCACCAAAATGCGGTCAAAACTGCCCTTTGCATTCTCAGGGATTTCACTGAGGGAAAACGCATTAAAGTCGGTTGCGGGGCGGCCAGATACAGCCGCAACATCCGAAGGAAATTTGGTGATGGCGGCTGCAATGCCTTGCTTTTGCTGGTCGCTGAAATGGGTCTTTGTGCCAAAATAGAGGCCAGTATATTTGCCATCTTCGTTGACATAGCGGCCAAGAAGGCGCGAAACCCAAGCACCTCCAGGAGCATATTCACCAATCACATGATCTGGACGAAGGCGGAAAAATTCAAATGTTTCGGCTGGGTGGCGATACTGGTCGCGCTTGGCGTCATTTGCTCGGGCTGGGTCGGCTAGGATTTTGGCCAGACGTTCCTGATGTGCCTTATGCACCTTCTCGTGGTCGGCCTTATTGGACCCATGGTGGTTTGCAAAGGCTGGGGCGGCTAAAGTGGTTGCAGCTAGGGCGAGTAGAAAAGCTTTTTTCATTGGAAATCCTCTTCTTGTTTGCGTGCAACGGATATGGTTATGGACGCTTGAAATTCCAATAGTGTCACTTGGGCACTTGTTGACTGGAGCAATGAAAACTACCGCCGCCGGTCAAGACTGCGTCCGCCATGACGCCCACAACCTGTCGGTCGGGGAATAATGACGCCAAAGTGGCAATAGCTGCATCATCATTTTGCACGCCATAAATAGGTACGACAATGGCGGTATTGCCGATGTAAAAATTCATATAGCTGGCGGGAACCGCTTCTCCGTCCTGCAGGAATCGGCCGACCGAGGGCATGAGGCTGACCTGGCACCCAAATGCTTCGGCACGTTTCCGAGCATCTTCAAAAACGGCTCCATTGGGGTCATCTGCCCCTGCGCCTTGCGGAATGAGGATGTGGTTAACACCGACAAAGCGCGCGAGATTATCGATATGCCCATCGGTGTGATCATTCGCCAAGCCGTCGCCCAGCCACAGCAGGCGTTCAATTCCAAGGTCATCACGAAGCCGCGCTTCAATCGCCTTCTTATTGAGCGAAGGGTTACGGTTAGGGTTCAACAAGCAATCAACCGTTGTTGCGGCAAGACCTTCACCGTCCACATCGATTGAGCCGCCCTCCAATATCCAGTCAGCCTTCGTAACGTCAAAGCCTGCAGCAATGGCGAGGTCGTGGCCAATGCTTTTGTCGCCCGGATAATCGAAGCGGCCACCCCAGCCATTAAAGCCAAAATCGCGGGCGATACGAAGATTACCATCTTTTACAATGATGCAGCCGGTATCGCGCAGCCAGACGTCCCCTATATGGCGCTGTTCGACATGAACCCCGCTATCTACAAGATCCGCGGCAATTGCGGCGGCTTCGGCGCTGCCTGCAATCAAATAGACATGCTCACCACGGCCAGAGGCATGAAGGGCATTGGCAAAAGCCGCAATCTGTTGCTGGGCGCGATGGAGTGGTTCACCCCAGGCATCTGGCGAACTTGGAAAGCCAATCCAAACCGATTCATGTGGTGCCCATTCCGCGGGCATGCAAAAAGCCATGGATTATTTCCCGCTGCGGCTCTTGTCACGAACGGCGCGGAATTCGTCGCCTTCGTTCCAGTTCGGCCATCCATCGGTCATCGCAAGCATCCGGCCGACACGGTAATAGAGTTTTAGATCAGACATCACGCCCGACCAATCCCATTTTTCGTCAAATTCATCGCCGGGGGCGTGATAACGGTTCATTTCATAATCGTCCGCCGCTGACTTGGCCGCGGCTTTTCCGCCAGTGACCAGATCATCGCCGCCTTCGAAATAGACCATAGGCACGCCAAGCTTGGCGAAGCTAAAATGATCGGAACGATAATAAAAACCTTTTTCCGGGGTCGGCTCCATTTCGGGTGTGCGACCTTCCGATTTTGCGGCTGCTTCTAAATAGGCATCAAGTTGCGACTTGCCTTTGCCAATGACGGTCAGGTTCTTGGCAGGGCCCGACATTGAAAACGCATCCATATTCACGCCGCCAACGGTCTGCGACAAAGGGAAGACAGGGTTTTCGGCATAAAATTTGGAACCGAGCAGGCCGCTTTCTTCGGCAGTGACTGCAAGGAATACGACGGATCGATCGGGCGCACCGGCTTTGGTATAGCCCTCCGCAAGCGCAACTAGTGCTGCTGTGCCCGTCGCATTGTCAACGGCGCCGTTGCAGATATCATCGCCATCCGCTGCAGCCGTACAGCGCCCCAGATGGTCCCAATGCGCGGTGTAGAGCACATATTCGTCAGGGCGCTTTGTGCCCTTCATGACGCCAATAACATTCTTACTGGCCTTGCGCGCAATGTCGTTTTCAAAGCTTAATGATGCGGTGAGGTTCAATGGCAGTGCCTTGAAACCCTTTTGCTTTGCGGCGGCCATTTGCTTTTCCAAGTTCTGACCCGCTGCAGCGAAAATGTCCTTGGCGACAGATTTCTGTATCCAGCCATTGGCCTGAGTCTGGCTCTTGCCGCCGTCCTTGGATTGCGCGAGGAACTGTGTGCCAGTCCAACTCGAATTAACGACATTCCAGCCATAAGCGGCAGGCGCAGTGTCGTGGATGATCAAAACGGCAGCAGCACCCTGACGCGCTGCTTCTTCATATTTGTACGTCCAGCGGCCATAATAGGTCATGGCTTTGCCACCGAACGGACCATCTAGGCCTTCATTTTCAAAATCGGGGTCGTTGACCATCACGACAACGGTCTTTCCCTTCACATCGATGCCGGCATAATCGTTCCAACCCCTTTCCGGTGCAACAATGCCATGGCCGACGAAAACCATATCGCTTTGATTGATCGCCGTTTTGGGCGTTTCACGATAGCTGCCGATGACATATTTACTGCCATAGGCAAAGGACATGGCCTTTCCGTTCCGGTCGGCAATGTTCAAGGCTGAAACATTTTTCGCGGTGATTTCAATCAGGGGGACGTCCTGTGTCCAGCTGCCATTATTGCCCGGCTCGAGCCCTGCCGCTTTGAATTTCGAGATCAGGTGCGCGACGGTCTTTTCTTCTCCGATAGACCCAGGAGCGCGACCTTCATATGCATCAAGCGACAACTCGCGGGTGACGTCCTGCATTGTCTTTTCGGACAGGGCTGGGAGCTCAATCTGGGGGAGCGCTGATGTCTCAACATCTGCCGATGCCGCCTTATGGAACCCGCCGGACAGGGCAAGGGTGGAAACAAGAGCCAAGGAAAGCAGGCGCATCATATTCTCCTAATGGGAAATTTTGTTGTACGCTTTGTGGCAGACCCGTCCACGCGGCTCAAATGAAGAAGGCGGCCACATGGGCCGCCTTCTTGGTATTCTTTATGCGAAAATTAACGCGAATAGAATTCGACGACCAGATTTGGTTCCATCTTCACAGGGTAAGGCACTTCATCAAGCGTTGGTACGCGGGCGAAGGTAACCTTGTCGGTGCCATCTACTGCAACATATTCAGGAATATCACGCTCGGCGAGGCCTTGGGCTTCGATAACCAGTGCCATTTCCTTAGCTTTCGGACCTAGGCTGATGACGTCGCCAACGGCAACCTGACGGCTTGCGATGTTGCACTTCACGCCATTGACGCGGATGTGGCCATGGCTAACGATCTGGCGTGCAGCAAAAATGGTAGGTGCAAACTTGGCGCGGTACACGACCATGTCCAAACGACGCTCCAGCAGACCAATAAGGTTCTGCGATGTATCGCCCTTCATGTTGCTGGCTTCTTGATAGGCGCGCTTGAACTGCTTCTCAGTCACGTCGCCATAATAGCCCTTGAGCTTCTGCTTGGCACGCAGCTGGATGCCGTAATCGGACAGCTTGCCCTTGCGGCGCTGACCATGTTGGCCTGGGCCATATTCGCGCTTGTTTACAGGGGATTTTGGACGGCCCCAGATGTTTTCACCCATACGGCGGTCAAGTTTATACTTCGAGCTTTTGCGCATCGACATATTCAGTCTCCAATTGCTAACAACATTGTTTCCGGTCCCGCGCGACACATCTGGGACATGCCGGACACCTGCTTCACCGGAATGCAGGGTCGATTGCGAAGCGGCGCCTATGGCGGTTGATAGGCCTTATGTCAACATCTGGCTCGACTTTGCGAGTGCTGAACCGTAAAGGCGCTGCCATGAGTAGCACCTCCAGCCCAATTGAACCCGCCAAGTGCAATGATATGACCCAAGTGCGTGCGGGCGTTGATTCGGTTGACGCGCAATTGGTCGAGCTTCTGGCTGTTCGCTTTGCCTATATGGATGCCGCTGCCCGTATCAAAACAGACCGCAACGCCGTTCGTGACGAAGCGCGCAAGCAACAGGTTCTCAAAAACGTCCAAGACGCAGCGAGTGGCTCCGGCATTCCCGTTGAGGTGGTTGCTGACTTGTGGGAGCGTTTGGTTGAAGCTTCTATCGCTTACGAACTTGATAAATGGGATACCAAGCGCGTCTGATAGCATGGCCAGCGGCTGTCCTAAGGGGCGCAAACTTAATCTTCGGGTGGTCGCCGTCTATTTAATGTTGTGAGCACGCCGCGTAATGTCCTGACCTCAAGTGCATTCCATGCTGGCTTTGTCAGCAAATTGCGCAAGGTCCGGCGGGTAACAGGCGCTCGGTCGACGGGGGTAAAATAATTCAGCGGTTCCAGCATGGCGTCTAACTGCGCAATGAGGCCGTCCAGCTCGAACTGCGTCGCAGGTGGTTCCAAATCCGTTTTGGGCGGGCTCGCCAGCGTTTGCGTTTTTGACCACTCATATGCGCAAAGAATGACCGCTTGTGCCAAGTTCAACGAACCAAATTCAGGATTAATCGGCACCGTAATGATTGCGCGAGCAACATTGACTTCGTCGCTTTCAAGGCCGGATCGTTCGGCCCCGAACAATATCGCGCTTCGTCCCGTGTTGCCGAATACCTCTCGGGCGGCCACTTCGGGCGTTATAACCGGTTTCGTGACACCCCGCTTGCGCACCGTTGTCGCATAGACATGGGCAATGTCTGCAGTTGCCTCTGCCAGCGTCGGAAAAACTTGGGCATTCGCCAAAACAATGTCCGCGCCCGATGCCGCTGGACCTGCATTAGGGTTTGGCCATCCATCGCGCGGGGCGACAAGACGCATTTCGGTAAGACCGAAATTGAGCATGGCGCGCGCCGCCTTGCCAATATTTTCGCCCAATTGCGGACGGCACAGGATGATGATGGGCGGCGCGCTCATTTGAGCGCTGCTTCGACCACGCTTCCAGCGAAATCCTCAAAATCCTTGGCTTCGCTAAAGTCCTTATACACCGACGCGAAACGGATATAGGCAACGCTATCAAGCGCCTTCAACCCATCCATAACGAATTCGCCAATGCGTTTGGACTCGATTTCGTTTTCACCCAAGGTTTCAAGCTGCCGCTGGATTGCAGAGGCAAGTTTTTCGATTTGCGTATGGTCCACTGGGCGCTTTCGGCATGCGACGGATAGCGAACGTTCCAGCTTCTCCCGGTCGAACAGCTCACGCTTGCCTTCGCTTTTGATCACTACCAGTTCACGCAACTGAATGCGCTCAAAGGTTGTGAAGCGCCCACCGCAACCCTCGCACTGCCGCCGACGGCGGATCGCGCTATTGTCTTCAGTCGGACGGCTGTCCTTTACCTGGCTATCATCATGTCCGCAAAATGGGCAGCGCAATTATTTTTCCTGATTCTTTTTCTTGTTTACATGGCGGTACGCGACAATGCCTGCACCAATCAATGCGCCGGTGGCAAGTCCTATGGGGGCGATAATGCCAGCAGCCGCGCCAATAGCCGCGCCGCCAGCGACTTTCTTGACGGTATCTTGATCGGCGAGATGCTTGCCGGTGTGAAACGCGTCCTTAGTTGCACCCCACAGCTCGTCGGCTGCTTCACCCACATAATGCCGTGCTTGATTTGGTATGCTTTCGGCGGCCCGTTGCTCCGGTGTTTTTGCACCACAATTTGCGCAAAATTTTGCGCCCTCGCCATATGCCGCATCACATTCGTTACAAAATCCCATGGTCAATTCCCTTCTGTGTATTAGATGGGTAAGTCACCTCTATAATTCAAGACGGGTAGATTGGAAAGCGGCTGCACAATTCGCGGACACGAAGGCGGACTTCGGCTTCGACCGCAGGATCGCCATGCTCACCCTTTTGACGCAAGCCTTCAAGTACGTCAGAGATCATATGGCCAATCTCTTTGAATTCAGAAACGCCAAAGCCGCGTGTCGTTCCGGCAGGCGAGCCAACACGAATACCGCTGGTTTTCATGGGCGGCAGCGGATCGTTTGGAATGCCGTTTTTGTTGCAGGTGATCGCCGCGCGCTCCAACGCCTCGTCCGCATCGCGTCCGGTAATGCCAAGCGGGGTCAGGTCCACCAACGCCAAGTGCGTATCCGTGCCGCCAGAAACTAAATTAGCGCCGCGTTCATGCAGCGTTGCAGCCAGAGCCTTTGCATTAGCAATCGTCGCTGCGGCATAGGTTTTGAAGTCGGGACGAAGTGCCTCACCAAAGGCGACGGCCTTAGCGGCGATGACATGCATCAATGGACCGCCTTGGAGCCCCGGGAAGACGGCAGAATTGATCTTCTTGGCAATAGCCTCGTCGTTGGTCATGATCATGCCTCCACGTGGCCCACGGAGTGTTTTATGCGTCGTATTGGTCACGACATGGGCATGCTCAAGCGGGTTTGGATGAACGCCGCCAGCAACCAAGCCGGCAAAGTGCGCCATATCAACATGGAAAATCGCGCCGACTTCGTCAGCAATGGCGCGAAAGCGCGCAAAATCGATAATACGCGGATAAGCTGAACCGCCCGCGATAATGATTTTTGGACGATGCTCTTTGGCGAGGCGCTCGACCTCGTCGAAGTCGATAAGGTGCGTTTCAGGATGCACGCCGAATTGCACCGCGTTGAACCATTTGCCGGACATGGCTGCCTTTGCGCCGTGCGTCAAATGACCCCCAGCATCCAGGCTCATACCCAAAATAGTTTCGCCTGGCTTTACGAGCGCAAGCATGACCGCACCATTTGCCTGCGCACCGGAGTGAGGTTGCACGTTGGCAAAGCCAGCGTTGAAAAGCTTTTTGGCGCGTTCGATGGCCAATGTTTCAACTTCGTCTGAGGGCGCACAACCCTGATAATAACGCTTGCCCGGATAACCCTCGGCATATTTGTTGGTGAAGACCGAACCCTGCGCTTCAAGCACAGCCTTTGACACAATGTTTTCGGACGCAATCAGCTCAATCTGATTCTGTTCGCGGTCCAGTTCATGGGTAAGTCCGGCAAACACTTCTGCATCGGTTTCAGCCAAGCCGCGCGTGAAAAAGCCGTCGGGCTGAACATCGGAAAGGTCGTGTGCGGGGCGCATGCTCATGCTGGTTCCTTGGTTGTCAGTGGGTTGGATAACTTGTCAACGCGGCGTTGGTGCCGTTCGCCACCAAATGCGGTTGAGAGAAATGCATCAATACAGGCTTTCGCCATCTCGATACCAATCAGGCGCGCGCCCATGGCGATGACGTTTGCGTCATTATGTTCGCGTGCGAGCCGAGCAGACAGCGGTTCAGATACGAGAGCGGCGCGTGCAGCAGGGTTTCGGTTGACGGCGATGGAAATCCCAATGCCGGACCCGCACAAGGCGACGCCGCGTTCTGCCGAACCATCGGCAATGGCGCTTGCAAGTCTGTATCCATAATCGGGATAGTCAACCGACGCTTCGTCATGGGGGCCAAGATCTGCAACTTCATGCCCGGCAGCGCGTAGATATTCAACCAGCGCTGATTTCAGCGCGAGAGCAGCATGATCTGAGGCGATGGCGATACGCATGGCACATCCTGTAGCAGCTTGAGTCGGACTAAGCTCCCCCTATGGGACCGCGCGCCAAAAGGCTATGCCGAATTTCCGCGATTGCGCAGCTTATCCACCGTCTTTATGGGTGCGATCATGCTTAATGCCATATTGTCCATCGCCATGCTGTCCGCTTTCCTACTTCTCTATGGGGCATGGAAACGCTGGCGGCGGGATGGTGCTAGCCAGCAAATGTGGCTGATGGTCGCGGCGGCCTTGGTTGTTTTTGCGAATGTGGCGATTTGGGTGGTGCCGGATGAAAAGGGGCAGTCTTTGGTGACTGGCTCTGTTGAACGACCCTGATTGGTTCATACATAGGCGCAGAGGACGCAAAGAGGTACTAATCCAACGTCACCCTGAAATTGCTGCAGGTTCTTATGTCTGCGAACGCTCAGGATTAAGATCCTGAATAAAGTTCAGAATGACAGCGGTAAAGCCTCAGCGCCTCTGCGTGAAAAAATCACTTAATAGGACAGTTTGGATCCAACCGGAAATCGAGATAGCCGTTCACCGACGCCATAAGCAATTCCATCTCATTTTCGAAGAAATGGTTCGCGCGCGGAATTTCGTCATGATGGATGGTGATGTGGCGCTGGGTTCGCAGTTTATCGACAAGCTTTTGCACCGCGTTGGGGGTAACAACTTCATCATTCACGCCCTGAATGATGATGCCTGATGAGGGGCAGGGCGCCAGAAAGCTGAAATCATACATGTTGGCGGGTGGCGCAACCGAGATAAAGCCGCGGATTTCCGGACGTCGCATCAGAAGTTGCATGCCGATCCACGCGCCAAAGCTGAAACCGGCAATCCATGTGGTCGACGCCTCAGGATGAAAACTTTGCACCCAATCGAGCGCAGATGCTGCGTCAGACAATTCACCGATACCATTGTCAAATTCGCCTTCGCTTCGGCCAACGCCGCGAAAGTTGAAGCGCAAGACGCCAAAACCGCGCGCCACGAAGGTTTTGTAAAGCTGTTGCGTGATACGGTCGTTCATTGTCCCGCCTGCTTGCGGGTGTGGATGCAATATCATTGCAATTGGGGCTCGTGGGCGCGGCGGCGGCGAGAAACGAGCTTCGAGGCGACCTTCTGGACCGGGAATAGCAATGGCGGGCATATAAAATTTCGATTCTAAGAATGTGTGCCGAGCTTTACCCGACGGTTCGGGCTTTGCAGGAATTGGAAGGGCTATATAGAAGGAGTGACGATTTTCGCAACTGTCATGGAAATTATGCCCGACCAAAGCCGCATCTATCTTGATCATGCCGCCACGACGCCTGTCATTCCGGCGGCGCGCGTGGCGATGGCCGAAGCCATGGCGCATTGGGCGAATCCATCCTCGCCGCATCAAGAGGGCAGGGCAGCTCGCTTTGCGCTTGAGGACGCACGTAGGCGGATTGCGATCGCGCTGGATTGGGATGGCGAAGTCATCCTGACAAGCGGAGCCAGCGAAGCGATAGCGCTTGGACTTCGGGGTACGGCGTCGGTAGCGAGTGCGGTGGAGCATGATGCGGTGCTAGCAGTCACCGGGCCGAACCGTTTGCCGGTAGGGGCTAATGGACAAGTCGATGTCGGAGCAATTATTGGCAATGCGCGATTTGCTGTTCAATCCGTGAACAATGAAACCGGCGTTATCCAACCCATGGCGGAGATTGCGGCCGCTGTGCGGGCGGTTAACGGCATATTTTTCGCCGATTGTTCACAAAGTGCTGGTAAGCTGCCGCTGCCGGATGCTGATATAATTGCCGTGTCGGCGCATAAACTCGGCGGGCCGCCAGGCATGGGGGCATTGCTCTTGCGCAATCTTGGATTATTGTCACCAACGGGGGGGCAGGAGCAAGGCTATCGGCGTGGGACGGAGAATTTGCCTGCCGCTATTGGATTTGCTGTGGCGCTTGAAGCCGGGTTTGCTTGGATGGAAGGCGCTGTCCGCCTCCGTAAAATGTTGGAAGATGCTGTTGTCGAATCCGGGGGCGTTGTCATTGCGTCGGAAAGCAACCGGTTAGCGACCATTGGCAGTTACCGCATGCCGGGCGTTGCTGCATCGAGCCAGCTTATCAACTTTGACATGGCGGGGATTGCGGTTTCTGCGGGCAGTGCCTGCTCGTCTGGGACGCTAAAAACCAGCCATGTTTTGGGTGCGATGGGATGGGATGATGCATCAGCGTCTGAAGTTATCCGCGTCAGTTTTGGCGCGGCCACGAATGAGGCTGACATAGCGCGCTTCATCGATGTCTGGCGCAGCATCGCCGCCCGTGCAAAAGCCGCATGATTTATCTGGACTATCAAGCCACGACGCCGCTCGCGCCCGAAGCATTTGCGGCCATGGAGCCTTGGTTAAAGAGCGGATTTGCGAACCCGCACAGCGCACATGCCGCGGGCAGAGCAGCGGCCGCAGCGGTTGAGGTCGCCCGTGATCAGGTGGCGGCTTTGTTGCCGACCGGCGGGCGCGTTATCTTTACCTCCGGCGCGACAGAAGCGATTAATTTGGCAATTATGGGATCTGGTCTGCCGGTGAGCGCGGCCGCAACTGAGCATGCTGCGGTTCTGGATTGCGTGCAGCATTTGGGCGGTGAGGTGTTGCCGGTCAGAAAGGATGGCCTCCTCGATCAGGTGAATACAGGTGCGACGTTGCAGGCGGTCATGTTGGTCAACAACGAGATCGGAACCATTCAACCTATTGCCGATATCGCTGAGCTAACCCACAAAAGCGGCGGATTGCTGTTGTGCGATGCCGTTCAGGCCTACGGCCGTTTGCCTATTCCGGATGGCCCAGACATGATCGCGATTTCTGCGCACAAAATTCATGGGCCAAAGGGAATCGGCGCTTTATGGGTGCGCGACGGCGTATCATTGGCTCCACAAATCTTGGGTGGGGGGCAAGAGCAGGGGATGCGCTCCGGTACGCTGTCACCTGCTTTATGTGCTGGCTTTGGTGCCGCGGCGAAATTGGCAGCTGAACGGATGGATACGGATGCCGCGCATGTTTCCGCCTTGTGGGACCGCGCATTGGCGGCGTTTACTGACTGGACCATCAATGGCGCAACAACGGAGCGCTATAAAGGCAATCTCAACATTCGCCGCGACGGCGTTGACGCCGCGAGGCTGATCTCTGAATGCCGAAACATCGCATTTTCTGCGGGAAGCGCCTGTGCGAGCGGCTCAGGTCGGCCAAGCCATGTGTTGCAGGCCATCGGCCTGACGGATGCGCAGGCAAAATCTTCCATCCGTTTGGGCTTTGGCCGCTATACGTCAGCGGAAGAGATTGATATTGCCGCAGAGGCAATCAACCGGGCAGCAGAGGCGATGTTATGATCACAGTCAGGTTCATCAATGCCGAGGGCGAATCGCAAGAGGCGCAAGGCGTTGACGGCCAGAGCCTACTCGATCTCGCACAAGCTGTTGGTCAGCCGCTAGAGGGAACATGCGAAGGCCAGATGGCTTGTTCTACCTGCCATGTAATCATGGACAAGGATTGGTTTGATAAGCTCCCGCCTGCGGTTGAGGATGAAGAAGATATGCTCGACCTCGCCACGGGCGCACGGCGCACGAGCCGTTTGTCCTGCCAAATTACGTTGACGCCTGCTCTCGACGGGTTGATCGTCCATGTTCCGGCTGAGAGCCGTAATATGCAAGGTCTTTAACCGCCTTCACTTCCCATTCACGAAAAAGGGCCTATATAGGTCGGTGCCGGGTTCGCCCGGCTATGGTGATAAATTGCGATGTGCAATAGGTGCAGCGGACCCGGGGGCGGTACCCGGCAGCTCCACCAAAATCTCTGTTTGCCAGAGGTCTTGGAGGGGTTGAACTAGGATCGACGTGCGTTGAAAAGCATTGTTTTTGCCCGGCATGAATAAGCCGTGAAATGGTTCATAACCAATAGGTGCAAACGATAACGAAGCACTTGCTCTCGCAGCGTAATTTTGGGCCTCACGGTCTAAACTTACACTAAAAGAACGCGGCCGAACCGGCCGGGCAACAGAAAGGTTACAGCGGCCCCCCGGAGCCGGGCAACAGAATCCGGGACCCTTTTCATTACCAATGCAACGAGCAGCGATACTCTGATCGCAATGGTTAAAGCTACGGCGCGTTGTTAAAAATCTTGGCCGTCAGGCGAGCGCAAGGAGATCGGTCGCCTCCAGCAACGCCAACCGCGCCAACCGAACCTTATCCAGCAAATCTGGGTTACCGAGTTGGTCCGGCGCAATAGTTTCCGGCCAATGCGCGGCAACAACTTCGGCGATGGTATCCAGCTTTGTCGCATCGGCCATGAAACGTTGGTCAACGCTTACAGGGTCAGCAACAACACGCAGGCGCAGGCAGGCTGGGCCTCCGCCATTTGCCATCGATTGACGCACATCAACTGGCACTAATTTGCGGATGGGGCCATTGCCTTCTACCATCTCGGTCAGCCAGCCCCAAACCCGGGCATTTTCGTGCACTTCGTTGGGCAAAATAAGCGCCATGCCGCCATCTGGTAAAGTGACCAATTGCGCATTGAACAGATAGCTTTGAATGGCGTCTGCCAGACTCACCCGGCTTGCTGGGACGATGATAATCTCTACCTCAGGCATCATCCGCTTGATGTCGGCATAGGTCTGGTCTGGGTGCTCAAATGCCTGTTCATGCGTGAAAAGAACGCGCTCATTTGCCACCGCGACAACATCATTGTGAAACGCCCCAGCGGCAATGGCGACCTCGGATTGCTGCACGAACAAAATTTTGGCTGGGTCAAGTCGGTGCGCGCGCGCAATGGCCTTTGACGCCTCAATATGTTGCCGCGCCGGGAAGAGGCCGCCGGTTTTGCCATAGACAAATATTTCGACACCCGCTGCATCATGCGATGCACATAGCCGCATGAAATTGGCTGCACCTTCGTCGCCAAATGGTGCTGGCACGGGGCCATGCACCGCAAAATGTTGTTCATTCGCGAAGGCCAATTTCAATTGCGCCAGCGTGCCTGTCCACTCATGGCTTCGGTGGGCCATTGTAAGCAGATTTGACGCCGACAGATGGCATTTGCCATCGGCTGTGTCTGGTGCCGGCGAAACAGTAGCGGCGTTTGCCGCCCACATGGACGAAGCGGAAAAAGCGGCTGCCCGAATATGCGGTTCGGCCGATTGCATATCTGTCGCAAGCCCGCTGAGCCAATCATGGTTCGGTCGGTCGAGCGGCATGAAGAACCCCTGCGCCAACCCAAGACCAATATTGGCGCGCATCTTTTCGATGCCCTGCAGGGCCGCAGCTTTAGGATAAGATGCTGCGCCTGCGTTATTTGACGAGGCTAAATTGCCAAGGCTTAGTCCGGCATAATTGTGGCTCGGCCCTATGATTCCGTCAAAATTGATTTCGACCAAGGCCATTAAGACCGCTCCACATAGGTCACCTGATCGCCAACCGAAATATTCAGCGCCTGCGCACAATCTGCATCGATGATGACGTCATCGCCGCGATCATCGATCCAGCCATAAGCTGCCTTAAATGTGTGCAAGCGGCCGAGCGTGAGCAACTTTTTTTGGTCGCTCTTCTGTTCGTCTACGGAATTGCTTATCTCTGTTATCGTGACGTCCTTTGCCTCACGGATGCTGCGAATCTGGTCCGTGCGGGCGGTCATTGTTGGGCCACCGTCAAAAATATCGATGTAGTTTTCCCAGGCGAAACCTTCATTCTCCAGCATACGCATGGCCGCTCGGCCAGAAGGGTGCGGCACGCCAATAACGGTCTTTGCGCTTTCTGGAAGCATGGCAATATAGACTGGGTGCTTGGGCATAAGGTCGGCGATGAATTGGTTGCCGAATTTTGCGTTGAATTCGTCGGCCTCTTGAAAGCTCATTCCAAAAAAGCGCCCAGCGACGCCGTCCCAAAATGGAGAACCGCCGGCCTCGTCGATCACACCGCGCAATTCGGCAATAGTTCTGTCTGCGAACCGTTGGCGGTGGTTGCGAATGAAAAGATAACGGCTGCGCGCAATCAACATGCCAAGCCCGCCAGCGCGTTCGCCGGGGTGCAGGAACAAACCGCCGACTTCCGTAGCGCCCTCAAGATCAGTCGACAGGTTGAGAATGTCCGCACGGAAGGTGCGTTCCAATTCAACGCTATGCTGAGTCAATGCGCCAATGCGATAGCTGTAAAACGGCCATTTCTGCCCAACATTTCCGAAGATCTGGCAAGTGCCGCGCACTTCGCCAGTGAGGCTATTCTGTAGCACAAATACATATAGGTCGTCGGCAACATTATCCCCCACACGGTCAAATCCAGCAGCAGACCGCTCCAGCTTTGCGGACAGCGCTTTCTTGTCCGGAGGCAAGTTCGTGAAGCCACCGCCGGTGCGCTTCGCCATTTCGTAAATAGGTTGCAAATCGCCCATATTCGCCGGACGGATGAGAAAAGTCATAAAGCACCTTTTTCAGATAAACGCATGATGGTCAGTGCGGACAATTGTGCGCGCTCGGTCAGGCTTTCGACTATCAGGAATTCATCCTTGCTGTGAATATTGCCTCCGCGGACTCCCATCGTGTCGACCACTGGGACACCGCACGCCGCGATGTTATTGCCATCGCATACACCACCGCTGGAGCGCCAGGCGATGGACAGGCCAAGGTCTGCGCCGCATTGTTTGACTAGGCCAAATAGCTTGGCGGCTTCATCGTCGATTGGCTTGGGTGGGCGACCAAAACTGCCATGCAGATGGGCCCGCACGTCATGTTCGCGTTCGATGTCGGCGATGATCCGATGCAAATCTGCCTCGGTTTGTGTTACAATCTCCGGCGTATGTGGCCGGAAGTTTACGCGCAATATCGCATGATCGGGTACGACATTATTCGGGCCGCCGCCGTCAATTTTAGCAGGGTTCACCGAAAGGCCGTCGCGCGAAAGCTGCTTAAGACGCAGCGCGAGGTCGGCGGCAGCCAAAACCGCATTGCGGCCATCATCGGGGTTTCGGCCCGCATGGGCAGACAACCCTGAAAAAATGACTGAGAAATTACCGCTCCCGCCACGTGCTCCAGCAAGCGTGCCATCGGGCAGTGCAGGTTCATAGGTCAACGCGGCCAATTTGTTTTGCGCCAGCTTGGCAATCAGTTTCGCGGATGACGGTGAGCCGACCTCTTCATCGCTGTTGATAAGAATTTGATAGCCAGTGCGCGCAAGGCTTCCCGAAAGTTCCGCCGCGTGCAATGCCGCAAGCATAATGGATATGCCGCCTTTCATGTCGGCAACACCGGGACCATTGAGTACCCCGTCCTCCAACCAGCGCAGCTTCTGAAACTCATGGTCTGCAGGAAAAACCGTGTCCATGTGGCCCGTAAACAACAATTGTGTTGGTGCATCGGCGCGCACGGTGACCAAAAGATGCTGCCCATGCGCGACCGTTTTTATAGAACCGTCGGTCAGAACACGGTCGACCGGTTCGGGGTCAACCAAGGCAACTTCGCCGGGAAGAACCGAAAACGCCTCCGCCAGCATTTTTGCAGTAGCGGCCAAGCCATCGAGATTGCTTGAGCCGCTATTCACCGCTGACCAGTTGTGCACCTGGTCAAGCATGGACTGCTGTTGAATTGTTTCAAGAACCTGTCGTTCGCTGGCGGTTAGCGTATGCATGACATTGTCTTAGCTTTGGTCGCATAAAAGGACCACCCCTAGCAGAGGGGTTTATCCAACTTCCCGCGCGAGCGCGCACCATTCAGCGATGTTTACGGTTTCAGGACGGCGATCTTCGGCAATGCCGGTTTTATGGAGTGCCTCCAAAGCACCCGGAACGCTTTTGAGACTTTGACGGAGCATTTTGCGCCGCTGCCCGAAGGCTGCCCCCGTCAGATTTTCCAAAACGGACATTTTGACACCATGTGCCGCTTCCTTGGGCGTAAGATGCACTACGGCGGACATGACCTTTGGCGGCGGGGTAAAGGCGGAGCGATGGACTGGCATCGCAATCGAAGCGTTTGACCGCCACTGTGCCAATATGGCCAGGCGGCCATATGCACCAGTGCCGGGTGCGGATACAATACGATCGGCAACTTCGCGCTGGAACATGAGCGTCAGGCTTTTCCACGTTGGTGGCCATGCATTGCCACCAAGCCAACCAACAGCCAGGGCCGTGCCCACATTATACGGCAAATTGGAAACGATGTGAAATGGCACGCCTATTTCGGCAAAGGGATCGATTTTAAGTGCGTCACCTTCAATAACGCGCAATTGTCCTGGAAAAGCTTCCGCTAGCTCGGCGAGCGCGGGTAAGCATCGGTGGTCACGCTCAACGGCAACAACATGTGCGCCGGCGCGCAAAAGCGCCCGTGTGAGGCCACCGGGCCCCGGGCCTACCTCATACACATGTTCACCGGCCAAAGGGCCGGGGATGGCCGCGATACGATCAAGCAACTTCTCATCAAAAAGGAAGTTTTGGCCAAGCGCCTTGCTGGCGGATAGTCCATGGCGGGCAATGATGTCCCGAAGTGGGGGCAGCGAAACTGTCATCAACCACCATCGGCGGCGGCAAGTCGGTGCAATGCCGCTGACTCCGCCATTTTGATTGCTGCTATCATGGAATATGGCACTGCTTTGTTCTGGCCAGCTATACCGAAAGCGGTGCCATGGTCTGGTGATGTCCTGACGACAGGTAGCCCAAGGGTTATGTTGACTGCGTCATGGAAATATAGTGTTTTCAGTGGGATAAGTGCTTGGTCATGATAAGCGCATAAAGCAGCGTCATATTGCCCGCGCGCTTCGGCGTGAAACATAGTGTCGGCTGGCAAGGGGCCAATGATATTGAACCCTTCGCTTCTGACCTGCGCAATGGCTGGCTCAAATATTTCTAGCTCTTCGCGGCCCATATTGCCCGCTTCTCCGGCATGGGGATTGAAACCAGCGACAGCGAGCCTTGGATTTTCAATACCAAAATTGCGCTGCAAGCCCTTGGCTGTGGCGCGCAGACGTTGGCGGATCAGCCTAGCGTCCAGCGTTGCTGCTACATCGGCCAGCGGAATATGTGTCGTCATTGGGACCACGCGTAAGTCGGGGCCAGCGAGCATCATCACCGCATTATTCTTGGCTACGCCGCAACGTTCAGCAATAAATTCGGTCTGACCGGGGTGTGTAAACCCAACGGCATAAAGCTGCGATTTGGAAACGGGACCAGTGACCAACGCGGCGGCACTGCCCGCTCGGGCAAAACCAATCGCCATCTCCAGCGCCTGATACGCACAATGCGCGCCATCAAGATCGGGGCGGCCCGGAACAACCGATAGGCAGTTATGTAATTGAATGACCGGCAACGCGCTATCGAAATGCTTAAATGTATCCGCAGGATCTTCAATGCGGACAACTGGGCCATCCCAGTGTGGCGCGAAACTTCCAATGTCGCCAATGGCAAAGAAAGGCGCCAAGCCAGAGGCGTGGCGGGCTTCCCATGCTTTTCCGATAATCTCCGGCCCGATGCCAGCCGGGTCACCGACCGAAACGGCCAGCGGCAGTTCCAGTCGGCCCAATGGCATCAGTTATATTCGATAACAGCGTCGCGGCGCAAATCGCGCAGGTAGATGCGGGCGCGCTTGTTTACGCGTTCTTCTTCCAAGCGCGACATGATTTCGTCAAAACTCTCGGACGCGGCCTCTTGTGGTGCGTCACGACCGCATAGGACGAATACCCTAACGCCGTCTTCCAATGAGCCATAAGGCGGCGTCGACTGGCCAACCTGCAAATCAAGCATGACCTGCTGTAAGGGAGCGGGTAATTCGCGGATCTTGATACCGTCGCGGTTAACGACATCGGCACCTAGATTGCGGGCCATTTCGTCCGCGACGCCACAACCTGTAATCTTCTGGGTTTCTTCATTGAATCTCTTCACCAATGGCGTCACCTGCGCTTCAGATGTGCCCTTAGGGAAAGTGATAGCAATTTGTTTCAAGCTTAGCACCGAATCTCGCGGATCAGCCGTGGCAACCTGCCGTTTGTCGATCAATAAAAGGATGGAGATACCGCCGGGTGACGCCACCGCTTGAACCTCATTACTGTTCATGCCGGCGGCGGCTGTGGCTAACGACTGTGGCAATTGCGCGAGCGACAACCAGCCAAGATCCCCGCCGACAGACGCGGTGGATGCTTCAGAAAACTGACGGGCGTAAGCTACGAAGTTACCGCCTTGGCGCAATTGTTCGATTATTTTTCGTGCGTTTTCTTGCACTGCTGGCAATGACTCAGGCGTTGCTGCCAGATAAATCTCGCCCAAGCGATATTCCGTCGTGCCCTTGGTTGCTTTAATGCGTTCAATGATAGCGTTAACTTCGTCGTCGCTTACATTCGCAGATGGACGTACATTGCGGGAAAGCAGACGGCTCCACGAAAGTTCACCCTTAATTTGGCGCTTGAGTGTTGCGACCGACGCACCAATGGATATCAGATATTTTTCGACCTCATTTGCTGGGCGGTTAAAGTTTTGCTGTGCTACGCGATCGAAATATTGGTTTACTTCAGCCTCGGTAACTTCAATTTCATTGGCGGCCGCTTCTTGGATCTGCAGAGTTTCATCGATCAAATTGGTAAGAATTTGCGCGCGAAAACGGGCGAGTTCTTCCGGCGGTAACTTGTTTTCATTCGCCGCTACGATAAGCGCGAGGCGATGGTCAATGTCCGTGCCGGTGATGATTTCACCATTCACCTGCGCTGTTGCACGACGCACATTGGGGTCGTTTTTGCCAAACAACTGTTGTCCTTCGGGTATATCCAAATTGGACGCAGGTGCACCATTATCAGAGTCCGTTTGGGCAATTAGCGGTGTCAGAGCCGTAACGGAAACGAGCACGGCAGCGAGGGACAAGCGCTTATAAAAATTCATTTATATTGATCCAATACAGTATCATTTTTGGACGGATAAGTAGCCAATGCTTGCTGAACAGCAGATGAGTGGCCACAAACCCGTCTGAATATTAATAAATGACGCCTTACACACCCAGATTGCGAAACGCCAGACGGAACAGGAAGCTATTGCCGCGCTGAGAATCGCCGACAGGTTGATAGTCGCGCCGCCATGCTAGGCTTAATGATAAGCAATCGTCATCATAGGAAACGCCAAGCCTATGCCTAATTGGGTCGAAACCATCCGAGAGGATTGTAGGGTCCTCTTTGGGATCGGTAAGGTCAAGAATGGTCGATCCAAAAACCGACCAGTAGCGGGCCACACGGATACGCCCCGCGAGACGAATTTCTTCGCGATCCTTCAAATCTTCTAAGGTGGGGCCAATGTTGCGGTTCAACTTAAGATACCCCGCCTGCAGATAGGTTCCACGCGAGCCGATGGTGGCGTCGACCTCATTGCGACGGATGGCCAAATTGTCTTTATCGAGCCGGAAGCGATGTGTAAGCTTTACGATGTTTTTAAAACGAAATTCTGAACGACCTACTATGTCTGATGCTTCGTCGGATAGTCCCGTTCCGTCTGGGAAGATCGACGCGCGGTTAGACAGGCGGTAGCTTTGCCCCAAATTGACATCGGCCGTAAAATTGGACTTCCGTAAGGCCCAGTCGAAGCCATAAGTTATGCGGTAATCATCTTCAAACCGATCATAGCCTGGAAACCGGTTCAGCGCGAAGATATTGCTGTCCTCAAGATCGACAGCTCGCGAGTCTTCGTTTGGAATATTCAGATTGCTTATGGCTGGCGTTGCGACCACCTGAACGCGCGGTGTTAAAATCTGTGTACCGCCAAAGGCCCGTCCTACGAGCGGCCATTTGATATCTGCGGATGCTGCAAATATGCTGCGCTTTTGCCAGCCGGTTTCACCGCGGTAAATGGCTGTAAGCGTGCTTGCATTATCGTCACTATTGTAGACATCTCCGCGCGCCAGCATGGTAAACGTCATTTCTTGACCCAGACCATTAATGGTCCGCCGGTCCCATTTGACAGAAACAAATGCCCGTTGCGTGTCTTGGCCCTCCGTACGGGCAATGGCGAGGCTGTTAGCTTGAAGCTGAACAGTTCCTCCAACCAACGGAGCATTCATGCGCAAGCGGTAGTCTAATTCGGGCAGCGCGATAGGCGCGAGCCCTTGTGGGTCGCCTGTACGCAAAGTCTGCACAGCCCAGCCTGCTAATGAAAAATAGCTGTTGCCGCCGATGCGCTCGACCGAAAACGTCGAACGCAGCCGGTCGTCGCGGCTTATGTCGTAGCGCCGGAGGAATGTTCGGTCGGATGCATAGCGACCAGAAGTCGAAAATGACCAATTTGGGTCGAATTGAAAACGACTAGCGCCCTCCAGATATCCGCGAAACACATTTGACCCAACCGAGGTTGAAACGTCACTCGTGCTGATGCGGTCGCTATACGTGCCATATGCTGCAAGGTTGATCGCGCCATATTTTCCCAATGACCTAAAATTCACGCGTCCCAAAGGTGCTGCATCGGAAAATGCAGTGACGGATCCGGTTAAATCCTGACTTTGGGTAATGCGCCAATAATAAGATTGTTCGAGCTCAATGCCGTTGTTGCGGGAAAAGCCGATGCTAGGGACCAAAAAGCCGCTGCCAGCCTGTGTTCCCACAGGGTGCGATAAATATGGCAGCGGTACAACCGGTAATCCAAAAAGCTCGATACGCGCGCCCTCGTAATCAACCCGCTTCTTGGCTGGATCATAAACAACTTTAACGGCTTTCACTTCCCAGCTTGGGTTTTTCGGACATCCATCGGCAGTTTCGACCTTGCATGCGGTGTAAGCGGCATAGTTCAGCGTGTAGACACCATTCATGCGTGTGCCGTTATTGGCGGCCAAGCGACTTTCGTCGGCCAGCACCACAAGCATATTATTGATGACGCCGTCTTTCAGGGTATCGGTAAGCTCGACTGTGTCGGCATAAGCGACGTCGCCTTCTGGTCCGACCGTTCGGATATTGCCTTCGGCCACAACTTGGCCAGTTGAGCGGTTCCAAACAATTTTATCTGCGCGTACGGAATATCCGTCACGATTGGCAATGACGTTGCCTTTGGCCGTGACGACTTCGGTATTAGAGTCATATTCGACAACTTCAGCGGAAAACCCGATTTGGTCGCTTTCCTGCTGCGTTGTTTTGGCAGATGCTTCGCTTTGGGCCATTGCAATGGTAAGCAATGAACCGCATCCGAGCAATATCGGCATAAGCAAAAAACGCATAAGGGCGGGCCGGGGGGCGGGAATAATCATAAAAACCGATACGCCCTTTATCGCCGCTATTGCTTTGGGTCCACCCATGTTGCCATGCATGGCATTATTTGCGTTTAGACACTCGCATATTCACACCATCTTTTGCTTTAATCGGAACAGATAATAGGCCTATAGCATCGTCAAACATGACACCCAGCGGAAAGGCTGTTTACTTCCATGAAGATCAATTTCACTGATGCGCGCCCCCAAGATGCCGACGTGCTCGTTTTTATCGTTACAAAAAGCAGCTTTGCTGAAGTCGAATTTCCTTTGCAAAACACGAACATTATTCACGCGACCGCAAAGCTATCGCGGTTCGAGGGTGCTGCCGGGCAGAATTTCCTTTTGATCAACGAACAAGGCGGCAAGATGGTGCATATCATGCTGCTTGGTGTGGCGGAAGGTGAGGCGGCTGATTACCAAAAAGCTGGCGGAGACATTATCGCTAAGGTGCAGACCTCGGGCGCAAAACATATCGCTGTTCATGGAGCTAATTTGACGGCGCAGCATGCGGCAGAGGTTGCTTATGGCGCTACGTTGCGCAACTGGCGGATGGACAAATATCGCACCAAATTACCCGAAACGTCAAAGCCTACCGTGGAGTCGCTCACTGTCGTTGCTGCGCCGGCAGAGGCCAGCGCGCATTGGACAAGTTACCGTGCGGTAGCGGATGGCGTTGCCCTAACGAAGGAATTGGTCACTGAACCCGCGAACATCATTTATCCCGAAAGTTTTGTTGCGCGTTGCCAGCATTTGAAAGAACTGGGCGTCGAGATCAGCGTGCTGGATGATAAGGATATGGCGGCGCTTGGCATGGGCGCGTTGTTGGGCGTGGCGCAAGGATCACGCCGTCCCGCTCGGCTGTTGGTAATGAAGTGGGACGGCACTGGCGGCACCCAAGAAAGGCCAGTCGCCTTGGTCGGTAAAGGTGTTACGTTCGACACTGGCGGCATTTCCATAAAGCCAGCGGCAGGTATGGAAGATATGAAATGGGATATGGGCGGCGCTGGCGCGGTGGCTGGTGCCATGAAGGCATTGGCGGGACGCAAGGCTAAGGCCTATGTCGTCGGCGTATGCGGCCTTGTGGAGAACATGCCAGACGGTAATGCGCAACGTCCCGGTGATATCGTGACGTCCATGTCGGGGCAAACAATCGAAGTACTGAACACCGACGCAGAGGGCCGACTTGTTCTTTGCGACGCGCTGCATTGGGTGCAGGAAAAGCATAACCCAGAATATATTGTCGATTTGGCGACGCTAACGGGCGCGATCATTGTCTCGCTTGGTAGTGAATATGCAGGGCTATTCTCGAATAGTGATGAACTTGCCGATAAGCTAACGGCGGCGGGCAAGGCATCAGGCGACCCATTGTGGCGCTTCCCCTTGTCAAAGGCTTATGACAAGATGATCGATAGCCCGATTGCCGATATGAAGAATATTGGCGGGAAAGGCGCAGGTTCCATTACCGCAGCGCAATTCTTGGGCCGCTTTATCAAAGACGGTGTGAAATGGGCGCATCTTGATATTGCCGGCACTGTGTGGGCCGACAAGGCAGGGGCCGTATGGGACAAGGGTGCAACGGGATTTGGCGTGCGTTTACTTGATCGTTTCGTCGCAGACAATTTCGAAGGCTGATGTAACAGCATCATGCAGGTCGATTTTTATCAACTTACCCGCGATCCTGCTGAAAAAATAATTCCCGTCATTGCCCAGCGTATATTGGACGATGACGGGCGGTTGTTGATTATCAGTGACGACAGCGCACAATTGGATGCCATATCTTCCGCGCTTTGGACGGCAGTGACGGACAGTTTTTTGGCGCATAATATGGCTGGGGAAGGAGAGGATGCACTTCAACCCATATTGCTGTCCAATAATGCCGAAGCCGCCAATAAAGCGCGCTTTGTGGTCATCGCCGATGGCAACTGGCGTCCCATTGAAAAGGATTTCGACCGCATTTTTTATCTTTTTGCGCCCAGCCACACGGACAATGCGCGCGCGGCGTGGCGAAGTTTAAGCGAGGGCGTGGAAAGGCGTTACTGGAAACAGGACGGTGGCAAATGGGTGCAAGGCCCATAAAGCTTGCCAAAATGGCCCAGCGTCGTTAGAGGCGCGGCAAATTAACCCCCTATATATTTGGAGTATCTCATGGCGGCTACGCGCACATTCTCGATCATTAAGCCTGACGCAACACGTCGCAACCTGACGGGCGCAGTAACCAAGATGCTTGAAGAAGCTGGCCTTCGCGTTGTTGCATCAAAGCGCATCCACATGTCGCGTGAACAGGCCGAAGGCTTTTACGCCGTACACAAAGAGCGTCCATTTTTTGGTGAACTCGTTGAATTCATGATCAGCGGACCCGTCGTCGTTCAAGTGCTGGAAGGCGAAAATGCTATGCAGCGCAACCGCGACATCATGGGTGCGACGAACCCTGAAAATGCTGAGCCAGGCACCATCCGTAAGGAATTGGCCGAAAGCATCGAAGCCAACACTGTGCATGGTTCGGACAGCGATGAAAATGCTGCCATCGAAATCGCTTATTTCTTCAAACCTGAAGAGATTGTTGGGTAAGCCAATCTAAATATTTGATGTTCCGACTCTCCTGACTTGATCAGGAAAGTCGGGCGTCGGTCGAGTGGCTTTGAGGTTCCTTTCCTAGGAAAGCAACTCAGCTGCGCGCCAGCTTTTGACATACCAGTCGTTAATATGGTCCCAATCGGTGCCACCAAGAGTCGACCTGATGCCGACCCATTTATCACCGAAATAGGCAGGCCAAGGAATAATATTGCGTCAGCTTCGGCTTGGGTGAGAGCGAGTTTGTGAGCCTGTATAATTAGATAACCGGCTTGGTATCACGCGCGACAAAATCGGCCAGCGTCCTGGGGTATAATTGATACTCCGCCATTTTAACGCGGTCGGCGAGCGTGTCCGCCGTATCATCGGGCAAAATCGCAACTTCAAATTGACCAAGCACTGGGCCGTCATCCAGTTCCGCCGTGACCAAATGCACGCTGGTTCCAGCGACTGTATCTTTGGCATCAATAGCGCGTTGATGGGTGTGCAGGCCTTTATACTTCGGCAGCAAAGACGGGTGGATATTGAGCATGCGTCCATCCCATTTTTCCACAAATTCCGTGGACAATATCCGCATATACCCGGCCAAGGCGACAAAAGTGGCGTCTGCCTCGACGATTGCGCCATGCATGATCGCGTCATGCGCGGCACGGTCAAGGCCGATATGCGACGCTGTGAATGTCGGGATGCCCTCAGCCACCGCGATTTTGAGGCCGTCGGCGTCGGGATTGTTGCTGGCCACCAAAACAATTTCATAGGGACAGCTTGGCAGTTTAGAGGCGAACAATAAGGCTGCCATATTGGTGCCCGCGCCTGAAATGAGGACTGCGACTTTGGCTTTCATGCCATTACCAAAATATTGTCATGCTGAACTTGTTTCACCTCTGGTGACTGACGTTCCAGCATCCATCGTGCCAGATTAACCGGAGCCATTTTTACAGATACACCCTGAAACGAGTTCAGGGTGATGGTGCGGTTTTTAGCCCACATAAGTCGCAGTCCAATCGGATTGCGCGCTCCACGTTTCGACAGAGCCCGTCACGGTGCAGCCTTTGTCTCCATCGGCAATATGGCCGATATTAAACACAGTCTCGCCAGCGGCCTCAAGCAAAGCGGTTACATCCGCAACATCGGACTGCGCAACCACGACAGCCATGCCGACACCACAGTTAAATGTGCGCGCCATTTCTTCAGGCTCAATATTACCCTGCGCTTGCAAAAAAGCCATCAGGCGCGGCTGCGTCCAAGCGTCTGCGTTGACATGGGCATGCAGCCCCGCCGGCAAAATACGCGGAATATTTTCGAGCAAACCGCCGCCAGTGATATGCGCCATCGCATGGATCTTACCTGTGCGCACAAGTGGTAGCAAGGACTTCACATAGATCCGTGTTGGCGCCATCAGCGCGTCAATTAGAATGACATTCTGGTCAAATAGAGCAGGGCGATCAAGCTTCCAGCCTTTATCTGCCGCAAGTCTGCGTACTAAGGAAAAGCCGTTGGAATGCACGCCCGAAGATGCGAGGCCCAAGATGACATCGCCCGCGACAACCTTATCGGCGGTCAGGACTTGGTCGCGCTCAACGGCGCCGACGCAAAAGCCAGCCAAGTCATAATCACCATCAGAATACATGCCGGGCATTTCCGCCGTCTCGCCGCCGATCAGCGCGCAGCCCGCCAGTTTGCAGCCCTCTGCGATACTGGCCACAACGGAAGTCGCGATAGCATTATCGAGCTTGTCGGTTGCATAATAATCAAGGAAAAACAAAGGCTCTGCGCCTTGTACGATCAGGTCGTTTGCGCACATCGCGACCAAATCAATACCGACGCCTTCATGTCGTCCGGATTCTATCGCTAGTTTCAGCTTGGTTCCTACGCCGTCATTTGCAGCAACCAGCAAAGGGTCGTTAAATCCTGCTGCTTTCAAATCGAAGAACCCGCCAAATCCGCCAAGGTCCGCGTCTGCACCTGCACGACGCGTTGCTTTGGCCAGTGGCGCAATGGCGCGCACCAATGCATTACCGGTTTCGATGGAAACACCCGCCTTGGCGTAGGTGTAGGATTCTGAGCTTTGATCTTTTGCGTCCATTTGTTGCCGTTAGCGAGAACAAGCTTGGAATTCCACGCCTATGTCGCCTAAAGGTGCCGAGATGACAAATTTGCGTAAGAATTGGTTCCGCATCGCTGCAATTGGCTTGCCTTTGGCGCTAGTCGGCGGCGGCATCGTTGTGGCGCAGATTGAAGGGCCAAAGCGCGGTATTGCGCCGATCGCGAGCGCCGGCGACTTTGAAGTTACAGGCGTTTCGGTCAACGTGGTTGGCGATAACGCCTTTGACGCAAGGCAAAAGGGGTGGGAACAGGCGCAGCGCGTTGCATGGGCGGCGTTGTGGCGCAAAACCCATAATGAAGTAGGAGCTAGTCTGTCCGATTCGACATTGGACGGCATTACGGCCGCCATTGTCGTGGAACAGGAACAAATTGGCCCCCGCCGTTATGTTGCAAAGCTCGGCGTCCTGTTTGACCGCGTGCGTGCCGGTCAGTTGTTGGGCGTCAGCGGCGTTACAAGGCGTTCTGCACCCTTGATGCTTTTGCCCGTCACTTATTCGGCAGGCGCCCCTACGGTATTTGAACAGCGCACATCATGGCAACGGAGCTGGGCCAAATTTCGCACCGCAGACAGCACCATCGATTATGTCCGGCCCAGTGGGGCAGGCGGCGAGTCGTTGTTGTTGAATGCGGGCCAACCGGAACGCCGTAGCCGCATTTGGTGGCGCACGATCCTTGACCAATTTGGTGCGGCGGATGTTATCATTCCCATCGCGCGGATTGAACGGCAATGGCCCGGTGGTCCAGTTATAGGGCGTTTCTCGGCGCGTTATGGTCCGGATAACAGATTTTTGGGTGCATTCACCCTGCGTACGACGAGTGAAGCTGGCATTCCTGCGATGATGGATCAAGCCGTTTTGCGGATGGATCAATTGTTCCAATCGGCCTTGAACTCAGGCCGCCTGCGGGCGGATGCATCGCTGGTCCTTGAACCCGAAGTGGTCGAGGGCGAGGATTTGGAGAGCGAAATCGAAGACGCTGCGACAGGGGATCAAACCGGTGCACCTTTGCAAGGTCCCGCGGGGCCGTCGCTTGATGACGTGGTCAGATCCATTGTGCCAGAGGGACAGGCCCCTTCCGCACCGCAACCCCGGCCATAAGCGCATTTAGACTGTCGATGCGCCAAATTGCCTTGCCCTTGGACGAACTACGCAGCGGCGCGTCATCCAGTCTCATCATCACGGATTCGAACGCAGCGGCCTTTGCTGGGCTGTCCAGCGCGGCGGGCTGGGCGAAGCGTTGCGCCATCCTCACGGGGCCAGCACGCTCTGGAAAAACACTCATGGCGCGCTATTTTTCTGGACAGAATGGTACGGTCATCGATGAAGCCGAGGCATGTTCTGACGAGACACTTTTCAACGCGTGGAACCGTTCGCAAGAGAGTGGCGTACCGTTATTGTTGATATCGCGTTGGCAACCTGCGGAATGGAATATTGCACTGCCCGATTTGCAGTCGCGATTAGGCGCGGCCATGTTGCTCGACATCGCGCCGCCCGATGACGAGATGATTGAGCAATTGCTGCAAAAACATCTCGCTGACCGGGGTGCAGCGATTAGCATTGATGCCTTAAGCTATGTGAAGCGACGTATCGAACGTAGCTATGTTGCCATTGAAAAATTTGCCCGATCCGCAAACGCCATGGCGCTCTCGGAAAATGCACCTGTAAACTTGCATTTGGTAAAAAAAGTTCTCGAAGGCTGACCTAAGCCGGGGTTTCCCGCGCCATGTCTTCTTCGTTTGTCAGCGTCATCTTGAGCTTGCCATTGACGACGGCAAAGGCCAACCGCCCTTCAACAAGGTCCAGAGCGTCGCGCCCGAATTGGTCAAAACGCCAACCGGTTAAAACTTCAAGATCTTCGCGCTCGCCAGCAGCCAAGCGCTCAAGCTCCTCTGTCCGCACAATCAAGCGCGGGGCCACGTTGATTTCGCGTGACCGTATTTTGAGCAATAGCTTCAGCAGGTCCGCAACCAGCCCAACATCCTTGCCACCGCTGGGTGACGAGCGGGCGCGATCGGGTAAATCGTCACGCGCCATTGGCTGGCTTGCCTCAATCACCGCGATCAGGCGCGCACCAATGTCATTGTCACGCCATGCGGGCGAAAGGCCACGCACTTTGGGCAGGTCGGCCTGACTTTTGGGTGGATGTGCCGCGATATCGGCCAGCGTTTCATCCTTCATGATGCGTCCACGCGGGATATTCTTGCGCTGTGCTTCTTTCTCACGCCAAGCGGCCATGGCTTGAAGGCGGCCAAGTACTTCGGGTTTGCGCGACTGCACTTTAATCCGCGCCCATGCGTTTTCGGGGTCATTGCGATAATTGGCAGCGTCGGAAATGCGCTCCATCTCGTCGTTCAACCACGCACCGCGACCAGTTACCTTAAGCTTTTCCAGCATCATCGGAAAGATGACCGACAAATGCGTCACATCAGCAATGGCATAATCAATTTGGCGTTTATCCAGCGGGCGGCGTGACCAATCGGTAAAGCGGGCACCCTTGTCCAACTGGATACCCATCCAAAGGTCGACTAGGTTGGAATAACCCACTTGCTCACCCTGACCCAGCGCCATGGCGGCAATTTGCGTGTCGAACATAGGATGCGGGGTTTTGCCGGTCAGGTTAAAGAATATCTCGATATCCTGCCCACCAGCGTGGAATACCTTCAACACATCCTCATTTTCGCACAGCAGCTCAAGCATGGGTGTCAGGTCAAGACCCTCCGCCTTCGGGTCAATTGCGGCGGCCTCATGGGCGTCTGCCAGCTGAACCAAACATAAGTCGGGATAATAAGTGTTTTCCCGCATAAATTCGGTGTCGACCGCAACAAAAGGCGATTGTGCAAGGCGTGCGCACAATTCGGCGAGGCGTTTGCTGTCGGTGATAAGTGGATGAATCTGCATTGGGTATCGCCGTAGCACCCATTCACGACTTGACAAAGTGCCGCTGCACTGTTGACAGGCCCGCTTTCCACAGCTTTTTTGAATTGAGTAAACAATGCACGCTTATCGTACGCACAAATGCGCTGAACTCCGCGATACCCATGTAGGCGAAACCGTCCGCCTGTCGGGTTGGGTCCACCGTAAGCGCGACCATGGCGGCGTGCTGTTTGTCGACCTGCGGGACCATTATGGAATGACCCAGATCGTGGCCGATACCGACAGCCCTGCTTTGCCGATCTTGGAAGCTTTACGCCTTGAAAGCGTTATCACCATTGATGGTGAGGTGAAGGCCCGCAGCACCAGCACAGTGAACGCAAACCTGCCAACTGGCCAGATTGAGGTCTTTGCCCGCAGCGTAACCGTTTTGAGCAAGTCGGAAGAACTGCCTTTGCCTGTCGCGGGTGAGCAAGAATATCCTGAAGAAACACGTCTGAAATACCGCTTCCTAGATTTGCGCCGCGAAACGTTGCACGCCAATATCGTCAAGCGCACGCAGATCATTCGCGAAACGCGCCGCCGTATGGAAGATATCGGCTTTACCGAATATTCGACGCCCATCCTGACGGCATCGAGCCCCGAAGGTGCACGTGACTTCCTTGTCCCAAGCCGCATCCACGCCGGCAAATTTTTCGCACTGCCGCAAGCACCGCAGCAGTATAAGCAGTTGTTGATGGTCGCTGGTTTCGACCGCTATTTCCAGATTGCACCATGCTTCCGCGATGAAGATCCGCGCGCCGACCGTTTGCCGGGCGAATTTTACCAGCTTGATCTGGAAATGAGCTTTGTCACGCAGGAAGAAATCTGGGACACGATGGAGCCAGTGATGGCGGGCGTGTTTGAGTCATTTGCCGACGGCAAAAAAGTGACTCCAGCAGGACAGTTCCCGCGCATCCCGCATTCAAAGGCGATGCTGGATTACGGCACCGACAAGCCGGATTTACGCAATCCGTTGATCATCAACGACGTTACCGAATTTTTCAAGACATCGGGCTTTGGCTTGTTTGAACGTATTGTCGAGGGTGGCGGCGTTGTCCGCGCGATCCCGGCGCCAAAGACTGCCGACAAGAGCCGTAAATTCTTCGATGACATGAACGAATGGGCGCGCAGCGAAGGCCATGCTGGCCTTGGTTATGTCACCCGCAAGGGCGGCGAGTTTGGCGGCCCGATCGCCAAAAATCATGGCGAGGAGGGCATGCGCGCGCTGTATGATGCCATTGGACTTGGGCCGGACGATGGTTGCTTCTTTGCCGCGGGCAAGGAAGAGCAAGCGGCAAAGCTGGCTGGCGCGGCACGCACGCGGACGGGTGAGCAGCTTGACCTGATTGAAAAAGACGCGTTCCGTTTTTGCTGGATCATCGATTTCCCGTTCTACGAATGGAGCGAGGAAGACAAAAAGATCGACTTTGCGCACAACCCCTTCTCAATGCCCCAGGGAGGGCTACAGGCGCTCGAAACGCAAGATCCGCTCACCATCAAGGCGTATCAATATGACATGGTCTGTAACGGCTATGAGCTTGCCTCAGGCTCGATCCGGAATCAGCACCCCGATTTGATGGTCAAGGCGTTCGAACTCACTGGACTGACACAGGCGGACGTTGAAGAGCGCTTTGGCGGCATGTACCGCGCGTTCCAATTTGGCGCGCCACCGCATGGCGGCATGGCTGCAGGGGTGGACCGGATGGTCATGCTGTTGTGCGGCGTGCAAAATTTGCGCGAAATTACGCTGTTCCCGATGAACCAGCGGGCGGAAGACCTTTTGATGGGTGCGCCGTCGCCAGCCATGGCCAAGCAACTGCGCGAATTGAACATTCGCGTCGTGGAACAGCCGCCCAAGGCCTAATTTCTGGGACATGATGTAGAGTAGGATCTGTCCCTTTTGCGGACAGATCTGTGCTTTCGCTTGTTTGTCAGTGCAATAGATGCTGGAAAGCGGGCATGTCCATTGACCTTTCCCAGTTTGAAGTCGGCAAATTATATAGCGGGGCATATGAAAAGGACCTGAAAAGCCTTCAGGATCGCTTGTCAGATCTACAGGCCCTGCACATTCTGCATGAAGCGCGGACATTAATCATTTTCGAAGGCTGGGATGCCGCGGGCAAGGGTGGCGCCATTAAGCGGATGACCTCTTCACTTGACCCGCGTTTTTATCAGGTCTTCCCGATTTCTGCGCCGACCTCAGAGGAAAAAGACAAGCATTTCCTGTGGCGCTTCTGGAATAAATTGCCGGGGAAGCGGGAAATCAGCATTTGGGACAGAAGTCATTACGGTCGCGTGCTTGTCGAGCGTGTCGAGGGATTTTGCACCGAAGCCGAATGGCGGCGCGGCTATGACGAAATCAACGAATTTGAATCGCGACAAAGCGAGATTGGCACGAAGATCATCAAGATATTCCTGCATGTGACCGCCGAGACGCAGGACAGGGTATTGGTTGAAAGGCTTGATGATCCTGCAAAACGCTGGAAAGTCACGGCAGAAGATTTTCGCAATCGCGAAAAGCGGGACGATTATCTTGAAGCGTTAAACGATATGTTCGTGCGTACGCACACGCTTTGGGCACACTGGACCGTTATCGACGGCAATAATCAAAAGGCGGCACGGATAGCGGTTCTTTCGCATGTGATTGCAGAATTAGAGAAAAGCGTGCCGCAGGAATTTCCGGATAGCGATCCAGAGATTGTCGCTTTGGCGCAGCGGACCATCGGCTATTCCCCCAAGGGATAGTCTATAGCTAATATTTCCCATTCCTTTGGCCCTGTGGGCAAATGCACGGTTTTGACATCCCCCACGCGCGCGCCGCGTAAGGCACGGGAAAGCGGTGCATTCCAGCCTATCCGCCCGTTGCTGGCATCGGCCTCGTCATCACCGACGATTGTGATCGTTCGGTGTATGTCATCAACATCGGCAATCGTTACGCAAGCGCCAAAGAAAATGCGGCTTCGGTCCTCTTGCTTTGACGGGTCGAGTATTTGGGCCGCCTTCATCTTTTTCGACAGCTGACCCAGTTCCCGGTCAATCGCGCGGAGTTTCTGGCGTCCGTAAATATAATCGCCATTTTCACTTCGGTCGCCATTGCCTGCGGCCCAATGGACGATTTCGACGACTACTGGGCGTTCGATAGCAAATAATTGTTCATAGCGCGCGCGTAAGGCCGCGAATCCGGCTGGGGTGATCGGGTTGGTACGCTCGGCCATGCATTTGCCTTAGCCGTTCGGGTTGTGGAGAGTCGAGAGTCACCAGCGACGCCGCACCGCCGCGCGTTGTTGCAATAACGGTCGGTACGTACGGGCGTCTGTTAACCCGGCGTTGATTTGCCCAAATAGGCGCTCAGTGGCGTAGATGACCGCACCCGAGCCTTTTCGGGGTGGAGATGATCATACATCACCGCATTTTCCAAAACGCGATAGACATAATCGCGGGTTTCGCTGAGCGGGATTTTCTCGATCCAATCCATGATATCGATGCTGCCTGTGCGCGGGTCGCCATAGGCGCGGAGCCATTTGTTCACATTACCCGGACCGCCATTATAAGCGGCGATGGCCAAGGGATAGCTTCCGTCATAATAATCGAGCATGCGCTCAATATAAGTGGCCCCTAAGGCGATGTTGTAATCGGTATCAACGGTCAGCGCATCGGGACGGTAGGCCATTGAGATTTTACCTGATGTCTCCCGCGCGGTTCCGGGCATCAATTGCATCAGGCCGCGGGCCCCGGCGTGGCTTACGGCGGCGCGGTCAAACTGACTTTCTTGACGCATGATTGCATGGGCTAGCGTCCAAGTCTGGCTATGCGCAGCTGGAACATTGACGGTGGGGTAACTGTTACCCAGCAAATCGGGGATGCCATCGCTGCGCGCGGCGCGACCTGCCATTACGGCGAGATCTGGGCGACCAAGCTTTTGCGAAAGACCAACCGCAGCCGTATATTGATCATGGTCGTCCGCGTGACGGGCAATGGCTCTGAAAAAGTTGCTCTGGTCACGCCAGCTGCCATATTTTGCGGCGAGCGCGGCGGCCAAATGCACAGGGGGAACATTGCCGTCCTTAAGCACAGGCGGGGTAACGGCTACGCGCGGTACTTGCGGTAATGGGCGACGCAGCTGCTCCAAGGCCAATTGGCCAAAAAAGCTTTCAAAATATGCCGCTGCTTGTTCATAAAAACGCGTGGCGTTCATCGGGTCTCCGGCCTTCGCTGCGGCCTTGCCAGCCCAATAAAATCCCTTTGATCGGGTTTGCGCTGATTTGGCAGCCTTAGCATAACGCTCAAACATGCTCACGGCGTCACGAGGGCGGCCCAAGCGGTCCATGGCCACCGATCCGGCCAACCAAGTAAGGCTAGTATAGCGATCACGCGTAGCGAGATCCTGGTCGGCCATGGCAACGCCAGCGGGGATTGCGTCGTCCACACGGGAGGCGATGCGATATGCGACGTCATATTGGCCATCATTTTCAGACGCGCGTGCATGCGTCAGCAGCAATTGGTACCAATCCTTAAGAACAGGAGCGGGTGCCACCAGATTTCCTCGGCTTGCAAGAAATTGGCGCACAGCCAAGGTGTCCCCAGCCGCGCGCATCGCATCCGCCCGCGCCGCCAGAAGACTGGCTTCGCTGTTCGCTAAAGCGCCGGCCTCTTGCACTTTTAAGTCAGCATCGGGTGCCTTCATCCGTGTTGCAAGCGCCGCCACAAATGCAGGGCGACGCTGCAGCGAGGTAAACGCGATCCAGCGTTCAGCGCCGCGCGTCGATCCTGACCATAGCAGCCGGTCCACCCGGGCATCATGGTCGGCGGATGTCAGCGTGCCGCGAGCAATGCGGAAAACCCGCGCTTCATCTGCATCGCTCAAGGCGCCACCGCGCCATGCCTCGCGCGCCTGGGCGGCAGCGCGCGCCTTGTCACCAACGGTATCCAGCGCCAACGCAAATTTTGCGCGACCTTCATTGGTAACTGGCGGCAAACGGTCAAAAAAAGCGACAACTTGATTAGGAGAGTAAGACAGCGGATTTATGGTCTGCTCCGCCTTTTTGCGCATGTCATCGGCATTTGGCCAATCGGGGTAAAGCATCAAAAAGGAAGCATAGTCGTTAAAATTATAGTTGCCCGGGGCGCTTAACATTTTCCAACGCTGCAGCGCGGCAGGGATTTTGCCCTCACTTGGGTCGTAAATGACGGGTGGTGAAAGAGGTTGTCCGGATGGTGCGGACATTTGTCCGGTGCCGCTCTGCCATATAATCCCGTCAGATTGTTGTGCCGATGCAGACACGGTTAAGGGAATAATGATTACGGATGCCGAAATGAGATGCTTTACCATGCTGGACATATTATGGACCCCAACCTTATCAATCGCTGAACAAACGACTATGTTAGCCTTAGCGTTCAATTTGAATCAGAATGAAAGTCATATAATATGTTTTCCGGATCAATACCGGCTCTAGTGACTCCTTTTTGCGACGGAACGTTTAGCGAAAAGCATTTTCGTGCGTTGATCGATTGGCAAATCGAGCAAGGTTCGAGCGCGCTTGTGCCAGCCGGGACCACAGGTGAGGCGTCCACGCTGTCTAATGCGGAGCATCATCGGGTTATTGAAGTATGCATTGAACAGGCCGCTGGACGTGTGCCTGTTATTGCCGGTTGCGGTTCAAACGACACCAACAACGCTATCCTGCATCTCAACTTTTCCAAGAAAAGCGGTGCTGCTGCTGGACTTGTGGTTGCCCCTTATTACAACCGACCAAATCAAGAAGGCATTTACGCGCATTTCGAACATATGACGAAAAAGAACGATTTGCCGATATTGCTATACAATGTGCCGGCGCGCACGGTGACCGACATTAAGCCTGAAACCGTCGCCCGTCTGGCACAACTACCCACCGTCATTGGTATCAAGGATGCCAGCGGCGACATGCCGCGCGTTACCGACCATCGTTTGGCTTGTGGGCCGGACTTCTGTCTGTTGTCCGGCGTCGATGAACAGTCTCTCGCGTTCAACGCAGCGGGTGGAAAAGGCTGTATTTCGGTGACGGCGAATGTCGCGCCGAAGCTATGCGCAGAGTTTCAGGCGGCTTGTGCGTCGGGTGACTATGATTTGGCGCGTGCGCTGAATGACAAGCTCTATCCCTTACATTTGGCATTGTTTTCCGATGCGTCCCCCGGTCCAATCAAATATGCTTTGTCTTGCGTCATCGAAGGCTTCCCAACGGAGTTGCGTTTACCCATGACCCCGCCGAGTGAGGCGAGTTGTCGTCAGGTTGATGCCGCTTTGGAGAATGCAGGCCTCATTTAATGACTCGTCCAAAGCCGGAAGCATTTAACAAAGTTAAAACGGTCGCTGAAAACCGGCGGGCGCGCTATGACTTTCATATTGATGACAAATATGAAGCTGGTATCGTCCTGACAGGCACCGAAGTGAAATCCTTACGTTTTGGCGAAGGTTCAATTGCCGAGAGCTATGCCGAAGTTCGCGATGATCAAATTTGGCTGATTAATGCCAATATTCCCGAATTCAGCCACGGCAACCGGTTCAATCATGAACCAAAGCGCCCGCGCAAATTGCTCCTTAATGAACGTGAAATAAATAAGCTGCATGGCGCGGTGATGCGGCAGGGTATGACGCTCGTTCCGCTCTCGATTTATTTTAATGGCAGGGGTAGGGCGAAAGTGGAGCTGGCCCTTGCAAAGGGTAAAAAAGCCCCAGACAAACGTGCGACCGAAAAAGAGCGCGATTGGAAGCGGGAACAAGGACGAATCATGCGGGATCGCGGATGAGTAAATTTAACGCCTGGTTTAATAAGCAAGCGCCGACGCGCGACAGCTTTGAACGTAGCCGTTTTCTGCGTCCTTTTGCGCAACGCGTTTTCCATCCGGCGTTATGGCGTTTCACCCGCCGTTCGGTGCCGCGCGGCGTCGCGCTGGGGTTACTGGTCGGCATTTTCCTGTTGATACCGGGCATCCAAATTGCTGGCGTAGCCTTATTGGCGCTGCCATTCCGCGCCAATATTCCCATTGGCGCGGCGATGACCTTCCTTAGCATGCCAGCGACTACGCCGTTCATTCTATTCGGGTCGATCTATGTCGGTGAATCCGTTTTGCGGTTAAACAATGGTTCTGGCCGCTTTTATGAACTCATCGAAACAGCCGCGCCTTTATCTGCCTGGGGCGACTATGTCTGGAACGAGGCGCCTCTGGCACTTGTTCAGGGGATTGCAGGGCTCGCCATTATTTCAATCGGTGCTGCGGTCGTCGGTTACTTTGTTGCCGCGTGGTTCTGGAGGTGGCGTATCAGTGCCAAATGGCGTCGTCGGTCGAAGTCATTTCCGTCAGGTAAATGAAGCTCGGTGGGTTTGCAGCAGTTCCACTAGGCTATTACGAAATCTTGACAAATCACACGATGCGTTCCAGCCCTAGGGCAGGGTAAATTTCACCATAAGTCTGAGCCGCAGGATCTTATCGGGTAAGGGGCCGTTTTGAAAAAGATATCGCCGCCGACAGATGTTCAGATACTTGGCGGGGATGTCGAGCTATCTTCGCGACGGGATTTACAAAAGCTTGGAACCTTGGTGCTGACGAGCATATTGTCGCTCGCAATTCTTTGGTTCTCCACTAAAAATGTCATCCTTCTGGGGGCAACCGTTGCTGCGATAATCGCTGTCGCTGGCCTTATTCATTTTTTCCGTAGCGGACCTGCTGTTGAGGGCGCGTCTGCGCTTTCAGTACCCGACTGGTCGATAACCCATGCGGCAGTTCAGTTGAACAATGCTGCCATCGCGATCAGCGACAGGGCGGGTCATTTGGTTTGCGCCAATGACCATTTCACGAATGCCTTTCCGGGATTGAAAGCTCCACCAGATATTGGATTGGATAATGCTAATCGCGCCTTACTGGATGCCGCGGCTTCTGCGGCATGGCGCGACGGAAACGCCGATGTCGCGGCGATCGTAAATGAGAGGCGCGCCTATAGCGTGAAAGTCGCTCGCGTAGGCATGGCCGACGAATATCTGATGTGGCATTTTGTGGCGGCCGAGGAAATCGACATGGAGCGCCGCGCGATTGAGATGATTACGGGGCATATCGGCGCAGCCATGTCCAGCAGCGGTGTGATGGCGCTCGCCGTGACCACAGATGGCAGAGTGTGTGCGGCCAATGACGCTTTTGCATCACGCGCGGCTAGCGGGGATCAGCAGCCTATTCTTGGTCGGCTCTTTGCCGATTTTGTCCGGATGGATGAGAAAGGCAGCGTGTACTTTGAAAGTGAAGGGCTCTGGGGTTTGCCAATCCGGTTGCTGCAGGTGCCTTTGGACGAACAAAATGCTGAAAGCGCGGCGCTTTTGCTAGTGGTCGATGAAGAAAGCGCGAAAGTGGATCGCGGCTTGGCACTGGCACATGTGGAACAATTGCTATCGACGCTTCCACTGGGGCTTGCCCTAGTTGATCGTGATGGACGGTTTCTGTTTGCCAATGACGCCTTTGCGCGCGTTCTAGGCGTTGAGGCGCATATACTCCCACCTTATCCCGCCGACCTTGTTATCAATGAGGATAAGGGCGCGGTGCTCGAGAGCATTCGCCGCTATAGCCGCAGGTCGATGACCTCTGGCGATATCGCGATCCGGTTGAAAGAGCGGCCGGACGAGGTGATCGCTTTATCGATTGCAGGGGTGCGCGGATTGGGTGAGGCTGCAGTGTTGCTCGGGCTGAAAGATGATAGCGAAGAGATTATTCTGAAACGCCAAGTTGCACAGCAGACGAAGATGGAATCCATTGGTCAGCTTGCGGGGGGTGTTGCGCATGATTTCAACAATATCCTGACTGCGATCATTGGCTATTGCGACCTGATGTTGATGCGCCATCAGCCCGGCGACAACGATTATGACGATATCCAGCAGATCAAGAATAACTCCAACCGTGCAGCCAGCCTGACGCGCCAGTTGTTGGCTTTTTCGCGTCAGCAAACCTTACGTCCGCAAATCTTGCAACTCGCCAATGTGGTGGCCGATGTATCCAACTTGTTAAAGCGGCTGTTGGGCGAGACGGTGCAGCTTGAGGTGCATCATGGGGTCGGTGTTGGCGCAGTGCGGGCTGACCCGGGGCAACTTGAACAAGTCATCGTCAACTTGGGCGTGAACGCGCGTGACGCCATGCCCAAGGGTGGCGTCGTCCATATCCGCACAGCGGCTGTCAGCCAACGTGAAGTCGCCGCTATGGGCCGCGAATTTTTGCCCGTCGGTGATTATGTCCAATTGTCTGTCGAAGACAGCGGCGTTGGCATTCCGAAGGAAAATCTGTCGAAAATATTCGAACCGTTTTTCACCACTAAGGAATTGGGGAAAGGCACAGGGCTTGGTCTGTCGACTGTCTACGGTATCGTCAAACAATCGGGCGGGTTTATTTTTGCAGACTCTCAACTAGGAAAGGGAACGCGGTTTGACATCTTCTTGCCAGCCTACAGTGGCGATGTCCCCGCGCCAGACACTGGCAAGCGCGAATCCTACATACAAAAGGAATTTTGGGGCAGCGGCCGGATATTGATCGTTGAAGACGAGGATATGGTGCGCGCTGTGGCTGAACGGGCGCTGGTACGGCAAGGTTATGTGGTGGAAACCGCGGGCGATGGCGAACAAGCGCTGAAACTCTTTGCCGACGGGAAGCGTTATGATCTGGTTATATCCGATGTCGTAATGCCGCATTTGGATGGGCCATCGATGGCACAACAATTGCGCAAAACTTATGGGGATGTCCGTTTGCTGTTCATCTCTGGCTATGCCGAGGAACAATTGCGCCAAACGATCAGCCTCGACAATGTCGCGTTCTTGGCTAAGCCTTTTTCTGTCCAGCAAATTGCCGAAGCGGTTCAAGACGCGCTTGCATAGGGTAATCAGGTTAGATATTGAAATAGAACATGTAAATTTTTTTGTTCCACTCTTGTTCTTTAAGAACAGAACGCGTACATAGGTGTTGTTCCGGGGAGGTTTTTCGGAATAGGCATGACGCTAAGGAGTGGAAAAATGGCAGCAAGTCTCAAGATAATTGATGGGAATCAGGCAAACGGTATGAAAAATTCGGAACGTGAAAAGGCATTAGAAGCTGCCTTGGCGCAGATTGATCGCGCATTCGGCAAGGGTTCGGCGATGAAGCTGGGCAGTCGTGAGGCGATTAGTATTGATGCTGTGTCGACGGGTTCGCTTGGGTTGGACATCGCGCTTGGCATTGGTGGCTTGCCCAAGGGGCGCGTGATTGAAATTTATGGCCCTGAAAGTTCGGGTAAGACGACATTGACCCTGCATGTGATTGCAGAGGCGCAAAAGGCAGGCGGCACAGCGGCATTCATTGACGCAGAGCATGCGCTTGACCCCGCTTATGCCAAGAAGCTTGGTGTGGATGTCGACAATTTGATTGTGTCGCAGCCGGATACAGGTGAGCAAGCGCTGGAAATTGCCGACACGCTGGTGCGTTCAAACGCGGTGGACATCATCGTCATCGATTCGGTCGCGGCACTTGTACCGCGCGCAGAAATCGAAGGTGAAATGGGCGACAGCCATGTGGGCCTGCAAGCCCGTTTGATGAGCCAAGCGCTGCGCAAGATTACCGGTTCGATTAGCCGGTCGAACTGCATGGTCATCTTCATCAACCAAATTCGTATGAAGATTGGTGTCATGTATGGCTCGCCAGAAACAACAACCGGCGGCAATGCGTTGAAATTTTACGCTTCCGTGCGTTTGGATATCCGCCGCACAGGCCAGATCAAGGCAGGTGAAGACATTGTCGGCAATACGACCCGCGTGAAGGTTGTGAAGAACAAGGTGGCACCGCCATTCAAGCAAGTCGAATTTGACATCATGTATGGCGAAGGCATCTCCAAAACGGGTGAGTTACTTGATCTGGGCGTAAAGGCTGGATTGGTCGAAAAATCGGGTAGCTGGTTTAGCTATGACTCGATCCGCATCGGCCAAGGCCGCGAGAATTCGAAAAGCTATCTGACAGAAAATCCGGAGGTAGCGGCTCGGTTGGAAGCCGCCATTCGCGGAAAGACCGAGGAAGTCGCAGAGGTCCTGATGACAGGGCCAGATGCGGACGACGACGTTTAGGATTTTTAAGAACAAGCGCGGTCTTGCCTGAGGCCGCTGCTTTCGGCCCGCCCCGGTCCACCCTGGGGCGGGTCATTTTGCTTTGTGATGGAGGTGCCCTCGAGGTTCCGGCTGTATGGCTTGCAGTGCGCTAATATCTTGACAGGCAGGATAGCAGGACCACTACTAGCTGCATGCGTCCCGTCATTCATCTCATAGGATTACCGACCGATCAGAACAGCTCGTTCGAACGCGGCGCGGCCTTGGCACCACCAGCCATTCGCGCGGCATTGTGGAGCGACAGAGGCAATCTTTCCGCCCAGTCGGGTTTTGAAATCGGCGTCGATATCGCGCTCAAAGATATTGGTGATTTGCCCTTATCGGACGTTGACTGCGCTGCCGATGACACCCTGATTGCAGAGGCGGTCACTGAGACAATCAACGCAGATGCTATCCCGCTGGTACTTGGCGGGGATCATGCGGTGAGCTACCCTGTCGTTGCGGCGCTGGCGGCGCGGCATGGACCACTGAACATCCTTCATTTTGATGCCCATCCCGATCTATATGCTGATTTCGAGGGCAATCCGCGCAGCCACGCCTCGCCCTTTGCACGCATATTGGAAGGGGGGCATGCAAAGCATATTGTTCAGGTTGGCATTCGCACGCTGAACCAGCACTGCCGCGCACAGGCGGCGCGTTACAATGTCGAAATTTTACCGATGCTTGACTTTGATCTCGGGATGGTGCCGATCCTTGATGGCCCATTATATATCAGCGTTGACCTTGACGGCATTGACCCGTCCGAAGCGCCCGGTGTGGCACATCCAGAACCCGGTGGCTTAACGGTCCGCGAAGTCCTGTCCATCATTGCCAAACAACGCGCGCGGATCGTGGGCGCGGACATCGTCGAACTTAACCCCAGGCGCGACGTGAACGACATAACGGCTATCGTCGCGGCCAAGCTGGTGCGCGAAATCGCGGCGCAAATGCATCAAAATTACGACCATTTATAAGGAAGCAGGCATGACCATCATCGTACACCATCTCAACAATTCGCGTTCGCAACGCATCTTGTGGCTGCTTGAAGAGCTGAACCTTCCTTATGAAATTCGCCATCATGCCCGCGATGCCGTTACCAATCTTGCGCCCGAAGCGTTATTGAAGGTCCATTCTTTGGGTAAATCGCCGTTGATAGAAGATGAAGGTAAAATCATTTACGAATCTGGCGCAATCGTTGAATATCTGTGCGCGCGGCATAATGGGGATCACCTCGTTCCTGCGCGTGGCACGGACGCGCACATCCGCTATCTGGAGTTCATGCATTTTGCCGAAGGCTCGGCGATGACACCAATCTTGTTGAATCTGTACACGGCACGGTTGGGCGACGCTGCGGCGCCTTTGCATCCGCGTATCAATCAGCAACTCGACAGCCATTTTGCGTTCATGGACGACAATTTGAAAGCGACAGGCTGGTTTGTGGGGGATGCCCTCACGGGCGCGGATATCATGATGAGCTTTCCGGCCGAAGCCGCGGTGAAAATGGGCCGCGCAGCAAATCTGCCAAACCTCACTGCTTTTGTTGAAAAAATCCATGCCCGCCCAGCCTATCAGGCCGCTCTGCAAAAGGGCGGGCCATATGCCTATGCATGATGGTGCCCGCAAACTGCATATCCGGCTTGCAGCGCGGCGAGTCGTTCCCTAAGTCGCTGTCATTATGACATCGACCAATGATATTCGCCGCGGCTTCCTCGATTATTTCGGGGGTGCCAATCATGACATAGTGCAGTCTGCACCGCTCGTGCCCTATAATGACCCGACATTGATGTTCGTCAATGCCGGCATGGTGCCGTTCAAGAACGTGTTCACGGGCCTTGAAAGTCGCGAAACACCGCGTGCAGCCTCAAGCCAGAAATGCGTGCGGGCCGGGGGCAAGCATAACGACCTCGACAATGTGGGCTACACGGCGCGGCACCACACGTTTTTTGAAATGCTCGGCAATTTTTCGTTCGGCGATTATTTCAAAGAGCAGGCGATTACCCATGCTTGGACGTTGTTGACCAAGGAATGGGGGCTGGACCCCGCACGGTTAACGACCACCGTCTATCACACCGATGATGAGGCGTTTGAACTGTGGCGCAAAATTGCCGGCCTGCCTGAAGAACGCATCATCCGAATTTCAACCAACGACAATTTCTGGTCGATGGGCGACACTGGTCCTTGCGGACCGTGCAGCGAGATATTCTACGACCATGGCGACCATATTTTCGGAGGACCTCCGGGAAGCCCCGATGAAGATGGCGACCGTTTTGTCGAAATTTGGAACCTCGTGTTCATGCAGTTTGAACGGCAGGACGACGGCACCGATGTGCCATTGCCCAAGCCGTCTATCGATACGGGCATGGGGCTGGAGCGGATTGCTGCCGTTATGCAGGGCGTAACGGACAATTACGACACCGATACGTTCAAGGCGTTGATCAACGCGTCAGAAGAGCTCACGGGCACAAAGGCGGTTGGCGAACAAAAGGCGAGCCATCGCGTCATTGCGGACCATTTGCGCTCGACCAGCTTCCTGCTTGCCGATGGCGTGATGCCGTCGAATGAGGGCCGTGGCTATGTTCTGCGGCGGATCATGCGCCGCGCCATGCGCCATGCCCATATTCTTGGTGCGAAAGAGCCGTTGATGCACCGCTTGGTCGGAAGCCTCGCCGCCGAAATGGGCGCCGCTTATCCTGAATTATTGCGCGCGCAGCCCATGATTGAGGCGACGTTGAAGCAAGAGGAAACGCAGTTCCGCCGGACGCTGGATAAGGGCATTAAGCTGCTCGACGAAGCAACCGCTGGCATGACACCGGGTGATGTTTTGGCAGGTGACACAGCGTTCAAGCTATATGACACTTACGGTTTCCCATATGACCTGACCGAAGATGCGTTGCGTGCGCAAGGCTTTGGTATTGATCAGGCAGGCTTTGAAACCGCGATGAACAATCAAAAAGCAATGGCGCGCGCTGCATGGAAGGGTTCTGGCGCAAAGGCTTCGGATGATGTCTGGTTTGACATTGCCGAACGTGTCGGTAGCACCGAATTCACAGGCTATGCCGCCAATGAGGGCGAGGGGCAGGTGGTTGCGCTCGTGAAGGATGGCACAGAAGTGCAATCGGCGGGCGCCAAAGACACAGTCACGGTCATCACCAACCAAACGCCATTTTACGGCGAGAGCGGCGGCCAGATGGGTGACGCTGGCGTAATTTCCAGCAGCAATATGCGTGGCGAAGTGACGGACACGGCAAAGCCCTTAGGCCGTTTGCATGCCCATCAGGTCATAATTGGCACAGGCGAAATAAAAGTCGGCGATTTCGTGACGCTGAAAATCGACACCCAGCGTCGTAACACGTTGCGAGCGAACCATAGCGCCACGCACTTACTACATGCGTCATTGCGCGATCGCTTGGGCGAACATGTAACGCAAAAAGGCAGCATGGTGGCGCCGGATCGCTTGCGGTTCGATTTTTCGCATAACCAGGCAGTTACTCCGCAAGAGATTGCGATGATCGAGGCGGACGTAAACGCCCAAATCCGCGGCAATGACGCGGTGACGACGCGTTTGATGACCCCCGATGATGCCGTCGCTGCGGGCGCGCTAGCCTTGTTTGGCGAAAAATATGGTGAAGAAGTCCGCGTGCTGACGATGGGTAAGAGCGAAGACACGCATTATTCGTTGGAACTGTGCGGCGGCACCCATGTTAACGCCTTGGGCGACATCGCTTTGTTCACGATTATCTCCGAAGGCGCAGTGGCAAGCGGTATTCGCCGCATCGAGGCGCTGACGGGTGAGGCGGCGCGCTTATGGCTTGTTGGCCGTGAGACGCAGTTGAAGAATGTGGCCGCAATGTTGAAGACGGCGCCGGACGAAGTAAGCGTGCGTATCGAAACGCTCATGAACGAACGCAAGCGGATGGAGAAGGAACTGTCCGAAGCCAAGACCGCGCTTGCGCTGTCTGGTGGTGGTGGTCCGAAGGCAGAGGCCGAACAAATCGGTGGTGTCACCTTCATGGGGCAGGTTATCGCTGGCATTGAACCAAAAATGCTCCGCGGCCTTGCCGATGATCAGATGAAGGCCATTGGCACGGGCATCGTGGCCATCATTGCTGCCAATGAAAACAGCAACACGGTTGTAGTTGCCGTCTCGCCTGCCTTGCATGGCACCGTAACCGCGCCTGACCTTGTGCGTGCGGCGACCGAGGCCATGGGCGCGCAGGGCGGTGGCGGACGTCCCGATATGGCGCAAGGCGGTGGTCCTGCAGGTGCCGATTTGGCGCAAGCCGCGTTGGATGCGATCAAGGCGAAAATCGCGGGTTAAGAGGTGATTTTGAGCTTGGGGGCCTCCTCAAGGCCCCCGGCTTCTTTAATCTGCCGCCTGAATTCGTCGCGCTTTTCGTGGATTGATGCGATGACGGGACCCATGGCAACGCCAAGGTCTACTAACACAGCCTCCGATAGCTGAAGCGAGCTTTCCAGCGTTTCGGGCACGGCGTCAGTGACGCCCGCTTGATAGAGTCGCGCGGCATGATCCGGATCACGCGCGCGCGCTACTATGGTGATATCGGGTAACCATTTACGAACGCGCTTGACGATATGTTCGGCCAATACCGGTTGGTCCATTGTCAGGATTAGGGCCTTGGCATGACCCAAGCTCAATTTATCCAACGTCTCGGGCCTTGAGATGTCACCATAAACAACCTTGTAACCCCCGCGCCGCGCCGCGGCTACCGCGTCGATATTGGATTCCACGGCAACATAAGGCTGGCCATGCATGATTAGCATGTCAGCCACCAGATTTCCGACCCGGCCAAAACCAATTACGACCGTTCGTGGTTCATGCGTTGGGTCTTGTTCGTAGATCTCCTCATCACTCTCTCGCAACTCCAGACGGCGGGCCATATCATGACCGATGCGCGCCAATATCGGCGTGATCGTAAGGCCAACTGCGGTGGCCACTTGCCAGAAATTAACGGTGGCAGTGTCAATGATCTGCGCTGCGCCCGCGACGCCTAAGACGATGAGAGTTGTTTCGGACGGGCTGCCCATAAGGACGCCTGTTTCGGCTGCGGTACCCGTTCGTGCCCCGTTCAATTTCAACAAAATTGCCGTCACAGCGGCTTTAACAAGCACCACCGCCGCCACGGCACCAACCAAGGCGGCCCAATTGGCAGCGACGAAACGCAAATCGACCTGCATGCCAATGCTGATGAGAAAGACACCCAGCGCTAACCCTTTGAAGGGCGCAGTCATAACACCCACTTCATTATGATAATCGGTCTCGGCGATTAAGAGACCAGCGATCATTGCACCCACTATGGGCGAGAGGCCAACTGCACCCGTCGCCAGACTTGCAACAATGACGACGAGCAAGCTGACCGATACAAATAACTCAGGGCTTTTTGTGCGTGCGGCTTGTCCGAATAAGCGGGGCAGGAAAAATCGGCCAAGCACAAGCATGGCAACGATGACAAGGCCACCTTGCCACAATACGGTGACGAGACCTGACCATGAATCCGCGCCGGCTTGCGGCGCCAATGCACCCAAAATGAATATGATCGGCACAATGGCCAAATCTTCGAAAAGCAACATGGCCAGCGCGGACTTGCCAACGGCGGAATGCGTGCCGGATATTGGGATTACCAAAGCCGTCGACGAGAGCGCTAATGCAATCCCAATGCCGATCGCGGCGGTCGCGCCATATCCGAAAGCATATAAACCAGCCGCAATAATCAAGCCCGCGCCAAATAATTGCGCTGCGCCGACGCCGAACACCAAGCGCCGCATTTTCCATAATCTACGGAAGGATAGTTCAAGACCAATGGAAAACAGCAATAAAATAATGCCATATTCGCCGATGGGATGAATAGCCTCTGGATTGGTGATGGTGACCCATTCGAGCATTGGGTACATGGACACCAAAGATCCAAGTCCCATTGGGCCGACCATTATGCCGACCAATATGAAGCCAATGATAGGCGTAATGCGAAGCCGGGCAAATGCAGGGATGACTATTCCCGCTGCGCCCAATATTACGAGCAGATCGCTAATGCCTTCGGTTTGTAGTTCACCTGCCATAGCTGCATTTACGCACAGGCGGCATAAGAATGAAAGGGCAGGGCAATAAAAAAGCGCGGGAGTTGCCCCCGCGCTCTTTCATATTCACATGCGCTGGCGTTACATCCAGCTACCCATTTTGATTTCGAGATTGGCGCGAACCTGCTCAAAAAACTGCTCTGTGGTCATCCAAGCCTGATCCGGACCGATAAGGATCGCGAGATCCTTTGTCATATGGCCATCTTCAACGGTTTGAATGCAGACTTCTTCCAGCGTTTCGGCAAAGCGCGTGACTTCAGGCGTTTCGTCGAACTTGCCGCGGAATTTAAGTCCGCCCGTCCAAGCAAAAATGGACGCAATCGGGTTGGTTGAGGTTGCCTTGCCTTGCTGATGTTGGCGATAGTGGCGCGTAACCGTGCCGTGCGCGGCCTCGGCTTCAATGGTCTTGCCGTCTGGTGTCATCAGGATGGAGGTCATCAGGCCGAGTGAGCCGAAACCTTGTGCAACCTGATCAGACTGCACGTCGCCATCATAATTCTTACAAGCCCAGATGAACTTGCCTGACCATTTCAGCGCCGATGCGACCATGTCGTCGATCAAACGGTGCTCATAGACAATGCCCAAGTCTTTGAACTTTGCTGCAAATTCGGTTTCGTAAACTTCCTGGAACAGATCCTTGAAGCGGCCATCATAATATTTGAGGATCGTGTTCTTCGTCGACAAATAGACGGGCCATTCGCGGGTCACACCATAGTTTAACGACGCACGGGCAAAGTCGCGGATGGAATCGTCGAGATTGTACATCGCCAGCGCAACGCCAGGCGAGGGGTAACGGAATACCTCTTCGTCAATTTTCTGCCCATCATCGCCATCCCAAACGAGACGCAGCGTGCCAGGACCGGGAACCAGGAAATCAGTCGCGCGATATTGGTCACCGAACGCATGACGGCCAATCACGATGGGGTCCGTCCAGCCCGGAATCAGGCGCGGTACGTTTTCGATGACGATTGGCTCGCGGAAAACTACGCCGCCCAAAATGTTGCGGATCGTGCCATTGGGCGATTTCCACATCTTCTGTAGGCCGAATTCTTCAACGCGCGCTTCATCTGGCGTGATCGTGGCGCATTTTACGCCGACGCCAAATTCGCGGATAGCGTTGGCGGAATCGACGGTGACCTTATCATTGGTCTTATCGCGATATTCCATGCCAAGGTCGTAATATTTCAGATCGATATCAAGATATGGCAAAATGAGTCGTTCACGAATCCATTCCCAGATGATCCGTGTCATTTCGTCGCCATCAAGCTCGACAACGGGGTTTTTGACCTTAATTTTTGTCATATGAGAAAGCACTTTCCATTAGGGAGATGGGATGTTGAGCGGTGCCATAGCAAAGTCTGCCGTTTGTTCAACTGCATCGCCAATAATGTCTGAAATGGCTGAAATTGTATCTTAGGTTGTAAGATGGCAGCGCATCCCCTAGCTAAGTCAGATGAGTAGACAAGAATTGACAAACCGCGGTGCCGGGGTTGCGAAATGGTCGTTTCCACCCGTCCACCCTGAGGGCCGCAAGTTCGGACTTATCGCCGCAGGCATAACCCTGTTTTTCGCTTTTATGGCTTGGGAAACGCTGGCTTGGCCGATGGGAGCCGTCACCATATGGACGCTGGCTTTCTTTCGTGACCCTGCGCGTACGACGCCAATTGACGAGCGGTTTATCGTGTCGCCCGCCGATGGGCTTGTTACGTTAATCGAACAAGTCCTTCCGCCGCAGGAACTTCGCGGACCCGATGGCTTGGGTGACCAGCCCATGACCCGCGTGTCGATTTTTATGAGCGTTTTTGACGTTCACATTAACCGGACGCCCATTCGCGGCACAATTACGCGCGTTGTCTATATCGCGGGTAAATTCCTCAATGCCGACCTTGATAAGGCGAGCGAAGAAAATGAACGCCAACATTTCCTCGTGGAACGTAGCGATGGCGTGCGTATCGGCTTTACGCAAATCGCTGGCTTGGTTGCGCGCCGCATCATCGCCTTTGTGAAAGAAGGCGACAATGTTGCCAATGGGCAGCGGGTAGGCTTAATCCGTTTTGGTAGCCGCGTTGATGTGTATTTGCCGCACGGCACGGCATCGCGCGTAATCAAGGGGCAGCGTTGCGTTGCTGGAGAAACGGTTCTCGCCGAAATCGGCGTTGACCAGGACCTGATCGCCGTCGCGCATTGATGAACGCGCAGCCCTCTCGTCCTGGCATATCCTTGCGCGCACTTGCCCCTAACGCCGTCACGGCGCTAGCGCTCTGCACGGGCTTGTCCGGCGCTTGGTTTGCGATGCAGGGGCGCTGGGAAAATGCCGTTGCCGCGATCGTGGTTGCCGGCGTGCTCGATGCCATGGATGGCCGTATCGCGCGAATGTTGAAAGGCGAAAGCCGTTTTGGCGCTGAACTCGATTCGCTGTCGGACGTCATTGCCTTTGGCGCCACGCCTGCTTTGATCATATATATGTGGGTCATGCAGGACATGCCGCGCTTTGGTTGGACCATATCGGCATTCTTCGTGCTGTGTGCGGCATTACGTCTGGCAAGGTTTAACGCACAGATTGATACAGAAAACCAACCGCATAAGTCTGCTGGCTTCAACACCGGCGTTCCGTCACCAGCGGGGGCGGCGATGGCTTTATTGCCGATGATGATATGGTTTGAAACTGGGGCGGATTGGGTGCGCGATTATCGCTTCATTGCGCCATGGCTGTTGCTGTGTGCGCTTTTGATGATTTCCAATGTTGCGACCTTTAGCTGGTCGTCGATCAAGGTGCGCCGAAGCCTGCGTTTTATGGCGTTGGCGGTCCTTGGCCTGTTTACGGCAACCTTGGTTGCGGCGCCATGGGTTGCGCTCATCGGTGTCGGCGTCATTTATATCGCTCTGCTGCCGTTGAGCGTGATGAGCTACGCACGGGTAAAGACAGCGCGACGGAACGTCACCGAAGCCACTTGACCTTCGCCCTTCAGGGGCTATGTTCCAGTTTCGTTCTAATCTTGGAGGTGGCCGTTGGAGCCGTTGATCGTCATTGTCGTCGTGGTTTTTGCTTTGTTGGGCGGGCTGTTGCTTGGCTGGTTTGCGGGCAGCCGCATGGGCAAAGCAGGGCAGGAAACGACCACGCAGTTGCGGGCGATGCTGGATCAGGTGGTTGTCGAGCGGGACAGTGTAAAGGACCGCTTGGCGCGGCTTGAAACCAGTTTGGAAGAACGCGAGCGGAGCTTTGAAGAACAGATCGCGGCGTTAGGCAATGCGAAAGAAAACCTGTCCGCGCAATTTGGTGAGATTGGCCAGAAATTATTGGGCGAGGCGCAGGCCGCGTTCCTGCAACGCGCCGATGAACGCTTCCATCAGGCCGGCGAGAAGAATGAAGAGCGGCTGAAGCAGTTGCTGGGCCCGGTAGGAGAAAAGCTGAAGGCTTATGAAGAGCAGGTCGGCAAGATCGAGAAGGACCGGACCGAAGCCTATGGCGATCTGAAAGGCTTAATCGGTGAAATGCGCTTGGGTCAGGAACGCGTGTCGAGCGTCGCTTCTGGCTTAATGAACTCCTTGCGAAATGCGCCCAAGGCGCGTGGGCGCTGGGGGGAGCAGCAGTTGAAGAATGTGCTCGAAAGCTGCGGCCTGTCGGAGCATGTCGATTTCGATCTGGAAACCAGTATCGATGTTGGTGATGGTTTACGGCTGCGGCCGGACGCCGTCATCCATGTCCCCGGCGGCAGGACGTTGGTGATCGACGCCAAGGTGTCCTTAAACGACTATCAGGACGCATTTGACTCAGTGGATGATGATGTCCGTGCGGTTGCCATGGCGCGCCACACGCAATCCATGAAGAACCATATCGATGGCTTATCGCGCAAGGCCTATTGGGATCAATTTTCCGAAGCGCCCGATTATGTCATCATGTTTGTGCCGGGTGAACATTTCCTTGCGGCAGCATTGGAGCATGAGCCGCAATTGTGGGATTTCGCCTTTGATAAGAAAGTTCTGTTGGCGACGCCGACAAACTTGGTCGCCATTGCGCGCACCGTTGCCAGCGTCTGGCGGCAAGAGGGGCTAGCGCGCGAGGCGAAGCAAATCGGGGCACTTGGCAAGGAAATGTATGACCGTATTGCGGTGGCGGCACAGCATCTGAAATCGGTCGGTAGCGGGCTTTCGTCGGCGGTGAATAATTATAATAAATTTGTCGGTAGCTTCGAACGCAATGTCATTTCGACGGGACGGAAATTTGCCGATCTGAACATTGAAACCGGCAAGCGTGAGTTGGAAGAGGTTCCTGTGGTCGAAGCTTTGCCGCGTTATGGCGAGGGGGAAATGTCGCAACCGATTGAGGACCAACGCGACGCTAATGCCTGAGGCCTAACGAGCTTCGGAATGCCGAAACTGATTCAGGACCTCATAGGCCATAACCGCAGTGGCGACCGCCGCATTTAAGCTGTCCGCCTTGCCCCGCATGGGCATTTTGACCAGTTGGTCGCATGCGGCTTCATAATCGTCCGGCAGGCCCTGCGCCTCATTACCCGTCAGGATGAAGCATGGCGCGCTGTAGCGGGCAGCTTGGTAATCGGTGTCGGTCTGCAGGCTGGTGCCGACCAATTGGCCTTCACCCGATCGCAACCAAGCGGTGAAGTCTTCCCACCGGCATTGCACGATCTTTTGCGTGAAAATGGCGCCCATGCTGGCGCGGACGGACTCCACAGAAAACGGGTCGGTGCAATCATCAATCAGGATCAGGCCGCCAGCCCCCACCGCATCGCCGGTGCGCAACATCGTGCCAAGATTGCCCGGATCACGCATGGATTGCGCCACAAGCCAGATTGGAGCTGCCGTGCGATCCACGTCCGCCAATGCGGTTCCATGGTCGCGATAGACGCCCACTACGGTTTGGGCGTTGTCCTTTCCGGACAGCTTCGCCATGATCTCGGCACTGGTTTCGATAACGTCGCCATTATTCGCAAGAACTTCGGCCTCTAACGCCACCTCAAGGTCGTGTACGGGCCGGTCTTTAACGCGAAACAGCATTTCGGGAAGAAATCCTGCTACCCGCGCCTCGGTCATAATGCGCAGCCCTTCGGCAAGGAATAGCCCGGCGCGTTTACGAAGCTTCTTTTCACGAAGCCCGCGTATTTCCTTTAACAGCGGGTTGGAAAATCCGGTAATTTCACGGCGCATCAATCTTCGCCAAAACCGTCGACTACCAAACCGACCAGCTTTTCAATCGCGAGTTCGGCCTGTTCACCTTCGACATGAATCGTGATTTCGCTACCCTTGGCCGCGCCCAGCATCATTAAGCCCATGATGGAAGTGCCAGTCACGGATTGACCATCCTTTTCGACCTCAACGCTGATCCCTTCGGGTAAACGGGACACGAAGGTCACAAATTTTGCGCTGGCACGGGCGTGGAGGCCCTTTATGTTAACAATAGTGACGGTGCGGCTGATCCGGGTCATCTTGACGCTTCAAGCACTTCAGACGCAACACTGATATATTTACGTCCTGCTTCACGCGCGGCTGCGACCGCTTCTTTCACGTCGAGGTTCTTGCGCGCGCTATCTAGGCGGATAAGCATCGGGAGGTTCACGCCCGCGATCACTTCAACGCGCCCACTATCCAGCAAGGAAATGGAGAGATTTGAGGGCGTTCCCCCGAATAAATCGGATAGGATGATGACGCCTTTACCGGTGTCGACCTTTTTGATGGCTGCCGCGATTTCATTGCGCCGCGCTTCCATGTCATCATGCGGGCCGATGCAGATGGTCGCGACATCCTTTTGTGGCCCCACAACATGTTCAAGCGCGACCAGAAACTCGTTCGCCAGTTTGCCATGCGTGACTAAAATCAAACCGATCATGTGATGTTGCTGCCTTGTCGCGACGTTACTCTGTCTGCGCCGTTAGCAGGCTCTTCCAGCGCGTCAATTGGTCTTGATGCCAGATCGCGATGTGCCACCTGCAAGGTAAAGCCATCTTCACGCAACCAATTGCCAAAAGTTTCCGCAACATGCACGGACCTGTGACGCCCACCCGTGCACCCAAAAGCGATGTTGACATAAGCCTTCCCCTGCGCGTCGTAGAGCGGCAGCAGGAAACCCAGCAGGTCACGGATTTTCTGCAAGGCTTCATCATATTTCGGGTCGGCGGCAACATAATCGGCAACCGCCGCATCCAAACCTGTCATGGGCCGCAAATGGCTGTCCCAATGCGGGTTCCGCAAAAAACGCAAGTCGAATAGCAGGTCGGCATTGTGCGGGACCCCGCGCGAAAAGCCAAAGCTTGAAACCGTGATATTAGTGTGCGGGGACGTATCACTGCTAAATCGTTCACGGATGACGACTTGCAAATCATGTGCCGACAGCTTGCTGGTATCAATCACGGACTCCGCCCATCGGCGAAATGGCTCCATCACGGACCGATCAATGGAGATGCCGTCCATCGCGGGCCGGTCTTGAGCCATGGGATGACGGCGGCGGGTTTCCGCATAGCGCCGTTCAATCTCGACGCCCGCGCAATCCAAAAACAGTGTCATTATCTCTAGATTAGGTTGGGACTGCAGCTTCTTGATTTGCTGAATCAATGCCTCCGCGTCAAACCCGCGTGTGCGGCTATCAAAACCCAGCGCCAGCGGAATATTCGGCCCGTCTTCGCCACCCGATGCGGGAATTTTAAGCAACTGGCCTGCCAGCTTGATTGGAAAATTGTCGACCGTTTCCCAGCCAATATCTTCCAGTGTTTTCAGCGCGGTGGTCTTGCCGGCCCCGGATACGCCCGTAACCAGCAGGATTTTCTGTGTTTCGGAAGCTGCGTTCTTGGTCACATTGTTACGCTTTCATTGAATGCGGCGTCCGCGTTTGCCAATGGGTGCAATCCCGCATCAATAACCGAGCGCAGCGCCCATTCCACCTTTATTGCACTGCTGGGGTGAAAAGGGGGCAGCCTGAACATCGGTACCGAATACCCCGCTAAAGAGATGCGCTGATGTTCCGGCGGCATGCGGTCCACGTCCTGTGCCAATTGCACGATGAGGCGCAGTGGCGCGGAATGGACGAAATCGATGGAGCATATCCCGATACCACGCACTTCAATTTTTCCAGCTATATTCGGTGCACAGGCCAGTAGTGGCAGGCTGTTGCCGCTTTCGATGTTTACGACATCGTCGCAGATGAGTTTTGCACCCCGGTCAATCAGGCGAAGCGCGAGGTCTGATTTCCCGCTACCGGAGGGTCCAAGCAGTAACAGCCCGTTGCCCTGTATGGCGACTGCGCTGCCATGGACCATCGCAGTCATGGGCGTGTTGCCGCAGCTGCGCAGGGCAGGGCGATTTCGAAACATGCCCCGCCTTTGCCATCGACCCGGTCGCGCACGCCAATGCGCCCATGATGTCCTTCGATAATTGTTCGCGCAATCGCGAGGCCAAGCCCGCTATGCTTGCCGAAATTCTCGGTCGCCGGCCGTTCACTGTGGAAACGCCGGAAAATAGCCTCCCGATCTTGTGGGGGCACTCCAGGGCCTTCATCGCTGATCCGGATGATGACGTCTTCCTCAGCCAGTGTCGCGGATATTTCGACAACTGCCCCCGGCGGGGAGAAGGACACCGCATTGTCGATCAAATTGGTCAACATGCGTTCAAGACGGACATCTTCGCCCATGACGGTCGTAATATTCCGGCGCGGTCGTGCAAAGGCAATGTTGACGTCTTTGTCGCTGCCCCGGTCTTCGCGTGCCTGAAGCAATTGTTCGATCATATCGCCAAGGTCGATGGGTTCAAATTTTGCCTTGGCCAGTTGCGAATCCACACGGCTGGCGTCGGAAATATCGCTGATAAGGCGGTCCATGCGCTGAACGTCTGCTTTTGCAACGTCCATGAGTTGTTTCCGCAATTGGGGATCTTCGATCCGCTCTGCGCCGTCTAGCGCCGACCGTAACGAAGCGAGGGGATTTTTGATTTCATGCGCGACATCGGCAGCAAAGGCTTCGGTCGCGTCGATCCGCTGGCGTAGCGCAATGCTCATATCCGATAGCGCACGCGCCAGCATGCCAATTTCGTCGCGACGCGAGGGCAGGCGGGGAACGGTAACTTCTTGGGCGCGGCCCAGCCGCACCTTTACAGCGGCGCGGGCCAAATGGCGCAATGGACGAACAATGGTGCGGGCGAGGAATACAGAGAGCAGAACGCCGATGCCAAGCGTGAATAGGAAAAACATGCCGACGTTGAACCGCTCTGCGCGGACGAACAAGCGGATGTCGCGTTCATTGGCAGTTGTTAGCACAGTCAAGCTTCGGTCGCGCGCCGTTGAGGCAGCGCTAATCATGTGCGTGAGGTCTGGCGCAAAGCTTACCTTTGATGCGGCATTGGAAGGCGTTGCCGCGCGAATTTCTGGCCATGCCGAAGGGATGTCTTCTGCAGGTTCAACATAGCGTTCCAGCTTGGCCGCGCCGACCAGAAAATCGAATAAGACATCAATCCACCGCGCCGCGATTTTGGGCCAGGGTTCGCTGTCGGGGTCGCGAAAGACATAAGTGGGTTCGCGGCCCGCAAAGCTGTCCAATATTTTCGTGCCGTCTTGATCGTAAACCCGAATGCGCGACAGGTTCAATTGACCAAATTTGGCGATATAGTCATCTCGCTTTTCCGGGGCGATAAGTGGCAGGCTGGACACAAGGAAACTGGCCTGAACGCGGGCTGCGTTTTCGCGCTCGGCGATTAAGCGGACGCGATAGCTGTCGAGGAAGAACAGACCGGCGCCTAACAGAGCAAGTACGAAGAGGTTGACGGCAAGTATACGGGCGGTCAGCGATAACCCCCGGCTCCATCCCAGCTGCAAATGCGCGGGCTCAGCTGTCTGCGAAGCGATATCCGGCCCCATAAAGCGTATCAATAGCGGTGAATTCAGGGTCAATTTCACGGAATTTGCGCCGGAGCCTTTTGATATGGCTGTCAATGGTGCGGTCATCCACATAGACGTCGTCCTGATACGCCGCATCCATCAGCTGGTCCCGGGTGCGCACGACGCCCGGTCGGTTGGCCAGCGCCTCAAGTATCATAAACTCTGTCACCGTCAGCGTAAGCGACTTCCCATCCCATCTGACATGGTGGCGAGCCGGGTCCATTTCCAGCTTGCCGCGGACCATCGGTTCTGGTTCGGGCTCTGCCTCACCGTTGCCGGGGGCTTTATCATAGGTTGCGCGTCGCAATATGGCTTTTACCCGTGCAATCAACAGGCGTTGTGAAAATGGCTTAGTTATATAGTCATCAGCACCCATGGCGAGACCAAGTGCCTCATCCAGTTCCTCATCCTTTGATGTGAGGAAGATGACGGGCATGTCGCTTTTTTCGCGCAACCGCCGCAGCAATTCCAGCCCGTCCATGCGCGGCATTTTAATATCGAAAATGCCAAGATCTGCGGGATTTTCGAACAAAGCCTTTAACGCCGTTTCGCCGTCCGAATAAATCCGCGTCACATATCCTTCTGCCTGCATCGCAATCGATACAGAGGTCAGGATGTTCCGATCGTCATCAACCAAGGCGATATTTGCGCTCATATCTCAACTATAGGGTGGCAAACGCGGGGGTTCAATCAATTGCGCATTCTAAGCAAAGTCTGTCGTGGATAACCTGTGTCTTGCAAAATGACACGCCCCCTATTTGACCTTCTACGATGCATCGTATACCGGCGGCGTCTTCAATGTGCATACGTATGCACTAGATTCGCAATTTTTGCCGGAGCTTGTAATGTCGACACCACTGAATATCTCACTTGCGCAACAGGGTTTCGACACAGAAGCGACACTGTTTTGCAACCTCGGCACGGCGCCATTGGTGGAAGCCGCTTTGGCCAATTCAGAAGGCATGCTGGCCAAGGATGGTCCGCTTGTTGTCAAAACCGGCGCGCATACTGGCCGCTCGGCGAAGGATAAATATATTGTCCGCGACGCCGAAACCGAAAACAGCATCTGGTGGGGCAAGACCAATGTCGCCATGGATCCCGCGCATTTCGCAGCTTTGAAGGAAGATTTCATTGCGGCGCTTGGCGGTAAAGACAAGTTATATGTTGCTGATCTGTTTGGCGGGTCGCAGCCTGAGCATCGGGTCAATGTCCGCGTTATCAACGAATTTGCGTGGCATAATTTGTTCATTCGCACATTGCTGGTGCGCCCGACCCAAAACGAATTGGCGAGCTTCGTTCCCGAATATACCATCATCGATTTGCCGAGCTTCCGCGCCGATCCGGCACGCCATGGTTGCCGCAGTGAGACGGTGATTGCGGTCAACTTCACTGAAAAGCTGATCCTGATTGGCGGCACCGCTTATGCTGGCGAAATGAAGAAGTCGGTGTTCGGTATCCTCAATTACTTGCTGCCGGTAAAAGGCGTGATGCCCATGCATTGTTCGGCCAATATTGGTGCGGATGGGCATACCGCTGTGTTTTTTGGCCTGTCAGGCACCGGCAAGACCACATTGTCAGCCGACGCCAGCCGCACATTGATAGGTGATGACGAACATGGCTGGTCCGACACCGCCGTTTTCAACTTTGAAGGTGGATGCTACGCCAAGATGATCCGGCTGTCGCCTGAGGCGGAGCCTGAAATCTTCGCCACTACAAAGCGTTTTGGCACGGTGCTTGAAAATGTTGTCATTGACCCGAAAACACGCGAATTGGACTTTGACGACAACAGCCTCGCCGAAAATAGCCGTGGTTCGTACCCCATCGAATTTATTCCGAATACATCGGAAAAAAATATGGGCCCCGTGCCCAATACGATCATCTTCCTGACCGCCGATGCCTATGGCGTGTTGCCGCCCATCGCGCGGTTAACGCCGGATCAGGCGATGTATCATTTCCTTTCGGGCTATACGGCACGTGTTGCCGGGACCGAAATTGGCGTAACGGAGCCGGAGGCGACATTCTCCACCTGCTTTGGCGCGCCATTCATGCCGCGGCACCCAAGCGTCTATGGCAATTTGTTGAAAGAGCGCATTGCCAAGGGCAGTGTCCAATGCTGGTTGGTCAACACTGGCTGGACCGGTGGTAAGGCAACGATGCCCGGCATCAGCCGTATGCCGATAAAGGCCACGCGTGCGCTTTTGAATGCGGCGCTGGATGGTAGCCTGAACAATGCCGAATTCCGCCAGGATCCAAACTTTGGCTTTGAATTTCCGGTGGCGGTGCCGGGCGTCGACAGTGGCATCCTTGACCCGCGGGCGGCATGGTCCGACAGCGCGGAATATGATGTGACGGCGCGAAAGCTGGCACAACAATTCATTGATAATTTCGCGCAATTTGCCGATCATGTTGATGAAGGTGTTAGGCAGTCGGCACCTAAAGTGCCTTAACACGTCCGGATATGCCGGACTGATTGGAAGTCCGGAGAATGTCCAGTTTTGATGTTCGCTTGTTCGCCGATGATGCGTCGATAGTCGCTATTGGTGAGGGCTTGTTGGCTGCCACTTTGCCGCGTGACGCGTGGACACATGAGGCGCATTTGGCGGCGTGCAGCTGGCTTGTCCGTGATCGTTGCGATATTGATATAGAGTGCGAATTGCCGGGGATTATATCGAGGTACAATCTCGCTAGTGGCGGCGTGAATGATGATGCCCAAGGTTATCACGAGACAATCACCCAAGTGTATGTCGCAGCGGTGAAGGCGCATTTCGCGGATGTCGGGAGCCACCTATTTCTCTATCAGTCGGTCAATAGCCTGTTGCTATCAGCACGCGGACGCCGGGATTATCCGCTTCGCTTTTATTCCAAAGAGCTTCTATTTTCGGCGGAGGCTCGGCGGACCTTTGTGGCGCCTGATCTTGGCAGTCTAGATCGGATGTAAAGCATGATTGCGTTGCATCTCTGGCTTGATGGCGTGTTTACTGGTGAAACTTTTTACCCGCAAAGACGGTCAAGACGGACAATATGACGAACATTGCGACTTGATAGGCAAGGGTGATGGGCAGGAAATAGTCCGCTGTGCCTATAATCAATGCAGCCAAGCCAACCCACATCAGATATCGGCCCCGCGCAACCCATTCGGCGAGTATTAGGGAGATCCCAAGCACAAGCCAGAACCAATGCGTTGATAATGTGTCGAGCCACTCAGACATTTTTTCACCCTATATTGTTAATTTCCGGACCGCAAATATTACCGAAGCAGAAGAGTGAATTGCGGCGAACCGAGGCGCTGCGTAGCGATTTAAGTGTCGCATGATTGAATCGATGCATGTAGAGAAAGCGAAGTTGACGATAGAGCGTTCCCGACATGCGATGGGCGGCGTTATATCCTGATCCGGAGCGATAAATATGCGTCTTGCCCGTTATGCCTTTCTTATAAGCACAGCCGCGCTGGCTTGCGGGCCATTATCTGCAAAAGGCGTGACCGAGGCGGACTTGCGCGGCCATGTTGAAATACTTGCCAGCGACGCATTTGAAGGGCGCAAACCGGGCACCGAAGGCGAAGCCAAGACAGTCAAATATATTGCCGAAGCTTGGGCAAAGGCAGAGCTGAAACCTGCGGCGGCCGACGGCAGCTGGTTTGATCCAGTGCCGCTGATTCAACGCGGGCGGGGCAGCTCTTCTCATGCTTTCACCGCCAAAGGCCGGAAATTACGGATCGTTTCGGACGACATCGTCCTGATCGGTCAGCAAGCGGCTTATGTGCGCAGCAACGTGCCATTGATATTCACTGGAGCAGGCGTGACAGCGAATGGTAAGGTGGCGGCTGATGTTAAGGGTAAGGCAGCGATCGTCCTATTTGGTGCGGATAATGTACCGGACAATATGAAATCGCCGCGTGCCCGTCGCGAAGCCTTGATTGCGGCGGGTGCAGAGGCGGTCATTTTTGTGGGAGACAGCCAAGGCAATTGGCCGACATTGCGCCGTCAGCTTTTGTCGCGCCCTATCGCGCTGGAGGCCAGAGAGAAGCGCGCGCCATTGGAGGGCGCCATCAGTACCGAGTTTGTGGTCGAGTTGGTTACCGCGGCTGGACAGGATTGGGACAAATTACGCACCAATGCCAAACAGGCGGATTATGCGGGAGAAGCGCTTGGTATTGAAGCGGATCTGGAGGTGAAAACCGACATATATCGTTTCAACAGTTCCAACGTCATCGGCAAGATCCCCGGGCGCAAGAAAAACAGCGGCGCTTTATTGTTCATGGGGCACTGGGACCATCTGGGCATTTGTGCGCCCGAAGGCGCGCCCGACCGTATTTGTAATGGCGCGGTTGATAACGCCAGCGGCATTGCCGTGATGAATGAAGTTGCCGAAGCTTTGGCCAAGAAAAAGCATGATCGTGATATCTATTTTCTGGCGACCACAGCAGAGGAAAGCGGCTTGTTGGGCGCTTATGCCTTTGCTGACAAACCTGTGCTGCCTTTGGACCAGATCATTCTTTCGTTAAACATCGACACTATCGCGATTGCCCCGCGCGGGTCGAAAGTGGCGATTATTGGCCGGGGAACAACGCCGCTGGATGCCGAGGTTGAATCCGTTGCAAAGAAGACGGGTCGGGCAATTGAAGGGTCTACCGATGCCAATGCCTTCCTGCAACGCCAGGACGGGTGGGCGCTGGCGCAAAAGGGTGTTCCTGCGTTGATGGTGGGCGGTTCATTCGCCGACCTGAACCTGATGCAGAAATTTTTGGGCAGTGATTATCATGGTCCCAATGATGAGTTGACCGACATTACAGAATTGGGCGGTGCAGCCGAAGACGCCGACCTCCATATCGCGCTCGGCCGCCATTTTGCCGATACGCGAAAATATAAAGCGAAGAAGGCTGGCGAATAAAAAGGTTACTGTTTACATGGGCCGCCACGAATCAAAGCTTAAAGCGGTGGCCCCATGAAAGAAATTCCCCTCGGTCTTACATTTGACGACGTGCTGTTACAGCCCGGTGCGTCCGATATTTTGCCCAGCCAAGCCGATACACGCACGCGACTGACCAAAAGCATTTCTTTGAATATTCCCGTTTTGTCGTCGGCGATGGACACCGTGACCGAAGCGCGCATGGCCATCGTCATGGCGCAGCTTGGCGGTATTGGTGTCTTGCACCGCAATCTCAGCATCGAAGAACAATGCGCCGCGGTCCGTCAGGTGAAGCGTTTTGAAAGCGGCATGGTCGTCAACCCCATCACCATCGCGCCAGATGCAACATTGGCCGAAGCGCAGGCGCTGATGCTGGCCAATGCCATTTCCGGCATACCGGTGGTGGAAGCGAGCGGAAAGCTTGCGGGCATATTAACCAACCGCGATGTGCGCTTTGCCGAAAATCCAGCGCAACCTGTGTCCGAACTAATGACACACGAAAATCTGGCGACGGTGTCGGCGTCCGTCACGCAAGAAGAAGCGCGGCGTTTGCTGCATCAGCGGCGGATTGAGAAGCTGTTGGTTGTGGATGATGCTTATCATTGTATTGGCCTGATTACGGTCAAGGATATCGAAAAGGCTGTTCTTTACCCCAATGCGACCAAGGATAGCTCCGGACGGTTGCGCGTCGCTGCAGCGACCACCGTCGGTGAAAAAGGCTTGGCTTATACAAAGGCGTTAATTGACGCCGAATGCGACCTGATCGTCGTGGATACGGCGCATGGCCATAGCGCGATGGTCGCCGCTGCGGTTGCCGAAATCAAGCGGATGGCTCCAGAGGTTCAGATTGTGGCTGGCAATGTCGCAACCGCCGCCGCCACCCGCGCGTTGATTGATGCGGGCGCAGATGGCATCAAGGTTGGCATTGGCCCCGGATCAATCTGCACCACTCGCGTGGTTGCGGGCGTTGGCGTGCCGCAATTGACGGCAATTATGGAATCAGCAGCAGAAGCGGCAAAATCCGGAATTCCTGTCATTGCCGATGGCGGTTTGCGTACATCGGGCGATTTGGCCAAGGCGCTTGCCGCTGGTGCATCCTCGGTTATGGTAGGATCATTGCTCGCGGGCACCGAAGAGGCACCGGGCGAGACATTTTTGTATCAAGGCCGCGCCTATAAAAGCTATCGCGGCATGGGCAGCGTGGGCGCAATGGCGCGCGGATCCGCTGACCGCTATTTTCAACAGGATATCAAGGATCAGCTTAAGCTGGTCCCTGAAGGCATTGAAGGGCAGGTGCCCTTCAAAGGGCCTGCACGTGATGTCATTCATCAGCTTGTCGGCGGCGTAAAGGCTGCGATGGGTTATACAGGTTCGCGCACGATCGCCGACCTACAGGAACGCGCGCAGTTTGTGCGTATCACCAATGCCGGATTACGGGAAAGCCATGTTCATGACGTTACCATCACACGCGAAGCACCCAATTATCCGACGCGTTAAGTCATGAGGCCCGCTGCGCGCCTGCAATCGGCGATTGAGTTGGTTGATCAGATCATCCTTGCGGCCCGTGATGGTGGTGCTTCTGCGGATCAGATTGCCAAACGCTTTTTTGCCGAGCGGCGCTATGCGGGGTCAAAGGACCGCCGCGCTGTGCGTGATTTGGCGTGGGGTGTCATCCGGCGTTTTGGCAAGCGCCCTGCGACTGCACGCTCGGCCTTCGCCGCAATGGCGGATGCGGATTCGGAGCTTGCGGCACTGTTCGACGGCAGCGATTATGGCCCGGCGATCATTGACCCAGCAGAGGCGCGTTCGACGGGCGGTGCTTTGCCCAAATGGATAAAGCCTTTATTCTCCGCACATATCGATGAAACCGAGCAAGCATCCTTGCTCGATCGCGCGCCCATGGACTTACGGGTCAACGCGTTAAAGGCCCGGCGGGAGGAAGTTGCGGCTTTGTTGCCAGAGGCGGAAATATTGCCAGCGCTCGACTTTGCGCTGCGCTTGCCCGGTGGCACCGCAATCGACAGTCATCCCGCAGTCGAAAATGGACAAGTTGAGATACAGGATTTGGGCAGCCAGATTATTGTTGAGGCGTGTCAGGCCAAGGGGCTTGGGACCGTGCTTGACCTGTGCGCTGGTGCGGGCGGTAAGACGCTTGCTTTGGCCGCAGCGATGCGAAACGCGGGGCGCCTTATAGCGACCGACACCAACCGCAACCGTCTGGACCAGTTACAGCCACGCGCCGCGCGGGCAGGGGCAAGTAATGTTGAAACGCGCTTGTTAAATCCTAATAAAGAGAAAGACATGCTGTCTGATCTTAAGGATAAATGTGATCTTGTTCTGATCGACGCACCTTGCTCAGGCAGTGGCACTTGGCGGCGGAACCCCGAAACGCGCTGGCGCTTGGATGCTGCACGGTTGAAGCGCGTGGTCGATGAACAAGCCAAGCTGTTGGACATTGGTTCGGAAATGGTCGCGCGTGGCGGGCATATAGTCTATGCGGTATGCTCGCTCATCGAAAATGAGGGCAAGGGGCAAGTGGCAGCGTTCTTGAAATCGCATAATGGCTGGCGCGCGGTGGATGCTGGTGTTTCCATGGGGCGTGCCGATGGTGACGGTGTGTTGCTGACGCCTTTACATGACGGCAGCGACGGCTTTTTCTTCGCGAGGCTCCAAAAGCTGTGATAGCGAAACGGACCGAAAATTTTTGGATAAAATGTATGCGTTTTTCACCCGCGGCGATTGCTCTGTCACTCACGCTCGCCATCATGTCGAGCGCCAGCATCAGCGGCCGGGCGGACGCGGACATTGACGCCCGTTCCATCGCTTTGGTGAAAACCGGCGACGAGGAAGCCAAAGCTGGCCGCGTAGATAGCGCAATCGGTTGGTATGAAACCGCGCTCGCAGTCGACCCGCGCAACCGTGCCGCTTATGTCGGCATGGCGCGGGCGGTTCAAACGCAAGGATTGAACGGCAAGGCCATCAGTTTTTATACAGAGGCGCTGGAGATTGATCCAAATGACCAGATCGCATTGGCCGAGCAAGCCAATGCCTTTATTGCTAAAGGCGCGCTGGAACAGGCGCGAAAGAATATGGCCCGCCTGACAACGGTGTGTCGCACAGATTGCGTCTCCGTTGCTCGCTTGTCGATAGCTATCGAAGCAGCGTCACGCAAGGAACAGGCGCAGGCAAGTGCCATTGACCTAAAAACGAAATTGGGCGCAATGCCGGAGCCTAAGGCGAATTGATCGCCTAAATCAGGTCGGCAAATTCAGCGAGAATATTCTCATATAGCCGCTTTTTAAACGGCACGATGAGTTGCGGGACCATAAGCGCGTCCACCCATTGCCAGCTTGTGAATTCCTGATGCTCGGTTTCAATGTTGATATCGCTATCTCTGCCCTTGAACCGCATGAGAAACCATATCTGCCGCTGACCGCGATATTTGCCCTTCCAGATCCGCCCAATCATATCGTCGGGTAAATCGTAGAAATGCTCTTCTTTGCTGCGGGCGAGAATGTCGACCAAGTCCGCGCGGACGCCGGTTTCTTCGAACAATTCGCGTAAAGCCGCGGCCTCCGCTTCTTCGCCTTCGTCAATGCCGCCTTGTGGCATCTGCCAAGCGTCTGTGCCTTGGGGCCGGTCCATGCGCTGCCCTACGAAAATCTTGCCTTGCATATTGGTAAGCATGATGCCCGCGCAGGGGCGGTAGGGAAGGTCGTCAAAACGAGTGGTCATGCGGCAGGCGATACTTCAGCGAGCATGATTTTCAAAGCATTGATATAGCCTTCGACATCGGCCTGAACCGACGGAATCGCTTGGCGAATGTTGATATGGCCGTGGATGTTGCCGTCGGCGCTGATGTGCTGCACTTTAACGCCCGCTTGTTTCAGCTTTTCGACATAAGCAAGACCCTGATCACGCAAGGGGTCAAGGCTGGCGGTGGTGACGAGGCTGGGGGGCATACCCTCTTGCGGGAAATTGAGAGGTTCAGAGCGATAGTCACCCGGCACAGCTGCATGGCCTTCGCCGAAATAGGCCATGCCCTCTTCGGTCAGCAAATAGCCGCTGGAAAACGCCCGCATGCTTGGCCAATCGGGGTCAAGCGTGACGACAGGGTAAATGGGAAACTGCACCAATACCGGCACAGCAGCCGGCTTGTCGCGCAGCGCCATGCTGGTCACAATAGTCAGATTTCCGCCCGCGCTGTCGCCCGAGGTGATGAGACCAGTTACCGTAAGGCCAAGTTCCGCGGGGCTAGATGCAATCCACCGCGTTGCCGCTTCGCAATCTTCCGCAGGGGCGGGGAAGGGATGTTCCGGCGATAGGCGATAATCGATGGAAATGACGGGCAGGTCAAGCAAGCGCGCAACTTCGGCGCAATAAGGCTCATAGCTATACAGGCTGCCAATGACGAAGCCGCCGCCATGGTAAAACACCATGACAGGGCCAGGGCCCCGATCAGCACGGCGGTCATAAACCCGCGCGGGAATCGTTCCTGCAGGGCCGGGAATGTCTATATCGCGAATGACGGCAAGTTCACCGACAGGCGCATCAGCAACATCGCGCATCGCCGACGTGATCGCACGCGCTTCTGCTGCGGGCACTTCCCAAAATTTAGGACCTGGCGCCGCGTTCAAAAATTGCAGGAACAGGGCCACATCAGGGCGAACAAAGGGTGTTGTTTCAGTCATCTCATTCTCCATGTTGGTTGGATGATAGGGCGCTGAATAGGACAGGTCTAGCTTATTGGGTCGCAAGACGATGTGGTTCGCGCCGCGGGGTGCAGAAAATCAGCATAGCGATAACGCCGTATTGCCATTCCGGAACCATTGCGCCAGCAGCGGGCCTATGGATAATCTCACACATAGCCTTGTCGGTGCGCTTATTGGCCAAATGGGACTTAAGCGGAAAACCGGCCTTGCGATGCCGACGCTTATCATTGCGGCGAACATTCCCGATATTGACGCTGTGGCGACTTTGCTTGGCGGGCAACAGCATCTCGCTTTGCGGCGTGGGTTGACGCATGGGCCGATTGCAATGCTGGTCCTGCCGCTGATTTTGTGGGGCATCATGCTGTGCTATGACCGCTGGCAAACCCAGCGGGGGAAGCGACCGGAGAAGCGGCTGCCTTTGCATAAGGGCTGGCTGCTTGCCTTGGCCTATATCGGTTGCCTCAGCCATCCCTTGTTTGATTGGTTCAACAGCTATGGCATCCGCTTCTTGGAACCCTTTTCCAGTCAGTGGTTCTATGGCGATACATTGTTCATCATTGATATTTGGTTGTGGGCGGCTTTGATCGCGGGCGTTTGGATTTCACGGCGGCGTGAGCGGCAAGGCGCAAGCTGGCGCGCGCCGGCTCTGGTGAGCTTCACAGCCATCTGCGCCTATATTCTCGCCAATGGCCTGATAACGAACCGCGCCGAGCAATTGACGGCGGAGGCCGTGCAGCAAAAGCATGATATTGTGCCCACCCTCGTCGTGGCAAACCCCGTTCCTGTCCAATTTTGGAAGCGGGAAATGCTGTGGCGCAATGACAGACTTTATGGGCAGGGCATCTACACCGCTTTCAGCACCGTCCGCATCGATGACGCGGCGCGCGCGCATTATATGGGCGTGGCGGATAAGCAGTCCTTCGCAGAAAATGTAACCGAGCAGTCTCCATTGCTGTTTTGGTCTCGCATGCCCGTCGCGCAGATCGTGCGTGAGGGCGATAGGAAGGCGTTGAAAGTTTCCGACCAACGCTTTGTCGACCCGATGGTCGGTGATCGCTTTTCTGAGACTTTTCCGATCGGAGATGACGGCAAATGACAGCGCCCGTGATACTCTGGTTCCGCCGTGATTTGCGCCTGTCGGATCAGCCCGCATTGACAGCGGCCGTTGCGAGCGGCGCGCCGGTCATTCCAGTGTATATCCTCGACGATGATACGCCGAAACATCGCAAAATGGGCGCTGCATCGCGTTGGTGGTTGCACCATAGCCTGACCGCGTTGGATGCGGATTTGCAGAAGTTAGGTTCAAAGCTGCTCCTGCGCACAGGTAAATCTGATGAGATTTTGCGCGCCTTGGCCGCAGAAACCAATGCGTCGGTCATTCATTGCATCCGCCATTATGAACCTTGGTGGCGCAATGCCGAAAAAGCGGTGGCGAACGGATTGCGCGAAGGTACGGCGTTGATATGCCATGACGGTAATTATCTACTTCCCGCCGGCAGCGTGACCACAGGCAGCGGTGGGCAGTATAAGATCTACACCCCGTTCATGCGCGCTTTGTGGCAGCATATGCCGCCGCCAGTGCCGCATCCCGCTCCAACAAAAATTGCCGCGCCAGATAGTTGGCCCGATAGCGATAGTCTCTCCGCATGGAATTTGCTGCCGACGAAGCCCGATTGGTCGGGCGACATGGGAGACATGTGGACGCCTGGTGCGGCAGGCGCACAAGACCGGCTCACGGCCTTTGTCGATAAGGCAAAGTTTTACGACGAGAAACGCAACCTGCCGTCGGTAGAAGGCTCCTCCTTTCTGTCTCCGCATTTACACTTTGGCGAGATATCACCTGCCGCCTGCTGGCATGCAACCATGGATCAGGGCGGTTCGGTGGATGTGTTTCTGAAAGAACTGGTCTGGCGCGATTATGCGCAGAATGTCATTGTCCAGATGCCCGAATATGGCGCAAAAAATGCGCGTGATGCATTTGATAATCTTCCGTGGCGTGACCTTTCTGATCCGGCGGTTCAGGCGGATTTTGTTGCTTGGACTAAGGGTCGGACGGGCTATCCCATCGTCGATGCCGGCATGCGGCAATTATGGGCGACGGGTTGGATGCATAACCGCGTGCGCATGATTGCGGCATCGTTTCTGGTCAAACATCTGCTGATCGATTGGCGCGAAGGTGAAAAGTGGTTTTGGGATACGTTGGTCGATGCCGATTATGGCAGCAACAGCGTCAATTGGCAGTGGACGGCTGGAACAGGTGTCGACAGCAATATGTTCGTGCGTATCATGGCGCCCTTGTCGCAATCAGAGAAATTCGATGCCGCGCGCTATATCCGTGAATGGGTGCCTGAATTGGCAGCGTTGCAAGAACCTTATATCCACGACCCCGATGAATATGGCGCGCGTCCTAAAAACTATCCACGCAAGATCATAGGTCACAAAGCCGCGCGTGAACGTGCGTTACAGGCCCATGCTGTGGTGAAGGGATAGGACCATCCGCCTATTATCGGTCGTCATCCTGAACTTGTTTCAGGATAACGAACCAATGTCGCTTGTTATCCTGAAACAAGTTCAGGATGACGAGGGGGCGTTCAAGATGACTGAGGGTCGTTTAGGATGACTGAGGGTCGTTTAGGATGACGATGGGTCGTTTAGGATGACGAAAAAACTTCTTAACCCGCAACCACCAACCGATGCCCGGTCGCAAATTCGGTCTGCAGTATCTGTAGTATTGCATCTGCAACAACCGATGGCTCTTTGACCGTTGACGGGTCTTCGCCCGGATAGGCCTTTGCCCGCATCGCGGTGCGCGTGCGGCCTGGGTCGACGATTGCGGTGCGCACCTGCGAAAGGTTTTTGACCTCATCGCCATAGCATTCGACCAAATTTTCCAACGCCGCCTTTGACGCGCCATATGCGCCCCAAAACGCACGTGGGCTGGCGCCAACGGAGGAGGTCAGCGCAACCAGTCGGCCTGCATCACTTTTACGCAACAAGGCATCGAACGATGCGATCATCACTTGCTGTGCCGTGACGTTCAATGTGAACAATCGTGCAAATTCCGCGCCATCAATCGCGGGCACGGGGCTTAAGGTCCCCAGCATGGCCGCATTCAAGACAAGGATATCGAGCTTGCCCCAACGTTCGGTAACTGCGGCGGCAAGACGGGCGATGCTGTCGCCATCGGTTAAATCGAGCGGCGCAATGGTCGCACTACCGCCAGCAGCAAAAATTGCGTCTTCAACCGCCTCAAGGTCTTTGGCCGTACGTGCAGTCAAAATGACATGCGCGCCTTGCGCCGCCAATGCCGTCGCCGTCGCCGCACCAATCCCGCGACTTGCGCCAGTTACGAGCGCAATCTTGCCTTCAAATGCTTTGGTCATAGTTATGCCAGTTTTTGCTCGCCAAGCATCATGAGGTCGCTTGCCGCATGTTCCTCATGGTCGGTCAGGGTGGTTGGATAATCGCCGGTGAAACACGCGTCGCAATATTGCGGTGTGTCCGCATGGCGCGAATCTTCGCCAAGCGCGCGATATAGGCCGTCGATGGACAAAAACGCGAGACTGTCGGCCTGAATAAACTGACGCATTTCTTCGACATCCATACGGCTGGCGAGCAGCTTGGAGCGTTCGGGGGTATCCACGCCGTAAAAGCAGCTGTTCATTGTCGGTGGGCTGGCGATACGCATATGTACTTCGGCGGCACCGGCCTCGCGCATCATCTGCACGATTTTGAGCGACGTTGTGCCGCGGACGATGGAATCGTCGATAAGGACAATGCGTTTGCCGGCAACCAAATTTCTGTTGGCGTTATGCTTTAACTTCACACCCAAATGGCGAACGCCGTCACCCGGCTGAATGAAGGTGCGGCCGACATAATGCGAACGGATGATACCCAGTTCAAACGGGATTTTCGCCGCTTCGGCATAGCCAATGGCCGCTGGCGTGCCGCTATCGGGCACTGGAATGACATAATCGACATCAATGCCATTTTCCCGCGCGAGTTCAGCGCCAATTGCCTTGCGGACCGAATAGACGCTGATGCCTTCAACGATCGAGTCTGGGCGTGAGAAATAGACATGTTCAAAGATGCAGGGCCGTTGCGAAATGGGAATGAACGGCTTGTGCGATTGAATTTCGGTTCCGCGCACCACAACCAATTCGCCAGGTTCTACCGAACGGATATACTCCGCGCCCACGATATCGAGCGCGACGGTTTCCGAGGCAAAGATGATAGTGTCGCCAAGCTTGCCCATGACCAATGGCCGAATACCCAACGGGTCGCGGCAGGCAATCATGCCCTCTGTCGTCAGGCACAGGAGCGAATAGGCACCCTCTACGCGCTTCAACGCGTCAATCAAACGGTCGAGCAACGTCCGGTAACCGGAAGTCGCAACCAGATGAATGATCACTTCTGTGTCGGACGTCGACTGGAAAATGGAACCACGACGCACAAGGTCGCGGCGCAGGGTCATCGCATTCGAAATATTGCCATTATGCGCAATAGCGAAGCCGCCCGTGGCAAGATCGGCATATAAAGGCTGAACATTGCGCAGTGATGTTTCGCCCGTCGTTGAATAACGAACATGACCAATCGCACATCGTCCGACGAGGCCGCCGATGATTTCTTCGCGGTCAAAATTGCCTGCAACATGGCCCATCGCCCGATGCGTGTGGAAATCATGGTCGTCAAAGCTGGTAATACCCGCAGCCTCTTGGCCGCGATGTTGGAGCGCGTGGAGGCCAAGAGCCACCATAGCAGAGGCGCCTTCAGTGTCATAGACACCGAAAATTCCGCACTCCTCGCGAAGTTTGTCGTCATCAAAAGGGTCGGTGGTCAGCATATATCGAATCCCGCTGCGCTTCGCTGTGACGCCTATAGGCATGGCTTTTACAATTGTCTCCCCCTTGTCGTGCGATTGTCACAAAGAAAATGTTGGCGGGGCAAAGATGCTTGGGTTACCTACCCGATATGACCGACGAACAAGAGAGCGGATCGACGCTTAACCCCAAATATGACGCCAACGGACTGGTGACTGCCGTCATCACGGATGAAGCCGATGGTGCCGTGTTAATGGTGGGGCATATGAATGCAGAGGCACTTGCGAAAAGCATCGAAACGCGCACGGCCGTGTTTTTCTCGCGCAGCCGTCAGCGGCTTTGGCAAAAGGGCGAAAGCAGTGGCAATGTCTTGCATATTGTCGACATGCGTATCGATTGTGATCAAGACGCCCTGTGGATCATCGCGCGGCCGCAAGGACCAACCTGCCATACCGGCGCAAGAAGCTGCTTTTATCGTAAGGTGACCGATGGCGGGTTGGAGCCCGTTTGAACGCAGCAGCGATGCTGCAGGCCCGCCACGGGATATTAAAGCAATATCTGCCTGACGCTAAATAAGCTTGCCGCCCTTTAACATCTTCCGAACACGGCCCTGTACTGGCAAACGGTCGAAGGGTGTGTTGCCGGCCAGTGCGGCCATGCGGTCACCATCGACCTGCCAGGGTGCATCAGCGTCAATCAGGATCAGATCGGCCTCTTGTCCTTCACCTATTTGACCTGCGTTCAATCCTAATATCTTCGCAGGGTTCGACGCGAGCAATTCAAACATACGGCCCATCGAAATCACATTATCGCGGACGAGGTTGAGCGACAGCGCCAGCAATGTCTCTGCTCCCGCCATGCCAGGCGCGCTTTCGGAAAACGGCAGACGCTTGTCTTCTGGACCGCGCGGATCATGGCCTGATGCGATGACGTCAATGGTGCCATCGGCAATGGCCTTTATACATGCCAGTCGGTCGCTTTCGGATCGCAGCGGCGGTGATAGCCGCGCAAAGGTGCGGAAATCCGAAATGGCATTGTCCGACAGGAACAGATGCGCTGGCGTGATGCCACAGGTTACGCGTAGGCCTTTCGCTTTTGCTGCGCGAATTAGATCGAGGCCGCGTGCGGTGGTGACTTGCCGGAAATGCACATGCGCGCCGCTTTCTTCCGCCAATAAGAGGTCGCGGGCGATAGCCAATGTTTCGGCAACAATGGGGGCGCTTGCAAGGCCTAGCAATGTGGCGGTTTCACCTGCCGTTGCGACGGCATGGCCGGCCACCCCTGAATCTTCGCTATGCACAATGACGGGAAGGTCTAAAGCGGCGCAATAATGCATGATGCGGAGCATGACGCCGCTGTCAGCTATCCATTTGCGGCCAGTCGCCACTGCTACAGCGCCAGCGTCTTTCATCAACGCAATTTCCGCCATATGCAGACCATCAAGGCCTTGGGTCGCGGCGGCAAGCGGGTGCACCCATAGATCAGGCTTACCCTTTAATGCGGCAAAGCGCACGGTCGCTGGATCGTCATGCACAGGTGATTGATCGGGCATCAATGCCGCGCGGGTTATCCCGCCGAATCGGAAGGCGGGCTTGTCGGTTTTGAAAACACCCAAATCAATGACGCCCGGCGCGACGATCAACCCGCTGGCGTCAATATGGTCTGCTGTTTGGTCAGCCTTGCCAACCGATGCAATTTTGCCGTCCGCGATATGCAGCGGCAACAGCTCTGCCTTCTTCGCACCGGGCAGGATGATATTGCCTTGAAGGATGTTCACGCTGGTCATGCCCAACCCTCCTGACAGCGCGCTTTGCGGGTCAAAATGTCGAGACAGGCCATCCGTACCGCAACGCCCATTTCTACTTGCTCGGTAATGGCGGAGCGGTCGACATGGTCGGCAACGCTGCTGGCAATTTCCACGCCCCTGTTCATCGGGCCAGGGTGCATGACAAGCGCGTCCGGCTTGGCCAACGCCAACCGTCGTTCGTCGAGGCCATATAGATGGAAATATTCACGCGGTGAGGGGATGAAATCGCCCTGCATCCGTTCGTTTTGCAGACGCAGCATCATGATCACATCGGCCCCGTTCAATGCGGCATCGAAATTGCTGAAGGGAATGGCGCCAAATGCTTGTATGCCGCTCGGCATCAGGGCAGGGGGCGCGACAACGCGTACTTCTGCGCCCAATGATTTGAGGCAGAACAGGTTTGACCGGGCGACGCGGCTGTGCAGGACATCGCCACAAATCACGACGGTTTGTCCTTCGACCTTGCCCTTACGGCGCATGATGGTCAGCGCGTCTAGTAGGGCTTGCGTCGGGTGCTCGTGGCTGCCGTCACCGGCGTTGAGGACCGGGCAGTCAACCTTGCTGGAGATAAGTTGCACAGCGCCCGAACTACCATGGCGAATCACAATGGCATCGGCGCGCATGGCGTTGAGTGTCATGGCCGTGTCGATGAGGGTCTCACCCTTTTTCACGCTCGACTGCGCTGCGTGCATATTCACAACGTCGGCGCCGAGCCGCTTTCCCGCGATTTCGAACGACAATAATGTGCGGGTAGAATTCTCGAAAAAGGCGTTGATGATAGTCAGGCCAGATAGCGTGTCCGCATGTTTCGCAGCGCCTGCGCGGTTGAGAGCAACCCATTGCTCTGCCTCTTTGAGGATGTAGAGAATTTCCCAGGGCTGAAGTCCGGCAATACCAAGCAAATGCTTGTGCGGAAAGGCATCCGACCCGCTAGGAAAGCTGTCGGCTGCGAAAGGTGATGTCCATGTCATTAAAGCGATGCCCTTAACGGGGATTTGGGTGAGACTCAAATGTTTTGTAAGGTTGGGGCTTCGGCGCGCCATTCAGCACGGTTCTAAAAAATTATCCGTCACCCTGAACTTGTTTCAGGGTCTATTTAGTCTTTCTAGCTCTGGGCTTGCTGCGCGATAGACCCTGAAACAAGTTCAGGATGACGATCTAGACTTATTCTGACTTTCATCATGCAGGAGCGGTAGGCGTCCATAAACCCGCCAACCAACATCACCCACTGGTCAGCGCATCAATCGCACCTTGCAGGATGAACGCCGCCGCGCCGCTGTCGATTTTCTCGGCGCGTTTGGCGCGGCTCATGTCGGCGGCAATCATATCGCGTTCGACGGCTTGGGTCGACCAGCGTTCATCGCGCAGTAAAATGGGAAGACCCAAATCTTCGATATTTTTTGCAAAGGCGCGGCTCGACTGGCTTCGCGGGCTTTCGCTGCCATCCATGTTGAGCGGCAGGCCAATCACAATGCCGCGCGTTGGCCGCGTCGCAATAGCGGCCTTTAATTCGAATTTATCTTTCGTAAACTTGGCGCGCTTAATCAGGTCCGCAGGCGAGGCGAACGTCCAGCCAGCATCGCAAAAGGCCGTGCCGATGGTTTTGCTGCCGATATCGAGCCCGATTAAAACCCCGCCGTTAGGCAGTTGATCGCGGAAGCTGGCAACCGATTCAAAAATCATTTCTGCAGATACTTCTTCAATCGCCATGTCGCATCCGCCCGCACATTGGCCCAGAATAAGGGGAAGTCATAGACATGATAATTGTTACCGGGCAGGACATAAGGGCCAATCTCCGGCGGATCACCTATCAACAAAAAGCCTTTGCCATCGCATCGCGCCGGTACTGCGCCGACAATCAGCGCGCCGGTCTCTAGCTTATCATCCGGTTTCAACGTGCCCAAATTGGCCTCCATCAAAGCCGCAGGCTTCGCGCCGCCGTTAAGCGGATTGGTGCACAGCATCGGCGTGTCCTTGCGCGGCGTGCCGTTAAATCCGGTTGTGGCGTTATAGACTTTGACGATCCGTTCATATTCGGCAGGCTCGGCAAAGCTTTGCCATGCCATGATGCAGCCTGTGTCATCACGACCAGCGCAAGCGGGTAAGCCCATTTGTGGCAGATCAGCGGTCATCGATATCGGCCACCCAACGGCATAGACCGCGACAATGCGTTTTGCGATTAGCTTGCCCGCCACGCGGTCCTTAAGCAAATTTGTCAGGTGCAGGGCGCCTTGGCTATGCCCCGCCAATATGATCGGGCGGTCCTTTTGCACCTTTGCCGCAAATTCATCAAAAGCCAAAAGGACGTCTTGATAAGCGGCATTCAAGGCTTGCTGGCCCTCTGGCTTGGTGGTCAGAAACGCGCCAATTGCTGCCTGACGGTATCGTGGCGCCCACATTTCGCCTGCACTGACCAGCGGCGAGGCAAGGCCGCGCAGGAACATACGCGCGCGGTCCTGTGATTCTGCATCGTTCAGCGGCGCATTCCAATAATCCCGGCCGATATAGGATGTAGGATGCACAAAGAATATCGCGGCTGAACCTGGCATTTCGGGTTTCGCTGCGCCAGTCGGCAACCAGTCCGCGGGATTGTCTGTTTTGCCGGGGCGCGCAAACCACATGTCATTGCCCGCATATTTACTGGGATCAAAGGCGGGTTGTCGTTCAAACTTGGCCGTCGGGACAAAGGCAAGCTCGGTCAGCTCGCTTTCATAAATACGAATGACAAAGCCACCGGCAATGACAAGTACGATGAGCGCTGCGACGATATAAAGAAATTTACGTGCCAAGTGTATGTCCCAAGATTTTGATGCGATTTACCCTATTAGATGGAAATAGCATCGGAAAATTGAATGGGGGCTGAAAGATTAGGTCTTTACCCCAAGCTTTTCCGTTGAAGCAATGCAGGCGCAATGCTAGCGGCGGGCTTATGTCTGTAGATAAAGATACCGTGAACAAAATCGCACGGCTTTCGCGTATCGCGATTAGCGATGCTGAGGCTGACAAAATGGTCGGCGAGCTCAATGGCATTTTGGCCTGGGTGGAACAATTGGGAGAGGTCGACGTCACCGGCGTCGAGCCGATGACAGCTGTCATCGCCAATAAGCTGCGCCTGCGCGATGATGTTGTGACCGATGGCGATGTGCGCGACAAAGTGCTCGCCAATGCACCAGCCAAGGAAGGCAGCTTCTTTGGCGTGCCGAAGGTGATTGAATAATGGGCCTTCACACTCCCGGTACCGCCGTTCTTTGCCCCCTCATCGTCATCCTGAACTTGTTTCAGGATAACGCTCAACCATCGCGTGTTATCCTGAAACAAGTTCAGGATGACGAGGATTTTGTATGACCGAACTTACCAAATTAGGCGTTGCCGCGATCCGTGACGGTGTATCTTCCGGCGCATTTACTGCAGTTGAAGTGGCGACCGCCTTCAATTCTAATGTCGCCAAGGCAAAGGCCTTGAACGCTTTCATCGTGGAAACCCCAGAAAAGGCGATAGAGGCTGCGCAAGCCGTCGATGCTGACCGCGCCGCTGGCAAGCCGCTGGGCAAAATGGCTGGCGTGCCGATTGGTATGAAGGATCTTTTCTGCACCGAAGGCGTGCAGACGACTGCCGCTAGCCATATCCTCGAAGGCTTTGTGCCGACCTATGAATCGACGGTTTCTGCTAATTTGTGGAAGGCCGGGGCAGGGATGTTAGGCAAGCTCAACCTTGACCAGTTCGCGATGGGCTCGTCGAACGAAACCAGCTATTTTGGCAATGTCATCTCGCCATGGCGGCGCAATGACGGCAGCACGGCCGCATTGGCGCCCGGCGGTTCTTCGGGCGGTTCGTCGTCGGCTATCGCGGCGCGGCTTTGCCCTGCGGCCACCGGAACCGACACGGGCGGATCGATTCGTCAGCCAGCGGCTTTTGTCGGCATTAGCGGCATCAAGCCGACTTATGGTCGCTGCTCGCGCTGGGGCGTTGTGGCGTTTGCCAGCTCCTTGGACCAAGCTGGCCCAATGGCCCGCGACGTGCGCGATTGCGCGATCATGTTGGAGGCGATGGCGGGCTTTGACCCTAAGGATTCGACTTCGCTCGATTTGCCAGTCCCCGCATGGGAAGCTGGCCTGAACAGCGACCTCAAAGGCAAGCGTATCGGCATCCCCAAGGAATATCGCCTCGACGGTATAGACGAAGATATCGCCAGTATGTGGGACAATGGCATCGCTTGGTTGAAGGATGCGGGCGCGGAAATCGTCGATATCAGCCTGCCGCACACCAAATATGCGCTGCCAGCTTATTATATCATCGCCCCTGCAGAAGCGTCATCGAACCTTGCGCGCTATGACGGTGTGCGCTTCGGTCTGCGCGACTTGCCGGAGGGTGCTGGCCTGCAAGACATGTATGCCGCGACCCGCGCCGCTGGCTTTGGCGAAGAAGTGCGCCGCCGTATCATGATCGGCACTTATGTGTTGAGCGCTGGTTTCTACGACGCCTATTACACCCAAGCGCAAAAGGTCCGCGCCTTGATCGCGCGTGATTTTGACAATGCATGGGCAAGCTGTGACCTCATCCTCGCGCCAACCGCACCAAGCGCGGCCTTTGGATTGGGTGAAAAGAACGCCGATCCATTGTCGATGTATCTGAACGACGTATTCGCGGTGCCTGCCTCGCTGGCTGGTCTGCCTGCCATGTCCGTGCCCGGTGGCCTGAGCAAAGAGGGTTTGCCCTTGGGACTTCAGATTATCGGCAAAGCGCTCGATGAACAGGCGGTGTTGAACGCGGGCCTCGCGATTGAACAACGTTCAGGATTTACGGCGGAAGCTGGAGAGTGGTGGTGAACGATCTCCAGAAGACAGCATTAACGCTGCTATTAGGGAGCGTGATAGGGTTGATCTCTTGGATTGGGCGCAAGCGGAATATTGGCGAGGCGCGCTTTGATAGCAAAACTGGAAAGCAGATAGAAGATGAGTGAATACCGCATCCAGGGAAACACCGGCGAATGGGAGGTCGTGATTGGCCTTGAGGTCCATGCGCAGGTGACGAGCCATTCCAAGCTATTTTCGGGCGCTTCTGCGGCTTATGGCGGAGAGCCGAACAGCCATGTGAGCTTGGTAGATGCCGCCATGCCGGGCATGTTGCCCGTGCCCAACCGCGAATGCCTGCGTCAGGCCGTCCGCACGGGCATGGCAATCAATGCGCAGATCAACCGCTGGTCACGCTTTGACCGTAAGAATTATTTCTATGCCGATTTGCCGCAGGGATACCAGATTTCCCAGCTTTATCACCCGATCGTGGGTGAGGGCGAGATTGAGGTTACGCTGAACGAAAAAGATCCCGACAGCCCGACCAAGAAAATCGGTATTGAGCGCATCCATGTCGAACAAGACGCGGGTAAGTTGATGCATGACCAGCATCCAACGATGTCTTTCGTTGATTTGAACCGTTCGGGTGTGGCCTTGATGGAAATAGTATCGCGCCCTGATATCAGCAGTCCGCAGGAAGCCGGCGCATATCTTAAAAAACTGCGCTCGATCCTGCGTTACGTCGGCTCTTGCGATGGGAATATGGAGCAAGGCTCGATGCGCGCCGATGTCAATGTCTCGGTGCGAAAGCCAGGCGGCGAATTGGGCACGCGCACCGAAACTAAGAACGTCAACTCTATCCGCTTCATGATGCAGGCGATTGAATATGAGGCGCAGCGTCAGGTGGACCTGATCGAAAGCGGCGGCGCAGTGGTGCAGGAAACCCGCCTGTTCGACCCCAACAAAATGGAAACGCGGTCGATGCGGTCAAAAGAAGACGCGCATGACTATCGTTACTTCCCCGACCCCGATTTATTGCCGGTGGAACTCGACGACGCGTTTTTGGAGGAATGCCGTGCGTCCTTGCCTGAACTTCCCGATGCCAAGCGTGCACGGTATGAGGCGATGGGCCTGACGGCCTATAACGCCGCCGTTCTGACGGTGGAGGCCGAAACGGCGTTTTGGTTTGAGGATTTGTTGGCCGAAGGCGTGGATGCCAAGCAAGGTTCGAACTGGCTGATGTCCGAATTGTTCGGCGCGCTGAACAAGATGGGCAAGACTTTGGACGAAAGCCCGGTCAATCCAAAGCAAGCCGCAGAATTGCTGGGTCTAGTTGCCGATGGCACGATCAGCGGCAGCATCGCGAAGCAAGTTTTTGAAATCATGCTTGAAACGGGGCAGGCCGCATCGGCAATCGTCGAAGAAAAGGGCCTGAAGCAAACCAGCGACACAGGCGCAATCGAAGCCGAAATCGCCAAAATCATGGCCGCGAACGAAGACAAGGTTGCGGAATATCGATCCGGTAAGGACAAATTGTTCGGCTTCTTCGTGGGCCAAACCATGAAGGCCATGCAGGGCAAGGCTAATCCGCAAATCATCAACGATTTGCTGAAAAAGGCTTTAGGGTAAGCAGGCGGTGCAGGGGGGCGGTGGTTTCGCCGCTTCTCCCCTTGCCCCGCAGCGGCTTTCCCGTTAGAGGCTCCCGTCGTTTGTTAAACGACAGCTTTTCGTAAGCGGGCGTGGCGGAATTGGTAGACGCACCAGATTTAGGTTCTGGCATCGCAAGGTGTGGGGGTTCGAGTCCCTTCGCCCGCACCACGAAAAAGGGATATCCCGGGCTGTCGTTGAACCCGAAAGCCATTTAACAGTTTTTGGCAGGCCAGCGGGCCTGTCGTAGATAGAGAAGAAAACATGCAGACCGTCGAGACACAGAATGAAGGCCTGAAGCGCGCTTATCGCATGACGATTACCGCAAAGGACGTTGAATCCCGCATCGATGCCGAGGTGAAGAAAATCGCGCCTCAAGTGCGTATGCCCGGTTTCCGTCCCGGCAAGGTTCCCGCCAATCTGGTCAAGAAGATGCATAAGGATTCGCTTCTTCAGGACGCGCTGAACAGCACGATCCAAGAAGGCGTCCAAAAGGCGATTTCCGACAATAAATTGCGTCCAGCGACTCAGCCGCATGTCCATTTGGGCGATGATTATGCGCCGGGCAAAGACGCGGTTGTCGATTTCCATCTGGAAGTTCTGCCTGCGATTGCAGCGCCTTCTATCGATGGCATTACGCTGGAGCGCCTGACGGTCGAAGTCAGCGACGCACAAGTAGACGAATCGATCCTGAAGCTTGCCGAAGGCCAAAAGAGCTTTGAAGCGGCTGACAAGAAATATGCAGCAAAAATGGGTGACAGCGTTGTTATCGATTTTGAAGGCAAGGTTGATGGCGTGCCTTTCGAAGGCGGCAAGGGCGAAGGCATGGCCGTTGAGCTTGGCTCTGGTCAGTTGATCCCCGGTTTCGAAGACCAGTTGGTTGGCGTAAAAGCCAATGACGAAAAGGTTCTCAACGTAACCTTCCCAGACGATTACAACGCTGAAAACCTAAAGGGTAAGGCGGCAACTTTTGACATCGTCGTCAACGAAGTGCGCAAGCCCGTTGCAGCCAAGGCCGATGACAATCTTGCCAAGATGTTCGGCCTAGACGGTATCGACAAGCTGCGCGAGCTGATGAAGGTTCAGGTTGAGCAAGAGCATAACGGCCTGACGCGCACATATATGAAGCGTCAGTTGCTGGATCAGCTGGCCGCCGGCCATGATTTCGACGTGCCGCCTTCGATGGTCGAAGCAGAGTTCGAGCAGATTTGGGCCCAATTGGAGCAGGAAGCTGCGCGCGAAGCAGATGCTGAAGCTGCGAAGAAGGAAATGGAAGCCGAGCGCGAAGAGTATCGCGATATCGCCGTCCGCCGTGTGCGTTTGGGCTTGCTCCTGTCGGAAATTGGCCAAGCCAATGGCGTTGAAGTGACTTCGCAGGAAATGAACATGCTTGTGCAGCAAGCTGCACAGCAATATCGCCCTGAAGATCGTCAGCGTTTTGTGCAATATCTGCAGGAAAACCCAATGGCAGCTGCGCAATTGCGTGCGCCTATGTTTGAAGACAAGGTTGTCGACTTCCTGTTCGAAAAGGCGACCGTGACGGACAAGACCGTGACTAAGGACGTTCTGGAAGCAGCGATTGAAGCTGAACCAGATGCAAAGCCTGCCGCCAAGAAAAAGGCACCTGCCAAAAAGGCAGCCGCAAAGGACGAGGCACCTGCCAAGGACGCCAAGCCTGCTGCGAAGAAGGCCGCCCCTAAAAAGGACGCAGAAGCTGCACCAGCTAAAAAGGCACCTGCCAAAAAGGCTGCGCCTAAGAAATAATCGCTGCATCATGCGATAAAGCAAAAAGGGGGGGATGCGATGCGTCCCCCCCTTTTTGAATCTGCCAAGGCTAAGGCGACTTGCGGTCGCTAATGGTGCATGGCACAAGTTGTCTCATGTTGAACCTTTTTCTCGCCATGGTCGCGCCAGCGATAACCATATCGCCGTCGCCTGCGCCGTCCCCGATTGTGACGACGGTCAGCCCCATTGAAAGATCCACACGGCGTCAGACTGTGCTTGCTATGGTCCCTATGTCAGGCCGTTGCGGCGATGATCTGCTCGATATTTCGCGCGTACAAACGCCCATGGCGGACCTTTTCTGGAGCAGCAGCGATGCAGACCAGCCCGTGAATGTGCGTTTCCGCATTGACGAAAATGGCCGCCCATTTGGCATAACGGGCGATCCGGTGGGCTATGGCGTGATGGCCGACCTGACGCCATCTCTCGCGGCGAGCCAATTTGCACCCAATTCTAGGCGAGAGGGATGCACGATTGTCTATCAGCCCAAGCGTAGCAGCATCGCGGAGGCCGACATCCACGACCTCATCGGCTACGCGATTTTTGCAAAAACTCGGCCACCCAAAGAGCTGTTTGAGCGGATTGCACCCGCGGGATCAGATTGCAACACAGAGCGGCCAGCCTATTTATTGCGCGCTTCTCCCGATTTTGAAAAAATCCCCGCGACAACCGGCCGGTCCGACTGGAGCATGGTGCAGTTCGACATTGACGACGTAGGCAAACCCGTGCGTCTTCGAATATATGGGACAACGGGCAATGTTGCGCTTGATAAAGCCTCTTTGAAGGCCATGGCGCAATCACGCTTTACAAAGGGTGCGAGGCAGGGCTGTCTCTATCCTTATTGGCGGCGCAGCGGCACGCTGACCGCGCCGGAAAGCAAGGAGATCGCCGCATATCGCCCCGAAGACAGTGATTGCCTCCAGACGGTAGAGTGGAAATCTCAGCCAACTTTGGTCTATCCGGAAAATTTCCGGCGGCGTTATATTGAAGGCTGGGCGGTCATTGCGTTTGATCTGGCGCCATGGGGCGCGGTCGGTAATGCAAAGGTCGTAGCCGCCGAGCCTGCTGCCGAATTTGGCGAAGCTGCGCAAAGGATCGTGCTTGGCAGCGCAACGGCGGCATCCAAACAGGGCTACAGAAATTGCGTTGTAAAGGTGCGTTACGCCATGCAGAAGCAGGACCGTGCGGCACAAGTGAATTTCGATTAAGTCGTCAAATAAACAAGAAATAATCAATTTTGTGAATGATGGACCCGCGGCTCTCGACCAAGCGCTCCAATTCATCCCCAAACTAAACCGTTTTCGTGCTTGAAACTTTGCTTGCCCACGCCGATGTAGGCAAAGACGCATAAACATAAATTCTTAGAGGTATTTCATGCACGTTCCTTTTGATCCCGTCCAAGCATTGGTCCCCGTCGTTATCGAGCAATCGAACCGTGGGGAGCGCAGCTGGGACATTTTTTCGCGGCTTTTGCGCGAACGGATCATTTTCGTGACGGGCGAAGTGGAGGACAATATGGCCTCCGTCATTACCGCGCAGCTGCTGTTTCTCGAATCGGATAATCCGAAGAAAGACATCTGGATGTATATTAACTCGCCGGGCGGCGTGGTCACTGCGGGCATGGCGATTCACGACACGATGCAATATATCCGTCCGAAAGTTGGTACGGTATGCATCGGGCAGGCGGCTTCGATGGGTAGCTTCCTGCTTGCGGCGGGCGAACCCGGCATGCGCGTCGCATTGACCAATTCGCGCATCATGGTGCATCAGCCTTCGGGCGGCGCACGCGGCATGGCATCGGATATCCAGATTCAGGCAAACGAAATCTTGCGTATTCGCAAGCGTATGAACGACCTATATGCAAAATATACCGGTAAACCATTGCAAGATATCGAAAAGGCGATGGACCGCGATACCTTCTTGGAAGCGGACGAAGCAAAGGCATTTGGTATCGTCGATGAGGTATTCGACAAGCGCCCGGCCAATGCGGAAACCGACGCAAGCTGATATTATCGTCGATAATTTTCATAGATTTGCCGTGATGGCGCAGCCCGCATTGGGCTATTGCCAAATCGGAACGCATCTTTAGGATGTTGGTTCAATAAGGTGCGTTTAAAATTGGCGTGCAAGCAGGACATATTATGACGAAGTTGAGCGGTTCCGATACAAAAAGCACCCTTTATTGCTCCTTCTGCGGAAAATCGCAGCATGAAGTACGCAAGCTGATCGCTGGGCCCACTGTGTTCATCTGTGATGAATGTGTGGAGCTTTGCAACGACATCATACGCGAAGAAACCAAGGGCGCCTTGAACGGCCGTAAAGAGGGCGAAGTGCCCACGCCGCAGGAAATCTGCGAAGTATTGGACGACTATGTCATCGGCCAGCCACAGGCAAAGCGCGTATTGTCGGTTGCCGTCCATAACCATTATAAACGCTTGAACCATGGCGCAAAAGGCGCGGATGTTGAGCTTGCGAAGTCCAACATCCTGCTTGTTGGCCCTACGGGTTGCGGTAAGACATTGTTGGCGCAGACGCTCGCCAAGACGTTTGACGTGCCGTTCACCATGGCGGATGCGACAACCTTGACCGAGGCCGGCTATGTCGGTGAAGACGTCGAGAATATCATTCTCAAGCTGCTGCAAGCTTCGGACTATAATGTCGAAAAGGCGCAGCGCGGCATCGTCTATATCGACGAAATCGACAAGATCAGCCGCAAGGCCGAAAATCCCTCCATCACCCGCGATGTCAGCGGGGAGGGCGTCCAGCAGGCTTTGCTCAAGCTCATGGAAGGCACAACAGCTAGCGTTCCACCACAAGGCGGACGCAAGCATCCACAGCAAGAGTTTCTGCAGGTCGACACGACGAACATCTTGTTCATTTGCGGTGGTGCATTTGCCGGGCTTGAAAAGATTATTTCAAACCGCCTGGAGAGCAAGTCGATTGGTTTTGGTGCGCATGTCGCCGACCCGGACGAGCGCCGCACGGGCGAAATCCTCAAGCAGATTGAGCCTGAAGATTTGTTGAAATTTGGTCTTATCCCTGAATTCGTAGGGCGCTTGCCGGTCACGGCCACGCTGGAAGACCTCGACATCGCGGCTTTGGTGAAAATTCTTTCAGAACCAAAGAACGCGCTTGTGAAGCAATATCGCAAGCTGTTTGAAATGGAAGAAGTCGGCCTAAGCTTCACCGATGATGCGTTGGAAGCCGTTGCCAAGAAGGCGATTGAACGCAAAACGGGTGCGCGTGGGCTGCGGTCCATTCTGGAGTCGATTTTGCTCGATACCATGTTCGATTTGCCGACCTATGACGGCGTGGACGAGGTTGTTGTGGACAAGGACGTTGTTGAAGGCCGCAAGACCCCCGTTTTGGTATATGCCAAGTCTGCCAAAGCCAGCAAAGAAGACGCCGCCTAATCGCGCCCGAGAAACTGTGGCAAACTTGCCACATTTTTCGACAAAATTAACGAAAATGTTGCTTTGCACAATTTGATGTGAGGCAAAACTATGCTTGCGCCGCGCTCTCGGCTAATCGGCTCGCATCTGCGGGTCTGACTGTCATTTTACTGACATTTACCAGCCCCAAAGGGAGCGTAAGGTCTATTTCGTTCGCGTGATTCGACCAAAAACCAATATCTGTCGAAGTTACGGCATGTGAAAATCATAGGGGTTAAGAGCATGAAAATTCGTTACCAGCTTGCAGCAAGCGCTGTTGCACTTACCATTTGCAGCTTTTCCAGCGCGGCTTTCGCGCAATCTACTGGATCGGTAGACTTTGAAGACGAAGTGATTGTTGTTTCCGGGTCGCGTTCGCAGGATGTTGGTGGCGTTCAGATTCCTGACACACCGAAGTCAAAATCGGTCCTGACTGAAGAGTATATTCAGCGCCAGAACCCAGGGCAAACGGTCTTGGATACCATCAACGCCATCCCAGGTGTTACCTTTACGAATAACGATGCCTATGGTTCGTCTGGCGGATCGCTGAACATCCGTGGTTTTGGTGGTGATCGCATCAGCTTAACATTCGATGGCGTTCCTTTGAACGACACAGGAAACTATGCAATCTATTCGAACCAGCAATTGGATCCCGAGTTGATTGAGCAAGTTAACGTAAACCTGGGTTCAACTGACGTAGATAGCCCAACAGCTTCAGCGGTTGGCGGCACAGTAAACTATCGTACCCGCCGTCCTAATGAAGATTTCTCAGTTCGCGTCGGGACTTCTGCTGGTCAGTTTGATTTCAAGCGCGTTTTCACCAGCGTTGATTCTGGAAATTTGAACGCTAGCGGTTCGCGTTTCTACGTTTCAGCCTCGAAGGCAACAAACGATAATCCGTTCAACAATTATGGTAAGGTAGATAAGCAACAGTATAATGCTTCATTCTTCCAACCTATTGGTGAAAATGGCGATTTTGTTCAAGTTTCGGCGCATTATAACCAGAATCGTAACAATTTCTTTGGTTCGGTAGCGCTGCGTGAAGATACCACTGGAAACCGCGTCGTTCCCAATCGTTTTCCTTTAACGACGGATGAGCGGGAGTATAACATTAACTTTCCTTGTACGACACTTGTTATCGCGCGCCCTGGCTTAGCGGATGCTGCAACAAGCTGCGGATCGGAGTTTGATCGTCGTTTCAACCCTTCGAACACAGGCAACGTGCGTATCAAGTCGAAGTTTAGCCTTACCGACACCCTGACATTGACAGTTGACCCTAGCTTCCAGTCTGTAAAGGCCAATGGGGGCGGTACTGTGAACGCGCGTGAGCGTTTAGAAGGAGGGCGCACGGGATATATTGGTGGGCGTCCTTACTTTGGTAGCGATTTAAATGGCGATGCTGACTTGTTAGACGAAGTTGCAATCTTGGCACCCAGCAATACGCGGACCCAACGTTTTGGCGTAATAGCCAACCTGCGTTATGACATGTCCGATACCCAGTCGATCCAGGTTTCTTACACATTCGACCGTGGTCGCCACCGCCAAACCGGTGAAACTTGCTTGTTGAATTCAGGCGGCACACCAGAAGACGTATTCTGTAACGAAGGTTTGAAGGATGCGGCTGGCAATGTTTTGCAAAAGCGTGATCGTAAGTCGATCGCAACATTGCATCAAGCTTCCGGTCGTTACAACGGCAAGTTCATGGAAGAAAAATTGTTGCTCGATATTGGCGTACGTTTGCCATTCTTTACGCGCGACCTAACACAAAATTGCTTCACAACTTCCGCCAGCGGATTTGTTGACTGCTTCGGTAGCAACACGCTGAATGCATCTTATGCGGCGTCCTTCCCAACCCGCCAAGGGCCACAGAACCGGGAGTTTAACTATAACAAGCTGCTTCCAAACGTTGGATTTACCTACAAGTTGGTCGATAATGTTAGCTTGTTCGGTAGCTACGCGCAGGGACTTTCCGTTCCCGGTACCGATCCACTTTACAGCAGCTTCTTTTTCGTACCCGGCACTGCTGGGGTGAAGCCGGCACCTGAAACAACTGACAGCTTTGATGGCGGTCTGCGTTATCGTTCCGGTCCTGTGCAGGCTATGGTTTCTGGTTGGTTCACGAAGTATAACAACCGCCTGCAGACTGTTTTTGATGTTGAGACCAACGAGTCAATCTTCACAAACATTGGTAAGGTGGATGTATATGGTCTGGATGCCAGCTTAGCATTCCAACCCGTCGACTTTTTCAACGTCTATGCTTTTGGTTCACTCAATGAGAGTGAAATCAAGGATAACGTGAAGCGTTCGGCCACACAGACTGTTCCTTTGGCTGGTAAGAAATTGAACGACACACCGAATTATAGCTTTGGTGTAGGCTCGCAGGTTAATCTTGGCCCTGTGTCAATTGGCGGCGTCGCGAAACGTACGGGTGGTCGTTATATTTATGACACTAACTTGCCTGTTTATGTTTCGGCTCCTGACTACGCCCGTTTGGGTACTGACTCTACCTACACCGCGCCTGCGGTTGTATTTGGCGCGAAAAAGCCTGCTTATTGGTTGGTGAACTTTGATGCTCGCGTAAATCTCGAGTTTCTGGGTCTGAACGACAAGACCTTCTTCCAGCTCAACGTCTACAATCTGTTTGATGAATTGTACGTTGGTTCAGGTGGTGGAGCGACGTTCCAATCAGGTAGCCCGGGCTTTGCACAGATTGGCGCACCACGCACGGTCAGTGGAACGATCAACTTCCAGTTCTGATCCTTTGGGTTTGGTTTCTGAAAATCAGGGCGGGGCTTCGGCTCCGCCCTTTTTTTATGTGTAGATGCAAGCGTCGAGGCCGTCGCGTTTCACAACGCGGATACGCGCGGAGATGCTGTTGCCATAGCGGCGGGTGAAACCGCCTACGCCGTTGACGGCCCGCTTTTTCGGCAAGGGTAAGATGGCTGCCAAGCGCGCGGCCTCTATCCGGGTCAGGTTCTTGGCGGATTTATTGTAATAACGCTGGGCACCGGCCTCGGCGCCATAAGTGCCAATGCCGGTCTCTGCGACGTTCAGATATACTTCCATGATCCGGCGCTTGCCCCAGATTTTTTCGATCAAGAAGGTGAAATATACCTCCGGCACCTTGCGCAGATAACGCGTCCAGCCCGACCCTTGCCATAGGAATACATTTTTCGCCGTCTGCTGACTTATGGTTGACCCACCGCGCATGCGGCCGCCCTTTATGTTGCGGGTCAGCGCCTTTTCGATTGCTTCGCGGTCAAAGCCATCATGGCTGCAAAATTTGCCATCTTCGGCTGCGATGACTGCCCGTACGAGGTTAGGCGAAATATCGGAAAGGGGCGTCCAGTCGCGCTTTGCCCCGTTACTGTCAAACAACATCGTCAAGGTTGTGGGCACGGGGACCACGGCATAGACGGCCGTAAGTGCGACCGTGCCGCCAATGAAGTAGACAGCGCCCTTAAAGCTGGAACGAAGAATACGGGCGGAAAGCGAGCGCTTGGTTTTTGTCATTTGCAAAAACTAGCGCAGTGCTTTCCGCCCGTCATCTATTTTTACACTGAGGGATAAACCTCTTTAATATGTGAGAAGTAGCCGTTTTTCGCCCGCAATCCGCAACATTGCCTTTTGCAGCTTTTCAAAAGCGCGCACTTCAATCTGGCGCACACGCTCTCGGCTGACGCTGTAGGTCTGGCTGAGTTCTTCGAGCGTTTGCGGCTCTTCAATCAGGCGGCGCTGTGTCAGAATGTGCTTCTCGCGCTCATTCAGACTGTCCATCGCTTCGGACAGCAAGGCATGGCGCATGTCGCCTTCTTGCGCGTCGGCAACGCGTTCGTCCTGCAACGGCGTGTCATCGACTAACCAGTCTTGCCACTGGCCATCGCCATCTTCGCGCATAGGTACGTTAAGCGATGTATCACCGCCCATCGCCATGCGGCGGTTCATATTGTTCACTTCTTCTTCGGAAACGCCAAGGTCCGTTGCGATTTTGCGCAACGCTTCCTGGTTCAAGTCGCCGTCTTCAAAAGCCTGAAGATTGTTTTTCATGCGGCGCAGGTTGAAGAAAAGCTTCTTCTGCGCGGCGGTGGTCCCGATTTTGACAAGGCTCCAGCTGCGCAGGATGAACTCCTGCATCGACGCGCGGATCCACCACATCGCGTAGGTCGCGAGGCGGAAGCCACGATCGGGGTCAAATTTCTTTACGCCCTGCATCAATCCGATATTCCCCTCGGAAATCAGCTCGGACACCGGCAGGCCGTAGCCGCGATAGCCCATTGCGATTTTCGAGACGAGGCGGAGATGCGACGTCACCAGCTGTTCAGCTGCTTTGGTGTCGCCATGTTCTTGTAAGCGCTTGGCAAGCATATATTCTTGCTCGGGCTTGAGTATCGGAAACTTCCGAATTTCGCTTAGGTAACGATTAAGGCTCGCGTCCCCCCCAAGGGCAGGTATCGTAGCCGGAACATTCTTTTTAACAGACATGTTTTCCTCTTTCATTGTGCCTTCCGCCGGGCCTCATCAAGCACCCGATGGCAAAGCGTTCCCTTCGAAACTTTTATAACTGAAGCTTGCTTAACAGAAGCTGCATGTCTTCTGGTATACCGCATTCAAACCGTAAAGTTCCGCCGGTAATGGGATGAATAAACCCCAAAGAGGCGGCATGCAATGCTTGCCGGTCGAATTTGGCCTGATTTGGACCAATTTTGTAATGGTTTTGTCGATTAGAATAGACGCCATCGCCAATGAGCGGATGGCCGATATGTGCCATGTGCACGCGGACCTGATGCGTGCGCCCCGTTTCTAGCGTGCATTCGACCATCGCTGTTTTGGCAAAGGCTTCGACCATGCGGTAATGCGTAACGGCATGACGGCCCTTTGATTCGGGCAGCACCGCCATTTTCTTACGATTTGTGGTGGATCGGCCAATTTGTGTGCGCACCGTGCCTGCTGGCGGCGCAGGAATACCGTTTACGATCGCAATATATTTGCGTTCTATGTCATGCGCGGCAAAAAGTTTCGCAAGCCCCTCATGCGCGGCATCGCTTTTGGCGACAACCAGAAGCCCAGAAGTATCCTTATCAATGCGATGGACTATCCCGGGGCGCTGAACCCCGCCAATGCCCGATAGCTTGCCCTCGCAATGATGCAGCAGCGCGTTAACAAGCGTCCCGTCGCTATGACCCGCGGCAGGGTGCACGACGAGGCCAGCAGGCTTGTTGACGATGATCAAATGCTCATCTTCAAAAACCACATCCAACGCAATGTTCTGCGCCATTGCTTTATCGGGGACTGGGGCAGGGACATTAAATTCAAAATTCTGGCCCGCCATTTTCTTGCTGCCCGCGTCGGTAAAGACCTGACCATTGATGCGCAGCGCGGCATCCGCGATCAAAGCCTGAATGCGCGCGCGCGAATATTGCGGCAATGCAGCGGCAAGCGCGCTATCCAGTCGTCCGGCACCCAAAACGCCTGTAAATGTGGTAATTTCCCCAACCATCGCCTAGACATGGGTGATGGCTTTGCATTTATCAAGCAGCGACTGGCGACAACTTCTGGACTGGGCAGAAAGTGCAGGGGACCATGAATGCTGCGGTTTACTGCGGGGGGAGGGGGATCGTGTCGCTGCGGTGCAGCTGGCACAAAATGTCGCAGCCGATCCTGCAAGGCATTTTGAAATCGATCCCGCCGCATTGTTCTCTGCAGGCAAGGACGTGAGAAGTGGCGGAATTCCTGTGTTGGGATATTTCCACTCGCACCCCAATGGCGTCGCCGCGCCGTCCGCAACTGATGTCGCGCAAGCCGCGCCAGACGGGCGGTTTTGGCTGATTATTGCCGCTGGTGCGATCACCGCTTGGCAGCCTGTGGTTGCAGGCACGCAGGTGAGCGGATTTACCCCCGTGGCATTAATAGTCGAGGGTTGAAACACCCGCCAACTCGGTCCATGAGCGGCGCTAACCCGCCCGATGCCCTCAGGAATTTTTCGTAATGTCCGAAACCAAAACCGAAATCGATTTTGCCAGCCTACTGTGCTCGCGCCTTTGCCATGACTTGTTAAGCCCCGTCGGCGCGATGAATAATGGCCTTGAGCTCTTGGCGGATGAACATGATCCCGAAATGCGGCAACGGTGCATGGATTTGCTGGCAGAAAGTGCAAAGGCAGCTGCCGACAGACTGAAGTTTTTCCGCTTGGCCTTTGGTGCAGCGGGCGGATTTGGTGCTGAAGTTGACCCAAATGATGCAAGATTGGTGATTGAGCCAATGGTGACTTCAAGCGGGCGGACGGTCCTTGATTGGGCTGTGCCTGCGCAGATGATGCCCAAACGGGCGGTGAAAATACTGCTGAATTTGGTTTTATTGGCGAATGACGCGTTGGTGCGTGGCGGGACATTGTCCGTGGGCGCCGAAGCGCGCGCCGGCGAGCAAGAAATTGTTATTCGCGCAAGCGGGCCTAAAATCCTCATGGAGCCAGCTATTCGAGAGGCGCTGACTGGTCAGCTTGCCCCCGCAGCTCTGGAACCCCGCACCGCGGCCGCATGGATGGCACATGCACTGGCCTTTCAAGATGGTGGTATGTTGCAATTGGCCGAGCCCGATGCCGAACATCTGGTGATTGGCGCGCTCATCCGCACTGAAGATTAGAGTGGACCGCGCGAGCGCAACGCAACGTAAAGAGTGTGTGGGCCTGATATTGCGCGTCGCTCCCGACTTACCTATGGTCCGGACATGACTATGATCTGGAACCCATCACCCAATTTCGGCGAGCGTAGCCTGCCCATCAATATGATCGTGCTGCACTATACCGGCATGCAGTCCGGAGCGGCGGCTATTGACTGGCTGGCGAACCCGGCGTCCAAGGTTTCCGCGCATTATGTGGTCGATGAAGATGGGCAATTGGTGTACATGGTGCGCGAAGAACAGCGCGCCCAACATGCCGGATTGTCGTATTGGCGCGGCGTAACCGATTGCAACAGCGCCAGCATTGGCATTGAGATCGTCAATCCCGGCCATGAGTTTGGCTACCGCCCGTTTCCTGAGGCGCAAATGGACACCGTGACTCGATTGGTCGCAGAATTAGTACGAACTTATGGAATACAACCGCGCAACGTTGTGGGACACAGCGATGTCGCTCCAACTCGTAAAGAAGATCCAGGCGAGCTGTTTGACTGGGAACGGTTAGCTAAGCTTGGGCTTGCCATAAAACGGCCAACTGAAAATCTCGTTGATCCCCTTTGGTCTGACGCTGCATTTCTTTTGGCACTGGAACGTTATGGCTATGGCATAACAGATGGCCGCGCGACGACAGTGGCATTTCAGCGACGGTTTCGGCCCGCAAACATTGACGGTGTGATTGACGGCGAATCTCGCGCTATCTTGCACAGCTTGCTCTTGGCGGTTGAGGGCAGTTCTGTTATCTGACGTCTGCCAGAGGGTTGGGCGACCGCCGCTTAGCGGGTAACTGCTAAGGGGAGGAAAGTCCGGGCTCCAGCGAGGAACGGTGCCGGATAACGTCCGGCGAAAGCAATTTTAGGGAAAGTGCCACAGAAAATAGTCCACCGCATTTCGATGCGGCCAGGTCGAAACGGTGCGGTAAGAGCGCACCGCGTTTCTGGTAACAGAAACGGCAGGGCAAACCCCACCGGGAGCAAAACCGAATAGGGGCGGCATATGGCATCCTCCTGCCAGTCGCCCGGGTTGGTTGCATGAGTGCCGCAGCAATGCGTCGCCTAGATGAATGGTCGCACATCCGCTTCGGTTTTCCGAAGCGGAGGACAGAACCCGGCTTACAGACCCTCTGGCTTTTTACCCCATGCGCGATAAACAAATAGCAAGATAGCGATGAGGATCGCTTCAACAACCATTGGCGGTGCGACAGCTGCGCTATAGCCATCGATCGCGATGCTGACGAAGCGCCCAATCAATGTCGCGCCCAACAACACTATAGCAGCGAGAATTGCGCCTTGATGCTGCCGCACCGCAGCGAACAGCGCGAGGCACGAGATGCCTAGGAACAGCCCGCCAACATCTGCGCGCAGGTTTGCACGGCCAATGTCACCAATGGCTTGCATGCCGCGCTCCGCAGCTACGGCGCCAAGGTCGAACCAATGCTGGCCAACACCGAGCAACGCAATGACGCCGATGATGGCGACTAAAACTCTGGATAAGATAATCATACTTCCCCCCGAATTGACGCGAACGTCAATATTTACATATTGGCACCAATATGTTCTGTTTCATAACAAGCCAATTCTGGAGGGCTAAGTCAATGTCGATTGTGGAACGTGCCAAAAATATCATTTTGAAGCCGACGTATGAATGGAATGTCATTGCGTCCGAGCCCGCAACGATCGGGGGGCTGTTCAAGGGTTACGCAGCGCCTTTGGTGCTGATACCTTTGGTCTCCACAATATTGTTTACCGGGCTATTGGGTATATCAGCTGCAGACATGATGGGGTTTGGCAGCGGCATGCCGTTGGACCTTACGGCTATCGCGGGCATGGCAATACTGAGCTTCATTGTGTCGCTTGTTTCGTTGTTTGTAATGGGAACGGTCGTTAAGTTCGTATCGCCAAGCTTTGACGGTACTTCGGACAAAGTGCAGGCCATGAAGTTGATGACGTACGCCAGCACACCAACTTGGGTTGTGGCGTTGGTAAGCTGGATACCATTTTTGGGAGCAGTGCTTGGTTTTGCAGCGATTGTTTATGTGGTTTACCTGATTTATTGCGGGCTAAATCCTGTAATGGGCGTTCCAAAGGAAAAGATTGCCGGCTTTACCGTGGTCATTGTGCTCATTTATGTCGTTGTCGCGCTCATCATGTCTGGCATCGTTGCGGGGCTGCTTTATTCGACATACTTTAGCAATCCGATGATGGGCGGCGGTATATCCGGCGCATAATTGCGTTTACGCCCCTAGCAAAATTTCCATGCCGTCGCTAAGTCGGCGGCATGGTCCGATCTACACGACGAAATGACTGGGGTTTTCCCCGCTGGCGCGGCTACGGTAGTAGCAGTGATGCGCAGCAAGTGCGCCTGTGTGATCGATATGGCTGCAACAAGGCTGGAGACTGCCCCGCGCCAAAATCTCCCAATAATCCCGACCGCTGGATGTTCTGTGAAGAGCATGCAGGCGAGTATAATCGCGGTTATGATTATTTTGAGGGTCTGACCAAGGAAGAGGCTGACGAACGCGAGGCCAATGAGCGTCGGGATTCTTCGGGTTACAAGGAATCCGCGCATTATGGTTGGGCAGGCTCTGGTGATGGCAGCCGCAGTCGTGATGAAATGCATGCGTTGGATATATTAGGCCTCGAAAGCGATTCCACTTTTGAGGACGCGAAAAAGGCGTGGCGCAAGATCGCCAAGGAAACGCATCCTGATGTGAACCCAGGCAATGCCGATGCCGCCAAGGCGTTTCAGGCGGGCCAAGCGGCCTATGACGTCCTGCGCGTTGCGGAAGAACGTCGCGAGTGGAGAGGCTAGCATCTTGTTCGAACCAAGATGCAAGTCTATAGGAAGCGTGTGAGTCTTTCTTCGACACCTTTACGGAGCTTTGCTGCAGTATTTGTACTGATGGCACTGGCCATGCGTGTCATCATTCCGTCCGGTTATATGCCGTCATCGGAACGTGGTTTTGCTCTGACCATCTGCGCGGGCATGGATACCAAGACTGTCTGGATGGATAAATCGGGCAAGCTGCACAAGGAAGATCCCTCAATAGGCAAATCGGTTGAACACCAGCCTTGTGCTTTTGCTGGTGCCGCGATTACGGCAGATTTTCCTGCGACCGCTTTTCAAATTGATATGGATCCTGTGGCGCTGGCGGCACCGGTTTTTGCCAAACGCGAAGTATCGATAGGTTCTGGCCTCGCCGCACCACCACCTCCGGCCATCGGGCCACCTTCTTACGTCTAAACCAACGGGCTGCTTCGCGGCTTATTTCTCGTTTAGATTTAGGAAAATATCATGAAATTTTTATCCATTTTGCGCGCCACTGCGGCGTGCAGTTTTTGTGCGATCATTACACCCGCAGCCGCTGAAGATGCTGCCGATGCCACAATCATTGTCACAGGCCGCGCGGCGGCCGACCAAGCTGAAGTAACCGCACAGAAGACCGCAGGCGGTACCGATATTGTCAGTCATCAGGATTATGCTGATAAGACGGTTGTGTCGTTGCGCGATACATTGGCCTTTTCTCCCGGCGTATATACGCAACCACGTTTTGGGCAGGAAATCCGCATTTCCATTCGCGGTTCTGGCCTCTCGCGCGGGTTCCATATGCGCGGGTTGACGTTATTGCAGGACGGCATTCCTATTAATCTTGCCGATGACAATGGCGACTTTCAGGAACTGGAACCGATATTCTTCGACCATTTGGAGGTTTATCGCGGCGCAAACGCGTTGAGGTTCGGTTCCGGAACGCTGGGCGGCGCAGTTAACGGCGTGACACCAACGGGGGATAATGCTGCGGGGCTATATCTTAGGGGTGATGTCGGCAGCTTTGATTTTTATCGCGGTTTGGCATCGTTCGGTGCAGGTGACCAAGATGCCAATGCTTGGGCAGCAATCAGCGCAGATAGTCATAAGGGCGATCGCCAACATGCGCGGAGGAATTCCATTCGGTTCAATGGTAATGTCGGCTTGCGCATTTCGGACATTATATCCACGCGATTTTACGGCAGCATGACGACATTGGATCAGGAGTTGCCGGGCGCCATGACTCGTGCAACAGCCATGAATGCGCCACGTAGCGGCAATTTCATTGGTGATCAGGCCCGCGACATCAATTCGATACGTATCCAGAACCGAACCCGTTTTGACTGGGGCGACAGCTATTTGGATGTCGGGGCCTTTTTGAACTCCAAGGAATTGTACCACCCGATTTTCCAAGTGGTCGATCAAATATCGTCAGATCGCGGCGTGTTCGCACGCTATGACCGCGCAGGTGATGTTTGGAGTATTACATTGGGTGGTGAATCCCGTTGGGGGACCATTGATGCAAAGCGTTTCGTGAACCTCAACGGCAAACGTGGCGCGTTGACATTTGATGCCGATCAGACGGCCCGCACGACCAATATTTATGGTGAAATCAGGGTCAGCCCAATCGAAAAGCTCACCTTAATCGCAGGCGGCATTTATGCCGACGGATATCGTCAGCAATCGCAAATTGTGCCCACAACCGTCACCGGCAAGGCATCGTTTGACGCGGTGTCGCCAAAATTTGGTGTGCTTTGGGAGCCGACCGCCAAAATCCAGTTTTTTGCGAACCACAGCAAATCAGCTGAATTTCCAACCTTTGTCGAGCTCGCACAAATTGCGGCCTTTGTTCCGGTGCGGGTACAAACCGCATGGACCACGGAATTTGGAACGCGTGGGGAATTGGGCGGTGTAAGCTGGGATGTCGCTTTGTATCGCGCCAATATCAAAAATGAGATGCTTCAGTTTACAATCGGGCCGGACATTCCAGCAACAACCTTTAACGCAGACAAGACTCGTCATCAGGGCGTTGAAGCCGCGTTTAGCGCCACGCCAACCAATTGGCTGCGCTTTAGACAAATCTGGCAATATTCGGACTTCAGATTCGTGGGCGATGTCCAATATGGCAACCGCCGACTGCCTGTGGTTCCCGTGCATGTCCTGCGGTCTGAGCTTCGGCTTGGTGGTGATGGCCTCCATATATCGCCAAATGTTGAATGGGTGCCTCAAGGTGCCTGGGCTGATTATCGGAACACAACCCGAAATGACGGCTATACTCTGTTGGGCTTGTCCGCGGGTGCGCGCATCAAAAACGGTGTCGATATATTCGTTGATGCGCGGAACCTGGCAGGCGTAAAAGCCATTGGCGATGTGTCAGCAGCAATCGTGGCAACGCCAACTTCTGCTATTTATTATCCGGTTGAACGCCGCGCCATTTATGGCGGTATTCGTGCGCGGTTCTAGGAGATAAGGCATGGAAAATACGTCATTTTACCGCACAATGTGGCGCTGGCATTTTTATGCGTCTTTGTTCGTCATGCCGCTTGTTCTTGTGCTGGCGACAACAGGCGCAATCTATTTGTTTAAGCCGCAATTGGACCGTTGGGAGGAGCGCGCTTTTAGCAACCTTTCGACCAATGGGGCGGTGTCCCCCAATGCGCAATTGGCAGCGGTCATGGACATTAATCCGGGCGCGCAGTTTCACAGTTATCGGTTGCCCGCGCGTGACGGGGACGCTGCAATGATACATGTCGGGCTAGCCGATGGCCGTTCCATGCGTGACGTCTATGTGTCGCCGCAGGGCAAAGTTTTGGGAAGCATCGACCCCGAAAGTCGTATTTCCGCAACGGTCTCGCGCATTCATGGTTCGCTTTTGATAGGCAAAATGGGGGATTGGATTGTCGAACTGGCGGCCTGTTGGGCCATTGTGATGATCCTCACCGGCCTTTATATGTGGTGGCCGCGGGGGCAGGGTCTCAGCGGCGTTCTTTGGCCCAGATTGAAGAGGGGCAAGCGCCTATTCCTGCGCGACCTTCATGCGGTGACGGGTTTCTGGGTTTCCGGGCTCGCACTTGTTTTGCTAACCACAGGATTGCCCTGGGCGAGTGTCTGGGGCGATGCCTTTCGACTAGTTAGGGCGGAGTTGGGCCTTGTTCAAGGCGCACAAGACTGGAAAACAGGCAGTCAAGCCGCACATGCAGAGCATGATCATGATGCCATGATGAAAATGCAGTCTGCCGGGATACCGCTTGTTGGCCTCGCCGATATGGTGGGCAAGGCGAAATTGGAAAAGCTACCGCATCCCGTTTTAGTCAAGCCACCGGGCGCGCCAGAGCGTTTTGGTCCCCCGACACCCATGGCGTGGACGATTAAGTCGGAGGCCCAAAATCGGCCATTAAACCGCAGCATCACCTTTGATGTTGCGACGGGCAAGGAGGTATCGCGCACGGGCTTTGCGGATAAGCATGCCATTGATCAGGCAGTCAATTATGGAATTGCCTGGCATGAGGGGCAGCTTTTTGGCTGGATCAATCAGCTTGTGGGTGTTGTCACCGCGCTTGGCTTGATCACTTTGGTGATATCGGGCTTTATCATGTGGCGACGGCGCAAGCCGGTTGATGCGCTTGGGGCGCCTATTGCCCCAGCTGTACCGCAAAAAATACGCGGTGTTGCGGTGATCATTGCTGTGATGGCCATATTGTTGCCGTTGCTTGCGATTTCGCTGCTGGCATTATGGCTGTTTGATCGGTTGCTGCTGCCCCGCCTTCCAGCCTTTGCGCTTTGGCTGGGCGCTAGGCCAGCTCAGGCGGCATAACGCGCGGCAGTTTCGCGGATAAGTGCAATCATATTGGGGATGCCCTGCGTCCGGTTTGAACTGAGTTGGTTTTTCAGGTCAAACGGGGCGAGGGCATTTTCAATATCGGTGCTTAAAATTTCGGCGGCGTTTTTGCCGTCCACCGTTTTGAGCACCAGCGCGATGATGCCCTTGGTGATCGCGGCATTGCTATCCGCCATAAACGAAAGCTGGTTGTTGTCGGTGACCGGATACACCCAGACACTTGCCGAGCAACCGCGGACCAATGTCGCATCGGTTTTCAGCGCATCCGGCATAAGCGCCAGTTCGCGGCCAAGATCGATCAACAAACGGTAACGGTCGTCGGCTTCGAGGAATTCATATTCTTCTTGAATATCGCTGAGTGTGGTCATGGGGCCCGCATATGGCCGCAGGGGTCAGATATCAATCCCTGCCGCAATAGCCTCAAGCTTTTTGACGCGCTCTTTTAAGTCAGCGACTTCGATACGCGATGTTGCCGACGGTACTGGGGCATCACCGCTGCGGCGCGCTATATCGAGTTCAGCATGCTTCAGTGCAAGCCAATCGCGCCATCCGCGTAGTCCCAAGGAAGAGACAATGCCGACGGACAACACCGCAAAGGCGCCGATAATGATATAGAAATTGGGATCCATATCATGCCTCCTGTTTTAACGAAGTCGTTCGATTTCTTCGGACAAGCGCACGGCCTTGTCCGTCACGATGCGCTCAAGCACGGCCACGCGTTCTTCCAAATGCCCGATCTTACCGCTGAGCGTTTCATTCTCGTGACTTAAAAGCATGATTTTGCGTTCGGCTTCGGGATAGTCACCATCGGTTAGCGCAGTCTTGCCGCCCCATTCATCTTCCAAAGGATAGCCATGTCTGGCCCGGATCCAGTTGTTGACCAGCCAACCCACTGTCAACAGCGCAACAATCGCAATAACGAAATTTGGTCCACCAAGATTCATTATAGTTCCTTCCAATGCCCTTGGTTACCGCAGGCTTTCGATTTCCTCTGCCAGCTGCTTATTATTGCTGACATAATAGGTTTCCATTTCGGCCAAGCGATGGTCGATTTCCCGAAAGCGTGAACGAATGTCGCGGGTGGTACGGGCCGGCGATTGGCGCACGCCTTGCCAGAATTTCTGCTCTTCCCGGTCGTCGGTGTATAGATGGATTGGCTTTTGATTGGCCATCCAGGCCGTGATGACATAAGCGATCAGCGTCCAAGGAAAGCCGCCCATTAGCGTGAGCATGACGGTGCCTAAGCGAACCCACAGAACGTCAACGCCGGTGTAGTCGGCAATCCCGGCGCAAACGCCTTTCCATTTGGCATTCTGCTTATCGAGATAGAATTTGGTATGTTTCCCTGACATATCAGCGGTTCCTTTCCGGCCTACGTAAATTTTCTGGGTTAAAATCGGGTGAATCAAGTTCCATGCGGCGTGGTTGCCAATTGGGATTTTCTTGCGCGACCAAGCGTTCAACGGTGTCGAGGCGATCTTCCAACCGGCGCGCCAATTCATGCATGTCGCCAAGCATCCGCTCATCATCATTTGTCAGCGTTGCAGCGGTTTTCCAGCGCGTCACATAATGGAGTACAAGCCATGGGAGGGCGACGAATAGCATTCCCACGACCATTACGGGGACAAGAACATCTTCCATCGCTTAAGCTCCCTTCTTCTGGTCGGCCTGCATGGCCTTTTTCATTTCTTCCAATTCAGCGTCGACGACATCGAAGCTTTCAAGTGCAGCGATTTCGTCACCCAAAGTGCGCGGCGCTTCGGACCCGATCGACAGGGAGTCGGCATAACCTTGCGCTTCATCGACGCGGCGTTCGAGGACATCAAAGCGCGAGAATGCCTCGCGGACTTTGTCACCATTGTACATGGTGCGCAGCTTGACTTGATTTTCGGCGCTTTCCAAACGCGTCATCAGTGCATTTTGGCGGCTGCGGGCGTCGGCAAGCTTTTTCTGCAGCTTGTGAATATCCTGCTCGGAGGCCTTGAGCGCATCGTTCAGAACATCGACTTCCGCGGTCAATTGCTCTTTCATGTCGGTTGCCTTGCGCTTTTCCAATAAGGCCGCTTTCGCAAGGTCTTCACGCTCCTTTGAAAGCGCCAGATGCGCTTTATCGGTCCAGTCGGTTTCCAGAGTGTTCAACTTGTCGATATGGCGGCGCAGTTCCTTCTGGTCCGCAATCGTGCGGGCGGCGGAGGCCCGGACCTCAACCAACGTTTCTTCCATTTCCAATATGATCATGCGGATCATTTTGGCGGGGTCCTGCGACTTGTCGAGAAGGTCAGTCACATTGGCAGCGATGATATCGCGGGTTCGTGAAAATATGCCCATGGGGTAACTCCGATAATGTATATTGGTAACTTCATTCAAGAAAGTGGCGACCGGGTGCCTTTGGGAGCGGGAGGGGGAGCTGAGGCACTCCGGTCGCAGGTTATCGAAGTCAAGCAAGATAGCTGACAACGATCGACCTATTCGGTTGGGTGTGTGCGCTGATCTCGCCTGCGCTGCGGTGGTTTAGAACCGACACGGCATAGCTTGTAAAAATCATCATGAAGGACACAGCGACCGCCAGCCAAAGGCGGCTATCTTGTCCGTTTAGATAATCACTAGTTTCAATATCCTTACGCATTGTTTTTATCCTGTGCTGCTTGCCAGTTTTGCTGACTTGCAAGATATATTGCAGGGACCGTGCCAATTCGCGTTTATGTTGTATTTGGGCCATTTCTGCAAAATTACGATGGATAGTTGCTGGTAATTATTGCCACTCTATGGTGAAATATGCCAATATTTGAAAATGGATCGAGACAATGTTCAGTTCATTGGCCAATCAACGGCATTTTTGGACGCCGTGGAGCGTGCAAGCCGCGCTGCGCCGCTCAATCGCCCTGTATTAGTGGTAGGAGAGCGCGGGACAGGCAAGGAGTTGATTGCCGAGCGCCTTCACCGCCTAAGTTCGCGTTGGGATGGGCCTTTAGTCACCATAAATTGCGCGGCTTTGCCAGAGACGCTGATTGAGGCGGAATTGTTCGGGCATGAGGCAGGGGCGTTTACTGGTGCAACACGGGCACGCGAGGGGCGCTTCGAAGAGGCCGATGGCGGCACTTTGTTCCTCGATGAACTTGGTACCTTAAGCATGGGTGCGCAAGAACGACTATTGCGTGCGGTCGAATATGGCGAGGTTACGCGGATCGGTTCATCGCGGCCCATGCGCGTTGACGTGCGCATTGTAGCGGCGACAAATGAGCATCTGCCTAATATGGTCGACAAGGGACGGTTCAGGGCCGACTTACTGGACCGGCTGTGCTTTGAGGTCATCACATTGCCGCCGCTGCGTGTGCGCGAAGGTGATATTGAGGTTCTGTCCGAATTTTATGGACGCAAGATGGCGGCGGAATTGGGTTGGGAAGGCTGGCCCGGATTTGGCGAAGTTGCAACCCGCGCGTTAGAAAACCATCTCTGGCCGGGCAATGTCCGCGAACTGCGTAATGTTGTGGAGCGCGCTGTATATCGCTGGGCCGACCCCGCACAGCCAGTCGATTATATTCAATTTGATCCGTTTGACAGCCCGTGGCGCGGCGGGGTGGCGGCGTCTGCACCTGCGCAGGTGCAAGCTAACAATCAACCTAGTGCCGCCGAGGCGCGTTACGCAACGGACCTCAGCCAAGCATTGGATGTAACGGATTTCCGAGAGGCAACTGAGAAGTTTGAAAAATCTGTGTTGGAGCAAGCGCTAGCAAAGTGCCGTTACAACCAACGCCAGACCGCCAAGGCGCTCAATCTCAGCTATGACCAGCTACGTCACACGTTGAAAAAGCACGATCTTTTAGGATAAAAAAAGGGGCGGCATGTGCCACCCCTTCTTTGAAATCCAGATACGCGGGTTTAGCCGCCGTTAAAGCTGACCATCGTGTACAGCATCGGGATCGACAGCAATGTGTTCAGACGCGATGTCATCATCGCTGTAGTAGCTGCCTTCGCCTTTGTCGCGTCATCAGCTTCTACGATGCCGAGCGCTTTCTTTTGGTTTGGCCATATAATGAACCACACGTTGAACGCCATGATGACCGCAAGCCACATGCCAACGCCAATGAGCTTGTAAGGATCTTGCAGCGTAAACGCTTGATGCGCGTAGCCAGCTTGAACGGCAATGATGAGGCCAAACAATACGGTCAGTGCCGCGCCCCAGCGAAAGAAGAACAACGCCGATGGCGCGATATGCTTCGAAATGCCCGGTTTTAGCTCAGCAGGTACCTTTGGCATGGTGGGGATTTGTACGAAATTAAAATAATATAATAATCCAATCCAGACGATCCCGAAAAATGTATGCAACCAGCGCGTGATTGCTTGCGCGGTGATTCCGTCGCCGTGCAGAGTGAACATCAATGCTAATGCCAGCACTAGCCCAGCGACCAGCACCAGATGTAGATTTCCAAAAAACTTCGCCATTTTTTCCTCCTGTAGGCATTCAGGTGGTATTGCCCCTGATGGCATGCTGACTATCTGGATGGCAGAGGCTTGTCACATAATTTCTGCGCCTGCTGCATCAGATCATTGTTATGGCGCGTCACGCGCCGACCAATAGCGTCGCTTATCCCTGCGGCGGAAGCTCGGCATCATCGCGCAGTTTTAAGCCGTGACGCATGAGCATAGGGATATTGGCTAAGGCGAACAGAAAGGTGAGTGCGGTCACGCCCCACACTTTGATTGAGAGCCAGGTATCAAACGAAAACCATTCGGGCCGACGGAAAATCTCGTTCAATCCCGCGAGCACTAAGAAAAATAGGCCCCAGTGTAATGACAGCTTTAACCAGCCGGTTTCGCTGAGACCCTGATAGGCTGCCTCTAGCACATATTTGAGCATCGCTTTGCCGCGCAACCATCCACCCAGTAAAAGGACAGCGAAAAAGGCGTAAATGATCGTCGGCTTAATCTGGATAAAGCGTTCATCGTGAAACCATATGGTCAGCGCGCCAAAGAAAACGCCCAACGCGGCCGTCAGCTTTAGCATAGGGGAAATTTTGCCCAGTTTGAACTTGGACACGATTACCGCGACGATTATGGCCGCCATGAAGGCCGCAGTGCCGACAATTGCACTTTGTTTTGGATCGATTTCGGAACTGCCCAATTTTGATGCGACAAAGAATAACAACAATGGCCCGAAATCGAGGACAAAGTTCAATGTGCCCGATGGCTTTGTTGTTTGTGTGGTTTGGCTCACAACGAACCGCCGCTAATCGCGCGGGCAACATCTTGCGGGTTAAACGGCCGCAAATCATCAATCGATTCACCCACACCAATGGCGTGAATGGGCAGGCCGAATTGTTTGGCCGCCGCCACCAATATGCCGCCGCGTGCGCTGCCGTCCAATTTTGTCATCACAAGCCCGGTCACGTCAGCGACCTCCTTAAAGGTTTCAATCTGTGACAACGCATTTTGACCTGTAGTGGCGTCCAGCACGAGCACAACATTATGCGGTGCGGCCGGGTTCAGGCGGCCCAATACCCGCCGGATTTTGGCAAGTTCATCCATCAGTTCGCGTTTATTTTGTAAACGGCCAGCAGTATCGACGATGAGGACATCGATCCCTTCGGTAGTTGCCTTTTTGACCGCGTCAAACACGACGCCTGCTGCATCGCCGCCTTCGGGGCCTGTGACAATCGGCACGCCAATGCGTTCAGCCCAAATCTTCAACTGGCCAATGGCGGCTGCCCGGAATGTATCGCCAGCGGCCAGCATGACGCCATAATCTTGTTCCAGGAACAGATTAGCGAGCTTTGCGATTGTCGTGGTTTTTCCTGATCCATTGACGCCAATGACCAAAATGACTTGAGGGCGCGGGAAAGCATCAATTTCCAACGGGGACGCGACCGGCGCCAGGACCGAGGCAATTTCATCCTCGACAATCTGCCTTATGCCGTTGGCATCAATGCCTTTGTCAAAGCGGCCAACGGCAATCTTGTCGCGAATTTGCGACGCCATGGCCGGGCCTAAGTCAGAGGCAATCAACGCATCCTCAATCTCGTCAAGATCGCTTGCGTCAAGCTTCGCCTTGGTGACAAGTCCAGCAATATTCTCGGTCAGCTTACCTGATGTTTTTTTAAGGCCACCGAACAAACGGTTCGTCCACCCAGCATTTTCGCTCATTCGATAACCTCTGCCTGTAAAACTTCGTCTTGGATATGGGTTATGCGGGCCGATACGACACGGCCTTCCGGCATCCTCTTATCAAGCTTCAGATACGCGAAATTTTCAGCATGACCAGCGTATCCGCCGCTTTCGACGGCAACATACTGCTGGGTGCCAATAAGCGCTCGGGCCCAAACGGCTTTTTTGGCGGCAACAGCATCGCGCAATATCTTTGCGCGGGACTTGATTGTCTGCGGCGGCAATTGTGGCATGCGCGCCGCTGGCGTGCCCTTTTTGGGTGAGTAAGGAAAAATATGCCCATGAACGATGTTGCATTGGCGCACGAGATCGACACTGTTGGCAAACATGGCGTCATCCTCAGTCGGAAAACCGGCGATGATGTCAGCGCCAATGGTAATGTCCGGCCTTTTTGCCTGCAGTCGCGCAACAAGGTCAATCGCCAGTTCACGGCTGTGGCGCCGTTTCATGCGCTTCAGGATCATGTTGTCGCCTGCCTGCAATGACAGATGGACATGTGGCATGACGCGCGCTTCGCCGGTCAGCAGGTCAAACAGCCGCGCGTCAATTTCGACTCCGTCAATGGATGAAAGACGCAGGCGCTGAAGGTCTGGCACAAGCTTCAAGATGCGTTCGACCAATGAACCCAAATTAGGCTGTCCGGGAAGGTCATGGCCATAGCTGGTGACGTCGACGCCTGTCAGCACGACCTCTTGAAAACCACTGTCCACCAGCTTTTGGATATGCTCGATAACGCTTCCTGCGGGAACCGAGCGGCTGTTGCCCCGGCCATAAGGGATGATGCAAAAGGTGCAGCGATGATCGCAACCATTTTGCACCTCAACAAAGGCGCGGGTTTTGCCAGAATAAGCGGTAACCAAATGCGGTGCTGTTTGCGCGATGGTCATAATGTCCGAAACGACAACCGGGCGGTCAGGGCGTTCGATTATCTCGCGCAGCAAAGCAGCATTTTGTTTTTCATGATTGCCGAATACGCCAGCGACTTCAGGCATATTTTGGAAGGTTTCAGGTTCGACTTGCGCTGCGCAACCCGTTACCCATACGCGGGCATCGGGGCGACGTTTATGCGCTTGGCGGATGGCCTGGCGCGTTTGGCGGACCGATTCATTGGTAACGGCGCAGCTATTGATAATGACGATATCGTCATGCCCGGAAAGTTGCTCGGCTAAGGCGTTGCTCTCGGCAAGGTTCAGGCGGCATCCCATGCTGATGACTTCAGGTTTCTGCAGCGGTGCGTTCATCCAAAATCGTCCCAGTCGGCGTGGCCGGTAAAGACATAAGTCGCGCTGCCCGCCATGATCACGGGCTGCCCCGGAGCCCAAGCGATGGTCAAACGGCCACCCTTTTGGTGCACGACAACAGGGGATTGGACCTTACCTTGCTTAATGGCTGCAACAGCGGTGGCACAGGCCCCTGTGCCGCATGCGCCGGTTAGACCAGCGCCGCGTTCCCATACTACTAGATGGATTTCATTGCCGTCGATGGACGCGACATTGATATTCACGCGTTCTGGAAAGGCGGCGTCATGCTCAATCATGGGGCCAAGCCGCGCGAGATCAACCGCATCGGCGTCGTCCACAAAAAACACGGCATGCGGGTTACCCATGTTGACTGCCATGGGGTTTTGCAATTCTTCCCACGCCAGGGGTAGGGAGGCACTGTCCATGGCAAAAGCAAGCGGAATGTCTTGCCACTCGAACTTCGCTTCACCCATGGAAACGGTCACGTCGTTGCCGGACAGTTGCCCAAAGATAATCCCGCCCTTTGTTTCGATTTTTAGATCTTGTTTCAGCAAGGCCACCACGCAGCGCGAGGCGTTGCCGCATGCTTCAACTTCGCTGCCGTCTGCGTTAAATATGCGCATGGTGACATCGGCGACATTGGACTTAGTCAAAAGGATTAATTGGTCGCAGCCAATGCCATGCTTTCGGTCGGCAATAGCCCGCACACGGGCAGGCGACATTTCTATCGGAGATACGCGCGCATCGATAATGACAAAGTCATTGCCTAGCCCATGCATCTTGTGAAATTCGCCTTTTGCCATCGTCGGCGATTTAGGGGCTGTGGGCCAGAGTGTCCACCGCTTATGGAGCCGGATATCGGGGGCTTCGTCACACGGAATAATTTGCCTTTTGCAAAATCTGTTGGTAAGCGCCCCTCCAAGGCATGTCGTGTGCCATTCATAATTTGTTGGAAATCCATTATTTCCAAGCTGGTCGGCGAAGATTCGCTCACCGGCTTTTTGTTCGTTTATGCCCCAAATGGGGTGATTTGGTAAGGAATGTCGATGTTTGACAAGCTAAGCGACCGGTTAGGAGGTGTGTTTGATCGCCTGCGCGGTCGCGGTGCGTTGAACGAAGCCGATGTGCGTGAAGCGATGCGCGAAGTGCGCGTTGCCTTGCTTGAGGCCGACGTTGCATTGCCCGTTGTCCGCGACTTCATCGACAAGGTAACCGAGCAAGCCGTTGGTGCGCAGGTCCTGAAATCCGTCACACCCGGCCAGCAAGTCGTCAAAATCGTTAACGATGCGCTGGTTGACATGTTGGGCGCGGAACAAAGCGACCTGAACTTGGCCGTTGCGCCACCTGCCATCATTATGATGGTCGGTCTGCAAGGTTCGGGTAAGACGACCACGACCGCAAAAATCGCGAAGATGTTGAAGACAAAGCAGGGCAAGAAAGTCCTGATGGCGTCGCTCGACGTTAATCGTCCGGCAGCGCAAGAGCAATTGGGCACGCTGGGCACGCAGACTGATGTCGCGACGCTTCCGATTGTTCAGGGGCAAATGCCCGTCGACATCGCCAAACGCGCTATGCAGGCGGCAAAGCTGCAGGGCTTTGATGTCCTTATCCTCGACACCGCGGGTCGCTTGCATGTCGATCAGCAGTTGATGGACGAAATGCAGGCAGTGGCGACGGTCGCTGTGCCGCAGGAAATATTGCTGGTCGTGGACTCGCTCACGGGTCAAGACGCGGTTAATGTAGCCAAAAGCTTTGGCGAGCGCGTTGATCTGACGGGTATCGTACTTACGCGTATGGACGGGGATGCCCGCGGCGGTGCGGCGCTGTCGATGCGCGCCATTACCGGCAAGCCAATTAAATTTGCGGGCGTCGGTGAAAAGCTTGACGCCATTGAGGCATTCAATCCAAGCCGTGTTGCTGGCCGCATATTGGGCATGGGTGACGTTGTCGGCTTGGTCGAACGTGCGTCCGAAATGGTCGAAAAAGAGGACGCGGAAAAACTCGCGGCCAAAATGGCCAAGGGCCAGTTCGACATGGACGACCTGCGTACCCAATTCCGCCAGATGACTAAGATGGGCGGCCTTGGTGCATTGGCGGGTATGATGCCCGGCATGAAAAAGGCCAAGCAGGCGATGGACGCCGGCGGTATGAACGATAAATTGCTGGTGCACATGGATGCCATCATTGGTTCGATGACACCGAAAGAACGCGCCAAGCCGGAATTATTGAACGCCAAGCGCAAGATCCGCATTGCCAAAGGCTCTGGCATGACGGTGCAAGACGTCAACAAGTTGATCAAAATGCACCAGGAAATGGCAAGTGCCATGAAGCGCATCCGCAAAATGGGAGGGCTTAAGGGCCTTGCTGCGATGTTTGGCGGCGGCAAAGGTGGCGGCGATTTGGGTGGCGCGATGGAGGGGATGCACGGCCTTCCCCCCGGCGCGATGCCACCTGGCATGGGCGGATTTCCCGGAATGGGCGGCGGTGGCGGGATGCCACCTGACCTCGCAAGACTTTTGAATAAGAAGAAATAATATACTGTTTAGTTTGAATATTTTAAGAAAGGTGAGTTAGTTTTATGGCATTATCAATGCGTTTGTCGCGGGGCGGTTCGAAAAAGCGCCCTTATTATAAAATCGTCGTAGCCGACGCCCGCGCACCGCGCGATGGTAAGTTCATCGAGCGTATCGGTAGCTACAACCCGCAGGCACCTAAGGATAGCGCAGAGCGCGTAATCCTCGACACAGAGCGCGCGAAGCATTGGCTCGCCGCTGGTGCACAGCCGTCGGACCGCGTAGCCCGCTTCCTTGACGTCGCTGGCGTTAAAGAGCGTAAGGCCAGAAATAACCCGAATAAGGGCGAGCCAGGCCAGAAAGCCAAGGATCGCGCCGAAGATAAGGCGACCAAGCTTGCAGAAGCTGAAGAAGCGGCCGCAGCAGCTGCTGCTGCTCCAGCACCTGAGCCAGAGCCAGAAGTAGTTGCTGAAGAAGCGCCTGCTGCCGAAGAAGCTGCACCTGCTGAAGCTGCTGCTGAAGAAGCACCTGCCGCAGAAGAAGCTGCGCCAGCCGAAGCAGTTGCTGAAGAAGCACCTGCCACTGAAGAAGCTGCGCCAGCCGCTGAAGAAGCAACTGAAGAAAAGGCCGAGGGCTAAGCCTTGGTTGACAAAACCGTCACGCTTGCCGCCGTCTCTGGTGCGCACGGCGTGACGGGCGAAGTCCGTCTCAAGCTGTTTGCAGAAAATGTGGACAGCTTGAAACGCTACAAAAGTTTTAACGATGGTGCGTTGACGGTTAAGTCCCTCCGCCCAACCAAAGACGGCGCGATTGCGCGTTTTGCCGAAATCAACGACCGCAATGCCGCAGAAAAGCTGCGTAGTACGCTGCTCACCGTTCCGCGGGAGGCTTTGCCCGAATTGGGCGAGGGGGAATATTATTACAGCGACCTTCTAGGTCTGCCGTGCGTATCCACCGATGGCAGCGACCTCGGTATTTGCGTTGCGGTCGAAAATTTCGGTGCAAGCGATGTTCTGGAAATCCAGATGCCATCTGTGGATGGCAAAACCGGCAAAAAGTTCATGGTCCCTATGACCGTCGATGCCGTGCCTCAATGGGGTGAGCGGATACTCATTGACGCGGCTTTCGTGATTTAGTATATACATCATGTATATACGGAGCGCGTTATGAGCAACGAATATAGAGCTAAAGTTTTTAAGTCGGGTAATTCCGTCGCATTGCGCCTGCCCAAGGCGCTCGGCTTGAAAGACGGCGACGAAATGATTTTACGTGAAGAGCAGAGCGAATTTATCTTCAAGCTTGCTGACCAGCCGCGCAAAAAGATCGATGTGAGTGGCTTTTGGGGCAAGGCTGCAGGCATGGTTCATGTACCTGCTCCGCAGGAAGATTTCGAGCCCCGCCCGAGCAGTCTGCGAAAAAATCCTTGATCCGATTTTTGATCGACGCTGACACTGCTATATTTGCGACGACGGCTCAATATCCTCGGATAGCGAAATATATGGCGCAATATGAACCCGGAGAACTCGGGCTTTCTGTCATTAGCTATGCTGAAATTGTGTTAGGGATGGAGCAGGGGAAGCCGCCAACGGCGGAAGCGCTAGAAGCGTTCACTGCAGTAGTCCCTTTGCAGCCGTTCGATGAAGCGGCCGCAAAAGCTTACGCAATGCTGCCGTTCAAACGTGCGCGCTTTGATAGGTTACTCGCGGCGCATGCGGTGAGTTTAGGTGCTGCGGTTGTGACAAACAATCCTTCCGACTTCGCCGACGTGCCGGGGTTGAAGGTAGAGAATTGGACGGTTTGATGAATTTTTTGTTATTATTTTCCATTGGATTATTCGTCACACAAACAACGATGCTCTGGTGCCTGATATACAGAAAATGGCACTCGAAACTTAGAGCAATGGTCCGGCCGAACGTGTTTATGTTACCTCCCGTCGTTGGGCAATTTTCTTAGTCATGACTTTCCGCGCGCAAATCCTCACGCTCTATCCTGAAATGTTCCCTGGACCGCTCGGAATATCCTTGGCTGGCCGAGCGCTGGAGGAGGGGAAGTGGTCTTGCTCTCCCATTCAGATCCGTGACTTTGCGGGCGATAAGCATCGCACCGTTGACGATACGCCCGCTGGCGGCGGGGCAGGGATGGTATTGCGCGCGGATATTCTTGCCGCTGCGGTCGAGCATGCGTCTGCAGTACAGCCTGAATCCCCAATCATCGCGATGACACCGCGCGGTACGCCAATATCGCAAGGCCGTATCCGTGCACTTGCCGCCGGACCCGGCGTAACTGTGCTATGTGGCCGATTTGAAGGCTTTGACGAGCGCCTTTTCGACGCGCATCCAGAAATTGAACAAGTTTCCATGGGGGATATCATTCTATCCGGGGGTGAAATCGGGGCGCTGATGCTGTTAGACGCTTGCATTCGGCTACTTCCCGGCGTAATGGGCGCCTCTTCCAGCGGTGACGAGGAGTCCTTTGAACAAGGATTGCTTGAATATCCGCACTACACCCGTCCCAATGATTGGGAAGGGCGTATGATCCCTGAAGTGTTGCGATCGGGGGATCATGCGAAAATAGCTGCTTGGCGGAAACAACAGGCAGAGGAAATTACTCGGTTACGCAGACCGGACCTTTGGGGGCGTTACAAAGACGCCCGGGTTCAGCCTGCCTCTGACGTGCGACAAAAGAATAAGGATTAAATGGGGCATGAACCTCATCCAAACACTCGAAGCCGAAGCTATTGCAGCTTTGTCAGAAAACAAAAAAATTCCTGCGTTCCGTGCAGGTGACACCGTCAAGGTGGGCGTGAAGGTCATCGAAGGTGAGCGCACGCGTATTCAGAATTACGAAGGCGTGTGCATCGCGCGTTCGAACAAGGGCATGGGCTCCAACTTCACTGTACGCAAAATGTCGTTCGGTGAAGGCGTTGAGCGCGTATTCCCGCTGTACAGCCCCAATATCGACAGCATCGAAGTTGTCCGTAAGGGCGTCGTGCGTCGTGCGAAGCTTTATTATCTGCGTGGTTTGACCGGTAAGAAGGCACGTATTGCCGAACGCCGCGACCCGCGTCCTATTAAGACCACCGAGGCTGCCGAATAAGGCAGGAGCCGCGCTGCGTTTCTAACCGAACACAAAAAGCCGGGCTCCCACAAAGAGCCCGGCTTTTTTATTGCCGAAAAGGGAAGTGAATATGGGTTACCGTATCGTAGTTGCAGGCGCGACTGGCAATGTCGGCCGCGAAGTTGTCAACATCTTGGCAGAACGCGCATTCCCTGCCGATGAAGTCGCTGTGCTGGCATCATCGCGCAGCCAGGGTATCGAAATCGAATATGGCGATACCGACAAGATGCTCAAGATCCAGAATATCGAGAATTTCGATTGGACGGGCTGGGATATGGCGATTTTTGCCATCGGTTCGGAAGCGACGATGAAATACGCCCCAATTGCCGCTGCTGCTGGCTGCGTAGTGATCGATAACAGTTCGCTTTTCCGGATGGACCCGGATGTTCCCTTGATCGTGCCTGAAGTGAATCCAGACGCCATTGATATCTACAAACGCAAGAACATCATCGCCAACCCCAATTGCTCAACCGCGCAATTGGTCGTCGCGTTGAAGCCCCTGCACGATTACGCCAAGATAACCCGCGTTGTAGTATCGACTTATCAGTCGGTGTCGGGCGCGGGCAAAGAGGGCATGGACGAATTGTTCGAACAGAGCCGCAACATATTTGTCGGCGACAGTGCCGATGCTAAGAAGTTTACGAAGCAAATTGCATTCAACGTGATCCCGCACATCGATAGCTTTCTTGACGATGGCTATACCAAGGAAGAGTGGAAGATGATGGTTGAGGTCAAGAAGATCCTTGACCCGAAAATCAAGCTGACCGCGACGTGCGTCCGCGTTCCTGTCTTTGTTGGCCATAGCGAAGCGGTGAATATCGAATATGAGCGTGAAATGTCGGCAGATACCGCGCAGAATATTTTGCGTGAGGCCCCTGGCATCATGCTGATCGATAAGCGCGAGGACGGCGGCTATACGACACCGGTCGAGGCTGCGGGCGACGATGCGACTTATGTCAGCCGCGTGCGCGAAGACCCGACAGTCGACAATGGCCTTGCCTTCTGGTGCGTGTCGGATAATTTGCGCAAGGGTGCCGCCCTGAATGCGGTGCAGATTGCCGAGCTGCTCGGGCGGCGGCATTTGAAAAAGGGTTGAGTTATGGGGCTGCAAGCCGATATTTTCTGGTCGTTTCGCAGCCCGTATAGCTACCTTGCCACGCGGCGATATAGCGCGCTCGCGCAAGAATATGACCTGACGATCAATTTGCGTCCGGTCTATCCACTCGCCATCCGCGAACCTGATTTTTTTGAACGCAGCCACCCCAATTGGTTGCGCTATACCTTCACGGACATGTTTCGCGTGGCTCAGTTCCACGGCGTTCCGTTTGGCCCGCCGAGGCCCGACCCGATTGTGCAGGATATTGCCACGCGCAAAATTGCGGCGGAGCAGCCCTATATTTTTCGCCTGACCCGGTTAGGCCAAGCGGCGGCGCGGCGTGGCAAGAGCTTGGCCTTTTGTGACGAAGTGTCGCGGCTCATCTGGGGCGGAGCGGAGAATTGGCATGAGGGCGACCATCTCGCTGGTGCAGCTTCGCGTGCGGGATTGGATTTGGCCGAGCTGGATGTCGAAGCGCTCAGCGATGCAGAGGCTCTAGATACTGAAATCGCTGCCAACCAAGCAGCGTTAGAAGCCGCGGGACATTGGGGCGTGCCAACTCTCGTTTTCGACGGCGAACCATTTTTCGGTCAGGACCGTATCGACATGGCGCTATGGCGTATGGAACAAAAAGGACTGACAAAGCGGGTTAGTTAGAGGCGTTGGTCGTTGAGTATCGAGCGAGATTTATGATTACATCCAACAGTTTCCAAGCCGTTGACGGCGTCGAGATCGCGTGGCGCGAAACGGGGCAGGGGCGACCTTTGTTGCTGATCCATGGCTTCATGTCCGAAGCGGATACCAACTGGATTAAATATGGCCATGCTGCTGCGTTGGCCAATGCGGGATACCGCGTCATCATGCCGGACCTGCGTGCGCATGGTTTGAGCGCCAAGCCCCATGATCCCGCGCATTATCCGCGCGATATATTGGCCGACGACCAGTTTGCGTTGCTGGCGCATTTGGGCCTCACAGATTATGATCTTGCCGGTTATTCGCTCGGCGGACGGACGGTTTCGCGGATGCTGGCGCGTGGCGCAGCGCCGGGGAAGGCCATCATTTCAGGCATGGGACTGGAAGGCCTGACCCAAACTGGAAATCGTGGGACGCATTTCCGCCATGTCTTTGACAATTTGGGTCAGCATGAAAAGGGATCGGCCGCTTGGATGGCGGAGGCTTTTCTGAAAACCACGGGCGGTGATCCGGTGGCATTGCGGCACATTCTCGATACGTTCGTCGACACGCAAGCGGCCGAGATTGCCAGCTGGACCTTGCCGGTTGCGGTTATATGCGGCGAACAAGATGATGATAATGGCTCTGCCGCTGACCTCGCGGCGCTTTTGCAACATGGGAAATTGTTCACGGTGCCGGGCAATCATATGAGCGCGGTGACCAAGGCAGAACTTGGGCAAGCCTTTGTCGCGGCGTTGACGGGTGACCGTTGGTGACGCTCCCCCCTTTCGACATTCAGCCGGTATTGATTGGTGCGCGGGTCATGCTGCGGCCGCTATTGGCGACGGATTATGATGGGCTTTATGCCGTGGCGTCTGACCCCGAAATTTGGGCAATGCATCCGTTTCGTGATCGGTACAAAAGGGAAGTGTTTGACGGCTTCTTCGCAGATGCCATTGCATCGCAGGGTGCCTTTGCCATTGTCGATCGCGCGACAGATGCCATCATCGGCAGCACGCGCTTTGCCAATTATGATCCGACAATGGCAGAAATAGAAATCGGTTGGACATTTTTTGCGACCGCATATTGGCGGACGGGCATCAATCGCGAGGTCAAGGCGCTGATGCTGCGGCATATATTCCAATTTGTGCGTATCGTTGTGTTTCAAGTGGGTGCAAACAATTTCCGCTCCCGCACCGCAGTGGAGCGATTGGGTGGCAAGTTAGTGCGAGAGCATAAGCGCGATCATGGCGGACAAGTGCATGATTACACAAGCTATCATCTAACGCGCGAGGATGCCCTGTCAGGGGCGTTGGCGACATTTTTGGAGGCTAAGTAGCTATGAGGCAAGAATCTGCTTTAGAAAGACGTTTCTGGACGTTCTGGCTGTCGGGCATTTTGTTGCTTGCCGCGCAAATCGTCATGAATGTCTGGCTGGTAACAGAAGCCTCGCCTTTGGGCATCAGCGACCATCAAGCAGCGGGGAATGCCGCGCGCGTTGATATCATTCACGCTGGCTGGGTAGCATCGGATGTGATGGATCTCGCCATCTACAGCATGGAATTGGACCTCATCTTTATCGCGGTTTATGCATGGGGCGCATTTGCGGGTGGGCGAATGTTTGCTGCGTCGTCGCACGCCATGCTCGCGCGGCTTGGTAAGGTCATTATCGTAGCAGCGGTCGGTTTTGCGCTCACCGATTATGCGGAGACCATTAGCCAGCTCATTCAGGCGGCCGTGACCGGCGGAGATGATATGCTTTCCGGCGTGGCAGCGACGGTGCGGCCCATCAAAATGATTTTGTTTTTGATGACATTCTTCGGTGTGCTGGTCGGCTTGGCCATTCGAGGCTGGAAAAGCCGCGCGGCTTGACGCGGAGGTCCGGAAGTTTCACCCTATTGCCACCCAATCTGTCAGGACCTTAACATGAAAAATTATATATCGATTGCAGCTCTGGCATGCGCCACACTTTCCGTCCCCAGCATCGCTATGGCCCAGGATGCGGCGGCGACAGCAGCAGCACCAACGGTATCTGATGCCGATGCGTTTGTTGCCCGCGCCGAGAAGGATCTGTTTGATTTTTCTTTTGAGGGTGGTCGCGTGGCGTGGATTAATTCCACGTACCTTACCGATGACACAGACGCTGTCGCCGCACGTTATGGCGAAATCGGTACGGAGAAGGCAGTTGGTTATGCGCTAGAGGCTGCCAAGTATCAGGCGCTGTATGGCCTGTCTAATGATACAAAGCGGAAGTTGGATATTCTGCGCGGTGGCATAGTCTTGCCCGCGCCGACAACGCCGGGCGCAGCGGCGGAGCTCGCGACCATCTCAACCCAGTTGCAATCCGCTTATGGCAAGGGCCGCGGCACGTTGCGTGGCAAGGCCATCAACGGTTCAGATATTGAGGCCGAAATGGGGTCGAACCGCAATCCTGAAGAGCTGAAGGAGATGTGGGTAAGCTGGCATGATAATGTTGGCGCGCCGATGGGGCCGGATTACACGCGCATGGTCCAGATCGCCAATCAAGGCGCCGCCGAACTTGGCTATACCGATGTGGGCGCCATGTGGCGGTCAGGCTATGACATGCCCGCCGATGATTTTGCCAAATTGACCGACAAATTATGGCTTGAGGTAAAGCCATTATATGATGAGTTGCACACATATGTCCGCACACAGCTGAACAAAAAATATGGCGATGCCGTTCAGTCCAAAACCGGACCAATTCGTGCCGATTTGCTTGGCAATATGTGGGCGCAGGAATGGGGTAATATCTATGATCTTGTCGCGCCTGCCGGCGCGGGCGACATTGGTTATGACATTGGCGAATTGCTGGAGTCCAAGGGGTATAAACAAACCGCATTGGCGGATTTTGGTACCAATCGCGGCAAAGCTGAAAAAGACATGGTGAAGATTGGAGAAGGCTTCTTTTCGTCACTGGGCTTTGCGCCATTGCCAAAAAGCTTTTGGGATCGCGCGCAGTTTATCAAGCCGGCCGATCGTGAAGTCGTCTGCCACGCTTCGGCTTGGAATATCGACAATGTCGATGATCTGCGAATCAAAATGTGCATCAAGGTCAACACCACCGATTTTGTAACCATCCACCATGAACTTGGGCATAATTATTATCAGCGCGCTTATAACAAGCAGCCTTATCTCTATTTGAATGGTGCCAATGATGGTTTTCATGAGGCGATTGGCGATGCCATCGCTTTGTCGATTACGCCAAATTATCTCGTCCAGATTGGCTTGTTGGACCCGGCCAAGGTACCCGGTGCGGACAAGGATAACGGCCTGTTGCTGCGTCAAGCGATGGACAAGGTGGCGTTTCTGCCATTTGGCCTGCTCATCGATAAATGGCGTTGGGGCGTGTTTAACGGGTCAATTACGCCTGCCAAATACAACAAAGGCTGGACCGATTTGCGCCTGCAATATCAGGGCATCGTTCCACCAGTGGAACGTCCGGCCGACCGTTTTGATGCTGGGGCGAAATATCATATTCCCGGCAACACGCCCTATACCCGCTATTTCCTCGCCCGCATTTTGCAGTTCCAATTCTACAAGGCCGCTTGCGATATTTCGGGATGGAAGGGGCCGCTCCACCGTTGCTCGTTCTACGGAAACAAGGAAGTTGGAACACGGCTGAACGCGATGCTCGAAATGGGTGCGTCAAAACCTTGGCCAGATGCGTTGCAAGCCTTTACCGGCACGCGCGAAATGTCTGGCAAGCCAATGCTGGAATATTTTGCGCCGTTGATGAAATGGCTCAAGACGCAAAATAAGGGTGTCAAAAAGGGCTGGTAGACATGAATATCCCCGCCTTTTCGGGCGGGGATATTTGCATTGTTGAAGTTAGGCGGTTGGTTTTATCGCTGGTTTGGCGGGCGCTGCCTTTTTCACAGCTGGTTTTGCCCGCGTTGCAGGCTTGGCAGCCGTGGTAGGCTTTGCAGCGGGCTTTTTAGCAGTAGGCTTGACCACCGGCTTTTTCACAGCTGGCTTTTTCACAGCCGGTTTTTTGGCAGCCGGTTTTTTCGCCGCTGACTTTGCGCCGCTCGCGGTCTTCCGGTCATATACCTTTTTACCGGCGACGGCAGCTGCGGCGGTTGCGATAACTGCGCCAGCCACGGCAGCAGACTTGCCGGGATTTTCCTTTATAACTGTGCCAGCGGTAGCGGCGGCATTGGAGGCGGAATCTACCGCTGACTTGGCGGTGGTCGACGCTGTCTCGGCCGCCGAACGCGCTTTACCGGAAAGGGTGTCAGTAAAATTACGAAATGTGTTCAATATCTTATTGAATAAATTTGTGTTTTCGGGCTTGTTCGGCATGGGCTGTTCCTCCTTGGGTTGTAATGCAATGACGATAAAATTGCGGAGCGGGTTCGTTCCTGCGTGTTTATCGGAATGGCGGTTCGTTGAATGCCCGCAACTTGCGGCTGTGTAAGCTATTTCCAGCCTCGCGAAGCAACTCACATGTTTGAATGCCGATCTGCAAATGTGCGGCAATCGCTTCTTCGTAAAAACGGTTTGCTTGACCCGGCAGTTTAATCTCGCCGTGCAGCGGTTTGTCCGAAACACATAACAATGTGCCGTACGGTACGCGGAAACGATAGCCTTGCGCTGCAATCGTGGCGGATTCCATGTCGATGGCAATCGCGCGGCTTTGCGAAAAACGCAGCGCGGAGGCGGAATAACGCAGTTCCCAGTTTCGGTCGTCGGTTGTTACAACGGTGCCCGTGCGCATCCGCCTTTTGAGGTCTGCGCCGCTGGTGCCTGAAACATCTTCCGCCGCGCTCGCCAAGGCCTGTTGCACTTCGGCGATGGGCGGGATGGGGATTTCGGGCGGCAGGACATCGTCCAAGATATGGTCATCGCGCAAATAAGCATGGGCGAGGACATAGTCCCCAATCCGCTGCGTCTCACGCAGACCGCCGCAATGGCCAATCATCAACCAAGCCTCCGGCCGGAGCACCGCCAAATGATCGCAAATCGTTTTGGCGTTAGACGGGCCGACACCAATATTCACCAAGGTGATGCCCGAACGGTCTGGCGCGATGAGATGATATGCAGGCATCTGATGCCGGCGCCATGTGCTGTCGGCGACAAGCTGGGCTGCGTTATCGGTGGGTTGGTCCACATATAGGCCACCGGCACCGGACAAAGCCGTGTAGCGACCGTTACCGACTTGCGTACAGGCCCAGCTTACAAATTCGTCGACATAACGGTGGTAGTTGGTGAACAGGATGTAATGCTGCACATGTTCGGCAGGTGCGCCCGTATAGTGACGCAAACGGGCCAAAGAAAAATCGGTACGCAGACCATCAAATAAAGCAAGTGGCGAACTGCTGTTACCTTTTACGCGCAACAAACCGTCGGCGATTTCATCGCCAATATCGGCCAGCTCCGTCGTGGGGAAATGACGCGCAAGCTCATTTGGACTGACGGTCCCGAGCTCAAGATCGGCGGAACCATCCAGTACATAAGGAAAGGGGATTTCTTGGCGACTGCGGCCAACCGAAATCTCGAGTTCATATTGCTCGTTCAAAAGATCAAGCTGCTCGCCAATATAATCGGCAAAAAGATCAGGCTTGGTAAAAGTGGTTCGATAAGTGCCAACTTTCTCCAGCTTGCCAAAAGCGAGATTCGATTTGGTTTCGCGCGATTTACCAGCATAAGTGATCACGAGTTCGGGATAGCAGAAGTCATTGCTTGCGCGTTGGTCCGCACTTGGGGGAATTCTGTCCTTCAAATAAGCCGCAAGCGCGGATTGAAGCCTTTTTACCGAAGCTTCATACTCGGTAACAAGTTGATTAATGATGTTTTGAGCGTGATTACTAGGCATAATCACGCTTCACCGAATTTTGCGAATTTGGCAACAAAAAAGGGAGGGCAACCCCTCCCTTTTACGTGCAGCTTCTTTAGAATTAGCAATGGATTAGAGCTGTCCGAGCATATATTCCGCCGAACTGACGTTGAAATCGCCAGGCGCTTCGACATTGACATGCTCAACCACGCCATCGTTGACGACGAGCGAGAAGCGTTGTCCGCGCTTACCCATGCCAAATGCGCTGCCGTCCATCTCCAGCCCAAGTGCAGCAGCAAAATCGCCATTGCCATCGGCCAGCATCGTGATCGCATCCGAACCACCCGACTTGTTCCACGCGCCCAACACAAAGGCATCATTGACGGCGGTGCAGGCGATTTCGTCGATGCCCTTGGCAGCAAGTTCCGCAGACTTTTCAACAAAACCCGGAAGATGGCGTGCCGAGCATGTGGGCGTGAAGGCGCCGGGGACGGAGAATAATGCAACGCGGCGTCCTGCGAAATAATCCGCCGACTGAACGGGTTGAGGGCCCTCGGCGGTTGCCTTAACCAATTTGACGTCAGGGATTTTGTCGCCAACAGAGATGCTCATGAGAAATTTCCTTTAGCAAGTGAGAGAGTTGCCGCTTCATCTGGGACCAATTGTGCCAAGTCAAGTGGCCGTTGATTGACGGACCAATTTCTGCGGCCAATGATAAGTCGGTACGCTGTACTCGCAATTGGGTGACATGATGCCCAATCATATAAAGCAATCTTTATATTTGATTTTCGCGAAATCCGCCGTTAAGGGCTCCCATCATCTAAAACCTCCCGGAGACTAAGCCCGTGGCTTTCAACGATTATGTCATTGCCGATATCGGCGAGGCCGATTTTGGCCGTAAAGAAATCAATATTGCCGAAACCGAAATGCCCGGCCTTATGGCGTTGCGCGATGAATTTGGTGCGTCACAGCCGTTAAAGGGCGCGCGCATTGTTGGTTCGTTGCACATGACGATTCAGACTGCGGTGCTTATCGAAACGCTGACTGCGCTGGGTGCGGACGTGCGTTGGGCAACCTGCAACATTTTCTCAACACAAGACCATGCCGCAGCTGCCATTGCCGCGCAGAACATTCCTGTGTTTGCCGTAAAGGGCGAAAGCCTTGCCGATTATTGGGATTATGTCGGCCGCATCTTCGATTGGGGCGACGAAACTACCGCGAACATCATCCTCGATGATGGCGGCGACGCCACGATGTTTGCGTTGTGGGGCGCACGGCTTGAGCGCGGTGAAAGCTTTGGCGAGCCAGAGAATGAAGAAGAAGTCGAATTCCAGCGCGCTTTGAAGGCATTTGTCGCCAAGAAGCCAGGCTATCTCACGCAAACGGTCAAAAATTTGAAGGGCGTTTCGGAGGAAACCACCACGGGCGTTCATCGCTTGTACGAAATCGCGAAGAAAGGCGAGCTGCCTTTCCCTGCCATCAACGTCAATGACAGCGTAACGAAGTCGAAGTTCGACAATCTTTATGGCTGCAAGGAGTCTCTCGTAGACGCTATCCGTCGCGCCACCGACGTCATGCTCGCCGGTAAGGTTGCATGCGTTGCCGGTTTTGGCGATGTGGGTAAGGGTTCGGCGCAGTCGCTCCGCAATGGCGGCGCGCGCGTGATGGTTACCGAAGTCGATCCGATCTGCGCGCTGCAGGCCGCGATGGAAGGCTTTGAAGTTGTGACAATGGAAGAAGCCGTGCAGCGCGCGGATATTTTCTGCACAGCGACCGGCAATGCTGACGTTATCACCGCCGAGCATATGATGAATATGAAACCCATGAGCATCGTATGCAACATCGGTCACTTTGACAGTGAAATTCAAATCGCCGCGCTCTCAAATTATAGCTGGACCGAAGTGAAGCCAGGAACCGATCTCGTTCAGTTCCCGGACGGAAAGCAGATCATCGTCCTTGCAAAGGGCCGCTTGGTGAATTTGGGTTGTGCAACTGGACATCCAAGTTTTGTGATGTCGGCAAGCTTTACCAACCAAGTGCTCGCGCAAATCGAGCTTTGGACCAACGGCGACAATTATAAGAACCAAGTCTATGTTCTGCCAAAGCATCTCGATGAGAAGGTCGCGACGCTGCATCTTGAAAAGCTCGGCGTGAAGTTGACCAAGCTGACCGACAAGCAGGCTGGATATATCGGCGTATCGACAGAAGGTCCTTTCAAACCAGACCATTATCGCTATTAATCACGCTACACTGTGTGATGAAAAGAAAGCCTGCTGCGGAAACGTGGCGGGCTTTTTCTTTACGCGACCCGAGCGAATGCTTGCTTTGCCCTTGGCCCAAAAATAATTGCATTGCATGCTGGCACTTTTCATTTTCATTCTGCAAAAGGTGCAGGAATGATAATCAGCATGGCGCTACCAAAGAAATGAACATTGCAACCGACGAGGATATGCGCGCCTTTGGCCAGTCGCTTGCGCAAAGCTTAAAGGCATCAGATTGGGTCGCGATTAACGGCCCGCTTGGTGCAGGCAAAACTGTATTATGCGCAGGCATATTGGCGGGCCTTGGTTTTAAAGGCGAAGTCGCCAGCCCGTCTTACGCCATCGTCCACAGCTATGATCCACCAGATGTTTTGGTTGCCGTTGCCCATGTCGATTTGTATCGCTTGGACAATGCTGACGAATTGGACGAACTGGGGCTGGCAGACGAACGCAGTGAACGCATCACGCTCGTTGAGTGGGCCGAACGCTTTGGTGCAGCCTATGTGGTGCCAAGCCATGTTATCGACATAGCGCCGCAAGCCGACGGAAGCCGCATACTGACTTTTAAAATGGATAATGATGACACAAATAATTAACATGGCGCCGCCCGCTGGTTTGGACGAATTTCTAAAGCTGCATGGCTGGGAAGGCGCGCAATTGGCGCCGGTTGCAGGTGATGCGTCCTTCCGTCGCTATTTCCGCGTCGTGTCCGCCACACGCGGCAAGGCGATTTTGATGGATGCGCCGCCACCGCATGAGGATCCGCGGCCATTTCTTCATATTGCGCAATATTTGAACGGGCATCAATTTCGCGCACCCGAAATTTTTGCCACCGACCTGACCCGCGGCCTGTTGCTGATCGAGGATTTTGGCGACCGGCGGATGCGGGAGCATCTGGACGAACATCCCGAAGATGAGGCCGCAGTCTATCGTGCGGCGATTGATGCCATTGTTCGTTTGGCGCAGACGCCTGCGGTGCAAGCGCAAGCCTATGACATGGCGACCTATATGCGCGAAGTACAGTTGCTGTCCGAATGGTACATGCCCGCCATGGGATTATCATTTGATGCGCACGAATTTGACCAAGTCTGGACCGATGCTCTGGCCCCGCTGGCGGATTATCAAAAGGTCACAGTGCTGCGCGATTACCACGCCGAAAACATCATGCTACTGGATGATGGACAGCAGGGAATAATCGATTTTCAGGACGCTCTGGTCGGTCATCCAGCCTATGATCTTGTGTCCTTGCTGCAAGATGCACGACGCGATGTTTCGCCCGCGCTTGAGGCGGAAATGCTGGCATATTATAACAATGCGGCAACGCCCGGTGCCGATTTTGCGGCGCATTATGCTTTATTGGGTGCGCAACGGAATACTAAGATCATCGGCATATTTACCCGGCTATGGAAGCGCGATGGCAAGGAGCGTTATTTGTCTTTCTTGCCACGCATGTGGGGGCTGCTGGAGCGCGACTTAGCGCATCCCGACCTTGCGCCGGTTAAACGCTGGTTCGACACGCACATCCCATCGGGTGTGCGCAATAAAATGCCTGCGGAATTAAACATCGATGGTTAAGCATGTGGATACAGCGATGATCATGGCGGCGGGGAAGGGGACGCGTATGATGCCCCTGACTGCCGACCGGCCAAAGCCTTTGATCGAGGTGGGCGGTATTGCATTGCTGGATCATGTGCTCGATCATCTACGCGATGCGGGCATCGGCAAGATCGTCGTCAACGTCCATTATTTTGCGGAACAGGTTGAGCAACATTTGGCTGCTTCTGCGGCGGACTTGGATGTGCGCATATCGGACGAGCGCGATGTGTTGCGCGACACTGGCGGCGGTTTGGTGCACGCGCTGCCGCTTATTTCGGATGATCCTTTTATTTGCGTCAATGCGGACAATTGGTGGACCAACGGTGGCGAAAATGCAATTTCGCAGCTGATGGCGCATTGGGATGATGCCCGCATGGACGTTCTCATGCTCCTCATCCCCCTAAAGACCGCGTATAACAGCCAAGGCATTGGTGATTTTAACATGGATGCAGACGGCCGCCTGTCGCGTCGCCAAGGGGACGCGCCTGCGTCTTATGTGTGGACTGGCATTCAGATGCTGTCGAAGCGCCTCATTGTTGATCCGCCTGCGGACGTGTTTTCAACTAATATATTTTGGGATCGCGCAATAGCCCAAGGCCGTTGCATCGGCTTGGTTCATGACGGGCTGTGGTTTGACGTTGGCTATCCCGCGGCTATTGCAGCAACGGAAGCGAAGTTGGCGGAACAATATGGAGAATGAAGGTTCGGCCCCGCGTGCGCATGTGTACAATGTGCCGCTGGGCAATGACCTATGCGATGTAACCGCGCAGTGGATAATAAAATCGGCGGGTGCTGACCCGCTTGCGATCAGCAACAACATACTGCTTTTGCCGAATAACCGGGCAATCAAGGCCATGACCGAGGCATTTGTCCGGCAAGCGGCACCGGGTATGCTGTTGCCGCGCATGGTTGCCGTTGGTGACATGCAATTGGACGAAGCCTTGGGGCCGATGCTTGACCCCATCGACGCGGGCAGCGCGCTATGGCCAGCTATTGCCCCGTTTGAACGGCTGATGCTTTTGGCAAAACTCTTTCAAGACCACCAGTCCAGTGGAGCCCCACTTTCGCCTGCCGAAGCGTTACGACTTGCCCGCAAATTGGCAGAATTAATCGATGCGCTTGAGGTTGATCTCATCGATTTTTCGCAATTCGCAGATATCAAAATCGAGGCTGATCTGGCCGGACATTGGCAAAGCGCTTATGCGCGGCTTTTGCAGATATTGCCGGCTTATCGCGCCGCGTTAACCGCGCGCAAATTAATGGGCCCTGCCGAACGCCGCAACCATTTACTCGCGGCGCTTGAGCATCGTTTAGCACAAAATGCCGGTGAAGCTCCGATCATAGCGGTGGGGATCACAACCTCTGCAAAGGCTGTGGCCCGCGTTCTGCGCCGTGTCGCACGTCTGCCGAATGGACACGTCATCTTGCCGGGCGTTGACCTTGAATTACCTGACGCGCGTTGGGATGATCTATCACCGTCCACCGATGACAGCCCCAGCTTTGCACGGCGTCGCAATGTGGAGGTCCATCCGCAGTTTCACTTAAAGCATTTGCTTGAACTCATGGGCATCGACCGCAGCGAGATTGACGTCCTCCCAACCGCCTCATCGGCGCCAGAGGCCGTTGCGATTTCCGAGATATTCTGCCTGCCGGAACATAGCATATATTGGCAGGAGCTGCCGCCGACCCGCAAAAGCCTGCCGCATGCAAAATGGCTGGAAGCCGAAGATAGCGCCCAAGAGGCAAAGGCCATCGCCTTGCGCATAAGGGGCGCGCTGGAGGTTACCGGAAAGCGCGTCGCCCTGATTACGCCCGATCGCGAATTGGCGGTGCGGGTCGCTGGGCAGTTGCATAGATGGGGCATAGAAGTGGATGACAGCGCGGGTATACCCTTGCTGCAAACACCGCCGGGCACGCTGATGCTGGCGCTTGTAGATGCCATTTCTGGCCGCTTTTCTGCGTCGAGCATATTGGCGATTGCCAAGCATCCATTGGTGTTTGCGGGCACGGAAAGGCTCGACTGGCTGGGCCATGTGCGGCAGCTTGATCTTGCCTTGCGCGGCACTGCCAGCGGCATTGGGCTTTTGGCAATCACACGACGGTTACAGGCTGCGCGTAACCCGAATGAAGCGCTTATCGCATGGTGGACTGGTTTTGCCACGCTGTTGTCACCGCTAGAGAGTGCCGATGGTCAACCATTTGAGAATGTTCTGGCATCGCTTCGCGATGTTGCAACAGCGCTTACCGATGGGGGTATCTGGCGCGGCGCAAGTGGCCGCGAACTGACGCGCAACTGGGAGGACGTAACCGCCAGCGATCTCTCCACATTTGGCCGTGCCGATGCGACAGGCTTGGTCGCGACTTTTAAGGAAATTTTCTCCGGCGCAGTGGTCCGCCCGCCTTATGGTGGGCACCCGCGTGTCGCGATTTACGGTTTGTTAGAGGCGCGCCTGCAACAGGCAGACATGTTGATTTGTTCAGGCCTGAACGAGGGTACATGGCCGCAAATTGCGCAGCCCGATCCTTGGTTGGCGCCAGCCATAAGGCGGCATTTGAAGTTGCCGACATTGGATCGGAATATTGGTCTGTCGGCGCATGATCTGGCGACAGCATTGGGCGCGCAAGAGGTATTGCTCACGCGTGCGCGGCGCGACCGCGGCGGGCCAACGGTCGCGTCACGCTTTTTGTTGCGGATCAAAGCGCTGATGGGTGAGACGCTTGAGGTTGATGATGAACTGTTGATGTGGGCAGACGCGCTGGATCGTCCCGAAAGAAAAGAGCGCTTTGCCGAACGGCCAGTGCCGATGCCAAATGCCGAACAACGTCTGGTTTCCTTGTCCGTTACCGATTTCGACCAGTTGAAATCTGACCCTTATTCTTTTTACGCCAAGCGTATTCTTGGCCTTCCGGTGCTGGAAAAGGTCGATGCCGAACCCAGCTACGCGTGGCGCGGCAGCCTGGTGCACGAGATTTTGGAAAAATGGTTCACCCACGACCAATGCGCGGTCGATAAGCTTGTTGCCCGTGCTGATGCATTGTTGGCGCAGGAGGCTGCTGACCCGTTGCTGCGTGCCTTATGGCAACCACGCATTGCTGCTGGCTTGCGCTGGGTGGCGGACGAAACCCGACGCTTCATTACCGAACAAGGTCGCGAAGTCGCGGTTGCTGAACAACCCGGTACGGTTCATCTCAAAGGGATCGCCGTCAAGGGACGGGTTGACCGTATTGATCGTACTGCCGATGGCGACTTGGTCATCATTGACTATAAAACCGGTATGCCGCCATCGACTAAGCAGATTAACGCGGGCTTCGCGCTGCAATTGGGCCTTATTGGTTATATGGCGGAACAGCTTGCCATCAAGGGCGTGTCCGGCAAGGCGAGCCATTTCGAATATTGGAGCCTTGCCAAGAAAAAGGAAGTTTTTGGGCATATTGTTGCTCCGACAAGCACACGTGCGTCCGATAAAAAGCCTGAACCCGACGACTTCGTCGCTTTTGCTGTCGAGCAAGCAGAAGCCGCGATCAGCAAGTGGATATTAGGTGACGCGCCCTTTACCGCAAAGCTGCATCCCGAATTTGCTCTCTACGGCGATTATGACCAATTGATGCGCTTGCAGGAATGGAATGGGCGTCAGGCAATAATCGAGGATGCGGCATGAGTGCAGAACCCAAAAAGCTGCACCCGTTAATCGCTGCGCAAAGCAGCGCCGTTGTGCCGCGCGACAATATCTGGCTGAGCGCGTCGGCAGGGACGGGTAAAACGCAAGTGCTCACGGCGCGCGTCATTCGGTTGTTGCTGGAAAATGACGTCGAGCCCGAAAATTTGCTGTGCATCACCTTTACCAAGGCTGGCGCGTCCGAAATGGCGGACCGCATCAATCAGCTGCTGGCAACTTGGGTGCAGATGGACGGCACGGCGCTTGGTAATGACTTACAAGCCATTGGCGCAGATTACGGTCCCGAAGCCCGCAAGAAAGCGCGGCAATTGTTCGCCAAGGTGCTGGATGCGCCCGGCGGCGGGTTGCAGATTTTGACCATCCATAGCTTCTGCCAATCGCTTCTCGGTAGCTTTCCCGAAGAAGCTGGCCTCGTGCCGGGCTTCAAGCCAATTGAAGGCCGCGAACAGAGCGAATTGCTCGATACGGCGCTTGCGAACTTAGTTATGGACGCCGAAGCGCGCGGCGACCTCAAGATCATTACCAATTTGCAAGAATTGAGCCTCAACATGGGTGAGGAGGGCGCCTTGCGCTTCTTGCATCGTACCGCGGCTGCGCCCGATGTGATGGCCGCAATTCCCGATGATGCGGGGGCCGTGATCTGGGCACGGCGGTTGGCAGATGTCAGCTTTTCGGGTTCTGCGGAAGATAACTTGGCAGGTGAATTCGCCGACGCACAAATCCCGCGCGCGGATCTGCAATCCGTCATCGACGCCAATCTTATATGGGGCAAAAACAAAGCTGATAGCCGGGGTGGCAAGCGCGCGGCGCTGCTTCAAGACTGGCTGTCGCGTTCGCCCGCCGAACGGGCTGCTTCATTTACGGAGCTGCATGGCTGCTGGTCAACTGCCAAGGGTGAGGTTCTGAATGCGTCCCAGAACCATACCCCGCTAAACGACGACTATAAGGCACTCGCATCGAAGATGTTCGATTGGACCAACCAGTTGATGGGGCAGGTGGTACGCGCGCAATATGCCGATAGGCTGGCGCGGGCTTTGTTGGTGGGCAAGGAATTTGCGGCCCAATATAGCAAGGCGAAACACGCGCTTGGCGCGGTTGATTTTGATGACATGATCCGGCGCACGGCAGCGTTGCTGCAACATGGACAAATGGCGGATTGGGTGCGGTTTAAGCTTGATCGACAGATTGATCACATACTGGTCGACGAGGCGCAGGATACCAACGCCGCGCAGTGGGATATCATCAGCGCGCTCAGCGATGATTTTTATAGTGGCATGGCTGTGAAGCCCGATAAGACGCGCACCTTGTTCTCGGTGGGCGATTTCAAGCAAGCCATTTACGGGTTCCAAGGTACGGCCCCCGAACGTTATGCAGCAGCGGGCGTATATTTTGCCGAGCGGATCGGTAAATCGGGATCCACGTTAAACCAGCTGACCTTATCACAAAGCTTTCGTTCGACGCCGCCCATCCTTGATTTTGTGAATGCCGTTATCGAAGAATCTGGTCCTGAAAGCTTTGGCATAAGCGGTGAAATAGCCGCGCATTATAGCGATAAGCCGGCTGTCGGCATGGTCGAGCTCTTTGAACCCATATCCGCCCAGCCCGATGGGCAAGAGGATGGCAGCTCGGACGAAGAAGAGGATTGGTTCAGCGACGAAAAGCGCGCGCTGGCGGAAAAATTGTCGGATCATGTAAAGGCGCTTATCGACGCGAAGCCATGGCTGGTCAGCAAAGGCCGCCCGCTTGAACCCGGCGATATAATGTTCCTGTTGCGTAGCCGTGGCGACATGGCGTCGATGCTGGTGGCGCAATTGCATGAACGCAATGTGCCTGTTGCGGGTGTCGACCGGCTTCGGTTGTTGCAACCGTTGGTGGTGCAAGATTTGCTCGCTGCCATCAAATTTGTGCTGCAGCCCAATGATGATTTTAGCCTCGCTTGTGTATTGGTCTCCCCAATCATTGGCTGGTCGCAAGACACGTTGCTCCAATATGGCTATGTCGGCGACCGCACCGGCAGCCTGTGGCAGCATATTCGTGACCGGCCAGAGCTTGAGCAACAGATCGCTCCGTTGCGCCTCATGTTGGCGATGGCCGATTTTACGACGGTCTATCATTTCCTTGAGCAAATCTTGTCTGGCCCAATCGGCGCGCGGCGTAAGTTCACTGCGCGGTTGGGTAGTGAGATACTGGTACCTATCGAGGAAATGCTGAATTCCGCGCTGCAGTTTGAACAGCAACAAGGCGGCGGTCTGCAAAAGTTCATTGCATGGTTTGACCATGGCGACACCGAAATCAAACGCGAGGGTGACAGCAGCAGCCAAGAAGTCAGGATTATGACCGTCCATGGTGCCAAGGGCTTGCAGGCGCCGGTGGTCATTCTGGCCGACATCACATCTGACCCGACCAAGAAACCCGACCATTCTGTCGAGCTGTTGATGGATGAGGGGCATCGCACGCCGTTATTGCCTATTCGCAAGGCCGAAAAATCCGGGCGGCTGCAAGATATTGTCGATATGCAAAAGACTCGCGAGCTTCAGGAGCATAAGCGTTTGCTCTACGTTGCGATTACGCGGGCCGAGGAACGGCTCATCATGGCCGGATCCTTGGGCATTAGCCGCAAGGGAGAGGCGCCAGTCGAAAGCTGGTGCGCGCTTCTGCAACGGGGCATGGCGGCGCTCGGGTGCGATTGGGAGGATGAGCCGCGCTGGGGCAGGGTGATGCGCCATGTTGGGCTTCAGGGTGCCTCCTTGACGCCCCCAGAGGGCAGCACGACGCGGTCTGCATCATCCGAGGCTCCCCATAGCCTGCCGCATTGGCTTTTTGCGCCAGCACCAGCGGAGCAACGTCCCCCGCGTCCGTTAGTCCCGTCGCGTCTGGATGATGACGATTATGGTGACGCGCCGGCGATTGCGGCCATGCGCAAGGCGGCGGAACGTGGCAAGCTGATCCATGCAGTATTGGAACGCATCACTGACGATGCATCCCTGCAAAAGGCGGAACAATATTTAGCTGCGCAGACGCCTGATCATGACATTGACCTGCCGCAACTGATGGCCGAGGTGCGCGCTATCGTCGGCGATCCGCAATGGGCCGCGTTCTTTGGTCCTTGCGCCCGTGCGGAGGTGCCGTTGGTCGCTGTCGTTGGCGAAACGGTCATCAACGGACGGATTGACCGTTTGCTGGTTGAGCCAGATTTGGTGCGCGCCATCGATTTCAAGACAGGCCGGCAAGTGCCGCAGGATGAAAACGGCGTGCCTGCCGCATATTTGCGACAAATGGCGCATTATCGTGCGACACTGCAGACAATCTTCCCAGCGTCGCGTGTTGAGGTGTCTCTACTGTTCACTTATGCGCCGCGCTTCATCACGCTTTCTGACGACATCTTGGCACCTTATTACCCCGCCTCTTGACCGGATAAGTAAAACTATTGCGCATGGTCCTTGTCAGCCCCCCGCAGCGGCAATACATGGGACCTAACAAAGGAGATTAACATGGCTACCAAAACCGTTGGCGACAATGATTTCGCCGCAACCGTTCTGTCATCAGGTAAACCCGTATTGGTCGATTTCTGGGCCGAATGGTGCGGCCCATGTAAGATGATTGGCCCAAGCCTCGAAGAAATCAGCGAAGAGCTGGCCGGACAGGTCGAGATTGTGAAGCTGAACATTGATGACCACCCCGATACGCCTGCCAAATATGGCGTGCGCGGGATTCCGACGATGATCCTGTTCAAAGGCGGGGAAATTGCCGATACCAAGGTCGGCGCCGCGCCCAAGGCACAATTGAAAAGCTGGCTCGAAGCCGCGCTTTAGGGTCAGGACCACTTAAATCCACCTTCGCGGTTTGAGGCCATTGTGTTCAGTGCAAGGCGGCAAAGCCCAGGCTTAGTGGTCCTGACCCTAGCTGCGATAATCGGCGTTGATGCTGATGTAACCGTGGGTTAGGTCGCACGTCCACACTGTGGCGTGCCCCGACCCAAGGCCGAGATCAACGCCGATTTCGATTTCTTTTTGCTTTAGGTGACGCGCGACTGGCGCTTCATCATAATCGGCCACGGCCAATCCATTGCGCGCAACCAACGTCGCACCAAAGCGGATGGAAAGCGTGTCGCGGTTTGCAGGCTCGCCGGCTTTACCAACCGCCATGACCACGCGACCCCAATTGGCATCCTCACCCGCAATCGCTGTTTTGACCAAGGGCGAATTGGCAATCGCTAACCCGATGCGCCGCGCACTGTCGTCGTTCGTTGCGCCGCTAACCTGAATTTCAATAAACTTCTGCGCCCCTTCGCCATCCCGCACCACCAGATGCGCCAATTGACGACAGACATCGTTCAGCGCCGCTGCAAAGGCATCTGCGCCAACATCATCGAAAGATGTCAATCGTACATTGCCTGCCTTGCCTGTGGCAAAGGCGAGTACCGTGTCGCTGGTTGATGTGTCGCTGTCCACGGTAATGCAGCTAAAGCTCGATTGATTGGCGGCAGACAAAAGCTGTTGTAAGAAAGCCGCGTCAACGGCTGCGTCGGTGAAGATATATCCCAGCATCGTCGCCATGTCCGGCGCGATCATGCCTGAACCCTTGATAATGCCGACGATCTGCACCTTGCGGCCATCCACCATCGCGCTGGCCGTTGCGCCCTTGGCAAAGGTGTCGGTGGTGCCGATGCCATGCGTCACATCTTCCCAGCTGCATGGTGCAGCATCAAAAGCCGCTTGAAGACCAGCCTGCGCCTTGTCGATGGGTAAAGGAACGCCAATGACACCGGTTGAAGACACGAATATTTCCGTCGCGTCGCAGTTCAAATGCCCGGCCACTTGGCCTGTAATTGCGTCCACCGCATCCTTGCCCCGCTGCCCAGTGAAGGCGTTGCTATTGCCCGCATTCACCACCAGCGCACGCGCACGGCCATGCGGCAAATGCGCGCGGCATAGATCAACCTCAGCGGAACAGCACAGATTTTGTGTCGTCACGCCTGCGACCGTTGTCCCTTCGTCAAACGTCACATAGCTCAAGTCACAGCGGTCCCAATCCTTATACCGCGCACGCGCAACACGCGGCGTCGCGCCAGCAATGTCGGGCATGACAGGAAAAGGGATGGCGAGTGGAGAAGTGCTAGACAAGTATCTGTAACCTTGTAATATTTTTGAGAATTTATGGAGGGCGTGTAAATGTTGCATTTTGTTTATCTGTTGGCCGCAATTGGCGCAACCGGCAATGCACGTCAGGCAACGCGCTTCGGGATAGACGCAGGGGTTTTGTGTCCCTATATGCTTTGTAGCACCTCATAGGGCAAAATATGCGTTTACTGATTTATATACTGGCAATGATGAGCGGATTTTCCGCTGCGGAGGCGGCGCGTCCGCTTTCCTCGTCGTCTGCGTCAGTGGATACGGCGGTTGCGCAAGCTTATGTTGCTGCCGCGGCGTTTGAGGCTGTTGCCGCTGCTGAGCCCGTGGTCCGTGAGACTGCGAATATGCGGGCGTCACTTTCCCCGGCTTTTGGTGCAGCGAACCCGGCTGTTGTAACGCCAGATACGCCGGTTGGCCGGCATGATATCATCTTAGGTTAGGCTTTCTGCGCCCCTTTGGGGTGCGTCCCATAGCTACCTAATGCGCGCCACTTGTGCGCGTCTCCCAAATATTTTGAAGGAATTATCCATGCTCGGCGGATTTGCCAAAGCCATATTCGGGTCGTCGAACGACCGTTACGTCAAATCGATCATGAAGATCGTTGATAAGATCAATGCGCTTGAAGTCGACATTTCCGCGATGGACGACGATCGCCTAAAGGGGCAAACGCAGATTTTCCGTGACCGCTTGGTCGCAGGCGAAACGCTTGACGATATCCTGCCTGAGGCGTTTGCGACTGTGCGCGAAGCATCAAAGCGCGTCATGGGTATGCGTCACTTCGATGTACAGATGGTCGGCGGTATTGTTTTGCATCGCGGCGAAATCGCCGAAATGCGCACAGGTGAAGGTAAAACCTTAACCGAAACATTGGCATGCTACCTGAACGCGATTGAAGGCAAGGGCGTCCATGTTGTCACCGTCAACGACTATCTGGCCCGCCGTGACGCGGAATGGATGGGTAAGATTTACGGTTTCCTTGGCCTGACCACGGGTATAGTCGTTCCAAACATCGCGGAAAATGAGCGCCGCGACGCGTATGCATGCGATATTACATATGCGACGAACAACGAACTTGGTTTCGATTATTTGCGCGACAATATGAAATATGAGCGCGCGCAAATGGTGCAGCGCCCGTTCAACTTCGCAATCGTTGATGAAGTCGATTCGATCTTGGTCGATGAAGCACGGACGCCGTTGATTATTTCGGGCCCGACCGACGATAAATCCGAACTCTATATGCAGGTTCACGCCGTCGTGCTCCAGTTGGACGCGGGCGATTATGACAAGGACGAAAAGAGCCGCAATGTCACGCTGACCGAAGACGGCACCGAGAAGGTAGAGCGTCTGCTTGAGGACGCTGGCTTGCTGACCGGTTCTAATCTGTATGATTATGAGAATACTTTGGTCGTGCACCATCTCGACCAGGCGCTCAAAGCCAATGTGATGTTCAAGCGCGACATTGATTACATCGTCAAGGATGGCAAGGTCATCATCATCGACGAATTCACCGGGCGCATGATGGATGGGCGTCGCTGGTCCAATGGCTTGCACCAAGCGGTCGAAGCCAAGGAAGGCGTCGATATTGAGCCTGAAAACCAGACGCTGGCGACCATTACGTTCCAAAATTATTTCCGCATGTATCCCAAATTGTCTGGGATGACGGGCACCGCGGCGACCGAAGCCGGTGAGTTTCATGAAATCTACAAGCTCAACGTTGTTGAAATACCAACCAATCTGCCCGTTCAGCGCGTGGATGAGAACGACCAGTTCTACAAAAACACGCAAGATAAATTCGGTGCCATCGCCAAGACCATTAAAGAGGCCAATGATCGCGGTCAGCCCGTTTTGGTCGGCACGGTGTCGATTGAAAAATCCGAGTTACTCGCTGAGTTCTTAGAAAAAGAAGGCGTAAAGCACAGCGTTTTGAATGCCCGCTTCCACGAAAGCGAGGCGCATATTGTTGCGCAAGCTGGCCGCTTGGGCAGCGTTACCATCGCCACCAACATGGCGGGTCGCGGTACCGATATTCAGTTGGGCGGTAACTTTGAATTCCGGTTGAACGACGAATTGCGCGACATGCCCGAGGGGAAGGCGCGCGATGCCGCCATAGCGGCTTTGCAAGCTGAAATTGCTGCCGAAAAAGCAAAGGTTATCGAAGCTGGCGGATTGTTCGTTCTTGCGACAGAACGCCATGAAAGCCGCCGTATCGATAACCAGCTGCGCGGCCGTTCGGGGCGTCAGGGCGATCCAGGTCTTTCCCGCTTCTATTTGTCGCTAGACGATGATCTTTTGCGTATTTTTGGGTCCGAAACTCTGTTCTCCAAAATGATGAACTCCAGCCTTGAAGACGGCGAGGCGATTGGTGGCAAATGGTTATCGAAAGCCATTGAAACCGCGCAGAAAAAGGTAGAAGCGCGCAACTATGATATCCGCAAACAGCTGGTCGAATATGACAATGTCATGAACGACCAGCGCAAGGTTATTTATGACCAACGCAGCGACATCATGGATGCAGAATCCGTCGACGACATCATTGAAGATATGCTCAACGATACGGTGAACAATATTGTCGGCGATCACTGTCCTGAAGGCACCTATCCCGAGCAATGGGATGTTGCGGGTCTGAAGCAAAAATGTGCAGAGGTATTGGGGCTTACCCCTGATATCGATAGCTGGTTGCAAGAAGACGGTCTTGAGCCCGAAATGATCGAAAACCGCATATCCGAATTGGCAAACGCCAAGTTTGAGGCGAAAAGCGCTGCGCTGGATGGAACCATTTGGCGACAGGTCGAAAAAAGCATCTTGCTGCAAACGCTCGACCATCATTGGAAAGAGCATTTGTCCACGCTCGATGCCCTGCGACAGGTGATTTACCTGCGTGCTTATGCGCAGAAGAACCCGGTCAACGAATATAAGCAAGAGGCCTTTGGCCTGTTTGAGCGCATGTTGTCGGCCATCCGCGAAGGCGTGACCAAGACCATCGCCACCAATGATTTCCGCGCCGAGGAAGAATTTGTTCCGCAAGATTTGCCGGAACTGCCCGATTTCCTGACGACGCATATCGACCCGTTTAAAGGTGACGATAATAGTGCCGACAGCGACGCCGCTTCTCTCGGGTTGGTCACAACAAAAATCCCGCGGCCAGCTGCGGCTGCTGGTGGCAGCGACCCGTATGCAGGCGACCCTGATCTGCGCCGCAACGACCCATGCCCATGCGGTTCGGGGCAGAAATATAAGCACTGTCACGGTGCATTTTGATAACGAGATGAGGGAGGAGCGAAGATGATCTGGCTGGCCAGCCTCTTCGCTCTTATCGCCTTTGTTTACGCGTCCGTTGGTTTTGGCGGTGGATCCACGTACACCGCGCTTCTTGCCTTATGGGGGTTGGATTACCGGTTGATTCCGGTGATTGCGCTTGTCTGTAACATCATCGTCGTGACCGGCGGCAGCATTCGTTTTGTGCGTGCGGGCTTGGTGTCATGGCCGCAAGTTCTGCCTTTGCTTATGGTATCTGCGCCGCTGGCCTTCGTAGGCGGGCTGGTGCCGCTGAAACAAGTCGTGTTCCTGACGATTTTGGGTGGCGCGTTGTTAGCGTCGGCAATCGCCCTCTTTCTCCAAGCGGATAAAATGACGCCGCGCGCAGTCCCAAAGCCGGTTTTGCTGGCGCTTTCGGGTGGGGTGGGCTTACTCGCGGGCCTCTCGGGCATTGGTGGCGGCATATTCATGGCGCCGGTCTTGCACCTTATCCGTTGGGCAGAAGCGCGGCGTATCGCCGCCTTCGCGTCGCTGTACATATTGATCAACTCGGCCGCTGGCTTGCTGGGCCAAATATTGAAATCGGGTGTGCATTCGCTTGCGGAACCTGCGCTGCAATATGGCCTGCTACTTGGCGCTGTATTGGTGGGCGGACAATTGGGCAGCCTGTTCGGCATGCGCTATTTGTCACCACGCCTGTTACGGGTGCTGACAGCGTTGCTGGTGGGCTATGCCGCGCTGCGGCTACTCTGGCAGGCCCATGGGCCTTCTTAGTATCTACTTAGCCAGAAAAATGGCTCCCCGGGAGGGATTCGAACCCCCGACCAATTGATTAACAGTCAACTGCTCTACCACTGAGCTACCAGGGAACAGCCCGATATGATCGGGCAGAGGCGCGCCTATAGCAGCGCTTTTTTGCTTTTGGCAAGCGCCCATTGCCCGTTCAGACAATAAATTGTTCCATCGCAATGCGATCATCCAAGGCGTGCTCTGGATCGAACAACAAAGTAAGCGCGCGGTTGCGGTCCAAGGCCACTTCGACATGCGCAATATCCCGGATTTCGCGTTGATCGGCGACGGCGCTCACCGGCCTTTTATTGGCCTCCAAGACATTGATTCGGATGACATAGCGGTCCGGCAATATCGCGCCTTTCCAACGCCGCGGCCGAAAGGGGCTGATCGGCGTCAAAGCGAGCAACGACGAATCCAACGGCAAAATGGGGCCATTGGCAGATAGATTATACGCGGTGGAGCCAGCGGGCGTGGAAACCAATATGCCGTCACAAATGAGCTCAGGGATGACGGCCCTGCCATTGACCGAAATTTCCAGCTTCGCCGCCTGACGCGTTTCGCGCAGCAGGGAAACTTCGTTAATAGCGGGCAATGTGAATTTTTGGCCGCTGATCGTGGTTATGTCCGCCGTTAACGGACGGACAGAAAAGGACTTGGCGCGTTGCAGGCGGCGGGGAAGGTCATGCACGTCCCAGCTATTCATCAAAAAGCCAATGGTGCCGCGGTTCATGCCATATGCAGAAATATCGCGGCGGCTTTCCAATAATTGGTGTAAGACCTGAAGCATGTGCCCGTCGCCCCCAAGCACAATGACCGCGTCGGCGCTGTCGAGCGGCACAAATTCATGCACTTCGCGCAAAAGCGCTTCGGCTTCACGGGCTTGCGGGGTAGCTGATGAGATGATCGCAAGTTGCATATTTTGGTTCATCCACCTGTTGCATTCATATGGCGTGCGAGCCGTAAATCAGGCTGCGCAAGCTGCGTTTCAAATTCATGGCGTTGGGGTTTAAGCCGCAATGCCTTTTGAAGCAAATAATCAACATCTGTTAGCGTGTCCTCACGCAGCGCCTTGCGTAAATCGACATGCAGCTCCGAACCCAAGCACATGTAAATCTTACCATCGGTGGTGAGGCGGATCCTGTTACATTGGTCGCAGAAATTATGGCTCATGGGTGTGATGAGGCCAAGGCGAAGGCCCAATGGTTCGACGCGCCAATAACGCGCAGGGCCGGCGCTTTTATGCGCGAGGGGATGTAGCGCATATTGTGCACGCAGTGGCGCCGTAAAATCATCGAGCGAGATGTAGGTTTCTTCGCGTTCTGTAACGCCCGCGCCCAAGGGCATGGTTTCTATCAAAGTGAGATCAAGCCCATGATCGGCGCAGAAATGCGCCATAGGCAACAGCGCGTCTTCGTTTTGCTGTTTTAGCGCGACCATGTTGATTTTTACATCCATGCCGTGCGCGCGCGCCGCATGGATACCGGCCAACACCGTATCAAGGTCGCCACCACGGCTGATGCGGCGACAGGCGTCTGCATCCAATGTGTCGAGGCTGACGTTAATTCTTTTCATGCCCGCCGACGCGAGCAACGGGGCAAATTGTTCCAGTCGGCTACCATTGGTGGTCATGGTGAGTTCGTCGAGTGCGCCGTTGCGTACATGCTGACCCAGGGCGTCGATCAAGATATGGATGTCGCGCCGCACAAGCGGTTCACCGCCGGTAAGACGGATTTTGCGAATGCCATGCGCGATGAATCGTTCCACCAAAACTAGGATTTCATCGTAGGTCAGCAGGTCGCGATGCGGCAAAAAGCTTTGCTGTTCCGGCATGCAATAGGTGCACCGAAAATTGCACCGGTCGGTCACCGATATCCGTAAATAGTCGATATTGCGTCCGAAACCGTCGATCATTTTCGCGATGTAAGCGTAAAAGCGCGCAGACGAAAGCTTAATCCAACAGCCGCGATGGCGGGGAGGGGCTAATTCGATTTGCGCGCCAAATTGGCGAGGCCACGCGACAGTTGCAAACATCCGTTCAGCCGTGCCGCAGGGTCGCCCCAGACACGGTTGATCACCAGCTTGCTATCGGGACGCAGCTTTGCGGTTTGGCCCAATTTGTCGACATAAGCGAGCAACCCAGCGACATTGGGCGGTGTATCCTGATGGAAGCTGACCAACGTCCCGCGCGCGCCGACTTCGATTTTGGCGACTTGCGCAATAAGCGCGTTTTGTTTGATCTGAATAAGCTTGAGCAGGTTCTGCGTGGGTTCGGGGATCGGACCAAAGCGGTCGGTCATCTCTGCAGCGAAACCTTCGACATCCTGGCCTTCTTCGAGATCGTTCAAGCGGCGATACAGCGCCATGCGAACCGACAGGTCGGGGACATAGTCGTCCGGGATAAGAATAGGTGCATCGATGGTGATTTGTGGCGAGAAGCTGCCGCGCGGCTTGGCAAGACCGTGCGCGCCCGCGCGCGCCTCTAGAATCGCTTCTTCCAGCATCGATTGATACAATTCAAAGCCAACTTCTTTGATATGGCCCGATTGTTCATCCCCGACGAGATTGCCGGCGCCGCGAATGTCGAGGTCATGGCTGGCAAGCTGGAAACCCGCGCCAAGGCTATCGAGGTCGCCAAGCACCTTCAGGCGCTTTTCCGCTGTCTCTGTGAGCGCACGATTGGGTTCATGGGTCAGATACGCATAAGCGCGCGTTTTGGAGCGTCCGACGCGTCCACGAAGCTGATATAATTGCGCAAGGCCGAAACGGTCGGCGCGGTGGATGATCAAGGTGTTGGCGCTGGGAATGTCGAGGCCGCTTTCGACGATGGTGGTCGACAATAAGACGTCATACCGCTTTTCATAGAAAGCGCTCATGCGCTCTTCGACTTGGGTGGGCGACATTTGGCCATGCGCGGTGACATATTTCACTTCGGGTATTTCAGTGCGCAGATATTCTTCGATCTCGGTCAAATCGTTAATGCGCGGTACAACAAAGAAGCTTTGCCCGCCGCGATAATGTTCGCGCAACAACGCCTCGCGTAGCACAACGGGATCCCAGGGCATGACATAAGTGCGCACGGCCAGACGGTCGACTGGCGGGGTTTGGATGACCGATAGCTCACGCAGGCCAGACATCGCCATCTGCAATGTGCGCGGGATGGGCGTTGCGGTTAGTGTAAGCATATGCACGTCGGTCTTGAGTGCCTTCAACTGCTCCTTGTGATTAACGCCAAAGCGTTGTTCCTCGTCGACAATGACGAGGCCAAGGCGTTTGAACTGCAGCGACTTGGCCAGCACGGCGTGCGTCCCGATTACAATGTCCACAGTGCCATCGGCGAGGCCCTCACGCGTTTGCGTGGCCTCTGCAGCGGGCACAAGCCGCGACAGGCGACCCAGCCGTAAAGGCAAATCACGGAAACGTTCGGCAAAGTTCGCATAATGCTGCCGCGCCAATAATGTTGTTGGCGCAATGACGGCGACCTGAAGTCCGGCCATGGCAGCGGCAAAAGCGGCGCGCATCGCAACTTCGGTTTTACCAAAGCCAACATCACCGCAGACCAGACGGTCCATCGGCTTGCCAGCGGATAAGTCCTGAAGCACTTCCTCAATCACGCGGAGCTGATCTTCGGTTTCTTCATAAGGGAAGCGGTCGACGAAGCTTGCATAAGCAGGGCCATCAACCTCAATCACGGAACCCGACCGCAATGCGCGTTCGGCAGCGGTCTTTAGCAATTCGCCCGCAATGGCGCGGATGCGTTCTTTCAGCTTCGACTTGCGCCGCTGCCATGCCTCGCCGCCCAATTTGTCGAGCGCGACATGCTCGCTATCCGAACCATAACGCGACAAGACATCGATATTTTCAACCGGGACATATAATTTGTCGCCGCCGGAATAAGTAAGGGCAACGCAGTCATGTGGGCTGTTGCCGACGGGGATGGAAATCAGGCCATCATAGCGTCCGATACCATGGTCTTGGTGCACCACGAGGTCACCCGGCGTCAGTGCGGCCAATTCGGCAAGGAAAGCGTCTGCGGACTTGCGCCGCTTTTGACGCCGCACCAGACGGTCGCCCAGCATGTCCTGTTCGCTCAACACGACAAGGTCGGGCGTAGTATAGCCATGGTCCAATGGCAGAACGACAATGGCGGTTTGTCCTGCCGCAACGCCCAAGGCTTGTTGCCAACTATCGGCGGCGACAATCGTTGGTGCCTTATGATCCGCCAGCAAGCCCTTCAGCCGTTCACGCGCACCAATCGAGTAGCTCGCAATGACTGTCTTGGTCTTGGCGGCATGCAGCGACTTCAGATGCGCGGCTACCGCTTCATATATATTTGCCTTTTGCGCTCGTTCCGGCGCAAAATCGCGCGCTGCACCAATGCCGAAGTCGATGATGTTCGCCGTGTCCGGCTGTGCGAAAGGCGTGACCAGATGGGCGGCGTTATCGGCAAATAACTGCTCGAGTTCATCGCCGCTCAAATACAGCATTTCCGGCGGCAGCGGACGGTAGCTGCCCGGCTCCGCCGCTTGTGCCTTCACGCGATTTTCGTGATAGTCGGTGATGGAGTCGAGCCGTGACTGCCCCGCCGCAATCGCGCCGCTGTCGCGAATAATCAACGCGTCCGCGCCAACATGGTCGAATATCGTCGCCATCCGCTCTTCGAACAAAGGCAGCCAATGGTCCATGCCGGACAGCCTGCGGCCTTCGGATACGGCTTGATATAATGGGTCGCCCGTTGCGGTGACGCCAAATCGCTCGCGATAGCCGATGCGGAAGCGTTTAATCGCCTCTTCATCCATTAAGGCTTCGACGGCGGGTAAGATGTCGAAATGCTCGACCTGATCAATACTGCGTTGGTCCGATGGGTTGAAGCGGCGGATGCTTTCAATTTCATCGCCAAAGAAATCGAGGCGAAGGCCGACTTCGCTGCCCGCAGGGAATAGGTCGACAATGCTGCCGCGGATAGCAAATTCACCAGCGTCGGCTACGGTGTCCACGCGGAAATAGCCGTTGGATTGTAGTAACGACGCAAGCCGCTCACGGCTGATCTCGCGGCCAGCGGCTAATCGCTCGCCTGTCTGGCGGATACGGAACGGCGTTACATATTTCTGAATGACCGCGCCGATGGTCGTGACCACAAGCTGTTTCTTTTTCGTAGGCTGCTGCAGCGCCTGCAAAGTCGACATGCGCTGCGAGGTGACGGCGACTGAAGGTGAAGCGCGGTCATAGGGCAAGCAGTCCCAACCGGGCAGGATCAGAATTTCGATTTCAGGTGCAAAAAAAGGCACCGCATCTGCAATCGCGCGCATCGCCGATTCATCAGGCGCAATGTAAAGCGCGCGTGTCTTTGCCGCGCGCGTCAGGTCGGCTAGCAACAAAGGCGTAAAGCCGTTTGGCACCGACGCAAGCGTCAGCGCTTGGCGACTGTTTATGATGCGCTGCAGGTCAATCATCACTTATGCGTGCTAAGCCCTTCAGGAAGCACAATGAAATCCAGTCGCATCATCTGGTCCATCAAAGGTCCAGTAAAGGCTGGGTCGGGCTCTGCTGTGCCCAGCGCCCATGCCATGATGTCGACATCCTGTTCATCGAGCAGCCGTTCAAACCAAGCATATTCCACTTCGCCCCATTCGGCCGAGCAGTGATCGAAAAATCCACCGACCATAGCGTCGGCCTCACGCGTGCCACGGTGGTGCGCGCGATAATGCAGTTTGCGACGATAGGGGTCGGCGTCCATGGCGCGTCCTTTAGCTTCTGGTGGAATATGATTATCGGGTTATAAGCGGCCCTAGTCATGCGCCCCGATATACTCAATCCGTTATTTACAGACATACGCGCCCTAAAGGGTGTCGGTCCCGGTCTTGCCAAGCCGTTGGAGCGGCTTGGGCTGGAGCGGGTGAAGGATGTTCTGTATCATTTTCCAAACAGTTGGACCTATCGCAAGGCGGTCTCGCGTTTGGATGTCGCCGATGTCGGTCAGAACATCATCCTTACCGTCACTGTCATGGATCATCGCGGTGGCAGCAACCCGCGCGCGCCATTGCGTATCTTCGCGGCGGATGCTGGGGGCAATTACATCACGCTGACATTTTTTGGCCGGAATGGCGGTTGGGCGCGAAAGCAGCTTCCTGTCGGCGAAACACGCATCATTTCGGGTAAATTGGACCGTTATGGGGACGAACTCCAGATGGTGCACCCTGACCATATTGTGCCTATCGGTAGCGATGCTTCACCCGGCCTTGCCGAACCGATTTACCCCTTGTCCGACGGCCTAACAAACAAGCGTATGGGCCAATTGGTGGCATCATCGTTGCAAGATGTGCCGGATCTGGCCGAGTGGATTGAGCCTACTTTGATATCCAGTCGGGGATGGTCAAGTTGGTCGAAGTCTATCAACCTACTGCACAGGAAGGATGACGAAGACGCGCGGAATAGGCTGGCTTATGATGAGCTATTTAGCAACCAATTGGCGATGCGTTTAATCCGCGCGGCGATGGACAAACGCGCCGCCGTGCCGATACATGGCGACGGCTCTTTGGTGTCAAAATTGACATTGCCCTTTGCGCTCACAGGGGCGCAGCAGCGCGCCATAACCGAGATAGAGGGCGATCTTGCGCAGTCGCGCCCGATGCTCCGCTTGCTGCAAGGCGATGTCGGCGCTGGCAAGACGATGGTCGCGCTGATGGCGCTTTTGCGCGGTGTTGAGGCAGGGATGCAGTCGGCAATGCTCGCGCCGACAGAGATTTTGGCGCGGCAACATTATGCCAGCTTGCAAAAAATACTCTCTGGCCTGCCTATCAATATCGCCATTCTTACGGGCCGCGAAAAAGGCAGCTTACGGGAAGCAACTTTGATGGGGCTTGCCGATGGGTCAATCCACATCCTGGTCGGCACGCATGCGATATTTCAAGAGGCGGTGACCTATAAGGCGCTGGCGGTTGCCGTGATTGATGAACAACACCGTTTCGGCGTGTCGCAGCGCCTCATGCTGTCCCGCAAGGGCAGGGGTGTGCCACATTTGCTGGTCATGACCGCGACCCCCATACCACGCAGCCTCGCCCTTGCGGCCTATGGCGAAATGGACAGCTCTATATTGGATGAGCTTCCTCCCGGACGGACGCCAGTTGAAACTCGCGTGATGTCGCAGGATCGTCTGTCGGAACTGGTCGATGGCGTAGCGCGCCACCTCGCCGCCGGAAAACAGGCATTTTGGGTGTGCCCATTGGTGGAGGAAAGCGACAAAAGCGACCTGGCCGCCGCTGAACAACGTGCGGAACAGCTGCGCTTGCGCTTTGGTGATCAGGTTGCGTTGGTGCACGGGCGGATGCGCGGTGCGGAGAAGGACGCGGTTATGGAGCGCTTTGTAGCCGGTGAAACGCGGTTGTTGGTTGCGACTACCGTCATCGAAGTCGGTGTCGATGTGCCGAATGCGAGCCTCATGGTAATTGAGGCAGCCGACCGCTTTGGCCTTGCACAACTGCACCAGTTGCGCGGGCGGGTTGGCCGTGGGTCCGAAAAATCCGTCTGCATATTGGTACGGAGCACACATGTTGGCGAAACTGCCCGCGCGCGGCTGGCCTTGATGCGAGAAACCAACGATGGTTTCCGCATTGCCGAGGAAGACTTGAAATTGCGCGGCGCGGGTGAATTGTTGGGCACAAGGCAGTCGGGCGAAAACCCATTTCGCGTCGCGACGCCTGAACAGGTGCGCGCGCTGATTGGTGTTGCCGCAGATGATGCGCGGTTGTTGCTTGACCGTGATGGCGGGCTTGATGGCCCACGCGGCCAGGCGGCGCGGGTGGCGCTCTATCTATTTGAACGAGATGCAGGTGTAGCGACGTTGCGCGGCGGATAGGCGCCGAAGCTTATATGAAGTTGATTAACCCGTGTTTTTTCTTCCCAGCCGAAATTTTGACGGGGGCAGCTTGGGCGGTAATCACTGCTTCTTCATCGGTCACAGCGTCACCATCGACGCGCGCGCCGCCACCTTGGATCATCCGGCGGGCCTCTTTTTTTGAAGCGACGAAGTTCAATGCGACAAGAGCATCGATAACGGAAATCTCTCCCGATGCGTCAACGCTGGGCAGATCGCCACCGGCCGCGCCTTCTTCAAATGTTTTACGTGCTGTTTCGGCTGCAAGTGCTGCAGCGTCCGCGCCCCGGCACAATTCGGTCGCGGCGTTGGCCAAGGCAATTTTCGCCACATTGATTTCCGAACCGCCGAGCGATTCAAGCCGTTCTATCTCGTCCAGCGGTATATCGGTAAACAAGCGCAGGAAACGCCCTACGTCACGATCGTCCGTGTTCCGCCAGAATTGCCAATAATCATAATCAGGCAATTGTTCACGGTTCAACCAAATCGCGCCAGAGACCGACTTGCCCATCTTTGAACCATCGGCCTTGGTAATCAGCGGGGTTGTTAGGCCAAACACTTCGGTTCCGTCCATCCGGCGGGCAAGCTCCATGCCGTTAATGATGTTGCCCCATTGATCGGATCCACCCATTTGCAAGCGAACGCCCATGGTTTTGCTCAAATGACGGAAGTCATAGCCCTGCAGGATCATGTAGTTGAATTCGAGAAAGGTCATCGGCTGTTCGCGCTCAAGGCGTAACTTGACCGAATCAAATGTCAGCATGCGGTTGATCGTGAAATGCGTGCCAACTTGCTGCAGCAGTTCAATATATCCCAGTTGCCCCAACCAATCATGGTTGTTGACCATCACGGCATCGGTTGGGCCGTCGCCAAATGTCAGAAATTGTTCGAACGCCGTTCGGATCGAGTTGATGTTCGATTCAATCGTGTCATCGGTGAGCATTTTGCGGACTTCGTCCTTGCCCGTTGGGTCCCCAATCCGCGTCGTCCCGCCGCCCATGACCACTACTGGCTTGTGGCCCGCTTGTTGCAAGCGACGCAGCAGCATAATCGACACAAGATTGCCGACATGAAGCGATGGCGCGGTCGCGTCGAAGCCGATATAGCCAGGCACAATCTCTTTGGATGCCAATGCGTCAAGCGCCGGGGCGTCAGTTGCTTGGTGAATATAGCCACGTGCATCTAGCAGGCGAAGGAGATCGGATTTATAAGCAGTCATAACGCGTCCGCGCCTAGCATGGAGTTTCGACATTGGCCAATATTTCAATGACTGAAGTGCCTTTGATTTGTCACGCGCAGTCGCTGGCCGGCAAAATTAAGAGTATCGGCGTCACGATTACACATGGGGCGAGCGGGGATATTACGTTGACCTTTCGCCTATCTGGCGAAACAGATGCTCTAGAAATCCCGGCCTTATCAAGGCCAGATCGTATTGATAATCTATGGAAAAGTACTTGTTTTGAGATGTTTATAGGGCATTTTGAAGACGAAAATTATTTAGAGTTTAATTTTTCACCATCGGGCCAGTGGGCAGCATATCAGTTCGCTAGCTATCGAGAGGGTATGGATGATCTGGCAACAAATGCTCCAGACATTAAGTCCGAGCAATCCGCAGACGCTCTGACGCTCATCGTAACGCTTGCATTACCCGATACATGGCGGGAACGTGACCTTCGCGCAGGGTTAAGCGCGGTTATTGCTACAAAAAGTGGAAATATCTCCTATTGGGCCGCGGCACATTCCTCAGGTAAGCCGGATTTTCATCATAAGGATTGCTTTGCCGTAAAACTGGAGGCACGAAGCGCGGCATGAAATTTGGAATTGATCGCCTTTTGGCCGAACCTCAACTGCGTGCGCCCCTGAAAGGCAAGCGCGTTGCTTTGTTGGCGCACCCCGCCTCTGTCACCGCTGACTTGACCCATTCGCTTGATGCAATTGCTGCATTGAGTGACGTCAAAGTGACGGCCGCATTTGGCCCGCAACACGGTCTGCGCGGCGATAAGCAGGACAATATGATGGAATCGCCGGATTTCATGGATCCTGCCCACAATATCCCAGTATTCAGCCTGTATGGTGAAGTGCGCCGCCCGACCGCCGCCTCTATGGAGACTTTTGATGTCATCCTCATCGATTTGCAGGATCTGGGCTGCCGCATTTACACGTTTATAACGACCCTGCTGTACATATTGGAAGCCGCTGCTGAGCATGGCAAGTCGGTTTGGGTGCTAGACCGCCCCAATCCCGCTGGACGCCCTGTAGAAGGGCTTACGCTGCGTTCTGGATGGGAAAGCTTTGTGGGGGCAGGCCCGATGCCCATGCGGCATGGCCTGACACTAGGCGAGATGGGGAAATGGTTTGTCGAACATTATAAAATTGATGTCGATTATCACGTGATCGCGATGGAGGGCTATGCCCCCGATGCAGCGCCAGGCTTTGGCTGGCCGACGGACCGGCTGTGGATTAACCCAAGCCCCAACGCAGCGAACGTCAACATGGCGCGGGCTTATGCTGGCACCGTTTTGCTGGAAGGTACGACCTTGTCCGAGGGCAGGGGCACGACGCGCCCGCTAGAGTTATTTGGTGCGCCTGACATCGATGCACGCAAGGTTATTGCTGAAATGCAAAGCTTCGCACCTTCATGGTTGAAGGGTTGCAGTCTGCGTGAAATCTGGTTTGAACCAACATTCCACAAACATGTGCATCAGCTTTGCCATGGCGTGCATATTCACGCCGAAGGCCCAGGCTATGAGCATCAGGCGTTTCAGCCATGGCGGTTGCAGACATTGGCGTTCAAGGCCATCCGGCGGCTGTATCCGGATTATGATCTGTGGCGCGATTTCCCATATGAATATGAATTGGGAAAACTCGCCATTGACGTCATCAACGGCGGACCAGCTTTGCGCGAATGGGTTGATTCCGCCGACAGCACGCCAGAGGAATTTGACGCAATAACGTCAGTCGATGAGCAAAATTGGATCGAAGAACGACGCAAACACTTGTTATATTAATGTCCGTGCTTGCGGCTTAGCTCCCGCATGGCGTCATCCAAACCTTCTAGCGTCAGCGGATACATGCGGTCGTTTACCAGTTCCTTGATGATCTTGGTCGACTGTGAATAGCCCCATTGCTTTTCGGGCACAGGGTTCAACCAAACCGTTGCCGGATAAGTGCTGGTGATACGGTTCATCCATACCGCGCCCGCTTCCTCGTTGAAATGTTCGACCGAACCGCCGGGATGGGTAATCTCATAAGGGCTCATGGAGGCATCGCCGACCATCACAACCTTATAATCATGCGGGAATTTGTGCAGCACGTCCCACATTTGCGTGCGCTCGCTAAACCGGCGCTTATTGTCTTTCCACACGCCTTCATATGGACAGTTGTGAAAATAGAAAAATTCTAGGTTTTTGAACTCGCTAGTGGCGGCACTGAATAGTTCTTCGCAAAGTTTTATGAACGGATCCATCGACCCGCCGACATCCAACATCAACAGCACCTTAATAGCATTGCGCCGTTCCGGACGCATTTTGATGTCGAGCCAGCCTTGGCGTGCTGTGCCGTTAATCGTGCCGTCGATATCTAGCTCTTCTACTGCTCCATCACGGGCGAATCGGCGCAATCGGCGCATTGCGATTTTGATATTACGCGTACCCAATTCTTTGGTGTTGTCGAGATTCTGAAACTCGCGTTTGTCCCATACTTTGACCGCACGCTTATGTTTGGATTCGCCACCAATCCGCACGCCTTCTGGGTGATATCCTGAATTGCCATAAGGCGATGTGCCGCCAGTGCCGACCCATTTATTGCCGCCCTGGTGGCGCTTTTCCTGTTCTTCGAGTCGCTTCTTGAGCGTCTCCATCAATTCGTCCCAGCTGCCCATTTTTTCGATCTTCGCCATTTCCTCGGGCGAGAGATATTTTTCCGCGATGGCTTTCAACCAATCAGCGGGGACATCGACGGAGTTTTGGCCATATTCAGTGAATATGCCTTTGAAAACTTTGCCAAAAACCTGATCAAAACGATCCAATAATGCTTCGTCCTTTACCAAAGTGGCGCGCGCCAGATAGTAGAACTCTTCTGGACTTTGGCCAATGACATCGGCGTCCAACGCGGCAAGTAACGCCAGATGCTCTTTCAGCGATGCCGAGATGCCGGCAGACCGCAACTCTTCCATGAATGAGAAAAACATCGGCTGGTTCCTGTATAAAGTGACCGATTATGCTTTGGCGAATGCGCGGCTCAAGAGGCAAATAGCGCGCGGACGAATTTTACGTGTTGGGGCGGCGGGCCATAAAGGCAAGCCGTTCAAACAACATGATATCCTGCTCATTCTTAAGCAGCGCGCCGTGTAAAGGCGGGATCGCTTTGGTTGGATCGCGCGACTGAAGCACATCCAATGGCATATCTTCATGCAGCAATAGCTTCAGCCAATCGAGCAATTCGCTTGTGCTCGGCTTTTTCTTGAGGCCAGGCACGTCCCGAACTTCGTAGAAAATGTCCATTGCCTTAGACACCAGCATTTTTTGAATGCCAGGAAAGTGCACATCGATAATCGCCTGCATCGTCGTGCGATCCGGAAATTTGATATAATGGAAGAAACAACGGCGCAGAAACGCGTCCGGCAGTTCTTTTTCATTGTTGGATGTGATGATGACGACAGGGCGCTCAACGGCCTTGATGGTTTCCTGTGTTTCGTAAACGAAGAACTCCATACGATCGAGTTCCTGCAACAAATCATTAGGAAATTCGATGTCGGCCTTGTCGATTTCGTCGATCAACAGCACGGGCAATTGGGGGGCGGTAAATGCCTCCCACAATTTTCCCTTTTTAATGTAATTTTTGATGTCATGCACGCGCTCATCGCCCAATTGGCTGTCACGCAGGCGGGCAACGGCATCATATTCATATAAGCCCTGATGCGCCTTGGTCGTGGACTTGATATTCCATTCGATGAGCGGTGCACCCAATGCAGTCGCAATTTCCTGCGCAAGGACGGTCTTGCCGGTGCCTGGTTCACCCTTGACCAATAAAGGCCGGCGCAACTTCGTGGCGGCGTTAACTGCGACCTTCAGGTCATCAGTGGCGACATAGTTTTCGGTGCCTTCAAAGCGCATGGACAAACCCTTTTTGTTAATCGAACGATTAATTCGTTAAGTGGGCTCATCACGATATGCAACAGGATACTGCGTGACCAAGCGCGTGGCTTCAAGCCTGAACATGGTGCGAACCTGCTGATACAAAAACGGGCCCAATCCTCAGAGTAGGAAAGGGCCCGATTTAATGCATTGGTATCAGATTATTGGTCGAGGAAGCTGCGCATTTTGCGGCTGCGACTTGGATGCTTAAGCTTGCGCAGCGCCTTGGCTTCAATCTGACGAATACGCTCACGCGTCACGCTGAATTGCTGACCGACTTCTTCAAGCGTGTGGTCGGTGTTCATCCCAATGCCAAAGCGCATACGCAGCACACGTTCTTCGCGCGGCGTCAGCGATGCCAAAACGCGCGTGACCGTTTCCTTCAAGTTTGCTTGAATTGCGGCATCAACAGGAATGATCGCATTTTTATCTTCGATGAAGTCGCCCAAATGGCTGTCTTCTTCGTCACCAATCGGGGTTTCAAGGCTGATTGGTTCCTTTGCGATTTTCATCACCTTGCGCACTTTTTCAAGCGGCATCGAAAGGCGTTCGGCCATTTCTTCCGGTGTAGGCTCACGCCCTTGTTCGTGCAGGAACTGGCGGCTCGTGCGCACCAATTTATTGATCGTTTCGATCATATGCACGGGGATACGGATGGTCCGCGCCTGATCTGCAATCGAGCGGGTGATCGCCTGACGAATCCACCAGGTTGCATATGTGCTGAACTTGTACCCACGGCGATATTCAAACTTGTCGACCGCCTTCATTAGGCCGATATTGCCTTCCTGAATAAGGTCGAGAAATTGCAAGCCGCGGTTGGTGTATTTCTTGGCAATGGAAATCACGAGGCGCAAATTCGCCTCAACCATTTCCTTCTTCGCGATGCGTGCTTCGCGCTCGCCCTTTTGCACCATGTTCACGATGCGGCGGAATTCGCCAAGTGACATGCCGGTATTGGCTGCGATGTCCGCTATCTCGCTGCGGATGCGTTCGACGCTCTCAGCTTCGTTCGTAGCGAAGGCCGTCCATTTTTTGTCGATGTTTGCAACTTCGGCGAGCCAATTCTCGTCGAGCTCATGACCCATATAGCTATCGAGGAACGCCTTGCGGGGAACCTTGTGCCGCTCGGCCAAGCGCAGCATCTGACCACCCAACGCTGTCAGGCGTCGGTTAAATGAGTAAAGCTGATCGACCAGATATTCGATCTTGTTCGCATGGAACTGCACGCTTTCAACCTCTGCGGTCAGTTCTTCACGCAATTTGTGATACTTATTTTCCGAAGCTGTGGAAAAATCTTCACCGGCATTCAGTGCGCGCATGCGCTCAAGCTGAATGTTTGAGAATTTCTTGAACAATGACGTTATCTTAGCGAAGCGCTCCAGCGCAGCGGGCTTCAACGCCTCTTCCATTTGCGCGAGGCTAAGGGTGTTATCTTCTTCCTCTTCCTCGACAGGACGTGACCGACGCTCCGTCAAATCTTCGTCATCGTCGCTCGCCGCTTCGGGTTCGTCCTCGACTTCATCTTCTTCTTTATAAGAAGGCCCAGCGGTCTTTTCGCTGATTTCGCCATCGCCTTCTTCTTCGCCATCTTCGGTCAGCGATTCAGGGGCTGGCTCTTTCGAGAGCATGGCGTCTAGATCAAGAATTTCGCGCAACTGCATTTCGCCGTCATTGAGCGCATTGGACCAGTCGATGATTGCGTGAAACGTGATCGGGCTTTCACACAGGCCCAGGATCATAGTGTCACGACCAGATTCGATACGCTTGGCGATGGCGATTTCGCCTTCGCGGGACAGCAATTCTACCGCGCCCATTTCGCGTAAATACATACGGACAGGGTCGTCGGTGCGTTCGCCTGTGCCAGTCTTCTTGACTGTACTCGTCAACGAACGTGGGTCATTTTCGGAAATATTGTCGATGGTTTCGACTTCTTCCTCGGTATCGTCCTCATTATCGTCGCCAGCTTCGTCATTCTCGACGATTTGCACACCCATGTCGTTTATCGCGGACATAACATCTTCAATTTGTTCGGAAGACATCTGATCCTGCGGCAAGGCAGCATTTAGTTCATCATAGGTCAGGAAACCCCGGCGCTTAGCCTTGGCGAGCAGTTTCTTTACGGTCGCATCATTCAGGTCAATCAGCGGTGCATCACCGTTTTCGCCGATATCTTCTTCGTTTTCATTTGCGCGACTTGCCAAAATAATTCCCCGATACTCTTATAAAATATCCGTATCACGCCGAAAAAATTCGATGATACGATCGTCAAATGCCTTTTTTTCGTGTCGCAACCTTTGCTGTTCAGCAAAAGTCTCTTCAGTCATCTCCAAACTCGCCAGCTGCGTGGCGCGTTCCAGAGCTTCTTCCAGCGCAGGACGCTGCTTCATTAGCCTGATTGCTTCACCCAAATCTTTTGAAGCGTTAGAAAATCCGTCGCCCCCCGTACCGAACTCTCCGCGGTTAAAGGCAAAAACCTTACCGTTGCTGTGGAGCAGTGTTGAGGCGACATTATACAACTTCTCGCCCAATATGGTAATTAGCCCCTCGGTATCAAGCGTTTCTTTACCAAAAGATTCGTTGAGCATCCCATTCAGCAAAGCGGCGTGATTCGGGTCGGGTGGAACGAAGTCACTCAGCGCCTCATGATGCTGTGCAATGAGTGCAGGGTGTCGCAACAGCGCCGCGAGTACACCTTGAATGAGAAAGTCCGATCCCTTGGCGTTAAAGTTTTTGGTTTCGGCGCCCGGCGGTAAAGTGTGCGGCTTGCGCCAATTGGGCTTCTGCCCGCGCACAAAGGGCGCAGATGGCGTAAATGGCGCGCTACGTCGCTGCGCGAATAGTTCGTCGAACCGCTCACGAAAGGCGTCGGCATAATGACGACGAATTTCTCCGTCCGCAATATTTGCCATATGTGCGCCTAGGCGCTGTTTAAGCCCCGCACGGTCCTCTGGTGTCTCGAGTGGCCCCGCAGACACTTCTGCCCGCCATAGCCTCTCTACAAGCGGCTGAGAGGCTTCTAGAAGCAATGTGAGTGCGTTTGCACCCGATGCCTTCACCAGATCATCTGGGTCTTGCCCCTCGGGCAAGGTAACAAACTGAAGGCTATGGCCGGGTTTCAACAATGGCAGTGCGCGTAAAGCCGCGCGCATCGCGGCTTTTTGACCGGCAGCGTCGCCGTCAAAACATAACAACGGCTTTTCTGTCATCCGCCATAGCATCTGGATCTGCTGTTCGGTCAGCGCGGTGCCCAAGGGCGCAACCGCATCGGCAAAGCCCGCCTGCGCGATAGCGATGACGTCCATATAGCCTTCGACCACAATTACGCGGCCCGTTTGGCGCGAAGCGGGCGAACATTTGTCCAAATTGTATAGCGTCCGGCCCTTGTCGAACAAAGGCGTGTCGGGTGAGTTGAGATATTTAGGCTCGCCTTCGCCTAATATCCGGCCACCAAAGGCAATCACGCGCCCACGCGGGTCGCGGATAGGGATCATCAGCCGACCGCGAAACCGGTCATATGGCGCTTTTCCATCAACCGAAATCAGCAACCCTGCCTCAATCAACATGGGATCGCCAAATTGCTTGAGTGCGGTTTTTAAGGCCGTGCGATTGTCTGGTGCGAGACCGAAACCAAAGTCGCGGATCGTTTTCTCCGTAAATCCGCGCTGTTTAAGATATCCTCGCGCGGCGGAACCCTCAACGCCGAACAATTGGGTAACAAACCACTCCTGCGCTGCCGTCATGACATCATACAGACTGTTTGCTTTCTCGGCCCGCTGCGCTGCCTTAGGATCTGGGGCAGGGACATCCATACCGGCCTCTGCTGCAAGTTCTTTTATGGCATCCATGAAAGACAGACCGCGCTGGTCAGTCATCCAGCGAATGGCATCCCCATGCGCAGAGCAACCAAAGCAATGGTAAAAACCCTTTTCGTCGTTAATCGTGAAACTGGGTGATTTTTCGTTATGGAACGGGCAGCAGGCCTTAAATTCGCGGCCAGCCTTGGTAACCTTCACGGTACGGCCAATCAGCGCGGATAGCGTGATCCGCGCGCGTAATTCGTCCAGCCATTGCGGGGTAAGCGCCACCTTAACCCAACGCGGCCTTTACCAAAGCACTGGCCTTACTCATGTCAAGCTGTGGACCATGACGTTCTTTCAAAACTGCCATGACGCGACCCATATCTTTCAGGCTCTCCGCGCCGAGTTCAATCTTGATACCTTCAATTGCGGCGCTGGTTTCGGCGTCGCTCAACTGCGCCGGTAGGAAATCTTCGATAATCGCCAGCTCAGCAGCTTCAACCGCAGCAAGCTCGGCGCGACCACCTTGTTCATATAACGCAATCGATTCGCGGCGTTGCTTGATCATTTTCTGCATGACCTCAACTACCATCGCGTCGTCATCGGGTTGCTGTGACGCGGTGCGCAGTTCGATGTCGCGGTCTTTAATCTTGGCGAGGATCAGGCGGACTGCGGCCAGGCGGTCTTTATCACCCGCTTTCATGGCAGAGATCTGTGCGGCTTTTATGGTGTCACGAATCATATTTGGTTCCGAATTTTTGATGATGCATAGCGTTAGACGAACATCCAAATTCCGTCACCCTGAACTTGTCGGCCATCACCCTGACATTATCGGTCGTCATCCTGAACTTGTTTCAGGATAACGCATCAACGTCGCTTGTTATCCTGAAACAAGTTCAGGATGACGCGGGCGTTGAATCAGGGTGACGGCTGGCATTGAAGATGATGCTTGATGACTTATTCCACAGATTTCTCGATTTCCGCATTGACGCTTGGAGCCGCCATCTCTAGGCGCGGTGCCTTAGCGACATTGCTGTAATCTGCTTAACAGGAGCGACCCCATCATGGCCGACCCCAATTCTTCGCGCGCGCCTTCTGGAGCGACGGGGGTATTGGTTCTGGCGTCCGGGGAAGTCATCTGGGGCAGGGGCTTTGGGGCCGAGGGACAAGCAGTAGGTGAAGTCTGCTTCAATACCGCGATGACGGGTTATCAGGAAGTGATGACTGACCCGTCTTACGCCGGACAAATCATCAACTTCACATTTCCACATATCGGCAATGTCGGCACAAACCCAGAGGATGTCGAGGCGTTGAACCCGCATGCCCTGGGCGCGATTGTCCGGCAAGATGTGACTGACCCATCTAATTTCCGCAGCACGCAGCATTTTGATGCGTGGATGAAAGCCAATGGCCGCATCGGCATTTCGGGTGTGGATACCCGCGCGCTGACCCGGCTTATCCGTGTTGCCGGCGCGCCAAACGCCGTGATTGCGCATTCCGCCAGCGGCAATTTTGATGTGCCAGCCATGTTGGCGCGGGCAAAGGCCTGGGCGGGCTTGGAAGGAATGGACCTCGCCAAGGATGTAACGACGCTACAAACTTATGGTTGGGATCAGGGGCTTTGGAAGCTGGGTTCGGGCTATGCCGCGCCAGCCAAGGGGCGCAAAAAGGTCGTCGCCATTGATTATGGCATCAAACACAACATCCTGCGCAACCTCGTCGATGTAGGCTGCGACGTGACCATTGTGCCGGCCGCCGCAACCTTTGAAGAAATTATGGCCCACGCGCCCGATGGCTTGTTCCTGTCGAATGGCCCCGGCGACCCCGCCGCGACTGGCGTATATGCGGTGCCGGTGATCAAGCAGTGGCTGGACACCAAAAAGCCGTTGTTCGGCATCTGCCTTGGGCATCAAATGCTTGGCCTCGCGGTGGGCGCGAAGACCGAGAAGATGCATCAGGGGCATCGTGGCGCAAACCATCCGGTCAAACGCCTCAGCGACGGTGCAGTTGAGATCACCAGTATGAACCACGGCTTTGCAGTGGACGCAGCGACCTTGCCCGCCAACGCCAAGGCAACGCATATCAGCCTATTCGACGGCAGCAATTGCGGCTTCGAACTGGCCGACCAACCAGCGTTCAGCGTACAATATCACCCTGAAGCCTCACCTGGTCCGCAGGATAGCCATTATCTGTTCGAGAAATTCGCGGAGATGATGAAGTGAACGCTGCGACTTTTCCACACAAATGGGAATATGTTGTCGTCCGGCATGTGGACGGTTCCTGGAGTAGCGCGCCCTCTGTGGCCTATTTTATCAAGCGACAGGTAGCATAATGCCCAAACGCACTGACATAAAATCCATCCTCATCATCGGCGCTGGCCCCATCATTATTGGGCAAGCGTGCGAATTTGATTATTCGGGGACGCAGGCGTGTAAAGCGCTGCGCGAAGAGGGTTATCGCATCATCCTCGTCAATTCGAACCCTGCGACGATTATGACGGATCCGGATATGGCGGACGCGACTTATGTCGAGCCGATCACGCCCGAAATCGTTGCCAAAATCATTGAAAAAGAGCGCCCCGACGCAGTGTTGCCGACCATGGGTGGGCAGACCGCTTTGAACGTTGCTTTGGCTTTGTTCAACGATGGCACATTGGCGAAATATGGGGTCGAAATGATCGGCGCCGATGCAGAAGCCATTGATAAGGCTGAGGACCGGATCAAATTCCGCGACGCGATGACCAAAATAGGTCTGGAATCGGCGCGTTCGGGCATTGCACATTCGATGGAAGAGGCGTTGGAGGTCCTGGAACGCACAGGCCTTCCGTCGATTATCCGCCCAAGCTTCACTATGGGCGGCACCGGCGGTGGTATTGCCTATAATCGCGACGAGTTTATCAAGATCGTCACTGGCGGGTTGGATGCGTCGCCGACAACCGAAGTGTTGATTGAAGAGTCGCTTCTCGGTTGGAAAGAATATGAGATGGAGGTTGTCCGCGACCGCGCCGACAATGCCATCATTATCTGCTCTATCGAAAATGTCGACCCGATGGGCGTGCATACAGGCGATTCTATCACGGTTGCGCCTGCACTGACGCTGACCGATAAAGAATATCAAATCATGCGCAACGCGAGCATCGCGTGCTTGCGTGAAATCGGTGTAGAAACAGGTGGTTCAAACGTACAGTTCGCAGTCAATCCGAAGGATGGCCGCCTGATCGTCATTGAAATGAACCCGCGCGTTTCGCGTTCTTCTGCATTGGCGTCAAAGGCGACCGGTTTTCCGATCGCCAAGGTGGCGGCGAAGCTGGCCGTTGGCTTCACGCTCGACGAAATCACCAATGACATTACTGGTGCAACGCCAGCGTCGTTTGAACCGACGATTGACTATGTCGTCACCAAAATCCCGCGCTTTGCCTTTGAAAAGTTCAAGGGTGCCGAGCCGTTGCTGCATACCGCCATGAAGTCGGTGGGTGAGGTGATGGCGATTGGCCGTAACATTCACGAAAGCATACAAAAGGCGCTTCGTGGGCTTGAGACCGGATTGTCGGGCTTTAACTATATTGATGCCCTACGTGGGGCAACGAAGGATGAATTGTCCGCTGAACTTAGCCGTGCGACGCCCGACCGCTTGTTGGTTGCGGCACAAGCCCTGCGTGAGGGCATGAGCGTATCCGAAATCCATGCCATCGCGAAATTCGACCCATGGTTTCTCGAGCGGCTTGAAGAAATCATAGCTGCCGAGAATGACGTCAAGACGAACGGCCTGCCCAATAACGCTGAGGCGCTGCGTCGTCTAAAAGCTATGGGTTTCTCAGACAAAAGGCTTGCCTATCTTGCGGTGGAGTCAGTGAATGTGCGCCCGGGTATGGAAACGGCAATCCGCCGTGGTTCTGGCATTGCCATGCAAGCGGCCCGTGCGATGGCAGGCGCAGTCACTGAAGACGAAGTACGCGCGCTGCGTCACAAATTGGGCGTGCGTCCGGTGTTCAAGCGCATCGATACATGCGCTGCAGAGTTTGAGGCGAAAACGCCATATATGTATTCTACTTATGAGGCGCCTAGCTTTGGCGTGCCGGAATGCGAGAGCCAGCCAACTAATCGTGAAAAGATTGTCATATTGGGCGGCGGGCCAAATCGTATTGGGCAGGGGATCGAGTTTGATTATTGCTGCGTCCATGCCTGCTTCGCACTTGCGGACGCGGGCTATGAAACGATCATGGTCAACTGTAATCCGGAAACGGTGTCGACGGACTATGATACCTCCGATCGTTTGTATTTCGAACCGCTGACGGCAGAGGATGTCCTTGAAATTCTACATGTCGAGCAACAAAATGGTACGTTGAAAGGCGTTATCGTCCAGTTCGGCGGGCAGACGCCTTTGAATTTGGCAAAGGCACTTGAGGCCGCGGGTATTCCGATTTTGGGAACGTCACCCGACGCTATCGATTTAGCCGAAGACCGCGAGCGCTTTGCCGCGCTAATCAGCAAGCTCAAGCTCAAGCAGCCCGAAAATGGCATTGCGCGCAGCCATGAAGAAGCCATCAAAGTCGCCGAAAATATCGGCTATCCCGTGTTGATGCGTCCGTCTTATGTACTTGGTGGTCGTGCTATGGAGATCGTCGATACGCAAGCGCAGTTGGAAAATTACATCCAGACGGCAGTTATTGTCTCCGGCGACTCACCGGTCTTAATCGACAGCTATCTGCGCGACGCGATTGAAGTCGATGTGGATGCCTTGTGCGATGGCGACGAGGTCGTTGTTGCGGGTATCCTGCAACATATCGAAGAGGCAGGCGTACATAGCGGCGACTCTGCGTGCACTATTCCGCCATATAGCCTGCCTGCCGATATCATCGCTGAAATCCGCCGTCAGACAGAGTTACTGGCGGTAAACCTGCATGTGCGCGGCCTTATGAACATCCAGTTCGCCGTGAAGGATGGTGAAGTTTATCTCATCGAAGTTAACCCGCGTGCTAGCCGCACCGTGCCGTTCGTCGCCAAAGCCATTGGCGCGCCGATCGCGAAGATCGCGGCGCGGGTCATGGCGGGTGAGATGTTGAAGGATTTGCCGCCGATCAATCTCGATATTGATTATATCGCGGTGAAAGAAGCGGTGTTCCCATTTGATCGCTTCCCTGGCGTCGATCCCGTGCTGTCGCCCGAAATGAAGTCAACCGGCGAGGTCATGGGTATTGACCGTGATTTTGCGACGGCCTTTGCCAAAAGCCAAATCGGCGCGCGTATGCCGCCGCCGATGAGCGGGAAGTTATTCGTATCGGTGAAAGACACCGACAAGCCCGTGATCGTACCCGCCGTCCGTCAAGCGATTGCATGCGGCTTTACGGTCTGTGCTACGGATGGCACCGCAAATTATCTACGTGCGCAGGGCATAGAGGTCGAACGTGTGAACAAGGTCGCTCAAGGCCGCCCGCACATTGTCGACAAGATTAAAGATGGCGAGATTCAGCTGATCTTCAACACGACCGAAGGTTGGCAAAGCCTGAAAGACAGCGAAGAAATTCGCCGTTCCGCGCTTGCAGGCAAGGTTTCGCAATACACAACGGCCGCCGGGAGCGTGGCGGTTGCGCAAGCCATTGCCGCGCTACAACAACGGCAACTTGAAGTTCGGCCACTTCAAGACTATTATTAATACGCGCAGTATCTTTCCCCGACAATTGAACTGCATATCGGATGAGCCGTTATAGCGCATCCGATCGGGATATTTTTGTGACGAAGGGTTTTTGCCTGATGGCGAGTTTTGAGAAATATCCGATGTTGGCCGAAGGCTATGAAAAGCTTACGACCGACCTGAAACGCCTTCGTGACGAGCGACCATTGATTGTTGAGGCAATTGAGGAAGCGCGCGCACATGGCGATCTATCGGAAAATGCCGAATATCACGCCGCAAAAGAACGTCAGGGGCAGGTTGAAGCCGCGATTTCCGAAATCGAGGACAAAATTGGCCGTGCGCAGATCATTGACCCTTCTACCCTGTCTGGCGACAAAATTGTCTTTGGCGCAACCGTCACCTTGTTGGACGAAAATGATAAGCCCGTGCGCTATCAGCTCGTCGGCGAGACAGAAGCCGACGCAAAAGCAGGCCGCATTTCGTATAATTCGCCATTGGGCCGGGCGCTCATTGGCCGCGTTGTCGAAGACGAAGTTGAATTGACTGTGCCGTCGGGCGATAAATATTATCTCGTATCGAAGATCGAGTTCATCTGATCATGCGCTTCGGCGGGAAGCGCCTGATGGCCTGATATGCAATTTCCACGCGGCCCTGTTACCAATATATTGGTGGTCATCAATCTGGTGATCGCGGTAATATTGCTGGTGCCCTCTTGGTGGCAATATGCGGTGATATCGGGCGGGCTATTCCCGATACGCCTAAGCAGCGGTAGTGCAGCATTTTCCGATATCGGATTTCTGGTACCAGCTTTCTTGACGCCTTTGTCTGCGGCGTTTCTGCACGGCGGCGTCGCGCATGTCGTGATGAACATGCTCATGCTATTGCTGATTGGCAAGATGGTTGAGCGTGTTTTGGGCGGTGGACTCTATCTCGCGCTTTACATTGGATCTGCTTATGCTGCGGCGGCTATGGAGTGGTTCGCCGCATTCATGGCATGGCCGATGTCTGTGAACATGATGGCGCCAGCGATCGGCGCGAGCGGCGCAATTTCGGGGATTATTGGAGCTTATGCGCTGCTCTTTCCGAACAAAAAGCCGAAGGCTTGGGGACCTATCCCTGCCGAATATGCCCGGCCATTACACTTAACCATCGCTTGGGCGGGGTTAAATCTTGCGCTTGGTTTCGTAGGACCGGGTTTGGGAATCGCTATCGCAATATGGTCGCACATTGGCGGCTTTATCGCCGGGTTATTGCTGGCGCGGCCATTGTTATTGTGGCGATATCGGCGCGCCTAATCGACGCAGCTTTCCGTTATTAGCTATCGGGTTGCAAAAGCTTGTGCAGATGCACCACGACATATTTCATTTCGGCATCATCGACCGTGCGCTGGGCCGCTCCGCGCCATGCTTCCTCCGCACTTGCATAATCGGGGAACATACCGACAATGTCCAAATTTTCGAGGTCGGTAAATTCTAACGTTTGCGGGTTGTCAATGCGGCCACCAAAAACGAGATGCAATTTCGTATCGCTCAAACGATTATCCTTAATTCTTTTCCTTAGCCGCCTCAGTGGCGGCCTGACCGGCGGCCTTTACAGCGAGAGCTGCCTTGCTGACAAGCTCTCTAAATTGCGCGCGCATGGCTTCGCCATTTAGTCCAAGCATGTCCACTTGGCCCATACCGGCCACTTTTGCTGCATCGGCTATTTTGCGGGCTTTTTTGTTTAATTTTTTGCCTGCCTTGCCCAACACTTTGGTTTCACGTTCCGTGCGCGGCAAAAGCGCGCCGACGATGGCACCAATGGCAATCCCACCAAGCACGATGGCAAGCGGATTCTTATCGATGCCGTCGCTGGTCTTGGACTTTGCCTTACGGGCTATTTCTTTTGACTGCTCCACGCCGGTGGCGGCAGCATCTTTGCTTTTCTCAAATGCTACTGAAGCCTTCTGACGCGCTGCAGCGGTCGAACGTGTGGTCTTTGCTTTCGCGCTATCAGCCGCGGATTTGATGCTGTCGCCAATCTTGCTCATATATTGTTCCTATATCATTTGCTGGAGGGCGTTTTGGTTTTACTTTGCCGCAACTTCGAAATCCAACGTGAAATCGGACCGCGCGTCGCAATTAAAAAGGCACTTACCCCGATAACACCAATCATGGGGGCATTGTTCTTCGCAATTTGCATTGTCTCGTCTGCGAGCTTCTTGGCTTGGATAGTTTGACGTCCGACCAAGCGCCGAAGCTGATTGCGGGGATTAAGGACATCACGCGTGACGGCCAAGCTGCCTTTGAATTTACGCCGCAAGTAACGACGCTCAGCGTTCGACAAGATTACGCTGTCTCTGTCGGTCACAACAGGTTCTTCAGGTAAGATCGTCGTCATTTTTCTGCATTTCTGGGAAGTAAACTTTCCGTATCCATCTTCGGGCCAATGCGGCGAAAATTATCCCGATGATCACAAAGCTTATGGTGACCAATAAGGTTGCCGCCAATGGACCAATTAATGGCGAAAGTGTGAGCACCAGCCCCAACACTAGCGCAATGAACGCCCCCCCAAATGCGAATACCGCGACCGCGCCATAGCGGAATGACAAGCCAAATACGTGACGTGTGTAGTCTAGCCGCGACCGATGATAGCGCATTTCGGCCTTCACCATCGCACGCAGATCTTCCATCACCAACGCAACCTGTTCGCTCACGCTAGGTTCAATCTGCGGCGGAAGGTCTTCCAGCGCTTCGGATTGTTGTTCTTCGATGTTCATCCTACCCGCTTATCGGCCATTGGCGGCATTTTGCAATGCAACTGTGGTGGTACTCAAACGTCTTTGCCGCCCGAACGTATGAGGCGCGCCAAAACAAAACCAATTGCGGCGGCTGCACCAATGGCGACGGCAGGGCTTTTGCGGACGAATTGCCGCGCATCCTCTGCCAGCGTATCCACATCTTTAGCATCCATCTTGCCAGCGAAGCCATCAACCATGTCGGCTGCACTGCGCGCGTAGTCGCCATATTGCTTGCCAACATTATCGTCGATGGTGCCCGCACTATCGCGGATAAGCTTACCTATGCTCCCAACCGCCTCCGTAGCGCGATCCTTGCCTTTAGTGGCTGCAGCGCGCACGCTATCGGTAGCTTGCGCCTTGAAATCATGCATATCCGATTTGACCTTTGACTTGACGTTGTCGGCCTTGCCTTTGGCTGGTTGCGCCTTTGCAACGGCTTTTGGTGCAGCGGTCTTAGCCTTGGCACGTGTTGCTGCTGGCTTAGTGGCAGCTTTCTTGGCTGCTGCAGGTTTTTCGGTCTCGGCCATAAAAATGACTCCTTTTGAACAACTGGGGGCGAAAGAAATTGTCTTGCTACCGATCAATATTTGCATTGCGGGTGCCTTAGTCAACTATAGCACCGCAAATTTAGTTTTAAAATCGATATGTCGGAGCATCGTTGCCAAATCCCGATCACAAGGATAGACGCGCTGACATAACTCCTCACACGCACAAACGGATCCCAGTTATGACAGCTATCCTTGATATTCACGCACGCCAGATCCTAGACAGCCGGGGCAATCCTACGGTTGAAGTCGATGTTGTGTTGGAGGATGGTAGCTTCGGCCGTGCCGCAGTACCGTCAGGTGCTTCTACAGGCGCCTATGAGGCGGTCGAGAAGCGTGATGGCGACATGTCTAAATATATGGGCAAGGGCGTGCTTCAAGCGATTGAGGCCGTTAATGGTCCCATTTTTGAAGCGCTCGTCGAACTGGACGCCGAGGAGCAAGAAAATATCGATGCGGTCATGATTGACCTTGATGGCACGGACAATAAATCGAACCTTGGCGCGAATGCGATCCTGGGGGTCAGTCTTGCCGTAGCCAAAGCGGCAGCGGACGCGCGCGGGCTTCCTCTGTATCGCTATGTTGGCGGCGTAAATGCGCATGTCCTGCCGGTACCGATGATGAATATCATCAATGGCGGTGAACATGCCGATAACCCGATTGATTTTCAGGAATTCATGGTCATGCCCGTCGGTGCAGGCTCAATTGCAGAAGCTGTCCGTTGGGGTTCAGAAATATTCCATACGCTAAAAAAAGGCCTGCATGAAAAGGGGCTTGCAACTTCAGTTGGTGACGAAGGTGGTTTTGCCCCCAATTTGGCGTCGACCCGTGATGCGTTGGATTTCATCATGGCGTCCGTTGAAAAGGCAGGTTTTAAAGCAGGCGAAGATATCGTCTTGGCACTGGATTGCGCCGCGACCGAGTTTTTCCGCAACGGCAAATATGAAATATCCGGTGAGGGGCTCTCCCTCACGCCACATGAAATGGCCGATTATCTCGCGGCCTTGTGTAAGGACTATCCCATATTGTCGATTGAGGATGGCATGAGCGAAGACGATTTTGAAGGTTGGAAGGCTATCACCGACAAAATCGGATCAGACGTGCAGTTGGTAGGCGACGATTTGTTTGTAACGAATCCGGAGCGCCTATCGATGGGTATCGGCAAGGGGCTTGCAAACTCTTTGCTGGTTAAGGTCAACCAAATCGGTACTTTGACGGAGACGCTCGCTGCCGTGTCTATGGCACATCGTGCGTCGTACACAGCCGTTATGTCGCACCGTTCCGGTGAGACCGAAGACGCCACGATTGCCGACTTGGCCGTGGCAACCAATTGCGGTCAGATCAAAACCGGAAGCCTGGCGCGTTCCGACCGGTTGGCAAAGTATAACCAGCTCATCCGTATTGAAGAAGAGCTCGGTACATCTGCGATTTATGCTGGTCGGGCTATTTTCCGCTGACCGTGATATCCTTGCCAACTCGTGTAAAATATGATTCAGTCTGAACATGGTCCGCGGCAATAAAAAACCGGAATATATAAAGTCAGTGGTCGGCCCTGCCTTGGGGCTTCTGGCCTTGCTCGGGATCGCGTCTTATGCGCTGCTGGGTCCGACGGGTATTATTGCATGGACCGACTATCGCGCGGCTTTGAGTGAGCGCAAAATTGAGCTGGCAAAGTTGCAGAAAGAACGGGACGCCTTAAGAAATCGGCAGCTATTGTTGGACCGTGACAATGTCGACCCGGACCTTGCGGGTGAACTGATGCGCAAAGAATTGAACGTTGTTGCCCCAGACGAGGTTGTCGTTCCTTTAAACTAAGGCGCTGGCCTTCAAATGAATAGCTATGCACCGCTTTCCGTTGCGGAAAAGCGCTTTTCAGCTCTCCCGATTTTGGCTAGGCGCCGTTGCACGCGCAAATAATAATTCCACTAAAGGAAATGATTTTGGCCACCACCCCAGCGAAAAAATCTGCTTCTAAGAAGGCAAGTGTTAGCGAAGACGCAGCACGCGCCAATCGGGAGCGTCCCACGGAGCCAGTGCCGTATAAAGCGACTAAGGAAGAGCTGCTGAAGTTCTACCGTGACATGTTGCTGATCCGGCGGTTCGAGGAAAAGGCGGGGCAGCTTTACGGCCTAGGTCTTATTGGTGGTTTTTGCCATTTATATATTGGGCAAGAAGCGGTTGCGATTGGCCTGCAATCCGCTCTGACGCCAGGCAAGGACAGCGTCATCACTGGCTATCGGGACCATGGCCATATGTTGGCTTATGGTATTGATCCCAATGTCATCATGGCAGAGCTGACCGGCCGCGCTGCGGGCATTTCGAAGGGCAAGGGCGGGTCGATGCACATGTTTTCGACCGAACATAAATTTTACGGCGGTCATGGTATTGTCGGTGCGCAGGTATCGCTCGGTGCGGGCCTTGCCTTTGGGCATAAATATGCAAATGATGGTGGCGTATGCCTTGCCTATTTTGGCGACGGCGCATCCAACCAAGGGCAGGTATATGAAAGCTTCAACATGGCGGAGCTTTGGAAACTGCCAATCATCTTTGTAATCGAAAACAACCAATATGCGATGGGCACCAGCGTCAACCGTGCATCTTCCGAAGACCAGCTTTACCGCCGCGGTGAGAGCTTCCGCATTCCCGGTATTCAGGTCGACGGCATGGATGTGCTCGCGGTACGCGGTGCGGCAGAGGTTGCGCTGGATTGGGTGCGCAGTGGCAAAGGCCCTGTATTGTTGGAAATGAAAACCTACCGTTATCGGGGGCATTCCATGTCTGACCCTGCTAAGTACCGCAGCCGTGATGAGGTCCAATCGGTCCGTGACAACAGCGACCCTATCGAAGGCTGCAAGGCCTATCTTGCGGAAATGGGTGTGGGTGAAGACGCGTTGAAGGTGATTGAAAAAGAGATCCGGCAGATTGTGAATGAGTCCGCAGATTTTGCCGAAACTTCACCTGAGCCGGACCTTTCCGAATTATATACTGACGTGCTGGTGGAGCAATATTGATGGCAATCGAACTAAAGATGCCGGCGCTTTCGCCAACGATGGAAGAAGGCACCTTGGCCAAATGGCTGGTCAAAGAAGGCGATCATGTCAAATCTGGAGATATTCTTGCCGAGATCGAAACGGATAAGGCGACAATGGAATTTGAAGCTGTCGACGAAGGCGTGATTTCGTCGATTAATGTCGCGGCAGGTACCGATGGTGTCAAGGTTGGCACCGTGATTGCCCTTATTACAAGTGAAGGGGAGGAGGCAGCTGCGCCATCTCCGAAACCAGTTGTATCGGCTCCAGTTGAGATGCCGGCACATAGTGCACCGCCTGCCAATGCCTCGAATTTGAAGCTCACTGAAACCAGCGCTGTTACCGCGAACGGTGCAATGCAAACCGTCACCTTGCGCGAAGCCTTGCGCGATGCGATGGCCGAGGAAATGCGCCGCGACGACCGCGTGTTTGTCATGGGTGAGGAAGTCGCCGAATATCAGGGTGCCTATAAGGTCACGCAAGGTCTGCTCGACGAATTCGGCGCACGCCGGGTGATCGATACACCCATTACGGAATATGGCTTTGCTGGCGTTGGCACAGGGGCAGCGATGGGCGGCTTAAGGCCAATCATCGAGTTCATGACCTTCAACTTTGCCATGCAGGCGATTGATCACATTATCAACTCGGCGGCGAAGACCAATTATATGTCCGGCGGCCAAATGCGATGCCCCATTGTGTTCCGTGGTCCCAATGGTGCCGCTGCGCGCGTGGGGGCGCAGCACAGCCAAAATTATGCACCTTGGTATGCCAGTGTACCTGGGCTTATTGTAATAGCGCCTTATGACGCCGCTGACGCCAAAGGCCTGTTGAAAGCGGCCATTCGTTGCGAGGATCCGGTCGTATTCCTAGAAAATGAATTGCTCTATGGCCGCAGCTACGAAGTTCCCATAAGCGACGATCATGTTCTACCCATCGGCAAAGCGCGGATCATGCGTGAAGGGACCGACATAACTATTGTTAGCTACTCCATCGGCGTTGGCCTTTCTCTTGAGGCAGCGGATCGACTGGCCGAAGAAGGGATAAAAGCTGAAGTCATTGACCTGCGCACCATTCGTCCCCTCGACAAGGCAACGGTTTTGGCAAGTCTTGCAAAAACCAACCGCTTGGTTGTCGCCGAGGAAGGTTGGCCAACATGTTCGGTCGGTAGCGAAATTCTGGCAATATGCATGGAAGAAGGCTTCGACGATTTAGACGCACCGGTTTTGCGCATCACGAACGAAGACGTTCCGATGCCCTATGCGGCAAATCTGGAGAAGGCGATGCTGGTGAATGCGGACAAGATTGTTGCTGGCGTTCGCAGAACACTTGGGGTCTAATCGCGCGGTGACTAGATTGTCTCGGGTGCGCAGATGACGGTGGATACCGCTTTGGAACTATCTCCACCTGCTCGGCTGGCCATTGCCTATGCGCCGAGAGAACTTCGTTCTGCATTTGCGCTGCTTCTGCAAGTCGACCAGCGCTTTGCCGAAATATTGCGCAATGCGCGCGAGCCGATGATCGCGCAAATAAAGATGGCTTGGTGGCGCGAAGCTTTTTCCAGCGCAGCTGAGGCGCGACCAAAAGGCGAGCCATTACTGCAGGCGCTAAACCAAGTAGGTGACCAAATACCATTAAGTGCATTTGAGGCGCTGGCTTCCGCGTGGGAGCATCTACTGGGCAGCGAGCCGTTCAGCCAAGAGGCCATGGACACGCACGCCGAATTGCGCGCGGAGGCGATTTTTATAACCTATGCCGTTTGGATCGGCTCTGTGCAGGATGTCGGGCCAATTGGACGGAGCTGGGCGCTTGAAGCCTTGCGGATTGCTTTTCCAGAACGGGTTGCACATTTCCATATGCCATCTGCGCCGTTGCTAAAGGCGCGGGCCTTACGTCCATTATCTATTTTGACGATGTCTGTGCAAAACGTGTCAGGACCAAGATTAATTTTACATGCATTAACAGGCATTTAAGTGTATCTTTCGATGGCTAGAGGCCAATCGGAAGGCGTTTATAATGCAGCGTATGTTAATCGGCGGTTTTGCGGCCTTATTCATGGCAGGTGGCGGACTATTGATTTGGCAGAGCATGGCCAATCAGCCATCGTTTATCCCTGCGCCGCCGCCGCCCGCTGCTATTTCTGACAGGCTGCCTTTGGCTAGATCCGATGCGCCTGCCTTTGGCCTCGCGCCGCCCACACCGCCGGAGGCGCCTAAAGCCAGCCGTGAGGAAATGCGTTTCAACCGCTATGATCGTAACAAGGATGAGTTTGTCTCACGCCTCGAAATGATGGGCAGCCGGACCAAGGCGTTCAAGGCGCTGGATAGCGATGGCAATAATTTGCTGACGTTTGAGGAATGGGCCGTCGCCACTGGCCAACGCTTTGCGAGCGCCGATGGTAACAAAGATCAGCTTCTGAAACGCAAGGAATTTCTGAAAACCCGTCCCAAAGCAGTCGCAAAGCCAGGGTGCCGTTGCTAAGCCGCGATGGCTTGGGCGGCGATCCAGCTGTTTAAATCTGTCCGCGCCCTGCCGGTCATCGCGGCCTTGCGCGATTTCTTATGCACTTTTTCATCCAGCGGGGCGAATAGGCCAAAATTGATGTTCATGGGCTGATAATCGTCGGCCAGCGCGTCGCCTGTGATATGACCGAGCAATGCACCAAGCGCCGTGGTCAATGGGGGTGCTGTCACCATGCGTCCGCCCAATTCCGCCGCCGTCATGATACCTGCCATCAAGCCAACCGCGCTGCTTTCGACATAGCCTTCGCAGCCCGTGATTTGCCCTGCAAAGCGGATATGTGGCGCAGATTTTAATCGAAGCTGACGGTCCAATAAAATCGGCGAGCGGATGAAGGTGTTTCGATGCAACCCGCCGAGCCGAGCAAACTCTGCCTTTTCGAGGCCCGGGATAGTGCGGAGCAACTCGACCTGCGCTTTGTGCTTCATCTTTGTTTGAAAGCCGACCATGTTCCACAAGGTGCCTTGCTTATTATCCTGCCGTAATTGCACGACAGCATGCGCCCAACGGCCCGTTCTGGGGTTGTCGAGACCAACAGGCTTCATCGGGCCAAAGCGCAGCGTGTCCAACCCGCGCGATGCCATGACCTCAATCGGCATACAGCCTTCGAAATAGGGGGTGTTGGTTTCCCATTCCTTGAACTCGGCTTTCTCGGAGTCAAGCAAGCCTTGGTGAAAGGCGCGATATTGCGCCTCGTCCATCGGGCAGTTGATGTAATCCTTGCCATCGCCTTTGTCCCAGCGCGAGGCATACCAAGCAATATCCATGTCGATGCTGTCATGATACACAATTGGCGCAATCGCATCGAAGAAAGCGAGGCGGTCTTCACCGGTTTTCGCCATGATGCTTTCGGCGAGGTTTGTTGCTGTCAACGGGCCAGTGGCGATGATGACTGGCCGATCGGTTGGAATGACGTCAACGCGTTCGCGCACGATTTCGATGTTGCTGTTGCTTTCGAGATACTTTGTCACGGTCTCTGAAAATACATCACGATCAACGGCAAGTGCGGAACCTGCTGGCACCTTAGCCACTTCTGCAGCTTGCATGATGAGCGAACCCAGATCGCGCATTTCCTGATGCAAAAGGCCAACGGCATTGTTTTCGGCGTCGTCCGACCGAAAACTGTTGGAGCATACCAATTCAGCCAGACCATCGGTTTGATGCGCGGGCGTCATCTCGCCCGACCCACGCATTTCCGAAAGCCGCACAGCTATCCCGCGCTGGGCCAATTGCCACGCCGCTTCGCAGCCTGCGAGGCCGCCACCGATAATCTGGACATCATATTTTTTGGTCATGAGCGCGCGGCTATCAAAAATCTTTGGCGCTGCACAGGCAAAAGCGCCAAGATGGGTTATGGGATTTACACCTAACTCATCCGGCGAAGGCATTATCTTGCGGCCATCGCTGGTTCCGCCGCCTTCTAACGCGCATAAATATAGCCGTGGGCATGCGATGGTGTGGAGCGGACCTGTCTTACACACGGGCGCTTCGCGGCTGTCTGCACAGGCGGCATTGGCGGTCGGGGCGGGGCTGGTTACGCTGATTGGCGAAAGGGCCGCATTGGCGGAACAGGCCGGGCATGTCACCGCGATCATGTTGCGCGAAACGGACATGTCCTTTGTCAGTGTCGATGATCGCGTTACTGCCTTTGCCATTGGTCCGGGGGCAGGTACATCGGCACAGCAGGCTGTTCTAGAGATTCTGCGCCGGAATATCCCGGTGGTGTTGGACGCGGACGCGCTGACCGCCTTTGAAGGCGACCCTTCTATTTTGTGCGCCTTAACGAGGCCGACGGACGTGATGACGCCCCATATTGGCGAGTTTCGACGTCTTTTTCCGGACATACCGACCGAAAATCGGGCGGAGGCTGCGTGCCTTGCAGCGGATCGGGCGCAATGTGTTGTGCTGCTGAAAGGTTCTGAAACTTGGGTCGCAGCGCCCGATGGCCGCGTGTTGGTGAACCGCCATGCATCGCCTTGGCTGGCGACTGCGGGATCGGGTGATATACTTACCGGACTGATATGCGGTTTGCTGGCGCAGGGGGTGACGGCGTTTGACGCGGCCAGCATCGCGGCGTGGCTACACGGCGATATTGGCGTACGCGGTGGACCGGGGCTAACCGCGGACAATATGATTGGGCATATTCCGCTTGTTTTGCACGGGTGTTTGCACGATGCAGTGGGACATGGCTCAGGATCTCGCACATAAACGCCCCTATCTGTTCGGCAGCTTGATTGCCGGCATAAGCTTTCCTGCGACATGGCTGTTCCTGCCGATTGACGGCGGTCTATATGCCATGCTTTGGAAAATGGCGGCGGTAGGGCTGCTCGTGCCATTTGCTTTGCGCCGGCACCATGAAGGCGAATTCATCCTTCTGGCGATAATGCTCGCATTTTATACGTTGGGTGACGGGTTGATTGAACTCAGCATGGTCGCCGGTGCCTTGGCTTTTGCTGCCGGACATTTGGTGGCTATGCTCATATATTTCCGTCACCGCCGTGTTGGCCCAGTATTCAGCCAAAAATTAATAGCTGGGATTATATTTGTTGCCACACCAGTCATTGCCTATGGCCTTCCGCCGACCCAAGACGAAGGCATTCAGGTGGCGGCCTATAGTGTTATCCTCGCGGCCATGGCAGCCATGGCATGGAACAGCAATTTCCCGCGGTACCGTGTCGGCCTTGGTGCGATATTGTTTGTGGTTTCCGATTTGCTGATCTTTGCGGAGCTTGGCCCGCTCGCGGGATCAACCATGTCGGGCATAGCTATCTGGTATCTCTATTATTTTGGGGTGCTAATGATTGCGGTTGGCGTTGCGCAGACCTTGGTAAAGCGCGGGCATTTTGCAGATGGTGAAGAGCGCGACTGAATGGAGAAGGATTGAGCTTCCCAATATAGGAAGAGGTTTTCCCTTAGCTCCGCCTTTCCGTCACCCTGAACTTGTCTCAGGGTCTATGTATCCGTCTTGACCCTGATAGTGCTGCATGATGGACCCTGAAACAAGTTCAGGGTGACGAGAGCGTGCTTCAGGGTGACAGAGCATTTATCCAAGGTGACGGTGACTTGAGCTATTCCTCTATCGGCGTAACAATAACCGCGGCTTCGCCTTCAGTGCCGTTCTCGTTGGAGATTTCGGCATCATCCTCATCGCTCTCGTCGATCTTGGCCGCGCCGACCACATGTTCATTATCGCCGACATTGAACAAGCGCACGCCGGCGGTTCCGCGACCCAAAACGCGCAAGCTGTCGAGCGGCATACGGATAAGCTTTGCCTGATCGGTGACAAGCATCAACTGATCGCCCTTGGTTGCGGGGAAACTAGCCACCACGGGACCGTTGCGTTCAATATTGTCGATATTGGTGATACCCTGGCCGCCGCGACCTGTGCGGCGATAGCCATAAGCCGATGACAATTTGCCATAACCATTGGCGCAAACCGTTAGGATGAACTGTTCACGCTCCGCCAGCTCCGCGATGCGTTCGGCGGTCATCGTTGGCTCGCCTTCCTTCTCCGGCTTCCAAGGGGCAAAGCGCAGATAATCCTCACGCTCTTCGCCCGAAGTACCAACGCGTTTGAGGATCGACAGCGAGATAACCGCGTCACCCTTCGCCAATTTCATCGCGCGCACACCTGTTGATGCGCGGCTCTGGAATTCGCGAATGTCATCAGCGGCAAAGCGTATGGCCTTACCATAGCGGCTTGCGAGCAAGATGTCGTCCTCAGCGCTTAGCAGTTCAACGCCGATCAATTTATCGTCGGCATCATCGCCTTCGAACTTCATGGCGATTTTGCCGTTGCTTGGCACATTGGCAAAGGCGTCCATGCTGTTGCGACGGGCATAGCCCTTGGACGTCGCAAATACGACGCTCAGGCCGCCCCATTCAGCTTCATCCTCGGGCAGGGTCAAAACGTTGGAAATGACTTCGCCTTCGCCCAATGGTAGTAGGTTTACCATAGGACGTCCGCGCGTGGACGGGCCGCCTTCGGGTAGTTTCCACACCTTCAGACGATAAACCTTACCGATGTTGGAGAAGAACAATACGGGCGTGTGGGTGCTGGTAACGAACAATTCGGTAACGGCATCCTCATCCTTTGTGGCCATGCCAGCGCGGCCCTTGCCGCCACGGTTTTGCGCGCGGAATGTCGCCAAAGCGGTACGTTTGATGTAACCGCCATGGGTGACGGTAACGACCATTTCCTCCCGCTCCATAAGGTCTTCGTCGTCCAAGCCATCCCAGCTTGCGGTTATCTCGCAAAGACGCGGGGTGGAGAATTCGGCATCAATCGCGACCAATTCGTCACGCAAAACAGCATATAGCTTTACCCGGTCGCCCAAGATTGCGAGATATTCTGCGATATTTTCTGCAAGACCCTGAAGTTCCTTGCCAATTTCGTCACGGCCAAGTGCCGTCAGGCGATGCAGGCGCAATTCAAGAATGGCGCGAACCTGCAGCTCCGACAATTGATAGCTGTCGCCGGTAATCTCAGTTTCGACCGCTTCTACCAATTTGATGTAGGATGCGATTTCGGCGATGGGCCATTTGCGCGCAATCAATGCCGCGCGCGCTTCGGCGGGGCTGGCGGAGCCACGGATGATACGCACGACTTCGTCCAAATTGGTCACTGCAACGACAAGGCCAAGCAACAAATGCGCGCGTTCGCGGGCCTTGTTCAGCTCAAACTTTGTCCGGCGGGTAATCACTTCTTCGCGGAACCGAATGAAAGATTCAATGATGTCGCGCAGGTTCAAGACTTCGGGCCGGCCACCACGAATGGCGAGCATATTGGCGGGGAAGCTCGATTGCGCCTGTGTATGGCGCCACAATTGGTTGAGGACAACATCAGTGGTGGCATCGCGCTTTAAGTCGATGACGATACGCACGCCCTTGCGGCTCGATTCATCGCGAATGTCGGACACGCCTTCAATGCGCTTATCCTTTGCGGCCTCGGCGATTTTTTCGACAAGGGCAGATTTGCCTACTTGAAATGGAATGCTGGTGAGGACGATGGAGCGGCGATCGCCTTTTCCTTCTTCGATTTCATGCCGCGCGCGCTGCATGATGGAACCCTTGCCCTCACGATAGGCTGCCCGTGCGCCGCCCGTGCCGAGGATCAGCGGTCCAGTTGGAAAATCGGGGGCAGGGACAATTTCGATGAGTTCATCAATTGTGATCGCCGGATTATCGATATAGGCCAAGCACGCTTTGATGACTTCGCCCAAATTATGTGGCGGGATGTTGGTCGCCATGCCGACGGCAATACCGCCAGCGCCATTGACCAAAAGATTCGGGAAACGGGCAGGTAGAACCTGCGGCTCTTCCCGGCTGCCGTCATAATTGGGCTGAAAATCAACCGTGTCCTTATCAAGATCATCCAGAAGCGCGTTTGCGACCTTGTTGAGCCGCGCCTCGGTGTAACGCATCGATGCTGGCGGATCGGGATCCATCGAGCCGAAGTTCCCCTGACCATCGATCAACGGTACACGCATTGACCAATCCTGGGTCATGCGGGCCAATGCGTCGTAAATCGCGCTGTCGCCATGCGGGTGATAATTGCCCATGACGTCGCCGACGATCTTAGCCGATTTGCGATAAGGCCGCCCAGCGACAAATCCGCCTTCTTGGCTGGCGAACAAAATCCGGCGGTGAACGGGCTTTAGACCATCGCGCACATCGGGCAGGGCCCGCGATACAATGACCGACATCGCATAATCGAGATAACTCGACTTCATTTCATCGACAATGTCGACGGGTGAAATGTCCGATGGGTCAAAAGTAATAATGTCGTCGGTCACGCCGCGAAAATCCTTATATTTTTATAATAGCCTGACCCTAGACCCAACGCGCCGAAATGGCCACATGCGACTGTCCCAATTGCGGGTTTTTCACCAGCTTATCCACAGATTCACACCTTCGCGGCGGTTAGGGCGCGACCAAGCTTCCGTCATAAGCAAAAATCTGCCCGCTTTGCTCCGGTTTCAGTCCGTGGAGCACGCTGAGCATGTCTCCAGCTGCACGGGCAGGGGAAAAGCGTTCATGCGCAGGATTGCCCTTGAATGGAGCGCTCAGCGCCGTCTCGACGGTGCCGGGATGTAGACCGACTACAACGGATTGCGGATTTTTGCGTTGCCATTCGATTGCGATATTTCGGATCAACATATTGAGCGCGGATTTAGATGCACGATAGCTGTGCCACCCACCCAAGCGATTGTCAGAGATGCTACCCACCCGCGCGGACAAAGCGGCAAAGCATATTGGACCCTGCTTGGCCATGATAGGCAGGAAATGCTTGGCGACGAGGGCAGGGCCAACGGCGTTTATGCGGAAGTTTTCGATCATCCAGTCCGGATCGAGTTCACGCAAACTCTTTTCCGGGCCATTTTGGTTCGAATGCAGCAGTCCAGTTGCGACAAGCACCAAGCTTATCGGCGGAAGTGCAGTGGTCAAAGATGCGGCTGCGGCCGCAATGCTGGTCTCGTCCAATAAATTCACGGGCGGATTGCTTTCACGGTGCAACCGGATGACTTGCGCATAATTGGGGTCTTTTTCCAAAACATCTGCCAGCGCGGCCCCAATGCCGCCCCGTGCACCAATGATGACTGCACTGCTTTCACCCACTTGTTTTTTGCTCCGGTTCGTTCAACGGGAATTTATGCAATCGCGCTATGGCAATTGCACAGACGTTAGCAAGGTCCTATAAACCAAGCTGAAGAAGCCCCAAGGCTTAATAATTATGCGGAGAGTTACATGAAACTGGTTTCAAAATTTGCCCTCGCTCTTTCGTTGGTAGCGGTGTCTGCTGCACCTGCCGCATTTGCGCAGTCCAATGAAAAGCCAAAGAAAGAAAAAAAGGGTAAGGAAGCGGCTGCCGCACCCAAGAGAAATTATTCAAAGCCTTTTATCGCGGCTTATATGCCGGTGTTGAATTTGTTGAGCAAAGCGAAGGACGCAGCAGCCGCTAAGGCAGAGTTTCCAAAGGTTGTTGCTGCCATTGGCAATGATGATGATCGTTACGAAGCAGGCATATTAGCCATTAACATCGGCGCGCCCTTGAAAGATCTGGCGTTTCAGGAACAGGGCATTGATTTGTTGATTGCGTCTGCCACCACCCCTGCCGATTTGAAGAGGGAATATACCTTCCGCAAAGGCGCGATTGGTTATGACGGCAAGCGCTTTGCTGATGCCGAAAAATATATGATCGACGCCTATAATCTGGGCCACCGTGACAACAACATCGAATTCCTAATTTCCAATGCCATGTCGCAGCAGGGCAAGGATGCAGACGCGATTTCGTGGATAAGCAAAGCGATTGCCGCTAGCAAGGCTGCGGGGGCCATGAACAAGACCTACGTCGTGCGTGCTGCGATCCTGTCCGCCAAGGCGAAGAATTACGCTGGCGCAGCTAATTTCTACAAGGATTTGATCATCGCTGAGAATAATCCGGACTATTGGCATGATGCGCTCGCATTTTTTGATCGCTCGCGCGAATTCAATCCAGAAGAAACGCTCGACATCATGCGTTTGATGCGCGCGACCGATGGCATCCGTTTTCAACAAGAATATGCCGCCTATCTCGACAGCCTGAGCTATATCGGTGTGCGTTACCCGGCAGAGGCAGTGTCTTTGCTGGACGAAGGCTTCGCCAAGGGTTTAATCTCGCGCAACAATGTGACGTTCAGCGAGCGCTATAACGAAGCGAAGGCCCGTCTTGCGGAAGACACACGCACTCTTGCGGGCACGATCGCCCCTGCCAAGGCTAGCCCGAGAGGCATGTTGGCCTCGCTTACCGGCGACTCCTTCTTCTCGCACAAGAATTACAAGACCGCCAAGGAGTTGTATGAATCAGCATTGAGCAAGGCACCGGTTCTGGACAAGGATGGCGGCGACCAGACCGATCGCACTCGTTTCCGTTTGGCCATGTCAAAAACGATGCTTGGCGATTATGCTGGTGCGAAGGCGGACTTCGCTATGATCAACGGCGCGAACCGTAAGGCGATTGCCGAATATTGGCTGATGTTCATCTACCATCGGGCAAATGCCGCAGCAACGCCTGCTGCCGCAACGCCAGCTACCTGAGATTTGGTCAGATAAATTAAAAAGGGCCCGCGCAATCGGGCCCTTTTTTATGCCTGAGGAATAGGGACGCCGGGCTCGTCCTTGGCCGTGCGGATCGTGAGCGACGTTTTGACGCTGCTAACATTGGGAGCAGATGTCAGTTTTGAGGTCAGAAATTCCTGAAATGACTGAAGATCGCGGGCGACGATTTTCAAAATAAAGTCAATTTCGCCGTTGAGCATGTGGCACTCACGCACATCGGGTAATGCGCGGACATGTTGTTCAAACGCTTTCAAATCATCCTCAGCCTGACTTTTCAGGCTGACCATCGCAAAAACGGTGATGGTGTAGCCCAGCGCGCTTGCATCGACATCGGCATGATAGGATTTAATTGTACCCGATTGTTCAAGCGCCCGCATACGACGTAGACAGGGTGGTGCGGTCAAGCCGACCTTAGTAGCGAGCTCTACATTGGTTATGCGGCCGTCGGCCTGCAATTCGGCCAAAAGCTTCATATCTATCGCGTCAAGGTTCGTATTGGCCATGATTTTGTAATTTCCATTTCTATTTCGCCCATTGCTTATAATATAATTATGCAGCAATGCAATTGTCCCATAATGAGGGGCCCAATAATGGATGCCTTTATGGGTGGAATCGGGCGTTGACGATTACTAGGCTTTGCCATTGTCGCGAAGACTATGTGCGCTTGGTACAATTGGACACTTTGGTTCTGAATTTAATTTTACCACGTTTATGTCAGATAAAGACTTGCGTATTCTCCCAAAGTTCGGCTATCGGCCCGCTTGTAGTTGGCGAGCCGGTCAGGGCCTGTAGCTCAGTTGGTTAGAGCTGGCCGCTCATAACGGCTAGGTCGGGGGTTCGAGTCCCTCCGGGCCCACCAGCCTCGCATTGCGAAGTTGGCAGGCAGCCAGCCGCGCGGACATTGTTATACCAGTGATCCCATGTCGGGGAGTAGCGCAGCCTGGTAGCGCATCTGGTTTGGGACCAGAGG
>NZ_JBIICD010000025.1:0-17092 GCF_044239045.1 Sphingorhabdus sp.
ACTTTTGTCAGGCCATGCGCGCGGACGAGCGAGAAGCTCTCGCTAACCATGCCGGGTGACGAGAAATACTCGCCCATGATTTCCAAATGGTCGGCACGATAGCCAGTTTCTTCCTCAAGCTCTCGGGCAGCGGACACCAACGTGTCTTCACCCTCTTCATGGTCGCCAATTAGGCCCGCAGGCAATTCAATACAATTCGCACGAAGCGGAACGCGATATTGTTCGACCAGCAGGACATGATCATCCTCCATCGCCAGGATAACCGCCGCCTTGATGCCGCGGGCGCGGCTGACATATTCCCATTTTCCCCGCGTTTTCGCCGTGATGAAGCGCCCTTGCCACATCACGGTTTCCACCTCGTCTGCTTCCATCATAATTCTATGAGCCTATCGGGTAGCTCGTTAGGATTTTCGCTGCCCTTGGGGAAATGCTCGGCCAAAACGACGCCCATTTGCGCCACCGCTGCCGCAACGCCAGCGCCGGGATTTCCGGCCTTCACGTGATTCAGCAAGGCAACCATTGCGTCACCCCAAACTTCTGGCGCAACCTTGGATGCGATGGCTTCGTCAGCGACTATTTCCGCACGATGCTCTTTCATCGACAGATATAATAAAATACCTGTCCGGCCTAATGTCTTGGACTCGGTTCCGACCTTGAACAGACTGATCGCGCGGCGACGGACGCGGGCTAGCTTTATAGCTTTGGGCGTGAGCGCCAAACGCAAAGGTATCCATTTCAGGATGAACCATGTGCCGATCCATTTCAGCGCGACTGCGGTCAACAGTAATGCAGTAAATTCCCCCGTCGTATATTCATGGCCCCATCCACCCAATAGGCCATTAATCAGGCTCATGTAAAAATCGGGAAAGGTCGCGTAAGTCGCCAAGGCAATGAACGCAACGGCGCTAGCCCAGGCCATGCGGACATCTTCATAATGGTCCGACAGGTCATTTACTATGGTGACGATTTCGCCGCTCGTGTGCTGCTCCGCGTCGGCAACCGCTGCTGTCACCAAGGCATGGTCGGCGGCGGTCATATGGCTGATTTTATACATGGTCATATCGCTTTATCCTACCAACCGCCCGAAGCACCGCCGCCGCCGAAGCTTCCGCCTCCGCCACTAAAACCACCAAAGCCGCCGCCGCCAAAGCCACTGCCGCCGCCCCAGATGATCACTGGAGCTATGCCGCCGCGCCGATGTTTGCGCCCGCCACCATTCATGGAACGGATCATCGGTAGAAATACGAAGAAGATGAGAAAGAGCACAAAGATAATCGCTCCCAGTGGACCGCCTTCATCGCGCTCACGGGGTTGCTGCGCCGCGCTGGCAATCTTGGCCGCCTCGTCGGCGGGGAGTTCGAGTTGCGTGACAATGCGATCCACGCCCGCATTGATGCCGCCAACAAAATCACCGTCCTTAAAGCGCGGCGTGATGTCGTTGCGAATGATCGTCGAGGACAGACCATCCGTCAGCACGGGTTCTAAGCCATAACCCACCTCAATACGCATTTTGCGTTCATTGGGGGCAATGATGAGGATTGCGCCATTGTCCTTTTCGGTCTCGCCTTTGCCATCCTGACCCAGTGCCCATTCCCGACCAAGCCGATAGCCATAATCGGAAATCTCATAGCCTTCGAGGCTGTTCAGCATTGCCACCACCAATTGGCGCTGGGTGCGGGTTTCCAGCCCGGCCAATTTGGCCGTGAGCGCAGCTTCCTGTTGCGGATCAAGCAGATCTGCTTGGTCGACCACACGTCCGGTCAGTTTCGGAAAATCCTGCGCAACTGCTGCTTGGCCCGAAAAGACCAGCAGCAGCGCGATCAGCAGGCCAAGGGCCTTATGCATGTGATACTCCCCAAATGGGCATTATGTGGCGGGTGCCATATCCAGCGTTGGTGCGGTCTCGGCACCTTGTGTGGTGGCCTGATACGGAACCATCGGCTTTGCGCCATGGATGATCTTTGCGCCAATTATGTCGGGGAATGTGCGAATGGTGGTATTATACCCACGCACCGCTTCATTATAATCGCGCAGCGTAATGCGCACGCGGTTTTCCTGACCTTCCAATTGGTCCTGCAATTTCAAATAGCCTTCCTGGCTTTTTAACTGCGGATATTGCTCGACCGAAACCAGCAAGCGGGACAAGCTACCCGATAATTGATTTTGTGCCCTCTGAAACGCCGCCATTTTCGCAGGGTCGTTCAAATCGCTAGGGTTGACCTGAATGCTGGGCGAAGTGGCTTGTGCACGCGCCTGTATGACTTCCGTCAGGGTCTTATTTTCCTGCGCGGCCGCGCCTTTGACGATATTGGCTAGGTTAGGAATGAGGTTAGCGCGCTCTTGAAACGCGGCTTGCACATCAGCCCACTTTGCCTTGGCATTTTCCTCAGCCGTTGGAACACTGTTGATACCGCATCCGGCCAATGAAGCTGCAGCAACGGGCACCAGAAGAAATTTCAAATAAGTTTTACGCATCTAACGAGTTCCTCCACTTGGCAAATTGCCTAGAAATACTGCCTTTTAACGGGCGTGTGTTATATACATAAGGCGCGCCTTGGTCTTTCGCAATGACTGCTGTTGTTTGCGCAATGAATTTTACCAACTGGCTTTGGTGATAAATTTGCTTCGCTTTGGCGCCGTTGTCTGATGTATTGCGCAAGGTGATAGAAAGGCGGGTGCGGCGATGTTGCGCAATCCGCCTACATCAAGACATGACATTAGGGGGAGCAGGATGAAAAAATGGTTATTCGGAGTTTTGTTGGTCATAGCATCAGCAGCGGGCGGTTTTTGGGTCAGCGCAGACAAGGATATGAAAGCGCTTCTGTCCAGCCTGCCGACGGACGCTAACGTGCTGTTCTGGAGCATAGAGCAACGCGACGCCGCGTTTCGCACGATGGACCGAATCCCTATTCTTGCCAAAGCCAATGTGATTGCCAAAGGCGACACGGTATATCCTTTGCCCAAAGGCACACCGCTGACAATCGCAACCGATGTCGACGCCTATATGAAGGCGCAGCGCACCGCAGGGTTGGTCATCATTCATGATGGCAAAGTGCGGATGGAAAAATATGGTCTCGATTTTGGTCCGGAGGGCAAATGGACGAGCTTTTCCGTTGCAAAATCCTTCACCTCGACCTTGGTCGGTGCGGCGATAAAGGATGGCTATATCAAAAGCATCGATGACAAGGTTTCGGCCTATATTCCCGATCTGAAAGGATCTGCTTATGATGACGTCACTATCGCGCAATTGTTGACGATGACGTCCGGCGTCAAATGGAATGAGGATTATGAAGACCCCAAGTCTGACGTTGCCTTGTTCAATGCACACAAGGCCGAAAACGGTATGGACGTAACCGTCAGCTATATGCGCAATCTGCCGCGTGAGGCACCTGCTGGCACAAAATGGGTCTACAAAACCGGCGAAACCAATTTGATTGGCGTGTTGGTCAGTTCCGCCACAAAGAAGACCTTGTCCGCCTATTTATCGGAAAAATTATGGGCCCCATTTGGTATGGAGCAGGATGCAAGCTGGCTATTGGGCGCGAGCGGGCACGAGATTAGCGGCTGCTGCATTCAGGCATCAACGCGCGATTACGCACGTTTTGGTATGTTCATGCTCGGCGGAGCGAAGGCCAACGGCGCAAGCATCTTGCCCGACAACTGGATTGCGCCGGCAACGAGCAAGCAAGCGGATATCGGCATGCCGGGTAAAGGCTATGGCTATCAATGGTGGACCTATGACGATGGCAGTTACGCAGCCCAAGGTATTTTTGGGCAGGGCATCTTCATTGACCCCAAACGCAACCTCATAATCGCGTCGAACAGCAATTGGCCAAAGGCAACTGATCCCAATACGGTCGGTGTGCAACGGGAGGCCTTTTACAAAGCTGTTCAAGCGGCGGTCGATGCAGAAGCGATGTCGCGCGCTAAATAATTATGGTGCGGTGCAAAGTAATTGCGATCTATCGTAATTAAGTTGCGCCGCAAGGCTTGGAAAAAAGGGGCTTTTCTTAGTTGGGATATTAGTCCAGCATATCCAAATCACGGCAATGGTTTCAGCGGGAGAACAATGATGGATTTCAAAACATTTTTGCACGCAGGCAGCAATCGGCGCGCGATGCTGAAGGGCATGGGCGTTGCGGCTGTCGGACTTTCATTAACGGGCGCGCTCGCTGGATGCGGCGAGAAAGAAGCGGCACAGCTTGCCAATGGCGAAGAGGCGAAGCTGAACTTTTATAACTGGGACACTTATATTGGTGAGACCACCTTAGAAGACTACAAGAGCAAAGCGGGCGTTGACGTGAACATGACTTTGTTCGCCAGCAATGACGAATTATTTGCCAAGTTGCGTGCTGGTAACCCAGGCTATGACGTTATCGTGCCGTCCAACGACTTTGTAGAGCGCATGGCCGCAGCGGATATGCTGCTTGAACTCGACAAGGCGCAGATCCCCAATTTCAAGAATGTCGCGGCTGATTATCAGGATGTGCCATATGATCCGGCGCGGAAATATTCGATGCCGTACACATGGCTTGCGCTTGGCATTGGATATCGCAAGTCGAAGGTAAAATCAGTTCCTGATAGCTGGAAAGTCCTGTTTGACAGTGACGAGTATAAGGGGCGCATTGCTGTGCTGTCCGAAGCTGGCGACATGTTCCGGCTATACGGCAAGTATATGGGCAAATCGGTCAACGGCCTAACTGACGCTGATATCAAAATGATTGAAGCGATGATGATCAAGCAAAAGGCAAACATCAAATCCTTCCATGAAGATAATGGGCAGGATCTGTTGCTGAAGGGCGAGGTCGATCTGGTGCTTGAATATAATGGCGATATTGCACAGATTATGGCGGAAGACCCGGATATTGGTTTTGTCATTCCGAAGGAAGGCAGCCAGTTGAACTCGGACAATCTATGCATTCCAAAGGGTGCGCCGCATCCGAAAAATGCGCATGCTTTCATTAACTATTTGCTGGATGCTGAAGCAGGTAAGAAGATTACCGAAACGATCCTCTATCCAACGCCAAATGATGCGGCAAAGGCGCTGATGCCTGATGATTATAAAAATAATCAGGTCATTTTCCCGCCCGCAGCGGTTTTGGCGAAATGCGAATATGCCAAATTCAATCCAGAGCTGCAGCCGAAATATGAGGAGGCGTTTACTCGCGTACGGGCGGCTTAATTGATGTCAGGGCCGTTACAGGACTGGAAAAGCCAGAGGAAGCCTTTTGCTGCCGTTGCGTCGGCACCGGTGTTCTGGCTTGCCCTGTTCTTCATCGCGCCCATGACCATCGTTTGGCTTTACAGCTTTGGGCAGAATGCCGGTCCAGCCGACATTGATTTTTCTGGTACGCTCGACAATTACAAACGCGCGACTGAGTGGTTGTATCTTTCGATCTTCCTCAAAAGTCTTGCGGTGGCCGCGCTCACCACATTGATTTGCCTTATCATTGGCTTTCCGGTGGCGATGGCAATTACCTTTGCAGCGCCGAAATGGCGGCCTTGGCTGCTGCTTGGTATCATGCTGCCCTTTTGGACCAACTTGTTGATCCGCACTTATGCGCTGATGGCGTTGATGGGCACCAACGGCTATATGAACCAGGGACTAGGCGGGCTGTGGGAAGGCGCAAGCTGGTTGCGCACGTTGGTGGGCATGCAACCGCTTGAGGCATGGACGCCCGTACAGTTGCTCTACAATAATTTTGCCGTCGTATTGGGGCTGGTCTACGTCCATCTACCCTTCATGGTTTTGCCCTTATATTCCGCGCTCGACCGGCTGGACAAAAGCCTGATTGAGGCCAGCCTTGATTTAGGTGCAGGCCATTTCAAAACCTTTATGCAAGTCGTGGTGCCGCTCGCCGCGCCGGGCATTGTTGCGGGCGTGATGATCACGCTGATCCCGGCTTTGGGGGCGTATCTGACGCCCGATTTGATGGGTGGCACCGATAGCCAGATGATCGCAAATGTGATTGAACGGCAATTCAAGCGCGCCAATGACTGGCCGTTTGGCGCGGCTTTGTCTTTCCTGCTGATCTACGCGATGTTTATTTTGATTGCGCTGCAATCCATGCGGTCGAACAAAGTGAAGGAGGCGCGCTGATGTTTAACCGCACCGCCATCGCCCCGCTTGAATATACCCGCAAGCTTTGGATGCGCAGTTGGGTTGGGATGACCATGCTGTTCCTTTATGCGCCGCTCATTGTCTTGATGGTTTTCAGCTTCAACGACAGCAAGCGCAATGTCGTGTGGAAAGGTTTTACGCTCAAATATTATGAAAAGGCGCTGAACAACGACAGCCTCGTCGAAGCGATGGTCAATTCGCTTACCATCGCGTTTTTCGCGACGATCATCAGCCTGATTATCGGAACGCTAGCTGCGGTCATGCTCTGGCGCTTTCGCTTTCCGTTCAAGGGGCTGGTGGAAGGCACAATGTCCTTGCCGATCATCGTTCCTGAAATCTGTCTGGGCGTCGCGTTTTTGATCTTCTTTGCCAAAATCGACTGGCCAACCGACCTGCCATGGCCGCTCAACCTGTCTGCGATTACTATTGCGCATATAACCTTCTGCTTTCCTTTTGTTGCCATGGTCGTGCGCGCGCGGTTGGCGAGTTTCAATAAGGAAGAGGAAGAGGCCGCAAAGGATCTTGGCGCGACGGAGTGGCAGGCGTTTCGTGATGTCCTGCTGCCGCATCTAAAGCCGTCTTTAGTGGCAGGCGCATTGCTCGCTTTCACACTCAGCCTCGACGATTTCGTCATCACCTTTTTCACCAGCGGCCCCGACACGATTACCTTTCCGGTAAAGGTCTATTCGATGGTCCGCTTTTCAGTGACGCCAGAGGTCAACGCCGCATCAACCATCCTCATCATCCTCACGGTCGCGCTGACCTTCATCGCCCTGAAATATCAGGGTGTGAAGGGCATATCTGATGCCCATTGAGATGCGAACCGCCGCCTACGGAACACTGATATGACCGAAACCAAAGTACCCATCATCCAAATCCGCAACGTGTCCAAACGCTTTGGCAAGGTGACGGCAGTCGATAATATTAGTCTGGATATTCGCGCAGGTGAATTCTTCGTTTTGCTTGGGCCGTCGGGTTGCGGCAAGACGACTTTGTTGCGGATGATCGCCGGGTTTGAATTGCCGACCGAGGGGCAAATCCTGATCGATGGGCAGGATATGAGCCTTGTTCCGCCGAACAAGCGGCCCGTGAATATGGTGTTCCAAAGCTACGCCGTTTTCCCGCATATGAACGTGACCGATAATGTCGGCTATGGCTTGCGCATATCGGGCGTACCGAAAGGCGAGATTCGCGATCGCGTGGCCGAAGCACTTGAGCTGGTGAAACTAGGCGGATTTGAAGATCGGATGCCCGACCAAATGTCAGGTGGGCAGCGGCAGCGTGTTGCACTTGCTCGCAGCTTGGTGATGCGGCCAAAGGTATTGTTGCTGGATGAGCCGCTTTCCGCGCTTGATGCCAAGCTGCGTGCGCAAATGCAGTTCGAACTGGCGGACTTGCAGGACAAGGTTGGAATCACTTTCGTGACCGTCACGCATGACCAAGACGAGGCATTGTCGATGGCAAGCCGTGTTGCCGTGATCAATAAAGGCGAAGTCGCGCAACTGGCGCCGCCATCGGATCTTTACGAATATCCCGCCAATCGTTTCGTCGCCGACTTTGTGGGCTCCGTGAACATATTTGAAGGCAAGTTGACGCTGGATGAGCCCGATAAGGCGGCGGTTGAGTGTCCGGGCCTTGGCAAGGTATATCTCAACCACGGTGTTACCGGCCCACATGGCGCCGATGTCTGGATCGCTTTGCGGCCCGAAAAGATTTATTTGCACGTTCCCGGTAAAGGGAAGGCCGTCCGCGCTGCGGCCCAAGACGCGCCAGACGGCCATAATCTCGCGCGCGGTACGATTAAGGGGATGAGCTATCTTGGCGACATTACGCTCTATGATATTCAACTTGAGGGCGGCCAAATCATCCGCGTCAGCCGTCCGAACCTGTCCCGCCATGACCAAGAAGATTTCACATGGGATGACAAGGTCAGCATGCACTGGCGTGCCGACAGTCCGGTCGTATTGTTGAGTTAAGCTTATTGACGAAATCAATTTTCGGCAGTCGGTGCCGGCCGCAGATCGATCAGCGTGACGATAATGTTGCTTTCTGGTGATCCGTCTGCGGTTTTAGGCATGCAAAAGCGGTACGTTGAACCTGTAGCCATCATTTTCAGGCTTTCGCTGAAAATCGGTGAAGCCTGGTTCAACGGGATTTTTTCCCATTCGCGCTTTTGCTCAACGATGCCAGTATTGGCATCAAAGATGGTGAAGTCGACAAGAGCCATGTCGCCATCGGCTGGCTTTTTGCCAGCGGCGGCCTTCACGATTTCAAATCCGAGACCGGACGCAGTGGTTTGACTGCATGTCCGTTCGGCAACCGGAATGACTGGTTTTGGTGGTGGGTTGGTGAAAGCGAGCAGATCAACCTCAAACACCAAATCGGCGTTGGCCGGGATAGGGCCCGTGCCCGCTGCACCATAGCCAAGGGCCGCGGGGATGCAGAGGCGGTAGCTGCCGCCAGTCTGCATCAATTGCAGGCCCTGCGCAAATCCGGGAATGACGCCGCCAACGGGGAATTGGGCCGCTTGGCCGGAATCAAATTCGGTGCCGTCTGTGGTCAACATGCCTTTATAATTCACGGTAACCTTGGATCCGGCATTTGGCCGTTCGCCTTTGCCTGGCCTGATGACGGTGTAGGACAGGCCCTCCGGCGTTTTGACATTACAGCTGAGAATAAGAGGCTGTGGCTTTGCCGCAGCTTGCGCCGCTGCTGGAGCAGGCGCAAATACCAAGAGCAGAGCGGGGGTGAGGGCAGCCGTAACAAAGGCGCGTTTGATCAACGGTGAATTCATAAAAGCTCTCGGTAAAGATTGGATGCGGTTGGTATAGCTAGAAGAAACCGTGGTGATGCACCACGGTTTCTTTTTTGTCCTTATCCAATCGCCCGCAATTTTGGCTCCGCCTCATCAAGCGACTTGCGAATAATGCCGACCAGCTCATCAATTTGAGCAGGCGTTATAATGAGCGGCGGGCACATGACGATGCTGTCGCGGATGCCGCGCACCATAAGGCCGTTGCGGATACAGATATCGCGGACGAGCGGCCCTGCTGTACCCTCTGCACCGCCAAAGCGCGCGCCTGTTGCCTTGTCCGCAACAACCTCAATCGCACCAAGCAAGCCAACGGAGCGCGCTTCACCAACCAGCGGATGGTCACGCAAGGGTGCCAGCGCTTTGGCAAGATATGGCCCAGTTTCATTGCGGACTTTTTCGACCAAGCCTTCGCGTTCCATGATTTCGATGTTGCGCAAGGCAACGGCCGACGCGACCGGGTGACCCGAATAAGTGTAGCCATGGACGAAGTCGCCGCCCGTTTTGATCACTTTAACGATTTCCGCACTGACCGCCACGGCGGAGATGGGCAGATATCCCGACGACAGCCCCTTGGCCATCGCGATCATGTCTGGATGGATGCCCATGGTTTCATGGCCCCACATGTTACCTGTACGCCCAAAGCCGCAGATGACCTCATCACAGACCAATAAAATTCCATATTTGCGGCAAATCGCCTCCACCTGCGGCCAGTAATTGGCAGGCGGGATGATCACGCCACCCGCACCTTGCACAGGTTCGCTAATGAAAGCCGCGACATTTTTAGGGCCGACTTCTAAAATCTTGTCTTCAATCGCCTGCGCGCATGCAGTGCCGAAATCCTCCGCCGTCATGTCACGGCCTTCATTATACCAATAAGGCTGGCGCACATGCTCGATGCCAGCCATTGGCAAGATACCCGGTGCGGGGAAGCCTTGGCCGTGCATCGCCTTCATCCCGCCCATGCTGACGCCCGCGACGGTTGAGCCATGATAGGCATTATGGCGGCTGATGATGACGGTACGGCTATGTTCGCCCTTCACCTGCCAATAATGGCGGACCATGCGAAGAATAGTGTCATTTGCTTCCGAGCCGGAGCTGTTGAAAAATACATGCGGCAAGCGGCCACCTGTCAGGCTGGCAATCTTGTCAGCCAGCATGATTGCAGGCGCGTTCGCGGTTTTGAAAAAGCTGTTATAATAAGGCAGCTCAAGCATTTGTTCGCGCGCGACTTCGGCGAGTTCGTCACGGCCATAGCCGACATTGACGCACCACAGGCCAGCCATGCCGTCTAATATGCGGTTACCGTCGCCATCGTGAATGTAGCAGCCTTCGGCATGGGTGATGATCCGGCTACCGCCCAGATCCTCGATTTCCTGCCAGTCGGCTTGCGCGGGCAGATGGTGGGCGATGTCCAAACGGCGGAGTTCGGCGATGTCGTAATTGCGTGGCATATCTATGTCCCTCTATTTTGTCGTCGCACCAGCATAGGCTGGCGCCTATTAGGTCTCGCGGATTGATCCGAGACGCACGATGGACCCCAGCATTGGCTGAGGTGACGATGTATCAGGGCGAAAAGCCTATCCGCGCTTGATAGCGATTAAATCGGGTCACTTTTGTGTTCACAATTCGCCTCTTAGCGCTTTTCCCAAAAGGTGGAAATAGGTTTGCGAATCCGGATCATTTTCCGTGCCCCATTCGGGGTGCCATTGCACTGCGAGCAAAGGAGCGCCGTTGGGCCGTGCGCTATAGGCCTCCACCAAGCCATCTGGCGCGCGGGCTTCGATATGCAGGCCGTCTGCCAAACGGCCAATTCCTTGATAATGGACCGAGTTTACGTTCAAGGCGCTTTTGGCATAAGCGCCCTCCAATATGCCGCCTTCGGTAAGATCGACCGCATGGCGGTGGTCAAACATCGCGTCGAAGGAGGCATCATCAGGAGCATGGTGACGGATCAACGTATCGCTCGCGCTGGTGTCGCGGCGTAAGCTTCCTCCCAAAGCGACGTTGATTTCCTGAAAACCCCGGCAAATGCCAAATACCGGCTTTTGCGCATCGATCATGCGGTCGACCATCGACATGGCAATCTCATCGCGACCATCATCATAGGGTCCGTCGCCGCCTTCTTCCCCATAAAGCCGGGTTGCGACGTTCGATGGACTTCCCGTTAGCAAAATGCCGTCTATGCGCGGCGCGACCTCTGCCGCGGTCATTAGGTCGGGTAGGGAAGGGATGATCAACGCCGCAACATCGGCATAGGTCATGGCCGCGCGAATATAACGATTCATGACGGCTTGGGCGACTTCGCGGCCGACCATGCGGTTGCAGGCGATAACACCCAGAACAGGACGTGCTGTCATAAAAGGCTACCGACCAACGCGCTCATCCTGCCGCTCCAATTAGCTCCCGGCCAATCAGCATCCGCCGAATTTCATTTGTGCCCGCACCAATGTCGAGCAATTTGGCATCGCGCCAATAGCGCTCAACCGGCCAATCCTTGGTATAGCCAGCGCCGCCAAGGGCCTGAATAGCCTCACCAGCGACCTTCACCGCGCTTTCACTGGCGAGCAAGATGGCGCCTGCCGCGTCAAAGCGGGTAGTCTGCCCCGCGTCACATGCACGCGCTACATTGTAGACATAGCTGCGGGCGGAATTGAGCGCGACATACATGTCGGCGACCTTGGCCTGCATCAGTTGAAAACTGCCAATGGGCTTACCGAATTGCTTGCGTTCGCGCACATAAGGCAGAACTACATCCAAGCAGGCCTGCATCACGCCAAGCTGAAGCCCAGCGAGCACGACGCGCTCATAATCCAGACCGGACATCAATACGCCAACGCCGCCATGCAACGGGCCCATCATCTGTTCGTCGGATACGAAGCAATCATTGAACACCAATTCTGCCGTTGGCGAACCGCGCATCCCGACTTTATCGATTTTCTGGCCAATGGAAAAACCCTCCATGTCCTTTTCAATCAGAAACGCGGAGATACCGCGCGAAGATGCCTCTGGCGCGGTCTTGGCATAGACCACCAAAGTGTCGGCATAAGGCGCATTGGTGATCCAAAATTTTGTGCCGTTCAGTATATAACCTCCTTGAACCGCTTCGGCCTTTAGCTTCATTGAAACAACGTCTGAGCCTGCGCCGGTCTCGGACATGGCAAGGCTACCAACATGTTCGCCGGAAATCAGCTTTGGCAGATATTTTGCTTTTTGCTCTGGAGTTGCCCAGCGCGCGATCTGGTTCACGCACAAGTTGGAATGCGCGCCATAGGACAATCCAATAGAGGCAGAGGCGCGGCTTACTTCTTCGACCGCGACAACATGTTCCAAATAGCCCAAGCCGAGGCCGCCATCGGCCGCATCCACGGTAATTCCATGTAAACCAAGTTCGCCCATGGCGGGCCAAAGTTCATTCCGTGGGAACCAGTCATCTGCGTCAATCTTGGCCGCAAGCGGCGCTATTTTGTAGGTTGCGAAACGCTTTGTTGTTTCGCGGATCATGTCGGCATTATCGCCGAGGGCAAAGTCTAATGTCATGCTTGTCATAGACTTACTCTGACAGTTAATTGCATGTGCTGCAAGCATAGGACTAGCCAGTGGGCGACCTTTTGCTTACCGCTCATCGGATGTTGGTTAAGCGAGCGAATCTTCTCTGATGCATTATGATATTCTTATTGTGGGTGGCGGCCATGGCGGCGCACAAGCAGCAATTGCGTTACGGCAGGCCAAATATGAGGGCAGCATCGGCGTGGTGAACGCTGAACCTGAATATCCCTATGAGCGCCCGCCTTTGTCGAAAGACTATTTCGCGGGTGAGAAGGTGTTTGAACGTATCATGATCCGGCCAGCCGCTTTTTGGACGGAGCGCGGCGTCGATATGCTGTTAGGCATGCGCGTGGACGCTGTCGATTCATCTGCCCATGCGGTTACCTTGTCTGACGGGGCGGTCATTTCCTATGGCAGCATGATTTGGGCGACTGGCGGCAGTCCACGCCAACTGCCGGTTGAGGGCAGCAATCTGCCGGGTATGCATGTGGTTCGCACCCGCGCTGACGTTGACGGGATGCTTGGTGGTCTCGACGATGTGGCCGAGGTTGCGATTGTGGGCGGCGGATATATCGGGCTTGAGGCGGCGGCGGTGCTGCGCAAAATGGGCAAGAAGGTAACAGTGCTGGAGGCGATGGATCGCGTACTGGCGCGGGTTGCTGGCGAGCCCCTATCGCGCTTTTACGAGGCCGAGCATCGCGCGCATGGCGTGGATGTGCGCTTGGGTGTGGAAATCAGTGGCATAGAGGGGGAAGATTTTGTCACCGGCGTGCTTTTGGCTGATGGAGAAGTAATCCCTGCGCAAATGGTTATTGTCGGCATTGGTATCGTCCCCGCTGTTGCGCCTTTGCTTGCTGCGGGCGCAGCTGGAGGCGCAGGTGTTGATGTTGACGCTTACTGCCGGACGTCATTGCCCGATATTTTTGCCATTGGTGACTGCGCGGCGCACGCGAATGATTTTGCGGGCGGCAACATCATGCGCGTTGAATCGGTGCAGAACGCCAATGATATGGCCAATGCCGTCGCCAAAAGCCTGACCAATGAATTGACGCCCTATCATGCGGTGCCATGGTTCTGGTCTAACCAATATGATTTGCGCCTGCAGACTGTGGGCATCAGCGCCGGTTATGATGCCGCGGTTTTGCGCGGCGACCCGGACACCCGCAGTTTTTCTGTGGTCTATCTGAAGGCCAATAAAGTCATTGCCCTTGATTGTGTCAACGCGACTAAGGACTATGTCCAGGGCCGCTTATTCGTGACCGACGGTCTGTCGCCTACGGCTGAACAGTTGGCCGATACCAACGTGCCATTGAAGGAACTCGCTGCAGCTTTGATGGCCAACTGAAGTAAATTTTGCCCCCAGTCCGTTCCGCCCTCACGGCCATTTTAGGCCCAACCAACACCGGCAAAACCCACCTCGCCGTGGAGCGGATGTGCGCGCATTCCAGTGGAATGATAGGGTTTCCGCTGCGCTTATTAGCGCGGGAAATTTACGACCGCGTTGTCGCCATGAAAGGCGTGCAGAATGTTGCGTTAATCACGGGCGAGGAACGGATCGAACCGCCGCAAGCCCGGTGGTATTGCTGCACCGTTGAAAGCATGCCCATTCAGAAGGAGTTTGCCTTCGTCGCGATAGACGAAGCGCAATTGGGTGCCGACCCTGAACGGGGACATATTTTCACCGACCGGATATTGCATGCGCGCGGGCGGGAGGAAACGATGATCCTGGGCTCGGAAAGCCTCCGCCCGATTATCCGATCTTTGTTACCCGATGCTGAAATCATCTCCCGTCCGCGTTTTTCAACATTGAGTTATGCTGGCGCAAAAAAGCTTTCGCGCTTGCCCAAACGGTCCGCAATCGTCGCCTTTTCAATCGAGCAAGTTTATGCGGTGGCAGAAACTTTGCGCCGTATGCGCGGCGGCGCTGCGGTGGTGATGGGGGCATTGTCCCCGCGTACGCGTAATGCGCAGGTCGCGATGTTCCAATCGGGCGAGGTGGATTATCTCGTTGCGACCGATGCCATTGGCATGGGGTTGAACCTAGATGTCGCGCACGTCGCATTTGTTAGCCTGTCCAAATTCGATGGCTCTCGCCGCCGACGCCTAACGGTCGCGGAAATGGCGCAAATCGCAGGTCGTGCTGGCCGGCATCAGCGAGATGGGAGTTTTGGGACGTTAGCGGGCGAGGGCAGTGAATTCACGCCTGAAGAAGTGTTGGCGATTGAGGGGCACAGTTTTCCGCGTCTGGACTGGTTGTATTGGCGTGAGGCCAAGCCACGCTTTAACGATATCGCGACTTTGATCGCGGATTTGGAAAAGAAGCCGCATCGCCCAGGGTTATTGCCAGCGCCCAAGGCAATTGACTTGTTGGTGCTTAAGCGTTTGGCCGAAATGCCCGATGTGAAAGCGCTGATCCGTCATCAAGTGGATGTTGCGCGCCTGTGGGAAGTCGCTTGCCTGCCCGATTTTCGGCAAATGGGTGAGGAGCATCACAGCCGCTTTGTTGCGTCGCTGTGGCAATATCTGGGGCAAAATGACCGCGTCATCCCGCAAAGCGTCTATGCCAGTGAACTTGCGCGGCTGGATAACATCCAAGGCGATGTTGATACGCTCTCGGCACGTATCGCGGCGGTGCGAACATGGACCTATATCGCCCATCGCAGCGATTGGTTGACCAATCCGCCCGCCATGGCGGAGCGTGCACGTGCGTTAGAGGAAAAATTATCGGACGCGTTGCACGATGCATTACGCCAGCGATTTGTAGATAAACGCACATCGATGCTATTGCGGAAAAATGCGACGGACGTGGGTTTGTTGCCCGTGGAGATTCAAGCCGACACACATGTTTTGGTCGATGGAGAAGACATTGGTACTTTACAGGGCTTTGCCTTTCGGGTTGACCCGGCGGCCAAAGCAAGTGACCGTAAGTTGTTATTAGCTGCCGCCGAACGGCATTTGGCGGCATATTTGAGACAAAAGGCAAAGGACGTAAGCATGGCACAGGACAGCGAATTCTCGCTCGCAGCGGATGGAGAGGGCAAGCCCGCCATTTTCTGGCAGGGCGAAATATTGGGCGCGCTGTCCAAGGGGCGTACACTGCTTCAACCAGCATTTTCGCCAGTAAAGGCTGTCGCTGGCCTTGAAGGCGACGCGTTGCGCGAAATTACAACCCGCGCCGAAAGCTGGATTGCAACGCAATTGGCCAAAGCCATGGGCGGCATAGTTGGGCTATTGGAACTTGCCCAGCAAGCAGATGTCGACGGCAATGTCCGCGCGCTTGCAGTGCGATTGGCGGATGAAGGGGGTATTGCGGGTCGGCATTATTTGGCCGATGCGATTGCTGCATTGCCCAAGGAAGCCCGCGGCGCTGCGCGAAAGGGTGGCATCGTCTTTGGCGCGCTCGATATCTATCATCATGCCGCGCTGAAGCCAGCGGCGGCCAGATGGCGTGCAGCATTATTTGCGGCGCGCGACAACCGCGCAATGCCAGAACTTCCTCCAGAAAGCGCCGTGCATTTGAAGGCTTGGAATTTTGCCAATGCCTCTGAAGCACGCAACGCAGGATATCGCAGGATCGGTGATGAATATGTCCGCATTGACTTGGCGGAACGGGTTATCAAAAAAGCGCATGAAGCGCGCGGGCAGGGCAATTTGTTTGCTATGGACATGGCGTTCGCGACGTCGTTGGGCATCAGCGAAGCCGGGTTGAAGGCCCTGATGCGCGACGCAGGCTTCCGCCCTGCGGAGCAGGCGCCGGAACCTCAGCCGCAGACGGAGGCTGAAGTCATCGCTGAAATCGTTTCTGAAGTAACTGAGGCCGTTGCGGCAGAAACCGCTCCATTACCCGATGCAGAGGTCACAGAAATGTCAGCATCTGCTGAAGTTGAGGCGATTGCCCCAGACGCTGCCGCGCCGCTAGCAGCCGAGCCGCAAGCTATCATCCTGACGCATTGGCGCTGGGTTGGTCTGCCAAAACCACGCCCGCCTGAACAGCGTCAGCCGCGCGCCAAGCCGCAACGCCAGACATCCCCAGCAACGGGTAAACCAAAGGCTAAGCCGGAGCGCGCACCGGTTGTTGCAAAGCAAAGTGCACAACCATCATCCCTCGCGTTGCAATTGGCGGCACTAAAGGGCCTTAAGCTCTAATCGGCCGGGGCGAAGTTGCGGATCGACAAACTTCTGTTCTTTCTGCGATTTGCCAAGAGTCGGACTCTTGCCCAAGTTTGGGCGGAGACTGGGCATATCCGCGTCAACGGCCGCCGCGTGGAAAAGGCTAGCCTGCCCATCGCTATCGGCGATGTCATCACGCTGCCCATTGGCGACGCTGTGTTTACGTTCAAGCTAATGTTGATGCCAGTCCGGCGCGGTCCGGCTTGTGAGGCAGCGTTTTGTTATCAGCTTATGGATTAAATATGACGGACAGTTGCATTCCACCGTTGACTTCCCCCTGCGCCTCGCAATAGGCAGCAAAGCGAAGCGGCCACTTCGCCGCTGCGTTTAGGAGATTTCCGCAAGTGACTTATGTCGTTACCGATGCCTGCATCCGCTGCAAATATATGGACTGCGTTGAAGTGTGTCCGGTGGATTGCTTTTATGAAGGCGACAATATG
>NZ_JBIICD010000026.1:0-15091 GCF_044239045.1 Sphingorhabdus sp.
CTGAAATCGGTATGGAACATAACCTTGGCTTGACTTGCGATCCAGTGGGCGGGTTGGTGCAGATACCGTGTATTGAGCGTAATGCCATCGGGGCGGTGAAAGCAGTCAACGCTGCTCGTTTGGCACTGCACAGTCACGAAACACCAAAAGTTTCGCTCGATCAAGTCATCGAAACGATGCGCCAAACCGGCCTGGATATATCCTCCAAATATAAGGAAACTAGCCTAGGTGGGTTGGCAGTTAACGTGGTTGCATGTTAACCAGCTGCTGAGAATAGTTGAAAATTGTCGAACGAGTGTGCGTTTTTGCTTCGAGCCTGGAAATGTCCGCTTTTTCCAGCCGCAATGGTCTCTTGGGAGTAATCTTTATTTCTCGAGTGGGCGGCGGCAATGTTCCGTTTAGAGCCATTAAGCGGACAGTCCACTTTCGGCCCAATAGGTGCCGTTTCGCCGGTTAGAACGCTTGGCCACCGCCACTCACAATTTCACTGCTAGCAAGCTTGGGTTGAACAAAATGGTCTCAGGTGCATTTCATTGGTCTTGACCCTAGCTAAGTGAAAGGCAGTTCGCCATTGCGCGCGAGGTCTCTTCGCCTCGACCTGTCTAACGCTCAAATGCGGTGTTTGCGATGTGCAAGCCGCCGGCACAGCAACTGCATCTGGGCTGCAAACGCAGCGCTTGCCCGCAGGTCTTATGGGTTAGCAATAGGGGAGGCCCCTTCGAATCAGCGTACCAACGGTCGCCCCATTGCAGGAGAGCAAGTAGCACAGGATACAGATCGCGACCTTTTTCTGTGAGCCGATATTCGAAACGGTCCTGATACGCAGAATAGGGTTTGGCTTGAACGATGCCCTGCTTTTGCAACCGGTCAAGCCGGTCAGCCAGAATGTTTGTCGCCATCAGCGTGTCGCGCTGTATGTCGTCAAAGCGCTGGATGCCGGTGAAGCAGGCGCGCACGACAAGCGTTGCCCAGCGGTCACCGAATAGTTCAATAACCGAATCGACCATCGTCTGATTGCCGCGCTTTGCGATCGCGACTGCAGTCTGCATGCGACGGCGACCATAAAGTGCCGTGATCTGACTGATTCCAGGGCCCGGCGCCCACGACACTTGGCGCGGATCGATCTGTTCAGCACAATGATTGCATGCGGCGACAGGAACTAATTTTTGACCACAGTCGGCGTGTATGAGTTCAATCAGAAAACCGCGTTCTCCCAATTCCCAGTTGTGCTGCCAACGCAGTATCATGAGTGCTATGGGAAAAAGATCACGCCCCTTTTCGGTCAGCCGATATCCTGCGTGGCGTCCGGGTAATTTAATCAACACATCCGAATCAAGCAGCTTATTAAGCCGGTTACTGATGACCGAGCGCGCCACGCCTGTTTTTTGCACGAATTCATCGAAGCGATGTTTGCCGAGAAAGGCTTGCTCAAGAATGAGTAGGACAGGTACGTCGCCGACGACTTCAAGCGCTCGCCAGATCGAGCAGGCCCGGATTGTTTCATGTTTCACTTTTTGGCCATAAGCCTTTCTGCAATGGCCTGATAGGCAGGAAGCGAAATATCATCAAAGTTGGCATTAGCTGCCTTTGGGTGGGAAGCAAAGCGGACAATGACCATTTGGGCTTTGGGATCGACATAGATGGTCTGACCGTGGATACCGCGTGCGTTGAATGCGCCGTGATTATTGTGCGTCACCCACCACTGGCTTTTGTAGCTCCAGCCTGTCAGTAAATTATATCCGGCCTTAGCAAAATCACTCTGCTTTCCGCCTGCGGTCATCTTTGCAACAACCGATTCTGGTATGATCTGCTTGCCGTTAAAGCGGCCCTTGAGCCGCATCGTTTCGCCAAAACGTGCCATATCCCGTAGCGTTAAGTTGAGCCCTCCGGCTGTGAAAGGCGATCCAGCGCTGTCGATCATTATGCTAGCATCATGATCTGCTCCCAGCTTTGACCAGATACGTTCGCTTAAAACTTCGTGTGGTCGCTTACCAGTCGCGCGAGCGATCAGCCAACCGACCACTTCGGTGTTCACCGACTTATAAGTGAACCCCTCGCCATGGGCCCCCTGTTTAGGAATTGTGGGTAGATAGTCATAGGCCGCTCGTGGCCCTGCATAGCCAGGCGGCGCAGGTGCGGCACCGACAGCTACTGAGAATTTCGCTATATCGGCTGCAGGGTCAGAATAGTCTTCCGAATAAGCAAGTCCTGTTGTCATGTCGAGGATCTGGCGCACTGTCGCATCACCAAAGCCGCTACCCGCTAGTTCGGGCACATAGCGCGTGACCAACGCGGTCTCATCGATCGTCCCGTCGGCAATCAACATTTCTGCCAAAGTGCCAAAATAGGATTTGGTCACTGAAAAAGCGATGTGCGGCTGTTCGGGCTTCATCACGCCCTTATAGCGTTCATAGACGATGTTACCTTTGTGTAGGATCAAGATAGCATCGCCATAAACAGCTTCAAATGCCTGCGCCCAGTTCATTGTATCTGTTCGCCCGAGTGGCGTGAAGATGACGGTATCCAGATCTTCCCGAAGGGCAAGAGGAAGATCCGCCACCGGCCCACTCCCCCGCGATATCCTTGCGGTTGGAACAAGTTCGCCGATATGTGCAAAGGACCAGCGGGTCTTTGGAAAGCTGAAAAAACTGCTGTCGCGGAACAGGATGCGCTTTTCAGGCGGCGGTGGGCTACCTTGCATCCAGCCTATTTTCGCCGGATCGGTTTCTTCTGGGTGGGCTGGGGATTGCTGGGCCTGCACGGATGTGCAGGCCAGCAAAAGTAAGCCAGTCAGAAGGCTCCAGCGCACCACTTAAAATTTCGCGTCAAGCTGGACAGCCAAGCTGCGTGGTCGATCATAGATGGCATTGTACGCCACACCCCTGTTGCTTGTGAATGTAGTAGCCAGGGGCAAGTTGCCCGCTGTCTGCTTGATCCGCTCATTGGTCAGGTTCCGTCCAACAAGGGCAATGGTCCAATTATTGTCCACATGCCCCAGCGACAACCGGGAGCCGATTTTTACATAACCATCCTGTTTGGTCAGGGGGTCGAGGTTGGCTGCCGAAATATAACTGCTCGAAAAATCAGCATTAAGGTTGATACCAAGCTTTAGACTTGACCCAATTTCATGGCTGAAATCACCATTGAGATTTCCGGACCATTCTGGGGTAAGCTGATTCCGCTTGCCGGTGTAGCTGCAAAATCCTCCTGGCTGATCTGCTACCTGCTGGAAGTAACACTGCCCTTGCGGGAAGTCGGTAAAGGCAAAGTCGAGATAGGCAACGGCCCCACTAAGCGTAAAATGCTCGTCTAAGGCCCAGCGCATGTCTGCCTCCACCCCTTGGGTTTTGGCACCAGACGCGTTGCGCACGTTGAAGTTCAAGACTCCGTCGAAAACATTGGTCTGCAAGTCTTTATACTTGGTACTATAAAAGGATAGGTTAAGAGCCACGCTGCGCGTCTTGTACTTGAATCCAGCTTCAAAATTATCGGCCTGCTCGTCCCCAAACTGAAAGGAGCCAGGCCGCGCAATTGTCGTTGAGCCAGGTAGAGAATTGGACCGGACATCAAAGCCCCCAGCCTTAGTACCGCGGGCGAAAGACGTGTAGAACATTAGGTCGTCATTGATGTCGTATTGAATGTTCGCCATCGGGTTGAACGAATCTTCACTCAGCTTGCCGTTGATATTGTGAGCTTCAATATTGAGGGCGCGGAAGGTTGCCGCCACTGCTGCAGCGCTGATCGCTGCGCCAGATGGTGGCGTGAGGCTAAGTGGCCCGCGACTAATGGCAAGTGAACGGCTACCGCTTTTCTTTTCGTGGTTGAAGCGAGCGCCAACGGTCAAACGCAGCGCATCAGTGATCGAAATTTCCCCTTGCGCAAAGACGGAGATCAGATCCGACTTCTGGGAATAGATGCGATCGTTCGTAGTGTCGCCAAGTGCTCGAAACCCAGGATTCGCAAGAAAGAAGGGCGAGAAGCGGACAACATCCGTGATATCAAGGTTGGAATTTTGGAAATAGACGCCAGCAATATAGTTGAAAGTCTGATCACCTGGAGATGCAATGCGAAACTCTTGCGAAAACTGTCGATAATCCTCGGTCAGCCCTGTCCCATCCAGCAAATCAATCGTCACGAAGTCGACGTCTATTGTCTCTTTAACATTATAATCGAGATATCCGGTGACAGACGTCACGGTATGGCTTCCGAGTTCCAGATTAGCATTAAAAACACTGTTGAAAATCTTATTGCGGCTCAGATAGCCGCCATCTGCTCGAACATAATCCTCGGTTGTGTCAACAAACAGCGGGCCGGCGAAAACGGTGCTGTAAATGCCAACCGGGCTAAATGCCTCACGCGGCTGGCCCTTTACCTTAAAGTCGGCATATTCGAGTTTTACGTCAGCTGAAAGGGGGCCATCACCTTTAAAATCGACGATACCACGCACAAAAGCTTCCCGGACGTTGGGTTCCTTGCGGTTCTGGCGCGTATTGGTGAAATAGCCATCCATATCGCGGTAATAGCCCACCACGCGTGCGCCGATTTTCTGCGAGATTGGGCCGGACAGAACACCGGTGACCTGCGCTTCTTTATGGTTAAATTCATAAAGTCCGCTGAGCGAACCTTCAAAATCTTCAGTCGGCCGACGGCTGACGACGTTCACCGCACCGGCGATGGCGTTCTTACCGAACAAGGTCGGCTGCGGACCGCGCAGTACTTCGACGCGCTGAAGATCGACGAGTGGCATGCGGCTTAACTGATCGCGGCCGTAGTAGATACCGTCGACGAACATTGCGACCGACTGCTCAAATCCCTTGTTGTCACCAGAGGCGATGCCGCGAATAGCGATACGATTTGCAATCGCCGTCTGGGTTATTTTAAGGTTTGGTATCGATGATGAAACTGCTTCCAAGTTCGTCTGGCCATAGGCTTCGATCGTTTCGCCACTGACAGCTGAAATCGAGATAGGCACATCCGATAAGCCTTCAGCACGCTTCTGCGCAGTCACGACAATCTCTTCGAGGCCAGCTTGCCCTTGTCCGTCACTGACCGCATCCTGCGCCCAAACGGTGGCAGGCATGACCAGTGCGGTTGTACCTAGAAACTTCAATAAAGCTCTCATCATCATGTTCCTCTCCAAACCTGTCGCGCTTTTACTTCAGCAACACCTGAAACGGTATCGCTTGCGCGTCCAGTTAAAGTATGACTATACAAGTTAGTATCTCTATGCAAGCTAATGCTGAGGTGAGTTCGAGGACCGTATCGCAATGCCATTGCCCGCCCAGCTGACGCATAAACTCAAACTTCCGGTCATCGGGGCACCGATGTTTCTGATTTCTGGTCCGGATATGGTTATTGCGCAAGCCAAAGCCGGGATGATCGGTAGTTTCCCGACCCCGAATGCACGGACGCCAGAAATACTGGATGACTGGATGCGGCAAATTTCGACTGCATTGGAAGCGGATTGCGATGCAGCATCATGGGCAGCTAATCTGGTAGTTCATCCTTCCAATGACCGATTGCCCGCTGATCTTGCATGTGTGACCCGGTATAAGCCAAGTCTTGTAATCACAGCACTTGGCAGTCCGACACGGGTGATGGATGCAGTGCATGGCTATGGAGGATTGGTCTTTGCCGACGTGAACTCTGTAAGCTTCGCACGCAAAGCTGCGGCCGCGGGCGTGGACGGATTGGTGCTCATCGCATCCGGGGCGGGTGGACATACGGGGCAAACCGCAAGCTTCGCCTTTGTTGAAGAGGTACGCCAGTTCTGGGACGGACCTATCATCCTTGGGGGGGCGATTTCCAATGGGCACACCATTCGCGCAGCAGAAGTGCTCGGCGCCGACCTTGCTTATGTAGGGACGGCCCTTATCGCTTCTGAAGAGAGTATGGCAGAACTAGCCTATAAAAACATGGTGGTCGATGCTGGCGCCGAAGATATAGTTCCTTCAAGGGGTATTACCGGCGTCACTGCCAATTGGTTGCGCGCGAGCCTTTTGGCCGCTGGCCATGATCCAAGGAACATGGCTGAAGATAAGAAGCCCAATTTCGCAAATGCACAGGATGATGCGAAGGCGTGGAAAAATGTCTGGTCCGCTGGACAAGGCGTTGGTGCGGTAAAGGCCATTGAGCCGATCGCGCAGATTATTGCGCGGCTGAAACAAGAATATGATGCGGCATGCAATTTGCCGCGCTTTGTTGCTAAGGAGTGAAGTCATGACAGTCGAACTTGTTGGAAAAGTTAGGTCAACACTTACTAGTACCGACCATCCTTATATGCAGGGTGCTTGGCGCCCAACCTTCAATGAATGGAACGCGATTTTCGCTAATGGCGACGCCGAAGTTATCGGCACAATCCCCGACGACATCGACGGAGTTTATGTTCGGACGGGCGAGGTTCCAGTGCACGAACCCATTGGTCGCTATCATCCGTTTGATGGTGATGGCTTCATTCATGCGATCAGCTTCAAAGATGGTCGTGCAAGCTATCGCAGCCGCTTTGTCCGTACTAAGGGGTTTCAGGCAGAACAAGAAGCAGGCAAGGCTTTGTGGGCGGGTCTCATGGAGCCGCCGCATAAATCGACCCGCCCCGGCTGGGGGGCGCAGGAATGGTTGAAAGACTCTTCCTCGACCGATGTCGTGGTGCATGCTGGCAAGATCCTCTCGACTTTTTACCAATGCGGTGAAGGCTATCGCTTAGATCCCTTTACGCTGGAACAGTTCGGTACTGAGAGTTGGGTCCCACTTGACGGCGTGTCGGCGCATACAAAAGTGGATGAGGCCACTGGTGAACTCATGTTCTTCAACTATTCCAAACACGCGCCCTTTATGCATTATGGCGTCGTTGGCGCAGATAATAAGCTAAAGCACTATATCCCGGTCCCACTCGCCGGGCCGCGCCTACCACACGATATGGCGTTCACCAAAAATTATGCCATCGTGAACGATATGCCGCTCTACTGGGATCCCGAGCTGTTGCAGCGCAACCTGCACGTTGTGCAGTTTCACCCCGATGAAAAAACGCGATTTGGCATCATCCCGCGCATGGGCCAGCCAGAAGATATCCGTTGGTTCGAAGCGGAGCCGACTTACACGCTCCATTGGCTGAATGCGTGGGAAGAAGGCGACGAGATCATCCTAGACGGCTATTATCAGGAAGAGCCCCAGCCCAAGTCGCATCCGGATGCGCCCGACGGGCTAGAGCGGATGATGGCCTATCTGTCACAAGGGTTGATGAAACCGAAGTTGCATCGCTGGCGTTTCAATTTGAAAACTGGGGCAACGATCGAGGAACGCCTCGACGACCGCATACTCGAGTTCGGTATGATCAACCAGAAATATGCAGGGCGCAAATATCGTTATGCCTATTCGGCCGTGCCAGAACCCTATTGGTTCTTGTTCTCAGGTCTTGTGAAGCATGATCTTGAGACGGGTAAAAGCGAAGAGGTCTGTTTTGGGCCGGACCGCTATGGCAGCGAAAGCCCATTTGCACCGCGCATCAACGCCAAGGATGAAGATGATGGCTATCTTGTCTCCTTCATTGCAGACGTCAAAAATGACCGCTCCGAATGCGTTTTGTTTGACGCGAAGAACTTCGGCGCGGGTCCGGTATGCCGGATCATTCTTCCCGAACGCTTCTGTTCGGGTACACACTCCGTATGGGCCAATGGTGACGATATCGGCATGGGTCCGAATAGCGTGTTGGTGGCCTGACATGATCGTTGCTGGCGAGGAAAAACGGGCTCTATATCGCGAGGCTGGCTGGTGGGGGGACAAGACACTCGCTGATCTATTCTTTGCCAATGCCGTCAAGCATCCAGAACGCTTGGCTTTGGTCGATGCACCCAATCGTAATGACTTTGCCTTTGGCGATCCAAAGCGGCTAACTTATGCACAGTTGCAGGCAGAGGTCGAACGGCTGGCGGGAGCATTGCTAGCAGCGGATATTGGCAAGGATGATGTGATTGTCATCCAGCTGCCCAATATCAGCGAGTTTGTGGCGCTCTACTTTGCAGCTGCAACCATCGGTGCCATCGTCAGCCCAGTCGCGGTGCAGTATCGCAGCCACGAACTTTCAACGATGTTTGATATTGTTGAACCGAAGGCCTTTATCTGCGGCACACAAATGCACAATGCCGATCATATAGGCGTCGTGCGGTCGTTGTTGGACGGTTCAATCAAGCTGATGACGGTTGGCCCCGATGCTCCGGCTGATGCGATAGACCTAACGCACGCGCAAACGCATCCCGATCTGCTCGCCGCATATCGGGCCGCGACAAAAATTGATGCCGACGATATTTTCACCGTCTGCTGGACGTCGGGCACAACTGGTATTCCAAAGGGCGTGCCACGCAGTCATAACCATTGGGTAGGTATTGCGCCAGGCACGTACAGCACATCGCGGTTGCAGGACGGCGATGTTATGCTCAATCCTTTCCCGCTGATCAACATGGCGTCGATTGGCGGCATCACGATGAGCTGGCTGCGGATTGCCGGAACGATGGTGTTGCATCACCCGTTTGATCCGCAAATCTATTTGGGCCAGATTGCAACGGAAAAGCCCGGCTTTACTATCGCACCGCCTGCCGTGCTCAATATGCTGCTCCAAAATGAAGCCCTGCTGGCCAAGGTTGATTTCTCTAGCCTACGTACCATCGGCTCTGGCTCTGCCCCGCTGGCACCAGCTATGGTGCAGGGCTTTCAAGAGCGGCTAGGCCTGCCCGTAATTAACATCTTCGGATCGAACGAGGGCATGACGCTGATTACCGGACCGGATGATGTGCCTGACCCGGTCGAGCGAGCAAGCTATTTCCCGAACGGGCTGGACATTACACCCTGGTTTGGCAGCGCACCTGAACGCATTATGCAATCGCGGCTTGTCCCCCCGCAGGGCGGAGAGCCGATCACGGATGAAGGTGTGCCAGGCGAACTCCAGATAAGAGGGCCAGCGGTATTTGAAGGCTATTGGAAAGCGCCGGAGCAAAACGCTGCCGCCTTCACCGAAGACGGATATTTCAAAACGGGCGACCTCTTCCAGATTGAACAGGGTGGCCGATTCCTTAAGTTTACCGGACGCTGCAAGGATCTGATTATTCGCGGAGGTGTCAATATCTCTCCGGAAGAGATTGATCAGGCATTAGGCGGCCACCCCTTACTTGCAGAAGCCTGCGTGTTCGCTCTGCCTGATCCGGTGATGGGCGAGCGGATCGGTGTCGCTGTGGTGTCACGCGACGGAGCAGACGTGTCGTTGGACGCGGTGACGGCGTTTTTGCGTGAACAAGATCTAGCCGTGTTCAAACTGCCCGAACGGCTGTTCCGCTTGGAAAGCTTGCCGCGTAATGTGACTAATAAAGTGATGCGCAGCGAAGTGCGTGAATTGGCGCTAGCGATGATTGAAAAAGGAGACTGACATGTCTGCAGAAGTGTTCATTCTAGGCGGCGCTCAAACCGACTTTGGTCGCAATATCGACCGCGAAGGCGGCGGGATTTTTGAATTATTCCGCGACGTTGCCGAAGCCGCTTTTGCAGCCACGGGCATTGAGCCGAATGAAGTCGAAACTGCGCATGTAGGCAACTTTGTTGGCGAGCTGTTTGCGGGTCAAGGCCAGCTTGGCGGATTTTTTGGCCATGTTCACCCCGATATGGCGGGCATCCCGACCGCCCGCCATGAGGCCGCCTGCGCTTCGGGCAGCATCGCCATCCTTGCCGCGAGCGCGGAGATTGAAGCAGGGCGCTACGGACTTGTGCTGGTCCTTGGTATTGAGTTGATGCGCAACGTACCGGGACAACGGGCAGCGGAGTATCTAGGCTCCGCCGCTTGGGCAGGCCGCGAAGCCCAAGAAGCGCGCTATTTGTGGCCGCACATGTTTTCCAATGTGGCTGCGGAATATGAAGAACGCTTCGGTCTTGACCGCGCGCACCTTCGGGGCATTTCCGAAATCGCCTTTTCGAATGCCAAAAAGAACCCCAATTCACAGACGCGCAATTGGGCGATCACGCCGGATCATTTTGCTGACAATGACGAATTTAACCCGCCAATCGAAGGTAGCCTGCGCAAGGCTGATTGTGGGCAAGTTACGGATGGAGCCGCCGCAATCTTTCTTGCATCGCGCGAAGTGGCGGAACGCTACGCGGCGCGACGGGGCATGTCACTGGACAGTATTCCGCGCATCAAAGGATGGGGTCATTCAACAGCCCCGTTACTCTACTCAACCAAAGTCAACGCTAGCTTCGGGCAACCTTATATTTTCCCCACCGTCCGCAAGGCTATGATGGACGCGCTAGGTCGTGCAGGCATGGCAGACATTTACCAGTGCGACGGCGTCGAAGTGCACGATTGTTTTTCGATCACGGAATATATGGCAATCGACCATTTCGGGATCACTCCGCCCGGCGAAAGCTGGCGCGCAGTGGAGGACGGAACGATTGCGCTGGGCGGAAAACTTCCCGTCAACCCTTCGGGTGGATTGATCGGCCTGGGCCATCCCGTTGGCGCCACCGGTGTCCGCATGATGCTCGACGCGACCAAGCAGGTAACTGGAAAGGCCGGCGACTATCAGGTCGAAGGAGCGAAGAATTTTGCGACCTTCAATGTTGGCGGTAGTGCCACGACTTCGGTCAGCTTCGTCGTGGGTATCTGATAATATGGCAGATGTTTTTCTTTATGATGCAGTCCGGACACCGCGCGGCAAAGCCAAAGCCGAAGGTGGACTGGCCGCGCTAACTCCGCAGGAACTGGTTAAACAACAGATTGATGCGGTGCGAGGGCGCGTGGGTGATTGGGCACAGGCACCAGAAGCCCTATTACTCGGGTGTATCGGTCAAGTAGGTGACCAGGGCGGTCACATAGCACTTGTCTCAAAACTCCATGCTGACCTGCCCGATGCAACAGCGGCGCATAGCATAAACAATTATTGTGCATCTGGGCTATCAGCCATTGGTCTGGCGGCTGCAATGGTCGGCAGCGGGCAGGCGAGCTCAGTTTTGGCTGGGGGTGTTGAATGCATGAGCCGCGTGCCCTTTATGGGTGACAAGGCAAGCTATTATACAGATGCCAGCTTTCCAGTTCGCACCCGTTATATTCCGGTTGTGCTCGCAGCAGACCGTCTAGCTGCAGATGAAGGCTTTAGTCGCGCCGAACTTGATGCCGTAGCCCTTGTCTCACAACAAAAAGCTGCGGCTGCTGAAAACAACAGCGCGTTAATCCGCTCGCGAATCCCAAGCGGCACGCTTCAAACAGAAGAATGTATTCGCCCAAAGACAGACGCCTCCTCGCTTGCTGCGATGCCTGCGGGGTTTGCTGCTTTGCAAGATCAATATGCGGATGCACTAGGCGGAGACCGGTTCGAGCCGCTTCACACCTTTAGCCATGCCCCTCCAGTGTGCGACGGCGCTGCAATGGCGTGCGTTGGGCAAGCAAAATTAGGGCAGCCACGCGCGCGTATTTTGGCATTTGCCGAAAGCGGCGGTGACCCTGTGGCATCGCTCACGGCAGGCTTTGCTGCAATGGAGAAGGCGCTCGCACGCGCCGGTCTAACATTGGCCGATATGGACCGGGTGGAGTTCATGGAATCCTTCGCCGTTACCATCGCCAGATTTTTGCGCGACGACCGTGTCGACGGCACCAAAGTCAATGTTTCGGGCGGCCATATTGCCAAGGGGCATCCAATGGGGGCCAGTGGTGCGATCCTGACATCGACATTGCTGGATTGTCTCGATGAGGCAGATGGAACGCTAGGCCTTGTTGTCGTCAGCGGCGCATCGGGCGTAGGTGCAGCGATGATCGTGGAACGGCTAAACTGAGAGAGAAGATGACCGAAAAGCTTGAAGACTTGACGGCCCGTCACGCTCCCACGATTGAGGCGGCGATTGAAGCTGTAAGCAGCCGCAAAAGCTGGAGCCCGTTCCGCGATTCCCCCAGTGCTAAATTCCATGCGCCCGGCGCACCGGAAGCGGGCAGGGCAGCGTTTGAAGCTCAGCTTGGGCAACCGTTTGACCTTGACCAGCCTGGGATCACTAGCCGCAGCGGCGCGGAGACATCTCCATTCACTCGGCAACCGCTTGGCATCGACTATCCGGTCAGCGATCCGACTGCGCTGATCGGTGCTGCCCAAAAGGCGATGCAGAGTTGGCGCAAGGTCAATCCCGAAACACGAATGGCGCTCGGTATAGAAATTGCGATGCGCCTTTATGCCCGCAATTTCGAGATGGCGCACAGTGTGATGCACGTCGCGGGGCAGAGCTACACTCAAGCGTTTAGCGGCAGCGGCCCTAATGCGCTGGATCGCGGGATCGAAGCACTTGCTTACGCTGCTAAAGCGATGCGCGATGTTTTGCCATCTGTGCGCTGGAACCGGACCTTTGGCAAAGAAGATGTCTCTCTCGACAAATCTTATACCCTTGTTCCGCGTGGCATCGGATTTGTCATCTGCTGCGCTTCCTTTCCAACATGGAATGCCTATCCGGCGATGTTCGCAAGCCTTGCTACTGGCAACCCCGTGATTGTGAAGCCGCATCCGATTGCCATCCTGCCGATGGCGATTGTGGTGCAGGAATGTCGCAAAGTGCTGGCCGATTATGGTTGCGACCCAAATCTCGTCACGCTGGCAGTCGATACGCTGGATGCACCCGTTGCCCAGCGTTTCATTGATGATCCAGCGGTGCAGATCATCGATTTCACCGGCAGCCCGCGCTACGGCGGATATCTTGAAAAAACGGTCACGGGCAAACTACTTTTTACCGAGACGGCTGGGATAAATTCGGTTGTTATAGAAAGCTGTGCTGATCTTGAGGCAACAGCTACCGCTATCGCCCGCGCCACCTGCCTATTTTCGGCGCAAATGTGCACTAGCCCGCAAAATGTCTATGTGCCAGCGGGCGGCATCCAGACCGCTAATGGCCCTGCATCCTTTGATGAAGTAGCAGCTGCAATTGTGGTCGCTATTGATAACATCGCAAGCAATCCAAGCATCGCTGCCGGTATCATGGGCGCAGTGCAGGCTGAACCCAGTTGCGACATCATACACCGTTTGGCGGATAGGGCAGCAAAAGCCCTAGATGCGCAGATCCTAAGGTACGCCGACGCTTACCCACATCCTGATTATCCGCAGGCCCGCACGATGACACCGCTTGTTGTTGCTCTTCCCGCTGGCAATGCGGCGCTTTATGCTGAGGAGCATTTTGGCCCGGTGCTGTTCGTCATTGCTGCTGACAATGGCGATTCAGCCGTTGAAGAAGCAACGCGTCTTGCGCGCCAGAATGGGGCGATTTCATCCTATCTCTATTCGACGGACGAAGCCTTCATACACCGAGCGCTGGATGCCTATATGGAAAGTGGCATGAATCTCTCGATCAACATGCACGGTGCGATGTGGGCAAATTTTGCGGCAGCCTATAGCGATTATCATGTGACTGGCCTCAATCCGGCTGGCAATGCCTGCCTAGCAGACCTAGCCTTTGTCGCCGGTCGTTTTCGGATTGTCCAGAACCGCCGTCCTGCACCTCTTAAAGCTGGTTCCGATGCCGCATAGACCCGAAGACTTCATCGGCGCCTGGCAACTCGTCGATTGGCGCATCGAATATTCCGACGGCGGCGTTACGCGGCCGTTTAACGAAGGCGCGCATGGCTATATCGTCTATTCGGCCGATGGCACTATGACTGCCAGTATCGCAAAAGCTGCACGTCCGCCATTTGGTATCGCCAACGCCCGTAACGCAAACGCAGAAGAAAAGGCCGCGGCGTTCGATAGCTATTTTCACTATGCAGGCCCTTGGCGGATTGAGGATGATGTGGTGGTGCATCACGTAACCATGTCGCTCAATCCCGACATGACCGGCACCAAACAACGCCGGCTGGCGGTTTTCGATGTCTCCGGCGGATTGACCCTATCAGCCCATGAGGCGCTAAAAGATGGGGCCAGCCGGCATCATATCTTGCAATGGAAGCCTTCCGACTGAATGTGTTTAGACCAATAAAAGTTAACGGGCGCAAAGTGGCATTGCGTGTTCATTTTTAAATCCCTGTCTATGAGAGTACTTAGAAACACGGCTGGCGATATGCCAAGCTGAGTTGATAAGTTGGACGCGATACCACTGCCATTTCATGCCCGATCCCTTGTGTAAGCCTCTAGCCAAACTAGGATTTTTGCTTACTTATAAAATTAAATATTGTGTATACACAACGAATTGGTATATATGCAATATGCTTTTCAATCGCATCAATCTCTTCCGCCAAGAAAAAGGGCTTACACGCAAAGAGTTGGCTGAGATGGTTTCGGTAAATCCGCAAACCATCGGTTACTTAGAGCGCGGTGACTATAGACCTACGGTTGAGCTTGCGTTGAAGCTGGCGGAAGCTCTGGGTGCAACCGTTGAAATGCTTTTCGCTCTTGAGCCGTTCCCTTCGCTTGTAAATCAACTTGCCAATAAAGTTACTGAGGAGACCAAAAATGACAAAAAATGATCAGCCGCGCTTTGTCGGTATCGGTCTGAGACCAAGAACAGGAAAACTCTTGGGCGGCTATGCACTCATTGCAATGCACGGTTGGTTTGTCGTCAAACTCACTTTGCCATCTCAAACAGGTTTGGTTGAGCCTTTGGTTGGCTTTGCGGCTCTGACTGGATTGGTTGCGAGTGCTTGCTTCTTTCTTGGCACATACGGTTCCCTAGCTCGTGCATCTGAAACGACACTTGACGAGCGTGAGTTGGCGTCACGAAATCGCGCCTATTTTTCCGCATTCAGGTATATAGTGTTAATGACCTTTGCAGGCGGAATCATCCCTGACCTGCTCGCTAGCTTTTTCAATTTTGAATTGTCTGTTGGGATCCTACAAAACTTTATCCTGCTGATGTTTGCAACTGCGCTGGTCCTGCCTGGCTTTTTGATTGCGCGGTCTGAGAGGGAGTTCAGAGACTGAGGGCGATTAGGCAAAGGACCGGTTGATAGCATCGCACGCGTTCATATGACCGAGGTAGATCGCAAATCGGTGATCTGACAGCTATCTCCAACGAACTCGACCGGGTGGTTGGCGCCTGCGGTCACGGCATGTTTACTGAATGCAAAATCATCGAAACCTTGGCTTCGCATGGA
>NZ_JBIICD010000027.1:0-14593 GCF_044239045.1 Sphingorhabdus sp.
TTTTCTTCCAAATGCCCCGACACGCGTTGCGGGCTTGGTTTTGGGGGATGGTTCTATCATCACCTCTGCCGCGGTGGTTTTGGCCACCGGAACCTTTCTGGGCGGTAAGCTATTTCGGGGCGAAGAGAGGCTCGAAGGTGGCCGGGTAGGCGAAGCATCTGCCATATTATTATCGCAGCAATTGCGCGGCGCCGACCTACCCATCGCGCGGTTAAAAACAGGCACGCCGCCGCGTCTGGATGGGCGCACGATTGATTGGTCGCAGTTGGAGATGCAGCCCTCTGATGACGATGATTGGACGATGTCATCGATGCGTCCGCGTCGGTCTGTACCGCAATTATTCTGTGCGATGTCCCGCACCAATGCCCAAACACACGATATCATCCGGTCTGGTCTTCATCGCTCTCCACTATTTGGTGGCGATATTGAGGGCAGGGGCCCGCGTTATTGTCCGTCGATTGAAGATAAGATTTTCCGGTTCGGCGATCGTGAAGGACATCAGGTGTTTCTGGAGCCTGAAGGCCTCGACAGCCATTTGATCTATCCCAATGGCATATCAACATCGCTGCCCACCGATATTCAGGCTGCGATGGTCCGATCCATGACTGGCCTCGCGCAATGCGAGATTGTCGTACCAGGCTATGCGGTGGAATATGACTATATTGACCCACGCTGCTTGGATTCCAGTCTCGCGGTGCGCGGATTTGAGGGTCTGTATTGCGCGGGGCAGATTAATGGCACCACAGGTTATGAGGAGGCGGCCGCGCAAGGCTTGGTGGCCGGGATGGGCGCGGCGTCGAAGATTTTGGCACAGCCTATGCCGCCCATCGACCGCACCAATAGCTACATTGCGGTGATGATAGACGATCTAACGCTGCAAGGCGTGACCGAGCCTTATCGTATGCTCACGGCGCGGGCGGAGTATCGTCTACGCTTGCGCTCCGACAATGCTGGGTCACGGCTTACGCCTTTGGCCATTTCAGTTGGTGCGGTCGGCGATGAACGCGCGCGCCATTTCCAAGATCGGCTTATGCAGCAAAGCGAACTTCAGCACAGGTTGCAGAAAGCCGTGAGCGCCGATGTCCTGATCAAGCAGGGTATTTCTGTGAAGCAAGACGCTGGCAAAATGTCCCTGTTCGATTGGCTGCGCTTTCCCCAGGTATCGATTACCCAATTGATGGAATTGGATGACGTTGCTTGGCCGCGCGACCTGATCATGGAGTTGGAACAAGACGGTCGCTATGCACCTTATTTGGCACGACAAGAGGCCGAGATAAATGACATGGCGGCCAATGAACAAATTCAATTGTCGGCGCTTATGGATTATCGGGCCATATCCGGATTGTCGCACGAAATGGTGGAGCGGCTCGAGGCGTCACGGCCTGAAAATTTGGCAGCTGCATCGCGGATCAGGGGTATTACGCCCGCTGCTCTTGCCGCCATTCTCGTACACGCCAAGCGCGCCAAAATGGCTGTAGCACAAGCGGCATGACTGAGAGCGAAGCCATAGCTTGGTTGAAAACCCAGCTGCATGTTTCACGTGAAACATTAGATGCCCTCGACACATTTGTGGCATTTCTGAAGCGAGAGGCCGAGAGCCAGAATTTGATATCTGCTTCAACCTTAGATCATATATGGTCGCGCCACATCGTCGATAGCGCGCAGTTGCTGCTGTTTACCGATAGTTCTGCGCCACAGAGTAATTGGCTCGATTTGGGATCTGGCGCTGGCTTTCCGGGATTGGTCATTGCGTTGCTGACCAAACATCATGTGACTTTAGTGGAATCGCGCGCGCGCCGAATCGATTATCTGCAAAGAGCGGTTGAAATGCTTGATCTCACGCACCGCGTGCGTGTTGCCGGCGTCACATTGGAGCGTCTTGAAACCGCGCCTTACTCGGTCATTAGCGCCCGTGCCTTTGCACCCTTACCGAAATTGTTTGATCTTGCCGCGCGCTTTGCGACAAATAACACTTTGTGGCTCTTGCCAAAGGGGCGTAATGCAAAAGCGGAGTGGGACGGCGCGCAGGCTATGTGGGACGGAAATTTCCGCACCATGGACAGTGTAACAGACCAAGAGGCGGGTATTCTTGTGGGTAGATTATCGGGGAAACGCAAGAAGCGCACCATCTTTGAAACACAGGGGCAAGAGGAATGATCCGAATAGCGGTAGCCAATCAGAAAGGTGGTGTCGGAAAAACAACCACCGCCATCAACCTGGCCACGGCGCTTGCGGCAAGTGGCTGGCGTTGTGTGTTGGTTGATCTCGATCCCCAGGGAAATGCTTCGACCGGACTTGGCCTTCAGCAGGCGCAGCGCGTGCATAGCAGCTATGATTTGTTGCTCGGCGACGCGTCCTTGAAAGATGCCGCCATTGCCACGCTGATCCCGAATTTGGATGTGGTGCCGGCCACCGTTGATTTGTCCGGCGCTGAAATCGAGCTTGTCGAATATGAAGATCGCACAGGACGACTGAAGGCGGCGTTCGATAAATCAGACGCGCATTGGGACATTTGCATCATAGATTGCCCCCCTTCGCTCGGGCTTATCACGATTAATGCGTTGGTTGCGGTCGACTCGCTTCTCGTCCCGTTACAATGCGAATTTTTCGCGCTTGAGGGGTTAAGCCAACTGCTGCAGACCGTGGAGCGTATCAAGGGTGGCTTTAATCCGGCGCTGTCGATATTGGGCGTTGCGCTCACCATGTATGACAAGCGCAACCGGTTGACGGAACAAGTTGCTGACGATGTACGCAGCTGCTTGGGCGATTTGGTGTTTGATACGGTGATTCCGCGCAATGTGCGCTTGTCAGAAGCCCCCAGCCATGGACTTCCTGCTTTGGTCTATGACCACCGCTGCGCGGGATCCGAAGCCTATATGAAACTTGCACGAGAATTGATTGGCCGCCTGTCGGCCCGGGAGTTAGCAGCGTGAGCAACGATAATCCGTCCGAAAAGTCGCCCTTGAAGAAGAAAATGGGCCTTGGCCGAGGCTTGGATGCCCTGTTGGGCGAAGCCCTGCGGGGCGACAATGTTTCTGGAAATTCTGCCGCAGACCGAGATGCGCGTAGCCAAGGCGTGACCAGTTTATCGGTCATCGACATTCGCCCCAACCCCAATCAGCCCCGGCGGCATTTCTCCGATGAGAAACTGGATGAACTGGCGGCCAGCATTGCACGGCACGGGATTATTCAACCCATCGTTGTACGGCCCTTCCAAGGCGGATATCAAATTGTAGCTGGTGAGCGCCGTTGGCGCGCAGCCCAGCGCGCGCAGTTGCACGATTTGCCTGCAATCGTTCGAAATTTTGACGACACCGAAACGGTCGAGATTGCCCTGCTTGAAAATATCCAGCGGCAGGACCTGAACCCGATTGAAGAGGCGGAGGCTTATAAAAAGCTAACGGAACTTTTTGGGCACAGCGCGGCTGAATTAGCTGATCTGGTACATAAGTCCCGCAGCCATGTCGCAAACATGATGCGCTTGCTGGATTTGCCACCGACGCTGCGTGATCTTGTGACCGAAGAAAAACTCAGCATGGGGCATGCGCGCGCGCTGCTGGGCAGTGACAATGCCGTCGAGCTTGCGATGCTGGTCATTAAAAACGGTCTTTCCGTTCGGGCGACCGAAGCACTTGTGCAGCAGGAGCGTGCGCCAAAAGCGAAGAATTGCAAAGCCTCTGGGGCAAATGTCCCGGAAAATGCCGACATCCGCGCCGTCGAGACGCATCTTGGCGATCTTTTGGGGTTGAAGGTCCGAATAGCGCAAAAAAATGCGACGGGCGCCGGCGAAGTGACGTTCGAATATGGCAGTTTGGACCAATTGGACATGCTCTGCCAGCGGCTCACGGGCGAGAAGTTTTAATTGTCTGACAATGATGGCTTTTGCATAGCTGCCCTTTGCACCGCGGCATTAAGCTTTTAATAACTTTAGTGTTTTAGTGCATGTTATACTGTCGCCAATTTGGTTAGCTATATTGGCATGAGCCCGGTTGCTGAAAAGCACAGGGCCGCATAAGCTATCGTCAGGAGTCGTCTATGGAAGCAGCGCCTGAAATAGCACAGAAAATGGTCAAGCGGCACGCTCTGTCCACGCGAATCTGGCACTGGCTGAATGCGTTCGTCGCGATGATATTGCTGATGAGTGGTCTCATGATCTTCAACGCCCATCCGCAGCTATATTGGGGCGATTTTGGCTCACGCGAAGATTATGCATGGCTGCAAATTGACGACACGCGCACCACGGGTTTTGTAAGAATCGGAAGCACCTCCGTTGAAACAACGGGCGTATTGGGGCTGTCTTTGGATGCGAAGGAGAATGTGCGTCGTGTCGCTTTTCCTGGATGGGCGACCATACCCACAGGGTATGATTTGGCCGCCGCGCGGCGTTGGCATTTTGCCTTTGCTTGGGTTTTCGCGTTGGGCTTGACCGCCTTCATGTTCATGTCGCTCGTCAACGGCCACATCCGAAAGGATTTGCACGTGCGGCGTGCGGAATGGAACCCGCGTGCGCTCTGGAATGACGTCAAAAACCATGCGCGGCTTCGTTTTGGCGATGATTATAGCGCAAGCCACTATAATATAATGCAAAAATTTAGCTATATCGGCGTGATATTCATACTACTTCCTCTGTTGATTCTGACCGGCATCACAATGTCTCCTGCGATGAACGCGGCTTGGCCGTGGTTGTTGGATGTATTCGGTGGGCGGCAGTCGGCACGGTCACTGCATTTTATCGCTGCCGCCTTGATGACCCTGTTCGTGGTCGTGCACTTGATCATGGTGCTGCTGTCCGGTCCATTTAACGGCATAAGGTCGATGGTTACGGGGCGGCATGTGACGACGTCGAAACCTGAAAAAGCGGCGGACCTGGCATGACAGATAATCGCAAATTCTTCCGACGCCGTGACCTTTTGCGCGGCGCAACTTTGGGCAGTAGTGCGCTGATACTCGGCGGCTGTGATGCGATGAATGAAAATGCAACTTTTCGATCCGCACTGCGCGGTGCGGAGAGGCTCAATCAGCTAACCCATCGCACTTTAGCGGACCGTGCAACTCTGGCACCCGAATTTGCGCTGTCGGACATCTCGCCCATATTTAAAACCAATGGGTCGCTGACGGGGACATCGACGGATTATTTGGCACATCTTCAGAACAATTTCGCAGACTGGCGGTTGCGTATTGATGGCATGGTCGCCAATCCACTCGACATCGGCTTGGATGCGCTGAGGGAAATGCCCGCGCGCACCCAAATCACGCGACATGATTGTGTGGAGGGGTGGAGCGCGATTGCGCAATGGCAAGGCACGCCGCTGCGCCTGTTGCTGCAACAGGCGCAATTGTCGCCGCGCGCCAAATATATCGTCTTTCACTGTGCGGACAATTACGGCGCGCGTCCTTATTATGAATCGATTGATATGATCGACGCCTTTCATCCGCAGACTATATTGGCATGGGGCATGAATGGAGAAACCTTGCCGGTAAAATATGGCGCCCCTGTCCGCTTACGGGTCGAACGACAGTTGGGATATAAGCATGCCAAATATGTCATGCGCATTGAGGCGACCGATGACTTGTCAAAATTCCACGGCGGAAAGGGTGGATATTGGGAAGATGTCGGTGATTATGAATGGTATGCAGGAATCTAGACTTGCGCACCCGCGCGGTTAATGGAAAAGCCCTTGGGAATTGTGGTATTTGACTCAAGGGAGAAACGAATATGTTTAGTCACATGATGGTCGGCAGCAACGATATTGCCCGTTCAAAGAAATTCTACGATGCGACCTTTGCCGCCATGGGCGGGAAGCCCGCGATTCAAGATCCAAAGGGTCGCCTCATATATATTCACAATGGCTCCATGTTCATCGTAACGAAGCCAATCGACGGTAACACCGCAACACATGGCAATGGCTGCACTATTGGCTTTGCCATGACGCCAGATCAAGCCAATGCATGGCATCAGGCTGGCGTCGACAATGGTGGCGAGGCGATTGAAGACGCGCCCGGCATTCGCGAAGGCGGCGGCATGAAAATGTATCTCGCTTATTTGCGCGACCCCGATGGTAATAAGCTGTGCGCTTTGCACCGCGTCACTGACTGATACGGCATTTGCCATGATCGATGCCGAAGCGCAGCTTTATAATGACTTTGCTGCGCTCGGCGTCGCCTATAAAGTCTATGAACATCCCGCCGTGTTTACTGTGGCTGAGAGTAGCGCCCATAATGATGCCATTCCTGGGGCGCATACCAAGAACTTGTTCTTGAAGGACAAGGCCGGGGACTATTATCTCGTGACCGTTCCGGCAGAAGCGCGTGTTGACCTAAAGGCGTTGCCGGCTGCGGTTGGATGCGGCCGTGTCAGCTTTGGCAAGGCCGAGGATATGGAGCATTTGTTGGGCATCACGCCGGGGTCGGTCACCGCCTTGGCTGCGATAAATGATTCCGCTGGCGCCGTGCGGTTCGTGCTTGATCAAACGTTGATGGCATCGGAGCTTATCAATTGCCACCCGCTGCGCAACAATGCGACGGTTGGGCTGGCGCCCGATGACCTTGTTCGGGCGCTGACCTTTTGGCGTCATCCACCCCTGATTAAATCTATCCCAATATTGGAGTCAGCATGACCTTAGAAACTGTGTCCACCAACGTGGCTTTTGGCGGCGTTCAAGGTGTGTATCGCCACGCTTCGGCCGCCACCGGCACCGACATGACCTTTTCGGTCTATGTGCCTCCTCATGAAAAGGGTGCGGTGTTACCTATCGTCTGGTTTCTGTCGGGTCTGACATGCACCCATGCCAATGTGACTGAGAAGGGCGAGTTTCGCCGTGCATGTGCGGAACTTGGTTTGATCTTTATCGCGCCGGACACCAGCCCGCGTGGTGAGGGCGTTCCTGACGATGCAGAAGCCGCTTATGATTTCGGTCTTGGCGCGGGCTTTTATGTGGATGCTACACAAGCGCCGTTTGACCAGCATTATCGCATGCGCGACTATATCGAAAATGAACTTCCCGCCATCATTGCGGCGCATTTTCCCGCCGATATGCAACGGCAAGCGATTATGGGGCATTCGATGGGCGGACATGGCGCGTTGACCATCAGTCTGCGAAACCCGGGACGGTTCCGTTCGACATCCGCGTTTTCGCCGATTGTATCGCCATTGAGCTGCCCCTGGGGTGAAAAGGCGCTGGGCGGCTATATCGGGCAAGACAGGGCCCAGTGGCGCGCTTATGACAGCGTTGCGTTGATTGCTGACGGTGCCCGCTTGCCTGACCTTTTGGTTGACCAAGGGGGTGACGACAATTTTCTGGAGGCACAGCTCAAAACGCATTTGCTAACCGAGCAGTGCGCCGCGGTTGGTCAGCCAGCAACCATCCGCATGCAACCAGGATATGACCACAGCTATTACTTCATCTCAACCTTCATGGGCGAGCATCTTACTTGGCATGCTGAACGCTTGAAAGGCTAGGATTTTGGGCATTGGCAAAATCCTATCCTACAGGATAAAATGGCCAAAATTGCGCGGGTGTAGCTCAATGGTAGAGCAGCAGCTTCCCAAGCTGAATACGGGGGTTCGATTCCCCTCACCCGCTCCAGTCACCACACTATGATCCCAACAGAGGCACCTTTCGTTCTGCTCGATGATGCGCGGACGCACGGCGCATCACCTGCACGGTTGTATACAAATCCGGTTGAAGTTCTGACCGCCCATGATGGTGATGCGCTAAGCGCGCTCCTCGTTTCGCTTCGGCAGGCGCGGCAAGACGGCCTGCATGCGGCCGGATTTTTCGGCTATGAGGCAGGCGCGCATCTCTTGCCGGGCCTGACGCCTGCGCCATCCGGATTGTTGGCATGGTTTGGATTATTCAAAGATTTCAGTATTATATCTGCAGATGCCGTGGCGTCAGTGCTGCCTGACCCTGCAGGCATCTGGCTGTCTGAGCTTCGTCCAGCTATATCGCGCGCCGACTATAGCCGGGCCTTTACCACGGTGCAGGAATATATCCGTGCTGGGGATATCTATCAGGCCAATCTGACATTCCCGTTGACCGCCGATTATGCGGGAGATCCGCTCGCATTATATGCCGCGTTGCGCGCCCGCGCGCGTGCTGGATATGGCGGTGTGATCTGGACCGGGCAGACACATTATCTATCTTTCTCTCCGGAGCTGTTTTTCGCATTGAAAGACCAAAGGATCACGACCAAACCCATGAAGGGGACGGCGCAGCGGCGGATCGATCCGGCGGCGGATGCACAAGCTGCCGAACATCTGCGCACAGACCCAAAGCAACGGGCCGAAAATCTAATGATCGTAGATCTGTTGCGAAATGACTTATCGCGCGTCTGTGCTGCAGGCAGCGTAAAGGTGCCGGAACTTTTCCATATCGAAAGCTATCCCACAGTGCACCAGATGACCTCTACGGTCACTGGTTTGCTGCATGACGGGGCAGACGCCGTTGATGTTATACAGGCGTTGTTTCCCTGCGGCTCCATCACCGGCGCGCCCAAAATCCGCGCGATGCAAGTAGTCGAAGAGGTCGAAGCGGCACCACGCGGCATATATTGCGGCTCCATCGGCCGGATAGATGACAATGGTGACGCGGCATTCAACGTTGCTATTCGCACATTCACGGTGTGCGCAGAAACACAGTCCCTCTCGCTTGGCTTAGGATCTGGCGTGGTGGCGGATTCCATGGAAGCAGATGAATGGGCCGAATGTTTGGCCAAAGGGGATTTCGCTAAAATAGAAAATCGTGATTTTGATCTTATCGAAACGATGCGGTTTGAACCCGCAGCGGGTATCTTGCGGTTGGAACATCATCTTGACCGGATGGCATCCAGTGCGGCGGCCTTTGGCTTTGAATGTGACCGGCACCAACTGCGCAACCATTTGCAGGAAAGTATTTTCAACCTCGACCGTCTTTCCAAAATACGCTTGATGGTGTCGCGACATGGCGCGCAAGCCGTTGAGATTCGGCCGTTGGAAGATGTGACCGAGTGGCGGGTTGGCCTAGTGCCGTTGCCCGTTGATGCAGGTGATTTCCGGCTGCGACATAAAATGTCCGACCGCACCTTTTACGATGACGCACGCAGGGGGCGGCCCGATTGTGATGAGGTGGTTTTTGTAGGCACCGATGGCTTGCTTACCGAGGGCAGCATTACTGCCCTGTTTGTTGAGCGCGATGGCAAGTTGTTAACTCCGCGACTGGAAACCGGGTTGTTACCTTCCATATTGCGGCGCGAACTGATTGAGTCTGGAAAAGCGTTAGAAGCCGATCTGAGGATAGACGATCTGTCAGATGGCTTTTGGGTCGGCAACAGCCTGCGGGGATTGATACGGGCCAATAGGGTTGCGTAATTTTTGATGAGCCATTAGGGGCAGACACGCAATTTCTGTTCAATAATTCCGCGAAAGTATGATGATGATTGACCGTTTGTCGGCTGCCCTCGGGCGGATTGCTCCTTCTGCTACGCTCGCCATGTCCGGCCGTGTGATTGACCTGAAATCTCAGGGGATTGATGTCATCGGGCTGTCTGCCGGGGAGCCGGATTTTGACACGCCGGACTTCGTCAAGGACGCGGCCATTCAAGCAATCCGCGACGGGATGACGAAATATACTGCCGTCGACGGCATCGCGCCGCTCAAGCAGGCCATCATCGCCAAGTTCAAGCGCGATAACAATATCGATTATTCGCCGAAGCAAATCACGGTCAACTCGGGCGGCAAGCACACTTTATTCAACGCACTCGTTGCCACGATCGACGCCGGCGATGAGGTGATCATTCCTGCGCCTTATTGGGTAAGCTATCCCGACATTGTGCAATTTGCCGGCGGCACACCCGTCATCATCATGGCCACTGCCGCGCAAGATTATAAGATAACGCCGGAACAGCTTGATGCTGCAATTACGCCAAAGACGCGTTGGCTCATCTTGAATTCGCCTTCCAACCCAACCGGTGCGGCTTATGATGCGGAGGAACTCAAGGCGTTGGGTGAAGTGCTACTGAAACATCCGCATGTCCTGCTGCTGTCCGATGATATGTATGAGCATATCTGGTACGCGCCCAAGCCGTTTGCGACGATGCTTCAAGTCTGCCCAGACTTGTATGACCGCACGCTGACCATGAATGGCGCTTCCAAATCTTATGCGATGACGGGGTGGCGGATTGGCTATGCAGGGGGACCGGCCTGGCTCATTAAGGCCATGGCCGATTTGCAGTCGCAGTCGACCAGCAACCCTTGCTCGATCAGCCAATATGCTGTCCTGGCGGCTTTGAACGGCCCACAAGACTTCCTGCGCGAACGTAACATTGCATTCCGCGAGCGTAGGGACCTTGTAGTGACGATGTTGAATGACGCGCCGGGGCTAAGCTGCCCGACCCCCCAAGGTGCCTTCTATGTCTATCCTGATGCGACTGGCGTGATGGGTAAGAAAACGCCGCAGGGCAAAATCATTCAAACCGACGCTGACCTCATCGATTATTTCCTCGATGAATATCGCGTTGCCGCGGTACATGGTGGGGCCTTTGGTCTGTCGCCAGGTTTCCGGATTTCTTATGCCACATCCGCGGACATATTAAAGGAAGCGTGCCTGCGTATTCAAGCAGCCTGCGCGGCCCTGACCTAAAAGCCCATCATGAAAAGTCGGCACAGCGCTGCTAAACGCCTAATTCGCACGCTGAATGTCGTCCTGCTGCTTGGCCTTGTGACTGCATGCGGGTCCGACGTTGGAACGCCAATTGGCAACGCGCATGCTACTGAAGGTCTGCGCATAGCTGCACCTGCCGCCCGCATTGTCGAACCTAAAACACGACAGGTCGCTGTATTTGCAGGTGGCTGCTTTTGGGGCATTGAGGCAGTGTTTGAGCGCGTGAGGGGCGTGACCCGCGTTGAATCCGGCTATTCAGGCGATACCAAGGCGACCGCTTATTATGGTCTTGTCAGTGCTGGGCAGACGAAACACGCAGAATCTGTCCGCATTCATTATGACCCGGCGCGCGTTAGCTATAATGATTTGCTGCACATATTCTTTTCTGTGGCGCATGATCCCACGCAATTGAATCGCCAAGGGCCCGACCGAGGCCCGCAATATCGCACGGCTATTTTCCCTAATAATGTAGCCCAGCGAAATGCAGCCAGCGCCTATATCGCGCAATTGGATAAGGCTGCTTATTGGAAGAAACCGATTGCCACAAAGATCGAACCTTTCAGTTTCTTTCCTGCCGAAACCTATCATCAGGACTTCATGGCGAAGAACCCACGCCATCCGTATATTGTCCAATGGGATAAGCCGAAGATCGCCAATCTTAACCGGCTATTCGCAAGTCGCGTGCGCTAACTATCCGCCATAGGCGGGGATAGCCCACCCCCACCAAATGGCCATTGCGGGTGCAATCTGGACCGCGTGCGCGATCATTACATATGGATTGGTTTGCCCGTTACCGCCATGGCGGCCTCTTTCAATGCTTCGGCATGCGTCGGGTGCGCGTGGCAGGTATACGCGATGTCTTCCGAGGTTGCGCCAAATTCCATAGCAGTGCACGCTTCGGCGATCATGCTACCAGCAATCGACGCAATGATGTGCACCCCAAGGACACGGTCGGTTTTTGCGTCGGCAATTACCTTCACAAAGCCGTCGGTGTCGCGGTTAGTCTTTGCCCGACTATTCGCCATCATTGGGAATTTTCCGACTTTAATCTCTCCGCCCGAAGCCGCCGCTTTTTCTTTGGCTTCCTCTTCGGTCAGGCCAACGCTCGCGATTTCAGGATAGGTATAAACCACACCTGGAATGACGTCATGATTGACGATTCCGGTCAGGCCGGCGACAAATTCTGCTGCCGCAATGCCTTCATCTTCAGCCTTGTGCGCAAGCATCGGGCCGGGGCAGACATCACCCACAGCATAAATACCGGGAACATTTGTCTGGAAATCATGGCCGATCTCAATCTGGCCACGCGCGTTGACGGTGAGCCCCGCCTTATCCAGCGCAAGGCCATCGGTATTTGCGCGGCGGCCAATGGCGACAAGGACGCAATCTGCCTCGATCGTTTCGCTAGCGCCGCCCGCTGCTGGCTCCACCGTCAATTTTGCCATGGCACCCTTCACGGTCACGCCAGTGACTTTCGTTCCGGTGCGGATGTTGAAGCCTTGCTTCTTGAAAATTTTGGCAGCTTCCTTGCGGACTTCGCCGTCCATGCCCGGCAAAATCTGATCAAGATATTCGACAACCGTAACTTGCGCGCCAAGCCGCAACCATACGCTGCCAAGCTCAAGGCCAATGACCCCGCCGCCAATCACCACCAGATGTTTTGGCACCTTTGGCAAGGCAAGCGCGCCGGTGGAATCGACGATAACTTTCTGGTCAATCTCGACGCCGGGCAATGGCGTGACTGACGATCCGGTCGCAATCATGATATTTTTTGCGGTGTAGCTTTTGCCAGCAACATCGACGCTGTTGGCTGAGGTAAAGGCCGCGCGACCCTTCAGCCAATCGACCTTGTTCTTCTTGAACAAGAACTCAATTCCGCCAGTCAGCTCACCAACAGCCTTCGCCTTTTCGGCATGCATTTGGTCGAGGTTGAGCGATACGCCCGAAAAATCGATGCCGAATTTCGCCAGCGAACCCGATTGTGCCTCATGAAACATTTCGGACGCATGCAGCAAGGCCTTGGACGGAATGCATCCGACATTCAGGCATGTGCCGCCCAATGTTTCGCGGCTTTCTACGCATGCGGTCTTCAGCCCCAATTGGGCAGCGCGGATTGCGGCAACATAGCCACCTGGACCCGCGCCAATAACGATCAGGTCGTAATCATGTTCTGCCATGGCTCGGGCTCCTTAAAGGTCGATCAACAACCGGGTCGGGTCTTCAATCGCCTCTTTGACGATCTTCAGGAAAGTAACAGCTTCGCGACCATCGATGAGGCGGTGGTCATAGCTTAGCGCCAAATACATCATCGGGCGCACCACGACTTGTCCGTCGCGCACAACAGCGCGGTCTTCAATGCGGTGAAGGCCAAGCACTGCCGATTGCGGGGGATTGATGATCGGCGTTGACATCAGGCTGCCGAAAACGCCGCCATTTGAAATGGTGAATGTACCACCGGACATGTCATCCATCGTCAACGTGCCGGCCTTCGCCTTTGCGCCAAAATCGCCAATGGCCTTTTCAATTTGCGCGAAGCTCATGGCGTCCGCATTGCGTACGACAGGCACTACAAGGCCGTTGGGGGCACTGACTGCAACGGATACGTCGAGATAATTGTGATAGACGATTTCATCGCCTTCAATCTTCGCATTAACCGCCGGCACATCGCGCGCAGCTAAGGCCACGGCTTTGGTGAAGAAGCCCATGAAGCCCAAGCGGACTCCATGCTTTTTCTCAAACAGATCTTTGTAGGTCGCACGCGCTTCTATAACCGCCGACATGTCGACATCGTTGAACGTTGTCAGCAACGCGGCTGTGTCCTGCGCAGACTTCAGGCGCTTGGCGATGGTTTGGCGCAGACGCGTCATCTTTACGCGCTCTTCCTGACGCGCGCCTGTTGCTTGCGTTGTTGGCGTAGCCGCAACGGGTGCGTCGGCAGATGCAGCAGATGCACCCTTAGCGGCAGCAACAACATCTTCCTTCGTTAGGCGACCGTCCTTGCCGGTGCCTTTGATCTTGCTTGGGTCAATGCCAAGTTCCAGCACAAGGCGGCGCACGGCGGGCGAGAGCGGCAGGTCGCTACTTTCAGCCTCGGTGGCAGGTGCTGGCGCTGGGGTGGTTGCAACCACTGGCGCCACTGCTGCGGCCGCAGCAACGGGCGCTGCGGCTGGGCTAGACGCGCCGGTTCCGGCATCAATTGATCCGATGACTGCGCCAACATTGACGGTCGCGCCCTCTTCGACGGCATAGGCACCCATGATACCTGCAACGGGCGAAGGCACTTCCACCGCAACCTTATCAGTTTCAAGGCTGGCAATCGGTTCATCGATCGCCACCGCTTCGCCTGGTTTCTTCAACCATTGACCAAGGGTCGCTTCAGTGATGGACTCGCCCAATACGGGGACTTTAACTTCAGTGCTCATAATCTAATCCTCACGCGGATGGAGGGGTGATTGGTTTTTTGCCACCTGTACGCTGGCGGCGGATTTCTTCGCGGACATTATGACCTAACGCTTCAGCGACCAGGGCGGCTTGTTCGGCCTGATGGCGCTTGGCAAGGCCAGTTGCTGTCGCGGCTGCGGCCCTGCGTCCAGCGTAACGGGAGCGCGTCGGGCCAACATTAGCTTCGGCGAGACATTCTTCCAAATAAGGATCAACGAATGACCAGCTTCCGGCGTTGCGCGGCTCTTCCTGCGCCCAAACCAGTTCTTCCAAATTGGTCATACGCTTTAGGCGAACAATCAACGGTTCCGACGGGAAAGGATACAGCTGCTCAATACGCACAATGCTGGTATTTTTGTCGCCTGATGCGTCGCGGGCTTCCATCAGGTCGTAAGCGACCTTTCCGGAGCATAATATCAGCCGTTTCACATCCTTGTCGGCAGGTGCATTCATGTCGGACAATATCCGCATGAAGTGGCTTTCGCCTTGGAAGTCCTCAGCCCTGGAAACCG
>NZ_JBIICD010000016.1:0-49774 GCF_044239045.1 Sphingorhabdus sp.
AACCTTCATTCCCTAACAGGATCAGCAGCAATTCTGGCGCCCAGAATTGCAATATTCCCTGAAAAATCCCATGTATCAGGGAAGGTCTGACCAGAGACCCGTTCCTACCAGACTGCACCACGCACCATTTCTTAATCAATCAATGTAGGGCAAACATCTTGCCTCAAGGCATTTGCCGCCAAATGTCCGGTTTAACGTATCCTATATAGTTTTAGTCTGCCGCGCGCAGCAGCTTTGCCATTTCAGCGTCATCCCATTCGACGCCGCCAGCAATCCGCCAAACCTCTTTGCCTGCACTGTCGTACAAAATGGTCGTGGGTAGGGCGATGGCGTTGTTAAACGCGGCCAGTATAGCGTTGTCCGCATCGGTATAGGGAATCAGATTCTTGATCCCTGTCTCTTTGAAAAAGGCTAGAACAGGGGCGCGGCCTTCAAGGTCTTGGGATACCGCAATGACCGCCATCCGGTCCTTTTCGAGTTTTGCCAGCGCGTCTAGGGTCGGCATTTCGGCCTTACATGGTGCACACCAAGTCGCCCAAATGTTGAGTAACAACGGTTTGCCTTCAAAATCTGCTAAGGTCACATCCTGTCCGTCGGCGTCCGCAAAGGGCGCGGCCGGCGCCTTTTGACCCACAAATTTGTAGCTAAGCGTCGCACGGGTGCCGTTTGCACTTTCCAATAAGACATCCGCTGTGTCGGCAGCACCAGAGTTTTCGGCCGATGCGGGTTGCGCTTGCCCCTCGGGCAGGGTTTCTTTATCGCACCCCGTTAACACCAGAAGGATTAAGGCAATTACAAAGCGCATGTCGGATTCCAATAGCATGTGGGGCGGCCGGTTCGGCGAAGGCCCTGGCGCAATTATGCGCGAGATAAATGCCTCCATCCCATTCGACAAGCGTCTTTGGCAAGAGGATATCGCGGGTAGCAAAGCGCACGCCGATATGTTGGCCGCGAACGGCATCATTTCGGACGCGGACAATGCCGCAATCCAACAGGGACTGGACGCGGTCCACGCCGAGTATCGGGCCAATGGCGTGCCCGTTGATCTGACGCTTGAAGATATTCACATGGTCACGGAAACTAGGCTGCGGGAACTTATCGGCGAACCTGCCGCGCGCCTGCACACCGCGCGGTCACGCAATGATCAGGTCGCGACCGATTTTCGTCTGTGGGTACGCAACGCCACACAGGAAATCGACGCTGGCCTGCGCGCGTTCCAATTAGCGCTCGTCGCCCGCGCCGACGAACATGTGGGCAGCATCATGCCGGGCTTCACCCATTTACAAGTGGCGCAGCCGGTGACGCTTGGTCATCATTTGATGGCTTATTATGAAATGGCAAAACGCGACCGCAGTCGCTTTGCCGATTGCCACGGCCGCCTGAATCATTCGCCTTTGGGGGCCGCCGCTTTGGCGGGAACATCCTTCCCGATTGATCGCGCCGCTACCGCTGCTGCGCTTGGCTTTGATAGGCCGATGGGTAACAGCCTCGATGCTGTATCCGATCGCGATTTTGCGCTGGAGTTTCTGACAGCGGCGGCCCAAACCGCATTGCATCTGTCGCGTCTGGCCGAAGAAATGATTCTTTGGGCATCGCAGCCCTTTGGCTTCATCGCTTTGCCCGATGCCTGGTCAACGGGCAGCTCAATCATGCCGCAAAAGCGCAATCCCGACGCTGCCGAGCTGGTACGTGGCCATGCAGGGCGTATCATCGGTTGCATGAACAGCCTGATGATCACCATGAAGGGCCTGCCCTTGGCTTATTCCAAGGATATGCAGGACGATAAGCCTCCTGTGTTTGAGGCCTATGACCTGCTCTCTTTGTCGATTGCAGCGATGACCGGCATGGTTGCTAATGTAACGTTCAATACGGCGCGTATGCGCGAAGTTGCAGACACCGGATTTTCCACCGCAACCGATTTGGCCGACTGGCTGGTGCGCGCATTTGCAATGCCCTTCCGGGAGGCGCATCATGTGACGGGCAGCATCGTCAAGGCATGCGAAGCGCGGGGCATTGGTCTGTCGGATATAAATGCTGACGACTTGGCCGCTATCAACCCCTTGCTCGCTGGCTGTACTTTGCCGGACCTGTCGATTGATGGTTCCGTCGCCAGTCGCACCAGCGTTGGCGGCACCGCGCCTGTGCGCGTAAAAGAGGCGATAGCGGCAGCAAAAAAGGAACTTGAGGCATGACATTGCAACGCGTCCTGTTGGTGATCGGTATGGTATTGTCGGCCACCGCGTGCGGAAAGGTTGGCGACCTTGAACCCCGTTCGGGTAATGCCCTGCCGCCGCAGGCCTATGGCCAGACGACCACACAAAGCGCGGGCGTGTTAACGACGCCGTCGGCGCAGGCGCGGCCCGGGCGTAGCGATGAATTGCTGAAACGTTCGGAACGACGCGCGGATGACCCCTTTGATGTCGCGCCGGGGGAGCAGCCCAAGCCCTTAAACCCCGAAGACCAAACGCTAGCTGCCAAAACTGATCCCGAATAGAAACTCATGAACCATTTTCACTTTATCGATGGCGTATTGCACGCCGAAAACGTGCCTTTGGCTGACATTGCGGAGGCTGTTGGCACGCCCGTCTATGTCTATTCACGGGCTACATTCGAACGCCACGCACAGGTGTTTCGTGCGGCTTTGTCAGGGCTGAATAACCCGCATTTGGCTTTTGCGGTAAAATCGAACCCAAATCTTGCTGTGTTGAAGATCCTGGCGCGGCAAGGCTATGGCGCCGATGTTGTCTCGGCCGGTGAAATGGACCGCGCTCTGGCTGCCGGCATGGCGGCCGAAGATATTGTCTTTTCCGGCGTCGGTAAAACCGCCGAAGAAATGACCCGCGCATTGAAGGTGGGCGTTGGCCAATTTAACATTGAATCGGAAGAAGAAGGTCAGGAACTGGCGGCACTCGCCGCTGCGCTTGGCCTAACGGCGCAGGCCGTGTTGCGCATCAATCCCGATGTTGACGCAGGCACCCATGGCAAGATTTCAACGGGCAAGGCTGACAATAAATTCGGCGTCGGTATCCACCGCGCGCCGGGGATTTATGCAAGGCTAAGCATTTTGCCGAACCTGCATATGCGCGGTGTCGCACTGCACATTGGCAGTCAGTTAACGAGCCTCGAGCCGCTTGAGACCGCCTTTCAAAAAGTGGGTGTGCTGCTGCAGGAATTACGTGCCGCAGGGCATATGATCACACATGTCGACTTGGGCGGCGGCCTTGGCGTGCGCTACCGCGAAGGTGACAATCCGCCGGAGCCGGCTGAATATGGCGCGATGGTCGCACGCGTAACCAAAGATTGGGGCGTGCGATTAATGTTTGAACCTGGCCGCATTATCGCTGGCAATGCAGGCGTCTTGCTCACGCGGGTTATCCGGGTAAAGCCCGGTGCGGGCAATGCGCCGTTCGTTATCGTCGATGCCGCGATGAACGACCTCGCCCGCCCTGCGCTCTATGATGCATGGCATGATTTTGAAGCGGTTGTGCCCAATGGCCAAAAGATGATGGCCAATATTGTTGGCCCAGTCTGCGAAACCGGCGACACCTTTGCCATGGGCCGCGACGTTGACCCTGTTGCCGCTAATGACCTTGCTATTTTCCGGACCGCTGGCGCTTATGGCGCAACAATGGCGAGCACCTATAACAGCCGTGGATTGGTACCCGAAGTCCTCGTCGACGGCGACAAATTCGCAGTCGTCGCAGAACGGATTGCGCCTGAGGCGATATTGGCGGCGGAGCATGTGCCCGACTGGCTGAAATAGGAATTTGCCTTGGATCAGCTGCCGATATTTGTGAACCTGAAAGGCAAGAATGTCATATTGGTCGGTGAAGGCGAAATGGCAGATGCCAAAAGACGCCTGATAGAGCGCGCAGGTGGCATATGCGTGGATGCTGGACATAAGGACGCACGTATCGCTTTTGTCGCCATCGCGGACGAAGACGAAGCCTACACCGCCGCTGATGCATTGAAAGCGCGCGGCCTGCTCGTCAATGTCGTGGACAGACCTGAAATGTGTGATTTTACGACACCAGCGATTGTGGACCGGACGCCCGTTTTGGTGGCGGTCGGCACCGGCGGCGCGTCCGCAGGCATGGCAAAGGCCATTCGCCAGCGGATTGAAACTCAGCTGCCGGAAAGCTTGGGACCGCTCGCCAATGCCATATCTGCCGCGCGCGTTGCCATACGCAAACGTTGGCCAGAAGGGCCGCAGCGCCGCCGCGCATTGGATCAAGGCTTTGCCGCAGGTGGCTTGCTGGATCCATTTGGCAATCACGCCCCCGATACTGTCGAACATTGGTTGAAAGCGGCAGATGAACCCATGGGCGATCGCGTTATCGAAATTGCCTTATTGTCCGATAATCCCGATGACCTGACTTTGCTGACTGCACGTTTATTGGGTGAGGCAGACCATGTTTTCCATGACGCCGATGTGCCAGCCGCGATCCTTAACCGTGCGCGCGCTGACGCCCTGCGTCATGCAAGTGCGCCGCCTTTGCCTGCGCCAGAGGGCCTGTCATTGTTCCTAAGGTTGCCGTCCACGCATGGATAGGGCATGAGGTTCGCTTGAACAATATCAAGGTCGCCATGTCCGCTTTCCCATCGAAAATATGTTTCTACGGCTGCGGCAATATGGGCAGCGCGATGCTGCGCGGTTGGTTGGCCGCGGGCATATCGCCCGACACTTTCCATGTCGTGGACCCTGTCGCCGAAAACCTGCCCGCAGGCGTCGCGCTATCGCGGTCGGCGCAAGAGGTTCAACCGTCATTCGATGTGCTCGTGCTGGGCATAAAGCCGCAGCTTTTATCGTCGCTCGCGTCCGACATTGCGCCATTGCTTAACCCCGGCGCATTGGTCATTTCGATACTCGCTGGCACCACAACGCAGACCCTATCGGACGCTTTTCCTGCCGCGCGGATTGTACGGCTTATGCCCAATTTGGCAGCCGCTATCGGCAAATCACCCCTTGGCCTATTTGCGCCAAAGGCAACGGAGTTGGTCAAGTCGGACATCGCAGCGTGGCTGGCGCCATTGGGATCAGTCATTTGGATCGACGACGAAGACCATATGGATGCCGTAACGGCGTTGGCGGGGTCAGGCCCGGCCTTTATCTACCGCGTCATCGACGCGCTGACCAAAGGCGGTGAAGCAGCAGGGCTGCCACAGGTGGTGGCGGCGCAACTTGCCCTATCGATGACCGAAGGCGCTGCGATTTTGGCCGCAACTTCACCTGAAACGCCGGGGGATTTGGCCGCGCGCGTGACCAGCCCTGGCGGCACGACGGCTGCGGGCCTTGCCGTGCTGGACGCTGATAGCGCTTTAGACAGATTAATGACGCAAACACTGCGCGCGGCGCGTGACCGCGGGACGGAATTGGCCAAGGGAGATGTCACATGAAATTGAGGTACATATTGGCCCTATCTTGCGCCTTGGCGCAGCCAGCTGCTGCTTCGATCGCGAGTGAATAAGATGGCATTTGGCAAACCTGATCTGGGCAGCATCACGCCAAAGGGTACCAGCTTCGACCCTGCGTTGGTCAACAAAATGATGGGTAAATTCGGCCATGGCGGATTTCTCAACATGGAATATGTTGGCCATGGCGATGACTGGGTTGAGCTTGCGATTGATTGGCGTGAGGACCTTGTTGCGGATCCCGACACCGGCATATTGGCTTCTGCCGTGATCATCAGCTTGATGGATAATGCGACCAGCATGTCGATATGGACCAAGCTTGGTGAATTCCGCCCGCAAGTGACGATGGATCTTCGGATCGACTATCTACGGCCCTCGCCTTCGGGTGAACGGGTTTATGGTCGCGGGATTTGCTATCATTTGACCAACAGCATCGGCTTTGTGCGTGGCTTTGCGCATAATGGAAACCCCGACGAACCCTTGGCGCATGCCAGCGGCACGTTCATCCGCATCGGGGACCGCGTAGCATGATCGATATGCCAGCCCTTCCGCCCTACGCACGCGCGCTCGATATGAAGATTGTCGACGAACGCGACGGCCCGCCGGTCATCGCTATGCCTTTTGCCGACCGCGTTCAGGGCCGGCCGGGCTTCCTGCATGGCGGGGCGATTTCGGGTTTGCTCGAGATTGCAGCTATTGCCGCCATTCACCGAGCGTTACGCGCCAAAGGTAGCGATTCTGCTATCAAGCAAGTTAACGTCACTGTCGATTTCATGCGCGGTGGCCTAAACCATATGACTTTCGCCGTCGGCGAAGTCACGCGCCTTGGCCGGACTATGGCCAATGTTGAGGCACGGGCATGGCAAGAAGATCAGGATAAGCCCATCGCCATGGGCTATATGCATTATCTCATTCGGGCAAAACGCGAGGGTTAATCTGGCTTATGCCTCGCCATGCGTTTCAATGAGCGCGCTGGCGATAGCTTCTTCAGGAGTTTTGTCGCCCCAGATAATGAACTGGAACACCGGATAGAAACGCTCACATTCGTCAATCGCGACGTCAATGATGGTTTGCGCTTGGTCAACACCCAACAATCCGTTGGATGCCATCAGGCTGCCATGGCGGAACAGCAATATGCCATTGGCCGACCACATGTCGAAATGGCCAAGCCACAATTGCTCGTTGATGAGGCCAAGCGCGGTATACACATGCGCCCGCTTGTCGCTGGGAACTGTGATGTCCGGCAATATGATGAGTTGCAGCGCATTATCTTCCTCGCGCCAGATCGCGCGGAGCTGATAGCTGGCCCAGCTGCCCTTATACTCGGCGGTAATTTCGTCTTCACCATCCAGTTCAAATGACCAGCCGCGCGCTTCGAACAAAGCCGCGAGCATGTCTACGGGCGCGGATTCATCGCGCTCGAATTGCTCATATTGTTCGTCTGCGTCGTGCATGGTGATTGCGCCTGTCGTGTTGGGTCGAGTCTGCCCCCTGACGGACTCGCACGCAAGGGGCTTGCATCAACGCGCAACACAAGGCTGTGGGCCGACTGTGGAAAAGTTTAGGCGGAACTCTTTGCCGACTTGGTCGCTGGCTTTGCCTTGGCAGGGGCGGCACCGCCTTTTGCGTGCAAAGCAGCTTCTAGGGCAGCGACCCGCTTACCCAGCGCATCAGCCTCGGCGCGGGCATTGGCTGCCAGCGTCTTGACCGCATCAAATTCTTCGCGGGACACAAGGTCAAGACCGCCAGCCCATTCGCGCGCACGTTCACGCACGCTCGCCTCGGCTTCGCGTCCCATGCCCGCCACGGTTCCGGCAACGCCGTTCAAAACCTTGGCCAAATCGTCAAAAATGCGCTTTTCGCTTTGCATGTCATTCACTCCATTACGGTCAGGGGATGGACCATATCACTTTATTTGGGAAGTCGCGGCCGGAACGTAAAGACTTTCCGCGTCGGGATTAAGCTGGTCGATCTGAAAATTCAGGATGGCCGCGAAGCTGATCCACACCAAATACGGCACCAACAGCCACGCTGCAGCCTTGTGAACCCGCGCAAATGCGAAGGTCGTGGCGATGGCAACGCCAAGCATGACGAGAATGATGAAAAAGGCGGCTGTCACCTGATGCGCACCAAAAAATATCGGTGACCAAGTGAGGTTGATCACGAATTGGGACAAAAAGAGGACGATTGCTACATTCCGATCCCGCGAACCGCGCGCGTTCAGTACCATCGCAAAGGCCAAGCCCAGCATGAGATATAGAGTGGGCCAAACAACGCCGAATACCCAGCCTGGAGGTTGAATTTGGGGCTTAAGCAATGTTTGGTACCATGCGTTTTCGGCCGTTGATCCCGACATGGTACCGGAGAGAAAACCGAGAAACATGATCGTCGGGATAACGAACAGCGCCAAACGCACCAAGGACATGCGCGATTGCGAAGGGGGAACAAGCTGATTCATGACGTGGCTCCGATCTTGATCATCGCGATTCGGAGGAAACGCGTTCAAACTCCACATAAGCATTGGCGGCCCATAGAACAAGGCCGCCTACCCGGTTGGATAGACGGCCTTTCATTCGCGTATCAGCGCAAAACGCGCGCGGCTGCTTTTACTTGCGTGTGCCGGTCAAACCCATCGAACCAAAGGCACCAGCCTTCACTTCGCCGGTCATGGCATCGCCCGACACCGTTGCGGTGGCGTTCAAATGCATAGGCATAGGCACAGTGATATCCATGCCCCAGCTCAACGTATCGCCATCAACAGTGCCATTGGCGATGTCCATGGAACCAAGTCCACCGGACATCTGGCCAGAAAAGCTGCCGCCGTCGCTGTTGACGGTCAAAACTGCTTTTTGGTCACCCATTGGGCTTTTGATTGTTACGTCCCAATCACCATCAACTGCTGCCATATCCTTGCTCCTTATTTAGCTTTGTTGCTTGCATTGGTGTTAGCAGCTTCGGTCACCATTTCAATTGGCAATCCCAGTGCTTCCAACTGTGGCTTCACCTTCGCCGCATCGCCGACAACGAGCCATGTGATCTTGGATGGATCGACCTTTACCCGCATAGCGTCATTCAACGCCGCTGCGGTCAGCGTGCCATATTTGCTTGCCAATGTTTCGGCATAGTTGAACGGCCGCTTGTTCAGGCGATCTGCCTGCATTTGTCCCAGCACCGCCGATGATTGTTCATAGCTACCTGGCAGTTTGAGGACATTGCCCTTGATCGTCTTTTCCAGTTCAGCCGCCGTGACCGGCTTCGCGCCGTTAAAGTCCTTCAGCTGATCGATCAAAACTTTGACCGATGGTCCTGTCTGATTGGTCTGCACTGGCGCGAACATGTAAAATGGCACGCGATCTTCGGCACCATTGATTTGGCTACGTACGCCATAAGACCAGCCCTTAGTTTCACGCAGGTCCATGTTGATACGCGACAGGAAGTCACCACCGAAAATCTCGTTCGCAGCGCGCAAAGTCAGCAAATCGTCCGATCCCTTTGCATCCAGCACAAGGCCCGCAAGCACCAAGGATTGCGGTGAATTTGGACGGTCAATCAGTAGAATTTTTGATTCAGGCGCAGGCAATGCCACGGCGAAATTCTTCGCGGGTGCGGCGGCTGTGGTTGGTGCCCACTTGCCAAAACGCTGTTCCAGCATTGGCTTGATTTCTTTCAGGCTGGTGTCGCCCACGACAAAGATTTCCGCTTTTGATGGATGCATCCATGACTGATGGAAATTGGCCACATCAGCGCGGCTAATCGTCGTCACGGTCTCTGCATATCCGCTACCAGTCTGTGGTCCGCCATAAGGATGCGCCGCACCGTATAGCAATGGCGGCAGGCGGCGCACGGCAATGCCCTGCGGCTGATTATTTTCCGACTTGATCCGAGTCAGTTGCTGAACGCGGACACGCTCCAGCTCATTGGTCGCAAAGGCCGGATTTTTGATAACATCCGCCAGAAGATCGAGCGAAAGGCCAAGGTTAGGCTTGACCGCGCGCAAGCTCGCTACCGTCCGGTCAAGTGAAGACCCAACAGTGACGTCAGCGCCCAATTTCTCTTCGGTTTCGGCAATTTGGGTCGAGGTCAGCGACGTTGTGCCTTCCATCAACATGGTGGACATCATCGACGCAATGCCACGCTTGTCGGCCGGATCAGCCGCATAGCCCGCATTGAAGCTAACTGCGACACGGACTGTTGGTACAGCAGCGCGACGCGCGAAAAACACCTTAATGCCATTGCTTAAGCTTGTTTCTTCAACCGTTGGGAAATCCAATGAAGGCGTGCTTGTTGGTTCAGGGAATTTGCTGCGATCCTGAAAGGCGACGGGTGCCGATACCGATACATCGTCGGCGCCTGGAGGCGCATAAAATGCGGGTGCCGTTAATGTACCTGTGCGGCTGCCTGATCCTGCGGCAACTTCTTTATAGGCGTCGCGCTCACCGGGTTCGACGCGAATTTCAAGCACGGGGCGTGTCAGCCATTTTTGCATCGCAGCCTTCACTGTTTCTGGCTTAGCTGAAGCAAGGCGCTCCAATTCTTTTTTGTAGAAGGACGAATCTCCCACATATAGTTCGCCTTCGGCCAAAGCGACGGCCTTGCCGCCAAAGCCACCGACTTGTTCAAGACCATCGATTTGCTGGGCAATGTTGCTTGCGGCGACGCGCTGCACTTCTTCGGCGGTTGGGCCGGTTTTGATATAATCGGCCAAGATTTCATCGAGGCGCTTCGCAACTGCATCAGCATCACCGCCGGGCTTTACGTCAGCTTGAATGTTGACCAAGCTGCCATGTACGAAAGGAATGAGGTAAGCAGATACGCCCACCACGCTCTGTTCCTGACGCACCAAAATATTATCCAGACGCGAGCTCGACAAGCCGCCAAGCGCGCTCATCGCGATGAACAATGAATTCGCATCGGGGTCGGCGAGGCCAGGCACCACCCAGTTGCGATAAATGCGCGTGGTCGGGACCTTATCCTTCATGACGATTTTCACGTCTTTTTCGAGCGTTGGCACTGGCGCGTTAACGGGCGCGACTTGCTTGCCGCGCTTGATGTTGCCGAACCATTTTTCCACCAATGGCTTTGCTTGCGCCGCATTGATGTCGCCGGCCAAAACCAAAATGGCGTTGTTCGGGCCATAATGGTCGATGAACCAGTTTTTCATGTCATCAAGCGAAGCGGCTGACAAATCTTCGAGGCTTCCAATCGTATCATGATGATATGGGTGGCCAACGGGGAACAGCGTCTCTGAACGCTTGTAATCAACCAAGCCGAAGGGCTGATTGTCGCCCTGACGCTTTTCGTTGGAAACAACGCCGATTTGGTTATCCAACTTTTCCTTCGTCACAGCGTTGAGCAAAAAGCCCATACGATCGCTTTCGAGGAACAAGGCGGATTCCAACGCTGTTGTTGGTACGGTCTGGAAATAATTGGTGCGGTCCAACCATGTGGTCCCGTTCAGATCGGTCGCGCCGATTTTCTTGGTATATTCAAAATAATCGCCCGGCGCATTTTCGCTGCCGTTGAACATGATATGTTCGAACAAATGGGCATAGCCTGTTTTACCCTTCGGCTCGTTCTTGGATCCGACGCCATACCAGATGGACACGGCAACAATGGGCGCCTTGCGGTCTTCATGGACCAAAACGGTCAGACCATTGTCGAGTGTGAATTTTTCATGCGGAATATTGACCGCATCCACCAATTTTGAAACGGGCGCTGCGGACTGCGCGAAGGCGGGTGTCTGCGCCACTAGCATCGAGCCCGACATCATCAGGGCGAGCGTTAATTTACGGATCATATTCTGCTCCTATAGATAAAAATCATTGCCGCTAAAGATAGCGGCGATGCAGGCAAACACAATGTGATGCCCAAATTTTTCGACAAACGGCTTTTATGGCCGATAACGGCGTTTTGCGTTCTTGACGGCGTCAGCCCATTCGAAATGAACAGGCTTATACCCGCCCGCAACGAACAATTTCATCTGGTCGGTATAATGCGGCGATTCGGGGCGCGTGGTCGCCGAACCATAAGGCTGGATCGATTCCGATTGCACCTTGCCATCCTTGTCCCATCGCATCAGCATGATGTAGCTATCGCCATGTCGGACGCGCATTTTGCCATCAGCTTGCTCTGCATCCCATATAGTTGTGGCACGCAAGGCATCGCTGCCGCCCAGCATTGGTAAATCGACATTGCCAAGCCTTAGGCGTTGAATATCGGCCAAAAGCGGATCAATCCGGCCGAAGCGTTCTTTGAACTCTGTGACAGCCTCCTGCAGCGTAGTACGGGCATCGGGCATCTTGTCTCCGCGCCAGTTTGGCCTTGCGCCAAAGCGGATGATGCGTTCGGCAAAGGCATCAGCACGGCCCTTGCCATCACTAGACCAATCCCAGCTCGCGAGCAGCTTTTGTGCTTCGGCAAGCTCGGGCGCGTCTTTCAAATCCAGCGCAGCAAAGGACGCCATCCACGCCCCGACCCAGCTTTTTTTGCTGTAGATCATGTCCATCTTAATCGCGAGCAGCTCTTGCGGCGTGATCGACCTATCGGCGGCCAGCAATTCTGTTGCGCGCAAGCCACGGTTGGTCATGCCAAGCTCAATGCCCAAATAAGGCGAATAAGCCGAACGATCCATTTCCGACCCAGGCCCCGCCGCTAGAAACGGCGTGTTATTGGCGTTCTGGACAAAGCCCGATGCGGGATTCACAATCTTGGGATAACGGTCAAAGCCAACTGGCCCTTCCCACATGGCCGCCGATGTGTCGCCCGGAAGTAGCTTGGTATAATCATATCCCGGTTTACGGTCGGGGAAGAGAGCATTGTAAATATAGGCAACGCGACCGGTCTTGTCGGCATAAATGAAATTCGTCGCGGGAATGCCGCCAATCGCCATCGATTGGGTCCATTCGTCCCAATTGGTCGCTTTGGTGTTGCGATAATATTGCTCAACGACTTTTACATTGTCGATGCCCGCATAGCGGATCGCAAAATAGCCCTTGTCATTTTTGATGACCGGTCCGTGGATAGAGCGGTATACCGTCTGCGGTACCGGCAAATTGAAAGGACCTATTTTCACCGGCAGCCAGACGCGCTTCGATGACAAGGGCATCCATTTGCCATCATAACGATATTGGTCGCCTGCCTTGTTCATCACCAGTTTATAGACATCGATCAGGTCGGGACGGTTGACGGTATTGGTCCAACCCAAATGACGGTTGTGGCCCAACAACACAAACGGTGATCCGGGGAACAAAGCCCCTGCCATATCAAGCCCCTCGCCCGAATGCGTTACGGCTTCGTACCACGCGACTTGGCCTTCATAAGGTTGGTGCGAATTGGAAATCAGCCATGTCTTACCATCGGCCATACGCTTTGGCGCAATGGCAAAGGCGTTCGAGCCGTTCATTTCCGGATCCCGCCCAATGGGCGTCATTGGCGCAGCACTCTCCTTTGGCAGCGGCTTGCCTTCGGTCAATGCCCCGATGGCACCATCCAGACCGTAGAAAAACGGCGCGCGCAGCACGAAGCCCGTGACAATATCCTGTCCAGTCACAGGAAACAGCTTCGACAAGCGAACTTCTTCTGGATGTTTTGACGCATAATGGTTCACGCCAGCGGCATAGGCCTCTGCCACCGCGCGGACTTCAGGCGACAATTCCATATAGCGCTTCTCAGCAGTCTCCCGCGCGCCTAACAGATGCATCACATAGTCGACCTTGGCCCCATCGGAACCGGCAAGCGCACCATAGCGCCCACGCGTCATGGCAACGACATCCTGTATGGTCGAAAAATCATCTTCCGCATGGGCAAAGGCCAGACCATAAGCGGTATCGGCATCGGTCTTGCCGTTGATATGCGGCACGCCATAGCTATCGCGGACAATCTCCACATCATAACTGCGCTTTGGCATTTCATAGCCAGTCGCTGCCAATGGCTCCCACAGCGCGCCTGCACCCGCAACGACACCCACAAGCGCCAAGGACGCCCACAAAAATTTCCGCATAAAACTTCCCCCCTACAATGAGACCTTGTCACATCGGTTCATTTGCTTACATAACGGGCATAACCAAGATTTACGGAAAGGAAAGTCCCTGTATGCATCGCAGTTTCTTCGCACTTGCACTGGCAAGCGCCGCAATCACCCCCGCATTTGCGCAGGCCGACGTCATCGGATCGGGCATAGCGCCATCCGCGGCAACGCATTCGCAAACACGCCCCATTAATTTCGCGGCAACCGCGCCAACATCGGGTGCGCTGGTGATATTGATGCGTAACGCGACGCTGCCCGCCAATGTGGTTGATGCGCCAACCGCGCAAGCATTGAACGCAGCCATCGCATCAGCAAAATTTGAAGGCAAAGAGGGTAGTTCATTGTCGCTTCGCGGCATCGGCAGTTATTCCCGCATCATATTGAGCGGCGTTGGCGAGGAAGGCGACCGCATCGCCCATGTCCGCAACGCGTCGGGCAAAGCTGCACAGGATTTGCGCGATGAAGCCCAGCCCGTAACCATTACAGGCGGCTTTAACTCAGACGAAGCCGCTACAGCTGCGTTGGGCTATGCCATGGGCCAATATCGGTTTGATCGCTATAAAACTGTCGACCGCAAAACGCCGCCGACAAACCCCGTAACCATAATCAGCAACGAAGCGGGCAGCGCTGAGGCCTTGTGGAAGTCACGGCATTCGGCGCTGGCAGAGGGCGTGTCCTTGTCACGTGATTTGGCGGCTGAACCCGCAAATGTCATCTATCCCGAAACTTTTGTTGAGCGCGTTCGCGCCGCTTTCGGCAACACAGCAAACGTCAAAATTGAAGTGCTCGACGAGCCGATGATGCGCAAATTGGGCATGGGGTCGCTGGTCGGTGTTGGCCAAGGGTCGCGCCGTCCATCACGCATGATGATTGTAGAATATCGCGGCGCAGGCGATGGCGCACCATTGGCGATGGTCGGCAAAGGCATTACCTTTGATACAGGTGGTACATCGCTAAAGCCAGGTGCTGGCATGTGGGAGATGAAGGCGGACATGTCCGGCGCAGCCAGCATCATGGGCGCTGTATTATCGCTCGCAAAGTCAAAGGCATCGGTGAACGTCATCGGCGTTGCCGCGCTGGCCGAAAATATGCCCGGCGGTAATGCGCAACGTCCCGGTGACGTCGTGCGCACGATGAGCGGCAAGACCATTGAAATCCTCAACACCGATGCCGAGGGCCGTTTGGTGATGGCGGACGCCAATGAATATGTAATCGCCCAGAAAAAACCCGCTGCTTTGGTGAACATGGCGACCCTGACAGGCGCCATCGTTGGCGCTTTGAACGACGAATATGCTGGCCTATTCAGCCGTGATGAAAAATTGGCTGCAGCGGTTACCGCAGCGGGCACGGCCACGGGTGAAGATGTGTGGCGGATGCCGCTGCACAAAAACTATCTCGATGATATGAAATCCGACATTGCCGACATTAAAAACGTTGTTGAAGGCGGCGGCCCTGGCGCGGGCCTTGGTGCTACCTTCGTTGGCTTCTTCGTTGATAAAAATGTTCCTTGGGCGCATCTTGATATTGCGGGCGTCAACTGGGCAGACAGGTCCGGGCCAGTGACGCCAAAGGGCGCATCGGGCTGGGGCGTGCAATTGCTCGACGCGCTTGCCCGCAATTGGAAATAATATCGGCGTCGGCGCATTTCTGGTCAAAAACATTTGTTAGCAATTTTTTGTTAGGCCCCGTTTTAGAAGCGAGGGCCTAACATATTGTTTAAAAAGTGACAACTTCCCATCTGCAAGGGGGTAGTCGACCAGACAACAGAAACTGTAAGGCAACCTTGTCGTTGGCGTGATCAGCGGCGCGAGGTGGCCCGATTAATCTAGTTTGATAACTTCCCTTTCAAATCGCAATCAACCATGATATTTAAAAGGCTGAAAATTTTGGACGGGGGTTCTTATGAAAAAGTTTAATCGCGACGTTTCGCGTCGGGAACGCATTGGGCTTGTTGGTGTATCTGCGCTGGCGATGATATTGGCAAATCCGGCATTCGCTCAGGATGCAGCGGCGCCAAAGTTGAATCAAGAAGCGGCGGATGAAGAAGCGATTGTTGTTACAGGCTCTCGTATTCAGGGCACGGATGCATTTAACAGCCCCGATCCGGTCACTGTCATTGATCCTGAGTTGTCGGCGAAAGAAGGCCGTTTTGATATAGCCTCGACGCTACAAAGCTCGCCAGTGGCGGCAGGGTCGACCCAGATCACATCTGCTATTTCATCTAACTTCGTGACTGCGGGCGGTCCTGGGGCGCAGACGGTCGACCTTCGCGGGCTCGGCCCCAATCGTACGCTTGTCTTGCTTAACGGGCGCCGAGCTGGCCCTGCTGGAACTCGCGGCTCCGTGTCTTCATTTGATCTCAACGTGTTGCCGCAATCTATCGCGAAATCGATCGACATTGTAAAAACGGGTGCTTCTTCGATTTATGGTTCTGACGCCGTGGCCGGCGTAGTGAATATCATGACCAAGACAACCCTGGATGGCCTGTACCTCAATGCCAACGTCTCAGCCCCGATGGACAGTGGCGGGGAAGAATACCGCATAAATGCCATTTACGGCAAAAAGTTCGATCGTGGCCATCTAATGATTGCGGGCGATTACAGCCACACCAACGAGTTAAATCGGGGCGATCGCGAATATCTCGCCTGCCCAGAAGCATATATCTTCCGCCCTGACGGGTCACGAGCTGACCTTATCGACCCACGAACTGGCAAGCCAAAGTGCGAAGATCTCCGCGGAGGCCATGTCTGGACTTACAACCTAATCGATAACATGCAACTTGATGGCCCGCGCGGTCCGGACACTGGGATTAACACCTCACCTAATGGGGCAACTGTCTTGTTGCAGTATCAATATCCCGGTGAGAGGTTAGGCATTCCGGCATATGGCGCTCCCTCTTATGAGGGTGATTTCGGCGCGCCGACTGGATGGTTTCCTACAGGCTATGATACAGCGTCAACTGCAGTCCAGAATTCTTATCACCCATTTGTCGAAGGGCAGACAATCATTCCTGCGACCGACTTGTACACATTGTTCGCCGATGCATCGTACGAGTTAACGGATTCAATCGAAGCGTTTGGTGAGTTTTTGTTTAACCGCCGCGAAACATATCAAAACGGCTGGCGTCAGTTCTGGAATTTCGGATATACTGGGGATCTCTACGGCACCGGCACACCGGCCACATTATGGGCAAACGGGTGGCAGGGGGTAAACTTACTCAGCCCCACCGCCATAACCAACCAGAGTGATAACAGTCAAAAGGTCGATTATTATCGCGGCGTGGGCGGCTTCCGTGGAGATTTTGGCGGTGCTGGTGACTGGAAATGGGAAGTTTATGGCCAATATAGCAAAAGCATAGGCCGTTATCGTAGCCAGCAGATTTTGCAGGATGTCTATGACACTGGATATTTCCAAAGTGCGTCATGCGTAGGCACTGTCACACCCATTTCGGGGAAAAAGTGCATCGACATACCTTGGACTAACCCGAACTTTTTGTTTGGTCAGTTGACTCAGCCCCAGATCGATTTTCTCTTTGAATGGGAAGAAGGTAAAACGGTATACACGCAGGTTACCGGTGAAGCTTCGCTGTCGGGTAAGTTGCTCGATCTCCCAGCCGGACCATTATCTGTGGCGGCGGGCATCACTGCACGGCTTGACCGAATTAATGACACACCTGGAGAAATTACCCGTGCGGGGAATGCCTGGGGCACGTCAACGTCAGGAATCACGGCTGGCAAGAGCGAGACTTCAGAAGCATTTGCTGAAGTGCGCGTTCCTATTCTCGCCGACACTGATTTCTTCAAAGAACTGACACTCTCGGCAGCAGGCCGCGCTACAAACGTTAAGGCAACGCGTGCGCTTGACGGTTTATCTGCGAGTGACAACGGAAACTTTACATATAAATTTGGCGCCAATTGGGCTGTCAATGATTGGGTAAGGTTCCGGGGGAGCTACGGCACGTCATTCCGTGCGCCGGCATTGTTCGAGCAATTTTTGACGGATGAAACAAGCTCTGCCGCCCAACGTTCGATTGACCCATGTATTCGCTGGGCAGGGAATCTGGCTTTAGGTAGAATCACGCAAAGGATAGCTGACAACTGCGCGGCAGATGGCATTCCTTCGACCCATTCAGGGACGGGAGTAAGCGCCAACATTACAGCATCCGGGGGTGTTGGAATTCTGAAATCAGAAACATCTAAAGCTCTGGTAGTTGGCACAGTGTTTACACCTAGGTTCGGTTTTATGCCTGACACCAAGATCAGCCTATCGGTAGATTATTTTGATATTCGGGTGAGCGACGAAATCACACAATTAGGTGCCGGTAACATTTTGCGAGGCTGCTACGGTTCGCTGGATTTTGCCAATGAACCACTATGCGATTTGTTCACCCGCGGACAGACCGCTGCTCCGTTCAATGTTGCCAATGTTAAGGATAAATTTGTCAACATCGCCAGTCAGCGCAATAGCGGGATCGACGTTGCGGCAAATATCAGGCAAGATCTTGGGAACCTGGGGAGCATTTCGGTCACTGCGGACATGACATGGCAGTTGAAGGATGACCTCATACTTCTTCCAGGGTCGCCCGGAACGTCAACCAATGGCGAAGCAGGTTCCCCCAAGTGGGTAGGAGATTTCCGCGTGAACTGGCAATCTCCAAGCAGCCAAACTTCCCTCTTTTACGGGATCAACGTCATTGGCGCGACATCCAACGTAGAAGATTTCCTGGATAGCAATGGCGGCAATCCGTGTATTAATTCATCGGTCTATGGGACATACTGCCCTAAGGTAACTACTCCGATGACATTTTATCACAATCTGTCACTGACGCAGGAAATTGGCGAAAAATTCGACATAACAATTGGGATGAGCAATATTTTTGATACACGACCACCTCGAGTATCGGTCCTAAATGGTAGCCAAATTAGTACACTTGGCCCCGTGGTGGCTGCGTCTCAATATCCGTTTGTGGGCCGTCGAGTATTCATGAATGTATCTGCCAAATTCTAATTGGTAGCGAATTTGTAAACGGGCAGCGTGGAAACACGCTGCCCGTTTTCTTTTGATCAACAGATCTATATCGAGGGTATCATTTTATGGCTGAAATCTGGATAAACGCTGATACCCTCAATGAAGAAAACGCCAAGTTTGCGCAAACTCCATTGACTAAGCCTGTGTTCTTGAACAGCGTTCCCAAGAGCGGCAGCCATCTAATGCGCAACATATTGCGAATGTTTGTTCCACTGGATCAACAGTACAACGCTGACTTCATACAGTGGCCAACTCTGCAAAAGCATCGCCGTGCATTTGATCCATCGCAGCCGATGTTGAGCTGGGGGCATTTGTTCATGGCTGACGCGTCGGTGATCGAAACAGCGTCCTGCAATCGTATTCTACTATACCGGGACCCTTATGACTGGGTCATCGCGCGTGCACGATTTTTTGTTTCTGAGCAGTTTTCAGGTAATGTTGATCACCTAAAGTCTGGCGAGATGGAATTAGACGAGCTTTTGACTTTGATGATATTTGGATTGCCCGGAAAAGCACCGTCCCTAAAGGACACCTATGAATTAAACGCTGCTGCATGGCTGGGTGCACGGGTTTATCCAGTGAAATATGAAGATATCCTTAGGCATTTGGGCAACCTCGAAACCACGGCAGCGGAGCTTTTTTTTGAACAGCTTTTTTCGGCCTGTGGAATAAGCATGACATTGGATTGGCGAGAGAGGGTTATGATCGGTTCAAGCCGAGAGCAAAGCGGAACAGCGCGAGAAAATCTAACCGGTATTTCGGTTGACCTGCCCGAAGCGCTTGGCCCACATCACCGGGCACTTGTTAACTATCATGCGCCAGGTCTACGCGCGCTCCTTGGTTATCAATAGGGCGTGCATGAAATGACCACGGGCGTAAGGCAAAATGGTGTAACCGCATTTCCGCTATTGTCCGAGGCGAGCAAGCTGATGGTCGACAAAAAGCTCGACGAAGCCGCGCGCCTTACAATGGATCATTTACGTCGATATCCCAATGAGCCCCGTGGCCTGGCGCAATTGGGCACTATTGCCATGCAACTGGGCGCACTCGGGCAGGCAGAGCATTTTTTTCGGCTTTCCTTGAAGCATGGTGCAACAAGCGCAGAGGTGCATCGCAATTTAGGTTCGATCTTGAACCAACAAGAGCGGTTAGACGAGGCGCTTATCCTGTTTGAAACATTGCTGAAGCAGGAGGATGACCCAGCTCTAAAGGTTATAATCGCCGTAATTCTCGATAAGCTGGGTCGGACCGAGGAGGCAATGGCATTACGCCAAACCTTAGTCGATCAATCAGCAGAAAATCCTTTCTACTGGATTGCTTTGGGCCATAGTTTGCGGGCCGCAGGCCAAGTCGAAGATGCGATCAATGCCTATCGCGCCGCAATAAAGGCGGATTTTGAATGCGGGGAGGCTTGGTGGGGTCTGGCCAGCATTAAAGCTCCCGTCTTTACCGATGATGATGTGGCACATATGCGCCAAGCGATTGCAGTGGCAGTAGATGTTCGAAACAGTGCGCCTGCACATTTCGCATTGGGTCGTGCCTTGCATGATCGCGGCCGTTTTGCTGAAGCATTCGAACATTATGCGATTGGTAACCGACAGCGGGCGGATAGCATTGGCTATGATCCAAATGAACTGACGGCTGAGGTTACCGAGGTAGAACGGACACTCAATGCCGCTTCTATCAATAAGATTCCAACAGCATCGCCACAGAATGATATTCCTATTTTTATTGTCAGCCTGCCACGTTCAGGCTCAACATTATTGGAGCAGATGCTGGGAAGTCACGCGCATATCGAACCCGCTGGAGAACTTCCTTACATCCCGGCTATTTTGCGATCTGCGATGGAGAGTGCGACGAAGCATGGCAAAGTAACCGTGCCCCACCTCATTAAAAATATGAACGATCGGCAAGCCAGTGCCTTGGGCGACGAGTATCTGCGTCGCGCTAAGCTACACCGCAAAACCGATCGACCGTATTTCATTGATAAATTACCACATAATTGGAGCAACGTGCTCTTCATCCAGCGCATACTTCCGCAAGCACGGTTCATCGATATCCGCCGCGCTCCTATGGATTGCTGCTTTTCAAATTTCACTCAATCATTTTCTTCAGCACACGCCTCATCTTTCGTTCTAGAGGACGTGGCGAGATGTTATGTCGACTATGTGCGCTTTATGCGGCACCTTTCCATAAACGTCCCGGGTATGGTGCATCATGTTGAATATGAGCGCTTGATCGAAAATGCAGAAAATGAATTAAAAACTGTCCTAGAGTATCTCGAACTTGGCTGGGATCCCTCAATGCTTGATTTTCATAAGCTGGGGAGGGTTGTACGGACACCAAGTAGCGAACAGGTACGCCGACCGCTCAACCGTGATGGTATGGATATTTGGCTACCGTATAGCGAGTGGCTTGAACCGCTACGGAAGACATTAGATGGATTGATCATTTAATCGTCTGTCCCGTATCGCGGAGCGCGCGCCAATTTCTCTGATATGGGGTGGGCCATCGCTTTCGCAACGTGGTTTGTCCCTTCGAACATCCTGCGGCAGCGTCAACGACTGCAATATGTTATCAGCACATCTATCAAATAGGCTTAGCGAAAAAGTATTAAATGGCCGGATACAATCATGCTTTGGTCCGATTGTAATCAGTGCTCGCCCCTGAACCCATTGCAGGTTCAGACAAATCCATTTTGCATACTTGTGTTGCAGAAATGCCGCACTACATTCTGTGTAGACATGGAGCCTTTGCGCACAAAGGCCCCATCGACATTTAGGAAATAGCGCATGAACCTCGAAAAATTTACGGACCGCGCCAAGGGTTTTCTGCAAAGCGCGCAGACCGTCGCCATTCGCATGAGCCATCAGCGGATCGGGCCTGAACATCTCCTGAAAGCCTTACTTGAAGATGAGCAGGGCATGGCATCTGGCCTCATCAAGGCCGCTGGCGGCGACGCGGCGACTGCGTTGCGTGAAACCGACGCGGCGGTCGCGAAGGTGCCGGCCGTGTCCGGCGGCGGCGCGCAACAGACCCCAGGCCTCGACAATGACGCCGTGCGCGTCCTCGACGCCGCCGAACAAGTCGCGCAAAAGGCCGGCGACAGCTATGTCACCGTGGAACGGCTGTTGCTCGCACTGGCGCTGGCGAAAACCACCACAGCAGGCAAGGCGCTAGCGACAGCAGCTGTCACAGCCGACGGTCTGAACACCGCTATAAACGAACTGCGGGGTGGCCGCGCAGCCGATACCGCTGGTGCAGAGGACCGTTATGACGCGCTCAAGAAGTTCGCACGCGACCTGACTGAAGTTGCGCGCGCCGGAAAATTGGATCCCGTTATTGGCCGCGATGAGGAAATCCGCCGCACCATCCAGATCCTTGCGCGCCGTACAAAGAATAACCCCGTGCTCATTGGCGAACCCGGCGTCGGGAAAACCGCCATTGCCGAAGGACTCGCGCTGCGCATCGCCAATGGCGACGTGCCCGATAGCCTGAAGCATCGCAAATTACTGTCGCTCGATATGGGCGCGTTGATTGCGGGCGCAAAATATCGCGGCGAATTTGAAGAACGGCTCAAGGGCGTGCTGGACGAGGTTAAGCAGGCCGAAGGTGATATCATCTTGTTCATCGACGAAATGCACACATTAATCGGCGCGGGCAAAGGCGAAGGCGCGATGGATGCCGCCAACCTGATCAAGCCTGCTTTGTCGCGTGGCGAACTGCACTGCATTGGTGCAACGACGCTCGATGAATATCAAAAGCATGTCGAAAAAGACCCCGCGCTTCAACGCCGCTTCCAACCGATTTTCGTCGGCGAACCCACTGTCGAGGATACCATCTCCATCCTGCGCGGGTTGAAGGAGAAATATGAACTGCACCATGGCGTGCGTATTACCGACAGCGCTTTGGTCAGCGCCGCCACCTTGTCGCACCGCTATATTTCCGACCGTTTCCTGCCGGACAAAGCCATCGACCTGATGGACGAAGCCGCGTCGCGGCTGCGGATGGAGGTTGAATCCAAGCCTGAAGAAATTGAAACGCTCGACCGCCGGATCATCCAGTTAAAGATTGAACGTGAAGCGTTGGGCAAGGAAAGCGATGCGGCGTCCAAGGACCGTCTGGCCAATTTGGAGGGCGAGCTTGCCAATCTGGAGCAGCAATCGCTCGAGCTCACGCAGCGGTGGCAGGCGGAAAAAGACAAGATTTCTGCCGAAGCCAAAATCAAAGAACTTCTGGATGGCGCGCGCATCGAATTGGAACAAGCGCAGCGATCGGGCGACCTCGCCAAAGCGGGCGAGCTGCAATATGGCACGATACCGGGCTTGGAAAAGCAACTAGAGGTAGCCGAGGCCGCCGCCGGCAATGCCATGCTGCGCGAAGAAGTGACCGCGCAAGACATCGCCAGCGTCGTCAGCCGCTGGACCGGAATTCCGGTCGACAAAATGCTGGAGGGCGAACGCGATAAATTGCTCAATATGGAGCAACTTATCGGCGCGCGCGTCATTGGTCAGAAAGATGCCGTCGAAGCGGTGTCCAAGGCGGTACGCCGGTCGCGCGCCGGGCTTCAGGACCCGAACCGCCCCCTTGGTTCGTTCTTATTCCTGGGGCCAACAGGCGTTGGCAAGACCGAGCTTACAAAAGCGCTCGCATCCTTCTTGTTCGACGATGACAATGCGATGGTGCGTATCGACATGTCCGAATTTATGGAAAAGCACAGCGTCGCGCGGCTGGTCGGTGCGCCTCCGGGCTATGTCGGTTATGAAGAAGGCGGCGTGCTGACCGAAGCCGTCCGCCGCCGGCCTTATCAGGTCGTGTTGTTCGACGAAGTTGAAAAGGCCCATGCGGACGTTTTCAACATACTGCTGCAGGTGTTGGATGATGGCCGCCTGACCGATGGTCAGGGCCGCACTGTCGATTTCTCCAACACGCTCATCATCCTGACATCCAATCTGGGTAGCCAGCATCTCGCCGCGTTGGAAGACGGTCAGGATGTGAAAGAGGTCGAACCGCAAGTCATGGAAATCGTGCGCGGCCATTTCCGGCCCGAATTCCTGAACCGCTTAGACGAGGTTATATTGTTCCACCGTTTGGGCGCCGATCATATGGCCCCGATCGTCGATATTCAGGTGCAGCGCGTCCAAAAACTGCTCAAAGATCGCAAGATCACTCTGTCCTTGTCAGACGAGGCCAAAGCATGGCTTGGACGCGTGGGCTATGACCCTGTTTATGGCGCACGCCCCCTAAAACGCGCCATCCAACGCTATTTGCAGGACCCGCTGGCAGACATGCTCTTGCGCGGCGGCATCCCCGATGGCGCCACGGTGATGGTGGACGAGGGCGATGGGGGGTTGAAAATGGCAACTGGGTAAGAAGCCACGTTGAACGATCGCGACAGTATCATTTTGATATTCCCGAATGTCAGTCGGGTTGTTCGTGGGCCCTCAACCAGCCAGTAATCGCATACCGACGATATGCTGCGGCTTGCGTTACCTCACTGACGCTATGCAATTGAGGTACTTTAAATATATTTAGGGTGTTGAATGTCGGCACCCATCCGCAATCGACATGTCCATTTGGTCCGTGAAACAGAAGCAATCCACCCCATTCCAGCCGCCAGACAGGTGTCAAGCCAAACACATAGGCCGCCCGCCGGAATTTGCCTTCTACCGCATCGTCATGGCCAGTTAAAAAGTCTCCGGGTGCATATGCTGTCGCTTGGGCATCTGCATATTCTATTTCCGAGGAGCCGGTAATCGTGCGTAGGAAATCTCGCACATGGTCGGTCGACATAAAGCTAGCAAAGGAAAAGAGGATATCCGTGCTGGCCGCGCGTTCGTTTGCACTATCCGGCACACGGACTGTCTCAAAGCGATACTGAAACCCGGATCGCGCCTGCGCATACACAGCGTTATTGAGCGCCTTGACTTGGTCGTGATCCAATGCTGCACGCGTCGCCCGGTCAAGTTCGACCGCACCGTTCGTCGTTGCCAACACTTGCATCCAGTCGTTACGGTAGCGCAGTGTCTCATAAAGAGTTTTGGCGTCTTCGGCATGGAGAAATTCAGGAATATGCAGGCGCCCATCTTTCTGAAAACTTTTGGCCAGCGCCGATACGTCCAGTCTGGGATTCATCCTCATCTTTACCGCCTTCACCACAGCCTCAATTTTATGGCTCTTTCTATAGGCAGATAGGTATGTAAAGTAAGCGGTGATTTTTTGGTGACGCCCGCTTGCTCGACGTCAAGGCAATCAACATGTTCATGATAGCGCCTGAAGTAACAAGCGTTATGCCTATAAAATCGACGCCTCGACGCAGATAACTAACTCGACGCCCATTACCTGCGTTGCTAAAGTTTTATAAATGTTCATGAAGACCACTCCTCTAATGATCAAGTGACTGAAGAAGATGAAAAGCCTGTTTGAAATCAACCAAGACATTAACCGGCCAGAGCTCGCCCGCCGCTTTTTGCAAAATGGCAGGGTTCAAGTCCGCAACGTTCTAACACCTCAAACAGCGCAGGAACTTTTGTCGATCTTAAAGCAACGGACGCGCTGGAGCATGGCGATATTCAGCGACGAAAATGCCGTCGCTGAAGCAAAAAGTTTTAAGTCTGAGGACATGATGAAAGCTGGTGGAGTGGAGCGTGTCAACCGTGCAGCCGCATCCGCCGAGGCCCTTTCTGCAGAAGGGCGTTATGCATTTCGCTATGCGCATTATCCTATTGTTGACGCTCTCAATGAACGTTGGGATCCTGATGGCCCCCATGAAATTCTTTTAGAGCACCTAAATTCACCTGAATTTCTTAATCTCGCACGGGATGTTACAGGTATCAACGAGCTAATCCGCGCAGATGCTCAGGCCACATTATTTGCCGCAAACCATTATCTGGGTCGGCATACAGACAGCCATGTCGCACAAGGCTGGCGGGTAGCATATGTGCTGAACCTTGCACCCGATAACTGGCATCCCGACTGGGGCGGCTATCTCCTCTTTTTGGATGATGAAGGTGATGTGACTGAGGGTTTTCGACCCCGCTTCAATGCACTGAATTTGTTTCTTGTGCCGCAAAATCACCTGGTGAGCTACGTTCCACCATTCGCTCCAAATAGTCGGTTTGCTATTACCGGTTGGTTGTCCGACCAGTGATGAACTCGGCCGCCATTGCGCAGGACGCCGCAGCTCTCGCAAGCAAGGGTGATAATGCAGGTGCCGATATTCTCTACAGCAAAGGGCTGGCGCTCTTTCCCAACGATGCACGTTTTTCCAATAGTGCTGGCAATTTTTATGCACGCAATGGCCGCAGCGAGGAGGCACTGGAGCTTTTCACCCGCGCTTTGCGTCTTGACCCAAGCTTGGAGGAGGCCGCTTTCAATAAGGTCATCCTGCTTCTTCGGCTTGGCCGCTCGCAAGAGGCTGTTCGGCTATTGGTGAACAGTTGGACAAGCAGCACAAACGCGAAATATTGGGCCCTCCGCGGAAATGCAGAGCGGCTTTCAGCTGACTTCTCGGCGGCGAGCAGCAGCTATGATCGATCCTTGGCGATCGAACCTTTTAACTCTCGCGCGCTTACCGGTCGTGCTCGACTCGCTTTGGAATGTGGCGATGAAGCAGCCGTTGTTTTTTATGAAGAGGCTCTTGCCCAGTCACCGGGTGACCCGAAGCTTTTCCTTGATTACACGCAAGCTTTAGTTGCTGCGGGGCGCCAAGGTGAAGCATTGGAATGTGCAAGCGCGCTTGTTGAGCAACTGCCAGCGTGGGTAGAAGGGCATAGTCTTTATGCGGAAATGCTATGGTCATCGGGTAATGAGACGCAATTTGGTTCTAGATTTGAGAAGGCGCTTTTGGCACATCCAAGCCCAGAATTATTTCTAGGCTGGGCGCATATACTTTCCGGCGTCGATCGCTTTGCTGAAGCAACTGATGTCTTGCGGAGGGCACATCAGAAGTGGCCTGACAATCTTACGATCTTGCTCGATTTATGTATCGCTTTGGGTGAAGCTGGCATGGGAGCAGAAGCGGAGCAGCTCTTCGCGCAGTTCGGCCATCTCGAACCTGCAGAATGGCACATTGCACGATGCCGCAACCTAATCCGCATTGGCTTGGTTGATGAAGCTGAGCGCCGCCTTTTCGATCTTACAAAAACAAAAATGGCAGATATTTCCGCTTGGTCGCTGCTTGACATATGCTGGCGCCTCAAAGGCGATGCGCGACATGAATGGTTGCATGGGCAAACTGGCCTGGTTCGACAAATTGCCGTTCCATTTTGTTCAGACGAGCTCTCTGATATTCAGCAATGCCTGCTAAAAATCCACGACACATCTGCGCCGCCGGTCGGCCAGTCCGTTAAATCGGGGAGCCAGACAAAGGGCACTCTGTTTGCAAGGCGCGCCCCAGAGTTGGCGCGCTTAAAGGCTGCGCTCTTAGACATCTTGCAAGACTATAAGGCGGGGCTCCCAGAGCAAGATCTGGTGCATCCCTTGCTCTCGATGCGCGAAGCCGCCTGGGGGATTACCAGCAGTTGGTCAATTCGCTTATGCGGACGCGGCAAACATGCGCCCCATATTCATCCAAAGGGCTTGATTTCGTCTGCCTGTTACTTTGAGGTGCCAGCCGAAGTGTCTCAACAAGGCGGGCCTGGCTGGCTGGACCTTGGCGCTCCGCCAACCAATCTCGAAACTGGCCTTGCTGCCCTTCATTCATTCCAACCAAAAGTTGGACACTGCATCTTGTTTCCCAGCACCATGTTTCATGGAACGCGACCAATATCTCAGGGAAATCGAATGACTGTGGCTTTTGACGTCACCGTTGCGCGCTAGGCGTTGGATTCTAGCAAGAGTTTAGCTGTTCCGGCACAAACAAAAAAGGCGGCTGACCTAAAGGTCAGCCGCCTCCTTTTTCATATCAAGCGTTTCTTAGAACTTGAAGCGCGCTGAAACAAAGTAATCGCGACCCAAAACATCGTAGAAGCTTGGAAGTGTGTTACCCTGTTCTGCAGCCGATCCGAGGATACGTGGCTGTGTGTCGAAGAGGTTGTTAACACCCGCGTTGAGCGAGAAATTCTCGTTCAAGTCGACGCCAACGCTCAGATCGATATAGTTAGTCGATCCGACATAAGGCTTGGGAAGCAGAGCAGGATCTGTTCCAATGCGCTGCGTTCCGTTGAACACGTTTTGAATGCGGGTGTCTTTCGTGCCGTCTTCATAACGCCAGCGAACCGAGAACAAGGCTGGACCCTCGCTGTAGGTCACACGAACATTGTGACGGTACTTCGGCTGACCATGCGTACCTTCAACGATGTTTTCACGCTCTGGGATCGAAGAAATCGGCGTGCTCCGATAGGTGTCGAGCCAAGTACCCAGGTAGAAGAAGCCCAGATTACCGTTCATCACTGGCATCGAATAATCAACCTGAACGTCGATACCGCTGGTTTCCAGATTGCCAACGTTGGCTGACCGGAACTGCGGGTTTTTACCACCCGAAGTCTGACCCAGAGCGCCGTTCGAAGTATTACGCATGCCAACAAACACCTTACAGATCGGATTGTTCAGATCCTGAATGGTGTTGTAGCACAGCGACAGAGCCGAGCTGACACCGCCTGCAAGAACACCGATCGTGTTATCAACAGAGATGTTGAAATAGTCTGCCGTGATGTTCAAGCGTGGTACGAAGCTAGGACGGAACACGAGACCAGCGGTGAAGGTATCCGAAGTTTCTTCTTCAACAGTCGGGCTACCACCGAAATCTGCCTGAATCTGCGCATTAGGCTGAACCGCACGGGTGAAGACTGTCGCTGCTGGAACACCAGCGGCAAGACAGAATGCACGCAAGGCATCGGTGCGCGAAGCAGCGGTACCACGATCAGAGCAAGGGTCGGTTGCGGCTGGGAAACCAGTTGAATTGCCCGCAAAAAGATCCTGCACGTTTGGTGCACGAACAGCGCGCGAATATTGCGCACGGAATGTCACATCCTCAATTGGTGCGACGTCGATGCCACCGGAATACGTCCAGCTTCCGCCGACTGCCGAAAGCGAATAGTCCGAATAACGGGCTGCCGCGTTCAGTCCAAGACGATGGATGAACTGATCTTCAAGCACAGGAACGTTCAATTCCCCGAAGATTTCCTTCACATCGTAAGAACCGCTGGTAGGCTTACCGGCGTTAAAACCAAGCACGTCTCCTGATGCCAAGAACTCGTCAGGAATGTAACGCGACGCCATCTTGCGATATTCGCCACCGAATGCGAAGCCGACATCGTCCCCACCCATACCGAGGTTAAACAGCGAGCCCGAAACCGATGCCACCGCATTGGTCAGTTCAGACTGTTCCAAGTTTGTTGATTGAACGCGAACATATTTGACCGCATCAGCGCTGGCGAGGCCGCTACCGAATACGTTGATTGGAACGCAACCTGCGGCGCGTGCGGATGCATCCTTACACCGAAGCTCCGTTGTGCTCCCAGGAACAAATTCCGTGGTCAACGCGTTCACGTAACGGCTGCTCGACACGTTGCCCTGCTGGATCTGCGTATTGCTCGTCCGTGCATATGAATAGAACATATCGAATTGCAGGTTATCAGTGATGTCACCGCGGAAGCCACCCAGCACGCGGAACGCCTGGCGGGTTTGCTCTTGGTTGCGTGAACCAGCCGACAGGAAGCGATACGAAACCGAAGTCGTCGCATAGCCATCACCGCGGGTCCCCGCAGTCGCAGCTTCAGCCGCATCATTGGCGGTCAACAAAGCGCGCGTTGCTGCATCGAAGTAAGGGCTAGCAATCAACAGCGGCGCCGAAACACCGGTTGGTGTCGGAGCGAGCTCCGATGCAACGCGGTTGTTGACGAAGCTGAGTTCTGAGTAGAACTCAAGGCCATCGGTCACTTCATAATTACCATAGGCACCAAGAAGATAGCGCTCTTGCGGCAATTGCAGATAGTTGGCTGGCGCAAAGTTGTAGAGATCGCCCGGATCCTTGAAAACGCGCGAACCGCCGCCAGTTGGGTTAAAGATGTAGGTGCTGGTGCCCGAACCAAAGGTTGCGATTGGACCAGTGGCCGAGCCCTGAGGTACGAAACCGACTTGTCCACCACGGGTGCCGCATGTGGAAACCGTGATGCCCGACGGATAGGGGGTGCCAATTTCAGTAACAGCGTTCGTGCTGCCTGGAACGATGCAGCCGTCGCCAGCTGCCGTCGCGGAGAAGGAGCGAGCGCCCTGGAAAATTGACTTACGGCGTGTATAGTTGGCGAACATAGTTACATTGCCGCGGCCGTCGTCTAGGCTCGAACCAATAGCGATGTTGGCTGAATAACGCTCGCCATCACCCTTATCTGTCAACGAATAAGTGGTGCCAGCTTCGATACCATTTAGGTCACGCAAGCGAAAGTTCACAACGCCAGAAACGGCATCCGAACCGTAAACCGCAGATGTACCGCCGGTAACGACATCAACGTTGGAAATTAGAAACTGAGGGATGGTGTTGAGGTCAACGATTTGGTTCGTATCATAGAACATCCAGCGGCGACCGTTGACGAGAACGAGTGTTCGCGTCGAACCTATGCCGCGCAAGTTCAAAGTCACCGCGCCGTTACCTGGATTGTTTGAGAAGCTGGTGTTGCCTGGCAAGACTTGCGGCAGGGTGTTAATGACCTGCTCAACGTTAATAGCGCCGGCCAGCTTAAATTCTTCGGCTGAAACCACTGCTACTGGAGTGGTACCTGTCAGATCCGGCCGCGCGATGCGCGAACCCGTCACAACGATGGCTTCTGCCGCTTCTGCAGCGGGTGCTGCTTCTTGTGCAAATGATGGCGTTGAAATCAAAGCGATGCCAAGCGCGAGTGGCGCTGCGGCATATTTCAAATTGCTGATACGTGTGCTTTTCACGGTATAGCCCCTTCCAAATGGAAAAAGTGATAGAATTCCTATAACTTTTTAGCTGTTAAACTCCCCAAGATTCCTGCCTAAACCTACACGCGCGAACCACACATGTTCATCGGACGCAGAACCCTAGTTGGGCGCCCCTTGAAGGAAATCGTCAATTTGCGCAACAAATTGGGTATAAGTGTAAACATTAGTTTTATACTGTAACTTTTATGTCACAGTGCCTTGCCGCACCGGCGCTTGCATTTTCCACGGGTGCACGTTGCACTCAAAATCATTCATGACAGCGACCACGTGGTTCGTTAAGGAAGCATCATCCGGTTTTCAAAGGCACTTCATTAATGTCCCTACGCTCTTTAATTTCGAAGCTTATAGTCCTCTTTTCCGGCATTTTTGCCTTTGCTGTGTCACCTGCCTTCGCGCAGACGGCCACGCCAGCTCCCGCTGCGCCAGACCTTGAGAATGTTTTGGTCTTGGATCTTTCGACCGGCGGCCGCGTGACCATTCAAATGTATCCGGCTGTGGCTCCGGCGCATGTCGAACGTATCAAGACGCTGACGCGGCAAGGCTTTTATAACGGCGTGATTTTTCACCGCGTGATCGATGGCTTCATGGCGCAGACGGGCGATCCAAAGGGCACTGGCCAAGGTGGATCAGAACTTCCCGATCTCAAGGCCGAATTTAACAGAATTCCGCATTTGCGCGGCACAGTGTCCATGGCACGGACGAACGATCCCGATACCGCGAACAGCCAATTCTTCATCTGCTTTCAACCGCGGTTCAGCCTGGATAACAAATATACGGTCTTTGGCCGTGTGACGTCGGGCATGCAGTTTGTCGACGCCATTGAACGTGGCGAACCGCCTTTGAACCCAAGCAAGGTGCTGCAGGCCTCTATCGCGGCCGACAATGTGCCGCCCCCTGCGTTTGCGCCGTCACCGGCCGAAGCACCCATCACCGTTGACCAGCTAAACGCCGGATAAGCGTAAAGCGTTCACCCATGCGCGTTGATCTATTTGATTTCGAGCTTCCGCCCGAGCGGATTGCGCTGCGCCCCGTATCGCCGCGGGATTCCGCGCGCATGTTATATGTGGGTGGTGACGCTGCGCTGAAGGATCACGCAGTGCGCGATCTGCCGCAGATGTTGCGTAAGGGCGATTGCCTGATCTTCAATGACACACGGGTCATTCCAGCGCAGTTGCAGGGGAAGCGCGGCGATGCATCCATCGGCGCGACCTTGCACAAACGGATCGACCTGCGCCGTTGGCAGGCGTTTATCCGCAACGCCAAACGCTTGCATCCCGACGATGCGATCGATTTTGGCGAAGGCGTCATGGCCATAGCCGAAGAACGCCATGACGACGGCAGCTTCACTTTGTTTTTCGAAGGCGATGAACCTGTCGAAATCCTGCTGCAACGCGCAGGGACCATGCCCTTGCCGCCTTATATCGCGGGCAAGCGGCCAACCGACGAACGCGATGCGCAGGATTATCAGACGATGTTCGCGCAAAAGGATGGCGCGGTTGCTGCGCCGACCGCATCGCTGCATTTCACGCCGGAATTAATGGCCGCGGTGCACACCGCAGGCATCGAAACGGCGACGCTGACACTTCATGTCGGCGCGGGCACATTCCTGCCGGTGAAGGCCGATGACACCACCGAGCATCGCATGCACAGCGAATGGGGCAGCATTGATGCGGACACAGCACAACGGCTCAATGATATACGCAAAGCAGGCGGGCGATTGATTGCGGTCGGCACGACGTCGCTACGCCTTGTCGAGAGTGCGGCGGACGAAGCTGGCATCGTGCACCCGTTTGAAGGCGACACCGATATATTCATCACCCCCGGTTACCAGTTCAAGGCGATTGGCGGCCTGATGACCAATTTCCATCTGCCCAAATCAACTTTGTTCATGCTGGTCAGCGCCTTAATGGGACGCGAGACAATGCAGGCGGCTTATGCACATGCAATCGCCAAGGAATATCGCTTCTACAGCTATGGCGACAGTAGCTTGCTTCTGCCTTAATGGTCCTTCAATTCGTCACCCGTCAGGCGGACGATATGCAGCACATTGGTTGACCCCGGCGTCCCAAACGGCACACCAGCCATAATGACGATCCGACCACCGGCAACGCCCAAATGGTAACGCAGCGCCATGCGCTTGCCTTTGGCGACCATTTCTTCGAACGAACCAATGTCCTTGGTCCGCACGGCAAAGGCGCCCCATAACAACCCTAATCGACGCGCGGTTATCATGCTTGCGGTGAGCACCAACAAGGGCACCGCAGGGCGCTCGCGCGAAATACGCCGCGCGGTCGATCCCGATGATGTGAAGCAAACGATGGCGCTGGTTTCGACGGTATCGACAATACGCCCGCTGGCCTCTGCCAAGGCGTCGGCGGTTGTCCCGTCTGCTGGGGTTTCGGTGAAATGGATGCGTTTGAAGAAATCCGGGTCGCCTTCGACCTGTTGCGCAATGCGGTCCATGATCGACACCGCCTCAATCGGCCAAGCGCCCGCCGCCGTTTCAGCAGACAACATCACGGCGTCCGCGCCATCGTAAATGGCGGTTGCAACGTCCGACACCTCCGCCCGTGTCGGTGAGGGTGAAACGATCATCGATTCCAGCATTTGCGTTGCCACCACGACGGGTTTGCCCATGCGCCGTGCGGTGGATACGATTTTCTTTTGCAGCGGCGGCACTTGTTCGGGTGGCAATTCCACGCCCAAATCGCCGCGTGCAACCATCACCCCGTCGGCCAGCTCCAGGATTTCTTCCAACCGTCCGATAGCGGCAGGCTTTTCAATTTTGGCAAGCAAAGCTGCCTTGTTGCCGATCAGCTTCTTACCCTCGGCCACATCCTCGGGCCGCTGCACAAAGGACATCGCGATCCAATCCACGCCATGCTCCAATGCAAAGGCAAGGTCCGAACGGTCCTTCTCGGTCAACGCGGCAATCGGCACCACAACATCGGGGACATTCAGCCCCTTGCGGTTCGACAGCATACCGCCAACTTCAATTTTGGTGTTGATATGATCGGCGCCAATTTCTGTGACGCGTAACACCAATTTGCCATCGTCGAGCAATAAGCGTGCGCCAATTTCAAGTGCCGCAAAGATTTCCGGATGCGGCAAATGGACACGATGCGCATCGCCCGGCGTCGTGTCGGTGTCGAGCCGGAAATTGTCACCCGTGTGCAATTCCACCTTATCATCGGCAAAGGTTCCCACCCGCAATTTGGGCCCTTGCAGGTCAACTAATATCGTCGTTGGCCGATTATAAGCTTTTTCCAGCGACCGTATATTGGCAATCAACTGCGCCTTGTCGGCCTGATCCCCATGGCTCATGTTAACGCGGAATGCATCGGCGCCAGCGCGGAACAATTTTTCGATCATCTCGGGCGTATCGCTCGCGGGGCCCAATGTCGCCAATATGCGGACTTTGCGCATACGGGGTTTATGATATTGCATGAAATTGGCTCCGCGATATGGAATTTAAACGTTAAGCCCCCCATAACGAGGCAAGTCAGCAACGAAAAGGGCGCATAGCTATGCAACAGGTTACAGATATTTCAGACGCCGCGGCCGCCGCGGCATTTCGCCGCCTCGTCACACATTTGCAGCACCGGCACGATGCGCAGAATATCGACCTCATGGGCCTTGCCGGTTTTTGTCGAAATTGCCTCGCCGATTGGGTGATGGAGGCGGACGGGCAATTGACCAAGGACGAAGCCCGCGAAATCATTCACGGCATGCCCGCCGCCGAGTGGAAAGCGAAACATCAGACCGAAGCGACGCCGGAGCAATTACAACGGATGCAGGAAAGCGTGGCGAAGAACGCCCCTTCGCATTAAGGCGCTGTCATCTTGATTCGGGGTTTTGCCCCAAACAACACCACAGGGAGAATATCATGGCTGAAGGCAATATCGCCGCCGATCAACTGCGTCTGTTCATTGAACGTATCGAGCGTTTGGAAGAAGAGAAAAAGGGCATCGCTGACGACATTCGCGACGTCTATTCAGAAGCCAAGAGCCAAGGCTATGACGCAAAAATCATGCGCCAGATCGTCCGCTTGCGCAAAATGAGCCAAGACGACCGTCAGGAAATGGAAGCAATCCTCGACACCTATAAATCGGCGCTTGGACTGGCATAAGGCCGCAAAAGATACTTGGCGGAGCGTGAAGGTCAAAAAGGTCTCGTGATCCTAAGCCAACTCCCCCCACTCATCCTTGGCCAACTCTCCCTCGTCATCCTAGCCCAACTCACCCTCGTCATCCTGAACTTGTTTCAGGATAACAGGCAGCGGTAATTTGTTATCCTGAAACAAGTTCAGGATGACGATCTTACCATAACGTTCTTGATGAAAACATTGGGACATGATGGTGGTCACAGCGACGGGTGCTGCGGTAAAGCTAAGCTGAAGCACATGGCTTGCCCAATGGCGCGCGCCTGATGTAAGGGCACTGCATCCTATCCTTTAGCCAGAGAAGAGTAGAGCCATGGCAGGCCATAGCAAATTCAAGAACATACAGCATCGCAAAGGTGCGCAGGACAAAAAGCGTTCGGCGCAGTTTTCCAAGCTTTCGCGCGAAATTACCGTTGCGGCGAAGATGGGCATGCCCGATCCGGATATGAACCCGCGCCTGCGTCTTGCGGTCAATGCCGCCAAGGCCCAATCCATGCCCAAGGACAATATCCAGCGCGCCATCGACAAGGCAGCGGGCGGGGATGCCGAAAGCTATGATGAAATGCGCTATGAAGGTTATGGCCCCGGTGGCGTTGCCATCATCGTTGAGGCATTGACCGATAACCGTAACCGCACCGCGACCAACGTACGCACCGCGTTCAGCAAAAATGGCGGCAATCTCGGCGCGTCGGGCGCGGTAAGCCATGGCTTCGATCGTATGGGCCTGATCACTTATCCTGCGAGCGCAGGCGATGCCGACAGCATATTTGAGGCCGCATTGGAAGCAGGCGCGGAAGATGTGGAGTCGAGCGAAGACGAACACAGCATCTGGACCAGCATGGATGCTTTGCACGAAGTGGCCAAGGCACTTGAAGCTTCGCTGGGCGAAGCAGAAAGCGCAAAGCTTGCGTGGAAGCCGCAGCTTTTGGTCGAAGTGGATGAAGCCAATGCCGCGACCTTGCTCAAGATGATCGACGCGTTGGAGGACGATGACGATGTCCAAACCGTCTGGGGCAATTACGACGTGTCCGACGAGGTCATGGCGAAGCTGGGATGATTATATTGGGATTAGACCCCGGCCTTGGAACAACAGGCTGGGGCGTTATCCGTAAGGAAGGCAATCGGCTTTCCCATATCGACAATGGCGAGATCGTCACCGACGCCAAATTACCGCTGGCGAACCGCCTCGTGCTTTTGGACGAAAAACTGAGCGCAGTGCTCGATCACTTTCGTCCCGATTATGCCGCGGTCGAAGAGGTATTCGTCAACAAAAACCCGCAATCGACACTTAAGCTTGGCCAAGCACGCGGCGTGGTGCTTTTGGGTGCGGCGCGCAACCGCACGCCCGTGACCGAATATGCCACGCGGTTGGTAAAAAAATCCGTCGTCGGCACTGGCAAGGCCGAAAAGGAGCAAGTTCAAGCCATGCTGCGTATCCTGTTGCCGGGCTTGAAGCTCGCCGGACCAGACGCTGCCGATGCGTTGGCGGTCGCCATCACGCATGCGCATCATATCCGGCTTTGACCGGTTCACGACGAGAAAAGCACCCTCCTGTTCACGCGATGTTCTCTTTTGCTTGCCGATTTCAAATCGAACAGCTAACCCAGCGACATGATTGCAAAGCTTTATGGCCGGATTGACGAAACGGGCGTTGACCATCTGGTGATTGACGTCAACGGCGTTGGTTATCTGGTGCAAGCGAGCGCGCGGACTTTATCCGCCTTGGGCAAGACAGATGATTTCGCTACCGTCTTCACCGAAATGCAGGTGTCGGAAAACGACATGCGCCTCATTGGCTTTGCCACCCGCGAAGAACGTGACTGGTTCCGCCTACTGACGGGTGTGCAAGGCGTTGGCGGCAAGGTTGGCCTTGCCATATTGTCCGCGATTGAACCCGCCGACCTCGCACTCGCCATCGGCAGTGGCGACGCAGCCATGGTCGCGCGCGCCAATGGCGTCGGACCAAAGCTCGCCAGCCGCATCGTCAATGAATTGAAGGATAAGGTCGGCGCTTTGGCCGGCATAAGCGGCGGCGTGAAGTTAATGGCCACAGGCGCTGCCAGTGGCAACCACGCGCAAGACGCGATGTCCGCGCTTGCTAATTTGGGCTTCAAACCCGGCGAAGCTGGCAATGCCGTGGCGCAGGCGGTCGAAGAACTCGGCCCGGATGCGACATTGGATGCACTCGTCCGCCTGGCGCTGAAAAGGGCTTCGCGGTGACTGACGACGACCGCCTCACCACGCCGGACAAACGGCCGGAAGATATCGACGCCGCTTTGCGTCCCAAAACGCTGGCCGAGTTTATCGGACAAGCGGCGGCGCGCGACAATTTGCGCGTGTTTATTGAGGCGGCGAAGGGCCGTGGGCAGCCATTGGACCATGTGTTGTTCTTTGGCCCGCCAGGGTTAGGCAAGACCACGCTGGCGCAGATTGTGGCAAAGGAAATGGGCGTCGGTTTCCGCGCAACATCCGGTCCTGTCATCGCCAAATCCGGCGATCTGGCCGCCTTGCTCACCAATTTGGAAGATGGCGACGTCCTGTTCATTGACGAAATCCACCGGCTTAGCCCCGTGGTTGAGGAAATCCTCTACCCCGCGATGGAGGACCGTGCGCTCGATATCATGATCGGCGAAGGACCATCGGCGCGCTCAGTGCGGATTGATTTGCCTGCCTTTACGCTGGTCGGCGCGACCACACGGCAGGGGTTATTGACCACGCCATTGCGCGACCGCTTCGGCATTCCGGTGCGGCTCAATTTCTACACGCATGCCGAGCTGGAGCTCGTCGTTACCCGCGCTGCGCGCTTGCTCGACCTGGGCATTGCCCCCGATGGCGCGAACGAGATTGCCAAACGGGCACGTGGAACGCCGCGCATTGCCGGACGGTTGCTGCGCCGCGTGCGCGATTTTGCCAATGTGGCCGGCGAACCCGTTGTCACCGCCAAAATCGCCGATAGCGCGCTCAACCGGTTGGAGGTTGATGCGCTTGGGCTCGACGCGATGGATCGGCGTTATTTGCATATGATTGCTGACATTTACCGCGGCGGACCCGTGGGGGTTGAGGCGCTGGCCGCCGGCCTGTCCGAGCCGCGTGACACCATTGAGGATGTGGTGGAGCCCTATCTGCTACAATTGGGGCTGATAGCGCGCACCGCGCGTGGCCGCTGCCTCAATGCGCCGGGCTGGAAACATCTTGGCCTCAACCCGCCCGCCGGGTCACAGGATGGATTATTTGACGCATAAAGGCATTCCGAATGTCTCAGGCGACCAATTGCGGTCGTTGTTGCTAAAAACCCTTCCCGCCGGACTCGACAACGGTTAAGCAATTCATCGATGACGGTCCCCACACCCTATCAAGGCCATTTTGAAGGCACGCGGCACTATTTTGCCGTGCGCGTCTATTTCGAAGACACAGATTTTTCCGGCGTGGTGTATCATGCGCGCTATCTGCATTTCATGGAACGGGCGCGTTCCGATATGCTGGCGTGCGTTGGCATTGATCAGCGGGCCGTCCATGCCGAAGGTCAGGGCGCTTATGCCGTGACGGATATGCACATCAAATATCGCCGTGCCGCCCATTTTGACGATGCATTAGTGGTCGTCAGCACCGTACAGGCGGTGCGCGCGGCCAGTTGCGACATTCATCAAACCGTCATGCGCGGCGACGAGATACTCACCGAGGCGCGGGTGACCGCGGCTTTTGTTTCACCCGGCGGCAAGGCCCGCCGACAACCCGCGATTTGGGTTGCCGCGTTCCAGCCGGTAATCCATCGACCCGCAGAATAGGATAACCATGAGCTTGCTTATCGCGACCCACAATATGGGCTTTTCACCCGTTGATTTGTTTATGGACGCCGACTTGGTGGTCAAGTCGGTCATTGTTGGCCTGGCGCTGTCCAGCGTCTGGGTGTGGACGATCGTCATTAGCTTCATGATTAAAATGGCTGGCATCAACCGGAAAAGCGAAGCGTTTGAACGTGAGTTTTGGGGCAGTTCGGATATTGCCGCTTTCTCCAAGGCGCATGCCCAAAATGAACTACCTGTGGCGAAGGTCTTTGCGGCGGGCATGGCCGAATGGCGGCTGTCAACCAAAGGCGCGCGTATTGACCGTGCCGGAACGCGTGAGCGGCTTGCTACGGCGATGGATGCCACAATCGCTGCAGAAACCGACCGCCTCGCCAATCGCTTGAACTTTCTGGCGACTACGGGCTCGGTTGCGCCGTTCATTGGCTTGTTTGGAACCGTTTGGGGCATCATGCGCAGCTTTGCCGCGATTGCCGCCGAACAAAATTCCAGCCTTGCGGTCGTCGCGCCGGGGATTGCGGAGGCGTTATTTGCCACCGCCATTGGCCTGTTCGCCGCCATTCCAGCGGTTATCGCCTATAACCGCTTCTCCCACCGTCTGAACCAATATGAAGCGCGTATGGGGCGTTTTGCCGATGGCTTTCACGGCACATTAAGCCGTGAGTTGGAGCTTGAGGTCTAAAGATGGCGATGAACACCTCATCGGGCCGTAGCGGCGGCGGACGTGGGCGACGGCAAGGAAGCCGGCGAGCGCCGATGGCGGACATCAACGTCACACCCTTTGTCGACGTCATGCTCGTTCTGCTCATCATCTTCATGGTCACCGCGCCCTTGTTGGTGACGGGCGTGCCCGTCGAGTTGCCAGAAAGCCGCGCCAATGCGCTGGACCAGCAGGATGAACCGATTGAAATTGCGATTGACCGCGACGGCGTGACGTTCATTGATGGCACGGAGGTTGCGCCTGCTGACTTGCCTGCACGGTTGGACGAAATCGCCGCGGCTGAAACACCGGACAAGCCGCGCCAGATCATGCTGCGTGGAGATACCGCGATCAGCTATGGCCAAATGATGCGTGTCATGGGCGAATTGAACCGTGCTGGGTTAAACAGCGTGAGCTTAGTCACCACTGGTTCATCAAACGACACCTAAACAGATGGCAATGGATCGGGCAGAAATATTGGGATTTGGCGCGGCTGTTGGCGGCCATGCTGTATTGCTCGGCATATTCGCGCTTGGGCTGATGGTATCTGCAAAATCGGCGTCCAAGCAAGAGTCTATTTCCGTTTCGCTGGTGGGTGAAATTGCCGATTTGTCGAGCGCGCCCGATGCTATTCAAGAGGAATCTGCGCCGCCCGCCTCCGGTGAGACCGCATCTGCCGAACCGCCGCCAGCCCCGACACCCGTCATGAAGATCGAAAAGCCGGTGGAAAAGCCGCAGACAAAGCCACTGCCTAAACCCGCAAAACCAGAAACCGCGCCAACGGTTACCAAGGCCGCGGCAAAGCCAGTAAAAACCGCTGCTGCCACTCCGCCCAAAACAGCGAAGCCCGCGACCGCCACCGGCAAAGGCACGACGCCCGCCAAGCCCGGCGGCCTTAGCCGCAGCTTTGAAGACAGCATCAACAATATCGGCAAAGCTCCTGGCGCGGGCAAAGCGGTAGGCACGCCAGCCACCAAAACCGCCCCTGAAGTGCGCCGCTCCGTAGGTGTCAGCATTGCTGGCCAAATTCGCAGCCGCGTTCGTGCCTGTGCGCCATCTGGCGTTGACATCAACAAGATCGAAACCTTCGTGACGCTCAGCCTGGATATATCGGGCAAATTGACATCCGTGCGTTTTGACAGACAAACTGGCACAAATGAGAGCAATCAGCCGCAGGCGGGACCGTTGAAAGATTGCATCCTGCAAGCGGTGCGCGCCGCATCACCTTATAACGGACTTGATCCTGAATATTACGACGTTTGGAAAACCCACGCGCTGCGTTTGCGCGCCACGGGATAAAGGAATGAGATATATGTCACTCTTCGCATTCAACCGGAAACTGGCGTCTTTCCTGCTCTTATTCTTGGGCGCGCAGGCCGCGATGGCGCAAACACCGCCGCCTGCATCAGACGAGCCGGAATTGGTCGAATTTGACACCGCCAAAACCCGCTCCATCGCGGTCCCTGCTTTAGTCGCGCCATCGCCAGTGGACACACCCGCCGGCAACAGCGCGGCCCTTGGCCGCCAGATTGCCGAGGTTATCTCCGCCAACCTGCGCGCATCGGGGGTGTTTGAAACCCAAGGGCCAAATGGCCTGCGCGCGATTGGCTTGCCCGAAGTGACCGCACCGCAATTCGGTTATTGGAAAGCGCGTCCGGTCGAGCAATTGGTGCAAGGCTTTGTCCGCGTGGGCGGCGATGGCAATTTGACCGTTGGTTGTTATCTATACGATGTCGGTTTTGGCAGTGAAACCACGCGGCTTGGTTTTAACGTGCCGCCGCGCGACTGGCGCAGGGCTGCGCATAAATGCGCCGATGCTATCTATTCGCGGCTAACCGGCGAGTTGCCCTTTTTTGACAGCCGCATTGCCTATATCGCCGAAAGCGGTCCCAAGAATAAGCGGATCAAACGGCTTGCGATTATGGATTCCGATGGCGCAAATCATCGCTTCATCACCAATGGCCAATCGACTGCACTGACGCCGCGTTTCTCGCCCAATTATAAATCGATCCTGTATTTATCTTATGTCGACGGAAATCCGCGTATCTACGTCTATGACATTGATACCGGGCGTCAGCGTCTGATTACGCAGTCTAATGGCCCGACATTCGCTCCACGTTGGTCCCCCGATGGCCAGACGATACTCTATTCGATGGCGGTTTCGGGGAATACCGATGTCTACAAAATTTCGGCGAGCGGCAACGGCACGCCGGTCAAGCTCACCAGCTCACCCGGCATTGATGTCGGCGGCAGCTTTTCGCCCGATGGCCGTCAGATCGTATTTGAAAGCGACCGTTCAGGCAGCCAGCAAATCTATGTGATGAATGCCGACGGCAGCAACCAACGCCGGATCAGCTTTGGTTTCGGCCGTTACGCCACGCCCGAATGGAGCCCGCGCGCTGACTTGATTGCGTTTACACGGATCGCGGGCGACTTCCGTGTCGGCACGATGCGTCCCGATGGTTCGGGCGAACGGCTACTCACCAATAGCTGGCAGGACGAAGCGCCGACATGGGCGCCCAATGGTCGTGTCATCCAGTTCTTCCGCACGGCCAAAGGAAGTGGTAAAACAGGTATCTGGCAAGTTGACCTGACCGGTTCCAACGAACGCCAATTGCCTACGCCTGTCGATGGTTCCGACCCGGCATGGGGACCCGTATTGCCGTAACCGCGTTTCACTCTCATATATATCCCGACCGGATGTCGGGCCAAATTCAAGGAGAAGATCATGACGAAAAAGACGATCAAAATGGCAGCCCTTTTGTTGGTATCGACCGCGCTTGTTGCGGGTTGCGGCAAGAAGAAAGTCGATAACTTGCCACCCGCCGCCGAAGGCACCGATTATGGTCAGGCAGCCACTGACCCGAATGCGATGGGCGCTGGCCAGATCATGCCCGGCAGCCAGGAAGATTTCTTGCAACAGGTTGGCCAGTTCGGCGACCGCATCTTGTTTGAAACCGACCGCTTTAACGTGGATGCCGAAGATCAGGCGATACTCCAGCGTCAGGCACAGTGGTTGGCACAATATCCGGGCACGCGCATCACGGTCGAAGGTCATGCCGATGAACGCGGCACACGCGATTACAACCTGGCCTTGGGTGAGCGCCGCGCGAACGCCGCAAAGAATTTCCTTGTTTCCATTGGCGTCGATGCCAGCCGTATTCAGACCGTCAGCTATGGCAAAGAACGGCCATCGGCCTTGGGATCGGACGAGCAGGCTTGGGCGCAAAACCGCCGCGCGGTGACCGTCACCGTTCGCTAAAAAACCAACCTAGCTAGCATGCGTCGGTTGGCTGCAGTCAGCCGCCGACGCGCGCGCCTTTTTTGTTACCATTGTCGTTCGCCGAAGGCTGGGTTCATGTTGTCGAACGCGCCATGCGGACTTGCAGTCTGTCGCTAGGCATGACAGCTTGTAACACAATGAAAATGGCAGGGGGGCCAATCCATGAAAAATTACATTAAATCTGTCTTGCTGCTGGGCGCGGCGATCCTACCCACGAGCGCATTTGCCCAAGCAAAAGCCGCTGCCGACGACAAAGCTGTCAAATGGGATGTCGCTGCGCCTCCGGGCCTAACGGTGCGTCAGATCAACATCGACACCGATGAAGGTTCATGGATGAACCTCGACGTCAGCCCCGATGGCAAGACGATTGCGTTCGATCTGCTCGGCGATATCTATGTTATTCCGGTAACAGGCGGCACGCCCACTCGCATATCCGAAGGCCTTCCCTTTGAAACACAGCCGCGTTTTTCGCCCGACGGAAACCGCATTGCCTTTACCTCCGATCGCGGTGGCGGCGACAATATCTGGATCATGAACCGCGACGGTTCGGACAAGAGGCAATTGAGCAAAGAGGATTTCCGCTTGCTCAATCAGCCAAGCTGGAGCCCCGATGGCCGTTTCATTGCCGCCAAGAAGCATTTCACCACGGGTCGCTCGCTCGGGACGGGTGAAATCTGGCTCTACCATGTGTCCGGCGGCGCTGGCGTGTTGTTGGTCAAACGGCCGAATGAGCAGCATCAGAAGGAACTGGGCGAGCCAATCTTCGCGCCCGATGGCAAGCATATTTATTACACGCGCAACATCACGCCCGGCCCGATTTTCCAATATGCGCAGGATTCCAACGGTCAGATTTTCGACATTGAAAGCTATGACATCGAAACCGGCAAAACCGAAACTGCGGTGGCGGGCGTTGGCGGATCGGTCCGCCCAACGCCATCGCCCGACGGCCAAAAAATCGCCTTTGTTCGCCGCGAGCAGACACAGTCGAAGCTTTATGTGAAGGACCTCAGCACGGGTGAAGAGCGCAAGATTTACGATGCGCTGGACCAAGATGTGCAGGAAACCTGGGCGGTCACCGGCGTCTATCCCAACATGGATTGGTCACCCGATAGCAAGACCATCTATTTCTGGGCAGGTGGTAAAATCCGCAAGGTCGATTGGCCAAGCGGTGCGTCGAGCGTCATCCCGTTCCGCATATCGGACACGCGCGATATGATTGATCCGCCGCTGCCGCAAATTGAAGTGGCGCCGACCAGCTTCGAAACCAAAATGCCGCGCAGCCCTGTAACATCCCCAGATGGCCGGAATGTGCTGTTCGAAACCATGGGTAAATTATGGGTCAAGCCAGCCACAGGTGGCACCGCACGGCGCTTAACCGCGTCCGATACAGGTATGGAGGCCTATCCCACTTGGTCGCGCGACGGCAAAACCATCGCCTATGTGCACTGGACCGATCAGGGCCTTGGGAACATCCACACCATCAGCGCAAGCGGCGGCATGCCGAAAAAGGCAACGGCGCAGTCCGGCCATTATGCCCGCCCGCGTTTCTCCCCCGATGGCAAGACGATCGTCTTTGAAAAGCAAGAAGGCGGCGGATTGACTTCGCCATTGCGCTCCGACCAATCGGGCATTTACCGCATGCCTGCGATGGGCGGTCCCGCCACACGCATCACCTCAGCAGGAACCGCACCGCATTTTGGCGCGTCCAACGATCGGATGTTTTACACAGAGTCAGGCCCGAACAAGCGCATGCTTGTTAGCGTGGATATGAATGGCGAAGCCAAGCGCAACCATGCCAACGGCGAACTGACGACGATTTACGAAGTATCGCCCAACGGCCATAATTTTGCCTTCCGCCAAAATTACGAAGCCTTTGTCATGCCGCTCATGCCGGGCACGCAAGACGTGACCGCTTCGTCATCGGGCAGCGCGCTTCCGGTCGTAAAAGTCAGCAGCGGCGGCGCCGATTATATGCATTGGAGCCGCAATGGCGACACCTTGCATTGGGCAATGGGGCCGATGCTTTACGCAGCGCAAACCAATGCTTTTTATCCCAATGGCCCGCTAGCCAAGGATGCAAAGCCAGTAAAATTCGCACCGCCGAAGGAAGGCGTTTCGCTGTCCATGCCCGTTACCTCTGACCGTCCAACGGGCGTCGTTGCCTTCACCGGCGCACGCGTTGTCACCATGGCGGATAAGAGCGGCGGCATAATCGATAATGCCGTAATCTTGGTTGAAAATGACCGGATTAAGGCCGTTGGCAAGGCAGGTGATTTCGCCATTCCTGCGGGCGCAAAGACCGTTAATGTCGCTGGCAAGACAATCATTCCCGGCCTTGTGGATGCCCATGCCCATGGTCCTTATGGCGTGGACGAAATGACCCCGCAGCAAAATTGGGTAAATATGCTCAACCTCGCAATGGGTATTACCACGCGCCATGACCCGTCGAGCAGCGCCGCCACCGTGTTCCCTGCGGTGGAAATGCAGCGGGCCGGCCTCATTGTCGGGCCGCGCTCCTTCTCCACTGGTGAAATTGTCTATGGTGCCAAGGCCGCCGACGTCTACGCCGAAATCAATGGCCTCGATGATGCCCTCGCGCATGTCCGACGGTTGAAAGCGCAAGGCGCGCACAGCGTCAAAAACTACAACCAGCCGCGCCGTGAACAGCGTCAGCAAGTGGTGGCCGCCGCATTGCAGGAGAATATGCGTTCGGTCGCCGAAGGGGGTTCGCTGTTCGGGATGGACATGAACCTGATCGCCGATGGCAACACCACCGTCGAACATAATATCCCGCTCGACATCTTTTATGATGACGTGCTGCAATTCTTCTCTAAGTCGAAGGTGGGTTATACGCCGACGCTTGTGGTGACCTATGGCGGTCCAGCGGGCGACCCTTATTGGCGTGCGCACACCGATGTATTCCGGCATCCGTTAATGGCGAAGCATTATCCGCCGACCGAGCTTGCGGCCAATAATGCCCGCCGCGAAATTGCGCCGGAAGAAGATTATGTCGACGACAACAGCGCACGGGAGGCACATAAGCTTGCCAAGTTGGGCGTCCCTGTTTCCATCGGTGCGCATGGCCAAGAAGCCGGCATCGCCGCGCATTGGGAGCTGTGGTCCTTCGTCCGTGGCGGTATGTCACCCATTGAGGCACTCGCCGCTGGCACCATCGAGTCCGCACGTTCGCTGGGCTATGACAAGGATGTAGGTTCCATCGCCGCAGGCAAGCTTGCCGATCTCGTCATCTTGGACGCTGACCCCAGTGTGGACATCCGCAATTCGGATAAGGTCGCAAAGGTCATGATCGGTGGCCGTCTATATGACGCAGCCACGCTGAATGAAGAGGTCACCGGAACGCGCAAGCGCATGCCTTATTATTGGGAATAAGCATTTTCCGATGACCGCAATTTTCTGGCCCGGGTGCATATCCCGGGCTGGGATCTTTTAGAAATCAGGCGGCGTCCTTCGCCGCGCGGCGTGCGGCAAGCTCTTCCACCGATGCCGCCCGCATGAACGGGTTGGTTGCGCGTTCCAAAGCTATCGTCGTCGGCACGGTCGCCGCGCCACGGTCGCGGTGGGCAATGACATCGGCCAGACGCGCGGCCAGATCGGCATTGTCCGGTTCCACCGTCACCGCAAAACGGGCGTTGCTGAGTGTATATTCATGCGCGCAATAAATCGCGGTATCGTCGCCCAAAGCCTCCAGCTTACGTATATTGTCAAACATCTGCGCCGCGGTGCCTTCAAACAATCGCCCACATCCCATCGCAAACAAGGTGTCACCGACAAAGGCGGCTTGCTCGGTTGCGAAATGATAAGCGATATGGCCCGCGGTATGGGCGGGCACGTCGATTACGTTCGCGCGCAATGCGCCTAACTGGAGAACGTCCCCGCCGCGTACATGGACATCCAGCGTCGGTATCCGTTCCGCTTCGCCTGCAGGCCCCGTGATGATGCAGCCCGTCGCCGCTTTAATCTCTGCATTACCGCCGACATGGTCGGGGTGCCAATGCGTGTTCCAAATCTGCGTGATCGTCCATCCGCGCGCTTCCGCCGCCGCCAAGACAGGGGGTGCAACAGCCGGATCGACTACCAAAGTCTCGCCGCTGTGCGCTTCATGCACCAACCAGACATAATTGTCCGACAGCACCGGAACCCGAACAATCTCGAGCATCGTCACCACACCCCGATATTGGGCATGCTGACCCATGGTTCCACAGGCGGAAGATTGCCGTCTTGCAGCAGCTCAATCGAGATGCCGTCAGGTGTCCGTACAAAGGCCATATGCCCATCACGCGGCGGGCGGTTGATCGTTACCCCTGCATCCATCAGCCGCTGACAGGTCGCGTAAATGTCCTCGACGCGATAGGCTAAATGACCGAAATTGCGTCCGCCGTCATATACCTCCGGCGCACTGCCATCGGCCGGCGGCCAGTTGTGCGTCAACTCTACCTCGGCAAGGCCCGCCTGCCCCGGTGCCGCCAAAAAGATCAGCGTGAAGCGGCCTGCCTCACTGTCGAAACGGCGCACTTCCTCCAGACCGATCAGCTTAAAAAAAGCGACCGTTGCATCGGGGTCGGTGACACGGATCATGCTGTGCAGATAGCTTGTCGGCATTTTCATTCCATTCACAAAAGCGTGGTGTTTCGGACATAGCCATGAACCGTGGCCGCTGTCCACACAAGGAAGGGATAATGCGCAACCAAGCTATCTGGACTGCACCTCATCCTGCGCAGCGGGCGTCTCCGCCGCCAAAGTCGCAAGCTGCGCCCTTGCCGTCACCGCTTGCCGGCTATTGGGGGCAATCTTGATCGCCTGTTCCCATTGCGTGCGCGCGGTGTTGTCGTCGCCGGCGGCAATCGCGATATTGCCTGCCTCCAACGCCACCGCCGGATCGATGGGCAGCAATGCCGCCGCGGTTTGAATAAAGACCAGCGCATCGGGCAATTTGTTCAATCGCCGGGCCAAGGTCGCAGACAACAACCATGCTGCGCCATTTTCGGGCGCCAGCTGCCGCGCTGTGGCCAAGGCGGCTTCGCCATCGGCATTTTTGCCCAAGGCCACGAACGCCCGTGCGCGGTCAACTTCGCTATCGGCACGTTCATCATTGTCGAGGGCGTTAGACGCCAGCGCTTTGCCCAGCGCGTCCACGGCGACATCTGGCTGCCCCGCCGCAATCGCGGCATTGCCAACTTGTGCCCAAAAACGCGCGGCGCGGGGGTCGCCTTTTGCCTCCGCCAAAGTGGCTGCCTCAGTCAGCATCGGCACCGCAAGGTCAAATTTGAAGTCGCTAGCCAGCGCAAAGCCATGGCAGGCACGCGCAAGATAGCCGCCCTTTTCCTGCGTCCATAGGCTGGCGCTAGAAATCGCCGACGCGGGGTCTTTGCTGGCCAATGTGATGCATTCGGCAAACTGCACCTCGTCCAAAGTCGGCAGCGGTTGCGCCGCGGCGAGTTGCAGCAGGAGTGGCAAGGCATTCAACATGGGCATTCCCGTAAAGTTCAGCAGGCCAGCTTACCAACAACGTCGATCAGCAACGCAATATCCTGATCCCGTGACAGCCGGTGGTCGCCATCCTTGACGCATATCGTCTGCACATCGGCTGAACGAAGCGCGGCTGCAAGCATCAACGAAGTCTCCCATGGCACGTCCGGGTCATTTTGCCCGTGGATCAACCGCACGGGGCAATCAATGCCGATTTGGCCAGTCAGCCGCAAATTGCTTTGCCCCGATTGCCAAAAACCGCGCGTGATAACCATCGGGTCATAACCATAATCGCTGGGACGTTCGATGCGGCCATTGGCGGCGATGGTCGCGCGGTCCGCGGCGTCGAAATCCCAATCGGTAAAATCGGGTGCGGCGGCGATGCCTACCAGCGCGGCAACTTGCGCACCCAGCGCTTCCGCCACCAACAACATAAGCCACCCGCCCATCGACGAGCCAATCAAGATACATGGCCCAATTTTGGCCGCCGCAAGCACCGCCAGAACATCGTCGCGCCAGATATCGAGCGTGCCGTCTTCAAACGCGCCATCGCTCTCGCCGCAGCCGGAATAATCCAAACGGAGCATGCCCACGCCTTGATCCGCCGCCCAAGCGTCCAGCGCCTGCGCCTTGCCGCCCTGCATATCGGATTTATATCCGGGCAGAAAAACCAAAGTTGGTCCGCGCCCCGGCAAATGCCGATAGGCCAGACGCACGCCATCGGCGCGTGCGGCAAATACTATTGGCGTGTCTGGCATCGGGGGAACAGACAGCGTCAGATAACCCAGTCAACGGTCATCATTTGCGTCACATCCTGCCCCTTGGCCCGGCGTTGTTCGACCATGATGCTGTGCAACCGTTTCACCGTATCGCTGCCCGATGTGATGCACAGGCCGGGGATGACCGCATGGACCAACGCCTTCATCCCGCCCCAGATCATCGTAAAGCCAAAGCGGCTGGCGACACCGAAATGTTCCACATAATTTTCATCGACGCTTTTGGGATGATCGACGAAGAGGCGTTTGAACATATGGAGCTTTCCTTATCGCATGCTGCGGTGGGCAATGGCCGCGAGTGTAACGCGATTTCTAATAAAATCAAAGCCGAAGCCTGATTTCGCTGTGCGGTCTTGCGTGCACATGGTTTTCAGCTCGGTCCATTGCGATAGTGTCAGTGCAGGCTACAGTGGCTTTTCCATATACGCTCGTTTCAAATCCTGATCGCCGATCTGCACGACCTGATGTTCCGTAATGGAAAAGCCGACAGCGGCAAAGGCTGGCTGCGCCATCAGGCTGGCATGCACCCAAAGCCTTGGCTCGTGTGCCGCGCGGGCGTGCGCCTCGACGCTATTGAACAGCCGCCGGAATAGGCCTGTGCCCTGCGCTTCGGGCCGGATAAAGGCGAAGTCAATATAGCCCCCGCCTTCGATACTCATAAACCCGAGTATGCGTGTCGCATCGCGGCCAATGGCAATATCCTTGGCCGCCAACCGCAATTCCCACTCCGGCCCTGCCCTGCGCTCCGGCACCCAAGCCGCCCGCTGCGCTTCGGTATAGAGGCTTAGCCCATTGTGAACCGCGTCAAAGATAACGTCGGCGAGTTCGGCGTGGTCGGTGGGGGTGGCCCATGTGGGTTTAATCTGTCGTTTCATCTGTGTTCCGGAATTTGATTGCACCATCAGAACAAGCTTCTAATCCAGCCCTCGCCATAACCAACAAAAAAGGCCCCGTGAGGGGCCTATTTATGTTGGTTGCGGGAGTAGGATTTGAACCTACGACCTTCAGGTTATGAGCCTGACGAGCTACCGGGCTGCTCCATCCCGCGCCACCAAATGCCCTGTATTTCAACGGGGCAAAAACGAAAAAAGGCGGACATCCGTCGAATGAACGACAGCGGTCCGCCTTTTGAATTATGAATGGGTTCTTCCAATGCACTTATATCATGAGCGCCGGCTGCAATGCCTGGC
>NZ_JBIICD010000028.1:0-14028 GCF_044239045.1 Sphingorhabdus sp.
TGGTCACGTTTGGTTACCGGAGCGGGCGCCTTGGCTTGAGGATCTTCGGGCCGAGATCGCGAGCTTTCCGCATGGCCGTCACGATGACCAGGTCGACTCTATCAGTCAGTTTTTGAGCTGGCATTTTGATATGCGATTGCGGGTCGTGCAGTTTGCAAGGATAGGAGGAGTGTGATGCCGGTGCTCAAAAGAACGTTCGCATATACCAAAAGGAAAGTCTGCTTTGCGCCCAATATAAGTTATTCAGCTCGGCATTGGATGACACCAAAATGCACTATGCTGTGCTATTGCAATCATGTCATGTGTTGCCCTACGGCAAAGTTGCTGTTCCACCAACGATCAATAAATGTGGATTTACCTATGAGCGTTGCATATCCATGGAGGTGGAATGTTTTCTGAAATGCTAGCAAGCGCAATAGATACGCTTTCCAAAGTGCTGGATCCCAACGGTCCTGCCCAGGCCGCGACTACCAGTAGTTTCACGCCAACGGATTTTAGCGTCCACTTTTTTCTGCAGTTAGCTATCATCATATTAACCTGCCGGATCGTCGGCAAACTGGGTCAAAAGTTTCTGGGGCAACCCCAGGTTGTTGGTGAAATGATTGCGGGCGTCATCCTCGGGCCATCATTATTTGGCTATTTTTTCGCGGATGCACAGGCCGCAGTTTTTCCCGGACCGACTAAAAATGTGCTGTATTCGGGGGCACAGCTGGGCGTCGGTTTGTACATGTTTTTGGTCGGCACAACGTTGCAACTTGACCATTTCAAATCCAAAGCAAAGAGCGCGATAAGCGTATCCTTAGCTGGCATCGTGGTACCGTTTTTGATTGCGGTGTTGATAACCCCGTGGCTGCTGACTGTTCCCGGGCTCTTTACACCGGGAATTCCGCAATCAAGCGCCACGTTGTTCATGGGCGCCTGCATTGCGCTTACCGCATTTCCAATGTTAGCGCGCATCATTAACGAACGTGGGTTGGCGAAGACGTCGCTCGGCACATTGTCACTTACCGCCGGTGCGTTTGATGACGCAGTATCTTGGTGCGTGCTGGCAGTGGTGCTGGCAACCTTTGGCGCAGGCCCTGGAGTTGCCGTTCTCGCAATCGGCGGTGGGCTGCTCTACGCGACATTTATCATCCTTTTTGGTCGCAAAATTCTCGCGCCGCTTGGCCGGATGGTCGAGCGCGAGGGCGCTATGAGCATGAATGTGCTTGGCATAACTATCGCTCTATTCTGTCTGTCCGCGTTCATCATGGACGCAGTCGGCATTCATGCAATTTTCGGCGGCTTCATTCTGGGGGTTGTTATGCCCCGCGGCCTTTTCGTTGAAGAGTTAAAGAAAAAGGTCGAGCCGCTTGCAGTCGTCCTATTGCTCCCGATGTTCTTTACCTATTCGGGGCTCAACACGCGCATGGATATGGTCAACACGCTTCCATTGCTGTTGATCGCACTGGTCATTCTGGCGGGATCAATCGTTGCAAAATTTGGTGCGTGTTATGTTGCCGCGCGGGTTGCGGGCGAAGACAATCGTACCGCACTGGGTATCGGCGCGTTGATGAACTCGCGTGGTTTAATGGAACTCATCATCATCAACATCGGCCTGCAAAAAGGCATAATCGGACCAACGTTATTCTCAATGCTGGTGCTTATGGCGATTGTCACCACGATGATGGCAAGCCCATTGTTCGAATTGGTATACGGCCGAAAAGCCCGTGAATCAGGCGAGCTCGAGGCACTGGAAAAAAAGGATGTGGCTCTGGCCGATTGAACCCCGGCTTGATTAGGAAAATTGCCTTTTTCAATCAGGGGCGGGGCAATATCGGTTCAGATATTCGCCATGCGACGGCATGTGCTGGACCACAAACTGGATCGATTTTTCCATTTCGTCAATTTCGCGGCGCGTATTTGGTTCTCTCACCGCGTCTGCCATGGCGTTGTGCCCGCCCATCTTGATACCCTGTCCCATCATGACCGCGGCCCAGCTGGTTTCGGTAAATAGCTCATCATCTTCGCGGAATATTTGGCCGTTTTGGCGGAACAGCTCGACCTTTTCGGTAAGGCTGTCGGGCACGGGCATGTTGCGACAATAGTTCCAGAACGGACTGTCGTCACGCGTTGTGCTGTTATAATGGAGGATAAGGAAATCGCGGATTCGGGCATATTCTTTGCCGGTTAGGCGATTGAACGCGTCTTCTTGCGCTTGCGTCACCCCATCAAGCGACAGCAACGCAATCAGCTTGTTAATCCCCGTATTCACAAGGTGCAGCGAGGTCGACTCTAGAGGCTCCATAAAGCCCGATGCCAGACCAAGCGCGACAACATTTTTGTTCCAAAACTTTTTACGTCGGCCTGTCACAAAACGCAGGAAATTTGGTTCAGCGCCGGGTTTGCCAGCGATGTTGTTGATCAGAATGCTATGTGCTTCGTCATCAGACATATATTCATTGCAATAGACATGGCCGTTGCCGTTGCGGTGCTGCAACGGAACCTGCCATTGCCATCCCGCCGAATGGGCGGTGGCGCGGGTGTAGGGTAATGGGCCACTGCCATCTTCACGCAAGCATGGCAGTGCGACCGCGCGGTTGCAGGGCAGGTAATTGGACCAATCGTCATAACCCGTTTTCAGCGCCTGTTCGATCAACAGGCCGCGGAAGCCAGAGCAATCAATGAACAAATCGCCCTTCAACACGTCGCCGTTTTCCATGGTTACCGACGATACAAAACCGCTTTCATTGTCTAATGTGACATCAGAAATCTTACCTTCACGGCGGACAACACCGCGCGCTTCTGCATAATTGCGCAAATATCGGGCGTAACGCCCGGCGTCGATATGATAGGCGTAGTTAACAGGCGGCAAATCGTCGCGTTGGTAATCTTCCGTTCGCGCAAAGCGCCCGAAATGTGCGGCCATTGTTTCGACGTTGAAAACCTGAATGGGGCGCTTGTCGCCGGCTTGCTGATATTTGTGCCACACATGGTGAAAGGAAATGCCATCGACCTGATAGCCATAATTGCCAAAGGGGTGGATATAGCTGTCGCCAATCTTGCCCCAGTTGACGAACTGAATGCCAAGCTTGAAACTGCCTTGGACCATCGAGAGCAAGTCACGCTCGTCGATTTCGAGCAGACGGTTAAAGTCCAGAAACGGAGGTATCGTCGCCTCGCCTACACCGACGGTTCCGATCTCTTCCGATTCGATCAGCGTAATCGCCACGGGACGACCCGCGCGAATACGGGACAGCGCAGCAGCCGCCATCCAGCCCGCGGTTCCGCCGCCCACAATGATGATCTGCTCAATTGCCATCCGACCTCTCCCTTAAACGTCTTGCTTAGTGATATAGACCAGAACTGCAAATTGTGAACGTTCATTTTTGCCTCTTGTGAACGCTCTCAATTGTGGATATGTGTTAAGGTAATGGGGGAGTTTACATCCTCCGAATCGACATCAGGGAGGGTCATTTGGCACGCAAATCTTTATTCGGAGCATCGCGATCGCAGCGCCTTGCTGTTTTGACGACGGCATCCAGTATTGCACTATGTGCAGCGCAACCGGTTTTCGCACAAACGGCTGAACAGCCCGCTGAAGCTGCGGAAAGCGCTGAGGCTGAAGACGCGATCATCGTGAGCGGCTATAAAAAATCTCTCGCAGACTCGCAGAGCATAAAGCGTGAAGCCGACACATTTGTTGATGTCATCACCTCCGAAGATATTGGCGCGCTTCCCGATCGTTCCGTTGCAGAAGCATTGCAACGCGTCCCTGGCGTCAACATCTCGCGTTTCGAGCAACGCAATGACCCCGACCGCTTTTCGGTTGAAGGTTCAGGCGTCGTTATTCGCGGATTGCCATATGTCCTGTCGAACCTGAACGGCCGCGAAATCTTTTCGGCCAATGGTGGCCGGGAATTGTCGTTCAATGACGTTTCGCCTGAACTGTTGGGCCGTGTCGAGGTTTTCAAAAACTCGACCTCGGACATGTTGGAAGGCAATATCTCTGGCTCCGTCAACCTTGTGACGCGCAAGCCGCTCGACAAACCGGGCTTTCATGTCGCTGGCGCGATTGAAGGCAATTATGGGGACATGGCGAAGAAATGGTCGCCGGGCTTTTCCATTCTGGGTTCCAATACATTTGAGACCGGCATCGGTACCTTTGGCCTGCAGCTGGCTTACAGCCAATCGGAATTGGCAACTCGCACCGACGCATCGCAAATTACCGATCCTTGCTATCGCGACCGTTCACTGACTGCCCCATGTATCCGCGTGCGTCCCGTCGGATCTGGCGGCTTCGGCAGCGGCACGCCTTTGAACGCGTCCAACTTTCCGCCTGCAAATTCCGTTTTTGTCCCGAAAGGTGCCGGCGTTCGCACAACCGACCTGAATCGTGACCGCAATTCATTTTCGGCGGTTGGTCAGTGGGAAAGCAATGATGGCCGTGCTGAGGTCACCGTGGAATATCTGCGCGCGTCGACCAATGCGACGTTAAATGAATATGCCGCTTTGGCTTTGGTCAATGACGATGCGCTGTTTCCCGTACTCGCACCAGGCACAACTGCAATCTATGATGACAACCAATTTGTTGCAGGTACGCTGACCCAATCTTCTGGCGGGGTTAACGGAATTCCAACGGAACTGCTGCGTTTCCAGCGCGAAGACACCGCAAAGACCGAAGATTTCTCGGCGCATATCAAGCTGAGCCCGACCGATCGGTTGCGTTTCAACTTTGAAGTACAGCACATCAAATCAGGCCGCACCGAAGATGGTTTTATCTCGGCGATGCAGACCTATGCCGATGTGCGTATAGATAACCGTGGTAGCACGCCGCTGGTGGAATTTTTACAGCCAGGGCTCGCTACATCGCCGTCGAGCTATTTCAATGACCCGAGAAAGACCTTTTACTGGTTCCTCATCGACAATCAGGTGAAGAATGAAGGTGAATTGACCAGCATGCGCGCCGATGCTGAATATGACGTTAGCGATGACGGCTTTTTCAAAAAAGCGCGTTTTGGCGCACGTTGGGGTGACCGCAACCGCGTAACGCGCAGCGCGAATTTCTCGAACTGGGGCAATTTGGGCGCACCGTGGACAGGACGTGGCGGTAACTGGAACTGCGGAGATTACCAAGCATTCGGTTGCGGCGGTGCATATGTTCGCGACTTCCCGAACTCGGCCAATTTGCGCAACCCATTTGGTGACAACTTCCAGCGCGGTAATGCGCCGGTTCCGCTTGGCGATGGCTCTGCCTTCTTCTTCGGCGGCGACAATATGGTCGCGGACTATCTGAGCGGCGCTATCCGGACGCAGGCGAATGCGATTACCGGTTCCACCCTGACACCTAACGCATGGTTCCCGATTTCAGCACGCTCCGGTAATCTTCCCGGTGGTCCATGGACAGCTGGTGAAATTTCGGACGTCGAAGAAAGCACGTCCGCTGCCTATGCACGCGTTGATTTTGGCGCCGACTTTGGTGGCACAAAACTCAGCGGCAATATCGGCCTGCGCTATGTCAGCACCAAGGTGAGAAGTGGTGGGTCTTTCAGCTTACCAACGCCTGAATTCTTCGACAATAACGGCAACCGTGACGGCATCGTCCAGCTGGCGGAAGTACAGGGCTCTTGCGCCTTTATTCTCGCCAATAATATCACACCGGTGCCTGGCTATTGCGGCTTGTCGGCCGCGCGCCAAGCGACATATGCGTCGTTGTTTACAGGAGAGGTCATTTCCGACCCACTCAACATCCGCTACACAAACTGGCTGCCCAATTTCAACGCAAAGCTTGATTTCGGCAACGGTGTCTTGGTGCGTGGTGCAATCTCAAAGGGTATTTCCCGGCCAGATCTATCCGCGTTCACATCGGGTGGCGGTGCATATGACAACACCAACAATCTGCGTGCCGGTGGGCTTTTGGCTACGGGTCCGTTGCTTGCCATCAACACGGGTAACCGCTTCCTGCGCCCTGTTGAATCGGTGAACTATGACCTTTCTGTCGAATGGTATTGGGCAGACATTGGTTCGTTGACGGTTTCCGGTTTTGTAAAGGACATCAGCAATATCGTGAACAGCGGCGCCATAGTGCGTCCATTTGTTACGCCGAAGGGGGTCAACACCGATATTCTGTTCAACACACCGGTGAATAGCGACGGCGGAACATTGAAGGGCGTTGAAGTTGCTTATCAGCAAACTTACGATTTCCTGCCTGGGCTATTAAGCGGTTTGGGCGCCGGTCTGACATATACCTATGTTGATGCTGGCGATTTCAACAACGCTTCGCTTGGTTCTGAACAGAGCCCGCTTTCGGGCGGTCTGCCGTTGGCTGGAGTCTCGAAGCACACGGTCAATGCCGTTGGATTCTACGAAAAAGGTCCGTTGTCGTTCCGCTTGGCGTATAACTGGCGGTCTGAATTTGTGCAGACACCACGCGACGTCATCTTCCCGTTCTCGCCTATTTATGGCGAAGCAACAGGCCAGCTTGACGGATCAATCTTTGTTTCTGTGACGAAGCAATTGAAACTCGGCATTCAGGGCGTGAACTTGCTTGATGAAGTCACACAGACATCACAAGTGATCGATTTTGACGGCACCCGCGCAACGCGCTCGGCGTTCCGGAACGATCGACGATTCACTTTCCTTGCTCGATTTGAATTCTAATAGGTAGCATCAATGTTGCGGAAAAGCGGGCCTTGGTCATATGACTTGGGTCCGTTTTTCTTTCAGCCCGCGTTTCAGGAGAAAGCTATGCCGTCCAAAATTGTCTTGCTTGGTGCTATGATCGGTTTGACAGCTTGCTGGACAACGGCGGCCACAGCACAAGCTTCAGACAAGGGCTGGACACTTGTGTGGGCCGACGAGTTTGATGGTAGCAAATTGGACCGCAAGAAATGGAAACCTGAAAAATCGTGCTGGGGCGGGGGCAATCAGGAACGGCAATGCTACACCGATAGGTCCAAAAACATTAAGGTCGCCGATGGAAATCTGCATTTAATTGCTTATAAAGAGATATTTACAGGTCCCGATCTGCCTCCCGAATTTTCAAACAAGCCCTATCCACAAAAGACGCAGGAATATACCTCCGGCAAAATCCGAACGCTTGGCATTTCCAGTTGGAAATACGGAAAAGTCGAATTTCGCGCGAAGCCGCCCAAGGGCCAAGGCACCTGGCCTGCCGTATGGATGATGCCCGCCAACAGCGTCTATGGCGGCTGGCCACGTTCGGGCGAGATTGATATTTTGGAAGGCGTTAATCTTGGCGCGACATGCGACACATGCATAGGCGGTGTTGGCGAAAACCGTATGATTAGTGCGATTCATTTTGGCGATTACGCACCGAAAAACAAACTGCACGATACGCGCGTAGCGCTGCCATCAAACGCTTTGCCTTCTGATGAATTTCACATCTGGACGCTCGAATGGGGCGAAGGCGTGATGCGTTTCTATCTCGATGGCCGCAAATATTGGGAACGCACGAGCCCTGATTGGGAAACAGCTTCTCCGTTAGCGAAATCAAATCCCGTTGCGCCTTTTGATCAGCCCTTCTACATCATGGCCAACCTAGCCATTGGTGGTGGCCTGTCAGAGAAGAATAATGATAAAGGCGTTGCATCAAATGTAACACCGGCTTCGTTTTTGATCGACTGGATCCGCATCTACCAATGCAGCAGCGACAAGGAAAAGGGTCTAGCCTGCATGCAGGGCGACAAAGAAAGTAAGTAACTTATGGCGAGACGCCGCCAGGCCGTCACTATCAAGCATGTCGCAGCCGATGCAGGGGTTTCCCTGCAAACGGTAAGCCGCGTCATCAATAATGAGCCTAACGTCCGGCCTGCCATGCAGGAACGTGTGCAGGCGTCTATTGATAAGCTTGGCTATGTCCCGTCCATCGCGGCGCAACGGATGAGCGGATCACGTTCGTACCTGATCCTTGCCATCAACGACCGGGAACGCACAATTGCCGATTGGCAGAACCGCCAAGGATCGGACTGGGTAGACCAAATGCTTTTCGGCGGCATGTTGAAATGTGCCGAACATGGATACCGGATGATCTTTGAGCTGGTCGATACCCACAATGATCATGTCGAGCGCGAATTGGGCGCAGCTATTGCGGCATTGCAGCCAGACGGTGTTATCCTAACGCCGCCCCACTCTGAAAACCCGCTCATCACCGGATTTCTTGCCAAACGCAAAATTCCCTTCGCACGCATCGGATCGGTCACATCGGGGCCGGGAATTGCGATGACGATGGATGACGAGGGCTCGGCCCGACGTGCAACCGAACATCTCATCGCGCTTGGCCATAGCAGGATCGGTTTCATTGCTGGCCCTCAGGAATATGACCTGTCCAATTGGCGTATCGACGGCTGGCGCGAAGCGATGGCCACCGCCGGCCTCTCCTGCGATGCGTTATGCGTCAGAGGCGATTTTGGATATGACAGCGGTGTGCTGGCCGCAAACGCGCTGCTCGATTTGGAAAACCCACCCACGGCGATCATCGGTAGCAACGACCAAATGACGCTTGCCGCTTTGGACACTGCCAAGATGCGTGGGTTGAACGTGCCGGACGATTTGTCTCTCATCAGTTTCGACAATACGCCAGTTGTGCGCTTCACGGTGCCTGAGCTCACAGCCGTTGATCAGCCGATTGCTGCAACGTTTTCCAAGGCGGTGGAGCTATTGATCACCAACGGTGACGCGCCTGTAACGTATCAACCCGTTGTCATTGAGGGTAGCCTCATCGAGCGAAGCAGCACGGCACCGCCCGCCCCACATGGTCGCGCTTAACCCCAACAATAGTGGCCGACAATCGGCCTCGTTCATGTATCTATACACGCTGGCCGCAGCTGGCGGCGCTGTGGCCTATATGCCGTTTCTGACGATCTTGCTGCCGCTACGTGCCACCGACATTGCAGGCAATGGTGCCGTAGGCATGTTGGCGATGGCAGCGTTTCTGGGTGCAATTGCCGCAAGCTTATCCAATATCGGGTTTGGCTGGGTCAGTGATAAAACTGGTAAACGACGCCCGTGGATATGGGCAGGGTTAGGCTTGTCGACTGCTTTACTGCTGACGACGCCTTATGCCACGAGTGCTGCGGCGTTGATTGCGATTATCATTCTCTGGCAGATCGGCCTGAACATGATGCTCGCGCCGTTGAGCGCGTGGGCTGGTGACAGCATACCAGATTCTCAAAAGGGCTTCCTTGGCGGACTATTGGCGCTGGCGCCTGCGTTGGGAGCGCTTTCCGGTGCGTTTGTAACAATGACCGGTGTTGTGCCGTCCGGCTACCGTGAAGTCGTCATCGCGCTGTTGGTTGTGGCCATGGTCAGCCCCGCTCTAGTCTTCGGCAAACCGAGATCGATGCCGGACTTAACGTCTCAGACGGCCGATGAAAAAGCGGATGCGGTGCACAGCCCGATAGCGCACCAGCCAGCCGTCAGAATGTGGGCCGCGCGTTTATTAGTCCAAATTGCGGAAGCCTCATTATTTGCGTTTCTCCTTTTATGGTTCCGCAGCGTCGACCCTGATTTCGGCGAAAATGATGTCGCCAATATCTTTGCGCTCGTTCTGGGTTTAGCCTTCTTTATAGCATTAGCGGTCGGCCGCTGGTCTGACCTTTCAAATCGTCCCATCCTCCCGCTCATTTGTGGGGCAGCAGCAGCTTCGGCCGGACTGATCATCATGTCGGTTTCGTCATCTTTACCGATCGCCATTGCCGGCTATGTGGTCTTTGGCTTGGCGAGCAGCCTTTTTCTGGCGCTGCACTCAAGCCAGACCTTGAGGGTGCTCCCCCGCCCTCAAACGCGCGGAAGGGATTTAGGCATTTTCAACCTGACGAACACCGTGCCATCGCTCATCATGCCATGGCTGACCCTGGCTTTGGTACCCACTCATGGCTTTGGCAGCCTGTTTCTGTTGCTAGCGGGGCTGGCAGTCATCGCGTGCCTGTTGTTGGCAACAATGCCACGCCAGCATGGAAGCGGTCAGGCAGGCTTACGCGCATAGATACCGAATGCCGCGATGATCGCGTAGCAAACCATCGGTAACGTAAACGCGATAGCCAGACTTCCGGTCAAGTCAGCGATGATGCCCGTGAGCAGCGGAACAACAGCGCCGCCGACGATGGCAACGTTGATGATGCCAGAACCGTCGGCAGCTCGCGACCCCAGCTTTTCACACGCCAGCGTGAATATCGTCGGGAACATGATCGCATTGGTCAGGCCCACGGCCAGCAATGCATAGCCAGCAACTTCGCCCGTGCTTTGTGTGGAAAATATCAGCAGTGCAATTGCGGCCACCGATACAGATGCCAGCACCTTACCCGGGCTAAGCACACGCAGCACCGCAGAGCCGATGAACCGGCCAACCATGGCACCGCCCCAATATAGACCAATAAGCTTGCCAGCGTCCTGTTCGGGCAAAGCCATGACATGGTCTTGCATCAAATAATTGACGATGAGCGAACCAATCGCGACTTCGGCGCCGACATATAGGAAAATGCATAAAGCGCCGAAACCGAAACGAGGCCGCTTGAGCAGGTCCAGCCCGGCCAGTCCTTCGCTCGCTTCATGCTTTTCGCCTTTCAGCGCATTGCGAAATAGCCATACCACTGCGGCAACTACCGCCAGTGCGGCCGCAATACCCAAATAGCCATTCACAATTGCTTGGCTTTCTGCAGTACGATACGCGTCAAGCTCCACACCGGATAGTTGGTCAGCGGTTACCGTGGCGAGGCTACCGAGGATAAGGATGGAGCCAACGATAGGGAAAATAGTGGTGCCAAGCGAATTGAACGCTTGCGCAAAGGTTAGGCGGCTATGCGCTGTTGCAGGCTTACCAAGCATGGAGATCAAGGGATTAGAAACCACTTGGACGATCACCACTCCGCTTGCCAACACAAACAATGCGAAGAGAAATACGCCATAGGTCGCGGTCTGGCTTGCTGGAATGAACAACAGACACCCAGCCATCATCGTTAAAAGGCCAGCAACTGCGCCGCGCATATACCCGATTTTTTTAACGAGCCGTGCCCCGGGAATACCAACCACGGCATAAGCGGCAAAGAAACAGAACTGCACAAGCATCGCTTGCGTGTAATTGAGCGTAAACAACTCTTTTAACTTCGGGATGATAACATCGTTGAGGCTGGTGATGCCGCCGAAGATGAAGAACAGCCCCATCACGAACAGTTGCAATTGCGGTGCGTCGATATGGCTATCGCCATTATCTGCTGACGCAGATGCGCCGGGTGCCAATGCCATCTTCTCTCTCCCTTGTTTTTAGCGCATTTTGCCGGGGCAGGACGCGCCTTTTTTTGTCGTTTCGATATGAACGTTGCGAATTGTCGCAACAAGGCCTTTCGCCGCCTGCATACGTATAGGGGAACCGACCGCGTCCAACTTCGCACCAGCTGCGGCAAAGCAGCGCAGCGGAATGCGGGTTTGGGTGGGCGTTCCCGTTGGCAATGCGCGCATCGTGGGTTTTATATCGAGCGCAGCGCCACCAAAGGACAGCATGACTGGCCCGGTCGCGGGCTGATCAATTCTCCAGTCGATGAGCAGCGACCAGTCTTCCTTCAACGGCTTGCTCAAATCGACAGCAGGCCCGTTGACTACGAAAGCACCATCCGCGTTCCAAGTGAATTGGCGTGCATCTTCCTGCGCGGACATATCAACAGCACGCGCGCTAATCGAACCGTCCATCTGCAAATTCCAAGGCGCGGGCACCTTGCCCCGGACGAAATATTGCGTGGCGATGGTCAGCGATGACAAATCAACGCGTGGGTCTTCGTTAACCGGAGGAAGCTTTTTCGACTGCGTGTAATTGAGGCCATAGCCCAGCGGGAAAAGCGGCGCATCGATCGGTGACAGGGCGTCCGCTGGCCAACTGAAAGGCAGGCGTCCGGTGAAGTCGCGCATCGGCTTTCCGTTTGCGCCAGCGACCAACACATCGGCGACACCCCGGCCTTGCGTGCCCGGCAACCATGCAGCCACAAAAGCGTCGGCTTGGTTGATAAGCTTGCCCGTAAACATGGGCCGTCCAGATAGGAACAGGACCACAACAGGAATATTCTGCGCCTTCAATCGCGCGATCATTTCCTCTTCGGCAGGCTGGGGCCGGAATGCGAGGTTTGGCACATCGCCTTCAAATTCAGCATAAGGTTTTTCGCCCAGGACAATGATCGCCACATCGGGCTTCTTTTCAAACATGCCCGATGCCGAAATATTGGCCGTACCGCCGCCTATTTTAACCGCTTCCGAAATCGCACGGCCAATCGTCTGGCCATTGGTGAAATCGGCGGCAGTGGTGTCCGTGCCTTGCCAGCTAATCGTCCAGCCGCCGGCCTGCATCGCCATATTGTCCGCGCCGGAACCGGCGATCAGGACATTGCTGCCATTGCGGATGGGCAGAACGCCGTCATCATTTTTGAGCAGCACCAGTGATTTGGATACCGCCTCACGCGCAAGATCGAGATGCTCTTGCTTGCCAACCAAAGATGTTTGCCCCCGCACAGTCGGCGCATCGCCCATGAGGCCAAGCTTGTATTTCACGCGTACGATTCGCCGCACCGCATCGTCCAACCGTGCGGCGGTGATCCGGCCATCCCGCGCCGCTGCCAGCGTCGATGCGAACAAACCCTTCCAGCTGTCAGGCGCCATGAACAGGTCAAGCCCGGCATTAATGGCCGCAGCGCAATCGGTCGCAGAACAGCCCGCGACTTGGCCATGACCATTCCAATCGCCAACAACCAGCCCGGCAAAGCCCATCCGGTTCTTCAAGACATCGGTCAGAAGAGAGGCATTGCCATGATGCTTCACTCCGTTCCAGCTTGAGAAGCTCGCCATAACGGTCAGTGCGCCTGCGTTGATAGATGCGGGATAGCCCTGCGCATGTTTTGCGACCATTTCGGCTTCGCTGATCTTTGCATCGCCTTGGTCGCGGCCGTCCATGGTGCCACCGTCCGCAAGAAAATGTTTGGCAGTTGCGGCAACATGCGTCGCGTCCAGTGGTGCACCCGCGACAAGATTGCCTTGCAAGCCTATGGTCATCGCACCGGCATAAGCCGCAATCAGCGCAGGGTCGGAGGAATAGCCCTCATAGGTTCTGCCCCAGCGCAAATCTTGCGGGACAGCCAGCGTTGGCGCGAAGGTCCATTCAATCCCGCTGCCTGAAATCTCTGCCGCCGTGGCTTTGCCAATGCGCTGGATTAAGTCGACATCTCGGGCCGCGCCAAGTCCGATATTATGCGGAAAAATGGTTGCCTGCGGCAGGTTTGAATGCCCGTGCACCGCATCGACGCCAAATAAAATAGGTATGCCTGCGCCTGAGATACGCGATGTATCGCGAAACGCGCTTACCAATTGCGCCCATTTTGAAGCGTCAGCGCGCTCGTCGCCATAAGGTCCGGAATTACCGCCCGCAAGGATCGAACCAAGCGGATATTGCTTGAGATCCTCAGGCGTGATTGCGCTGATGTCAGCCTGTATGATTTGACCGACCTTCTGCTCCAACGTCATTTTTGAAATCAACGCCGTTATCGCGTCTTCGGTTTTCGTATCGGTAATCGCGGCAGGGCTTTTGGCAGTTGGCCAATTGGCAATGTTTGCCGCGGTCTCGGCTGAAGGCGCCGCTGGCTTCATCGTCTGTGGGTGCGTCACCGCCGAAACACATCCCGCCGACACGAAGGCCATCAGTGCCATCGATCCCCTTAACCGCATCAAACCCACTCCAGAACTTCGTTGTGAACGTTATCAGGATTTGATGACAGTAACGGTGGGAGAAATCAAGCTTCATCATGGTGCCGCGCAACTAAAACCGGACAGTCCACTCCCGGCCCAATTTCGGCCATTGCACCGAAACGAATACGGTGATCGGCGCAGCGGCAGCTTTTAGGCGTCCGCCACCGCTCTCGGAACGACCTCAATTGGGTGGGTTGCGGAATGTCCGCTATCCGGCGTTCAAATCCGGCATGTGCTTCTCGACCCATCTGATGAACGAGACCGCTTCACTCCTGAGTGACTGACTAAGGGGCTCAGCTCGTACTAACG
>NZ_JBIICD010000017.1:0-44563 GCF_044239045.1 Sphingorhabdus sp.
TCGCCTTATAGTCACGGACGAATTCAACGCGGCCCGAAATCTTCGCAATGATTGCGTTGTCCTTCGGAATACGTGCTTCGAACAATTCGGCAACGCGTGGCAGACCACCGGTGATGTCGCGGGTCTTTGCAGATTCACGGGTCACACGGGCGATAACATCACCTGCCTGAACCATGGCACCGTCTTCAACCGAAAGCATCGTACCAACGCCGAGCAGGTAACGCGCAGCTTCACCGCTATCGTCATCCAGCAAGGTAATGCGTGGGCGAAGGTCTTCCTTCTTAGTACGGCTACCGGCACGATCTTCAATAACGACGCGCTGGGCGATACCCGTTGCTTCGTCGGTTTGCTCGGTCAGCGTCTTGCCGTCGATCAGATCCTGATATTTTATAATACCCGATTTTTCGGTGATGATCGGCATGGTGAATGGATCCCATTCAGCCAGACGGTCACCGACATTGACGTCCGCACCATCCGCGAATGCCAACGTCGCACCATAAGGCAGACGGTGAATTTCCATCTCGCGGCCGTCCTTGTCGACGATGATCAGTTCACCGTTACGGGCCATTGCCAGACGCTTCTTACGCTTATCGATAATGCTTGGCAGGTCGCGATACATCACCTTACCTGATGCTGTGGCATCAAGGTTGGACTGCTCGTTCAACTGCGCTGCACCACCAATGTGGAACGTACGCATGGTCAACTGTGTACCAGGCTCACCGATTGACTGTGCAGCGATAACGCCGACAGCTTCACCGATGTTGACGGGCGTGCCGCGTGCAAGGTCACGGCCATAGCATGTACCGCATACGCCGACCTTGGATTCGCAAACCAGTGGTGAACGGATCTTCAGCCCTTGAATGCCGGTTTCCTCCATCGCGACAACCATTGGCTCATCAAGCAAGGTTCCGGATGGGATCAACACCTTGCCATCAAGGCCGATAATGTCTTCTGCCGTGGTGCGGCCAAGAACACGTTCACCCAGCGAAGCGATGGTCGAACCACCCTGAACGATCGAACGCATTTCCAGAGCACGCTGTGTACCACAATCGACTTCAACGATGGTGCAATCTTGCGATACGTCTACCAGACGGCGTGTCAGATATCCTGAGTTAGCCGTCTTCAATGCCGTATCGGCCAGACCCTTACGGGCACCGTGGGTCGAGTTGAAATACTCGAGAACGGTCAGACCTTCCTTAAAGTTCGAGATGATCGGCGTTTCAATGATCTCGCCCGAAGGCTTGGCCATCAGACCGCGCATACCAGCAAGCTGCTTCATCTGCGCTGGCGAACCACGCGCACCGGAGTGGCTCATCATGTACACAGAGTTGACTGGCAATTCGCGGCCATGCTCGTCGGTTGGCGATGCCTTCAGCTTGTCCATCATGGCGTTGGCGACCTTGTCACCGCATGTGGACCAGGCGTCGATCACCTTGTTGTACTTTTCCTGCTGCGTGATCAGACCATCCTGATATTGCTGCTCGAAATCGGCTACAATTGCCTTGGTTTCAGCAACCATTTCGGTTTTTTCTTCCGGAATGATCATGTCGTCCTTACCGAACGAAATACCGGCCTTGAACGCATATTTGAAGCCAAGCGACATGATGGCGTCGGCGAACAATACCGTGTCTTTCTGACCCGTGTGACGATAAACCTGATCGATAACGTCGCCGATTTCCTTCTTGGTGAGAAGGCGGTTGACGGTTTCGAATGGCACGCGGTGGCTCTTTGGCAGCGTTTCTGCGAGCAACATACGGCCAGGTGTGGTGTCAAAGCGAACCATACGCTCAACACCATCTTCGCCAGTCTGTGGCACGCGGGCGATGATCTTGGAGTGGAGCGTGACCGCACCAACTTCAAGCGCCTGATGCACTTCGGCCATGTCGGACAGCATCATGCCTTCGCCTGGCTCGCCGCGACGATCCATAGAGAGATAATATAGACCCAAGACCATGTCCTGCGAAGGAACGATGATTGGCTTACCATTTGCAGGCGACAGGATGTTGTTTGTCGACATCATCAAAACGCGTGCTTCCAATTGCGCCTCAAGGCTCAATGGAACGTGGACAGCCATCTGGTCACCATCAAAGTCAGCGTTAAATGCCGAGCAGACCAATGGGTGAAGCTGGATAGCCTTGCCTTCAATCAGGACAGGCTCGAACGCCTGAATGCCCAAACGGTGAAGCGTTGGCGCACGGTTCAGCAACACAGGGTGCTCGCGGATAACCTCATCGAGGATGTCCCAAACTTCCTTACGTTCCTTTTCGACCCACTTCTTGGCTTGTTTCAGGGTCATCGAAAGACCCTTCGCATCCAGACGCGAGTAGATGAATGGCTTGAACAGTTCGAGCGCCATCTTCTTGGGCAGGCCGCATTGATGCAGTTTCAATTCAGGACCGGTCACAATAACCGAACGACCCGAATAATCGACGCGCTTACCCAAAAGGTTCTGGCGGAAGCGGCCTTGCTTGCCCTTGAGCATGTCGGACAGCGACTTCAGCGGACGCTTGTTGGCGCCAGTAATCGTACGACCGCGACGGCCATTGTCGAACAACGCGTCGACAGCTTCCTGCAGCATGCGCTTTTCGTTGCGGACGATGATGTCTGGCGCCCGCAGTTCGATCAGGCGCTTCAAACGGTTGTTACGGTTGATCACGCGGCGATAGAGATCGTTCAGATCGGATGTTGCAAAACGACCACCATCCAGCGGCACCAATGGGCGCAATTCTGGTGGAATGACCGGAATCACATCCAAGATCATCCACTCTGGCTTGTTACCGGAATCGATGAAGCTTTCGACGACCTTCAAACGCTTGATGATCTTCTTCGGCTTGAGTTCGGACTTGGTAACAGCAAGCTCGTCGAGCAAGTCAGTACGCTCTTGCTCAAGGTCGAGGTCCATCAACATGGTCTTGACGGCTTCTGCACCAATGCTGGCAGTGAAAGCGTCTTCGCCATATTCGTCCTGCGCGTCGAGCAATTCGTCTTCACTCAGCAACTGGAACTTCTCCAACGCGGTCAAGCCAGGCTCAGTCACGATGTAGTTTTCGAAATACAGTACGCGCTCAAGCTGCTTCAACTGCATGTCGAGCAACAAGCCAATGCGCGATGGCAGTGACTTCAGGAACCAGATATGCGCAACAGGGGCAGCGAGCTCGATATGGCCCATACGCTCGCGGCGTACCTTGGTAACGGTGACTTCAACGCCGCACTTTTCGCAGACGACGCCCTTATACTTCATGCGCTTATATTTACCGCAAAGGCACTCATAGTCCTTCACGGGTCCGAAGATACGCGCGCAGAAAAGACCGTCACGCTCTGGCTTGAACGTACGATAGTTGATGGTTTCCGGCTTTTTGATTTCACCAAAAGACCAGCTGCGGATTTTTTCCGGCGATGCGATCCCGATCTGGATCTGGTCAAATGTTTCGACCTTGGCGATGGGATTGTTGAATTTGCTCAGTTCGTTCATAATCTTTTCCTCATTGGGCTTTTGCCCATGAAAACCTAAGGGCAGGGGCAGGGGGCGGACCTAAGTCCGCCCAGCTCTGCTTTATTCCGCTGCCTCGGCAAAGCCCTCGTCACCTTCGATCAAGTCATGCGCTTTCAGGTCAACATTCAGACCCAATGACCGCATTTCCTTAACCAGAACGTTGAAGCTTTCGGGGATACCGGCTTCAAAGCTGTCGTCACCCTTGACGATCGCTTCGTAAACCTTGGTACGACCGATCACGTCATCGGATTTGACCGTGAGCATTTCCTGCAAGGTGTAAGCGGCGCCATAAGCTTGCAGCGCCCAGCATTCCATTTCTCCGAAACGCTGACCACCGAACTGCGCCTTACCACCCAAAGGCTGCTGCGTAACAAGGCTGTAAGGTCCGATAGAACGGGCGTGGATCTTGTCATCAACAAGGTGATGCAGTTTCAACATATAGATGATGCCGACAGTAACCTTACGGTCGAACTTGTCGCCCGTGCGGCCGTCGAACAGGTCGGACTGACCCGAGCCATCAAGCCCAGCAAGCTGAAGCATATTGGTGACGTCGGCTTCACGTGCGCCGTCGAACACTGGCGTACCCATTGGGACACCGGTGATGACATTGCCAGCAAGCTCAATAATGTCGGCGTCGCTGCGGTTTTTAATTTCGTCCGCATATTCTTCGCCATAAGCTTTCGCGAGACGTTCACGCACTACCGCTGGCGGTGCTGCTGCTTCGGGGTTCGGGTTTGCGTGGCGCCACTCTTCAAGAGCCTCACCAATTTGCATCCCTAGACCACGCGCGGCCCAGCCAAGATGGGTTTCGAAAATCTGACCCACGTTCATACGTGATGGCACACCCAATGGGTTAAGCACGATGTCAACGGGCGTACCGTCGGCAAGGAACGGCATGTCTTCTTGCGGAAGGATCCGCGAGATAACACCCTTGTTCCCGTGGCGTCCGGCCATCTTGTCGCCCGGTTGCAGCTTACGCTTCACGGCGACGAAGACCTTAACCATCTTGAGTACGCCAGGCGCCAGCTCATCGCCACGCTCTAGCTTCTCACGACGATCTTCGAACTTCTCGACGATCAACTTGACGGCGTCGTCATACTGCACCTTGACCGCTTCAAGGTCACCTTGGACCTTGTCGTCGGCAACGGCGATTTTCCACCATTCATGACGCTCGACTTCGCTGAGATTTTCCTCAGTGATCTTGTCGCCCTTCTTGATGCCCTTTGGTGCTGCTGCTGCAGTCTGGCCAATAAGCATGTCTTTCAGGCGGTTGTAGGTCGCGCGGTTCAAAATCGAACGTTCGTCCTCACGGTCCTTTGCAAGACGTTCGATTTCTTCACGTTCAATCGCCATGGCACGTTCGTCTTTGTCGATACCGTGACGGTTAAAGACGCGGACTTCAACGACGGTACCTGCAACACCTGGCGAGAGGCGCAGCGAGGTGTCGCGCACGTCGCTCGCCTTTTCACCGAAGATGGCGCGCAGCAGCTTTTCTTCTGGCGTCATCGGGCTTTCGCCCTTTGGCGTGATTTTACCGACGAGAATGTCACCAGGGTGAACTTCCGCGCCGATGTAAACAATGCCAGCTTCATCGAGGCTGCGAAGCGCTTCTTCACCTACGTTTGGAATATCACGGGTGATGTCTTCTGGTCCAAGCTTGGTATCGCGGGCCATCACTTCGAATTCTTCGATATGGACCGATGTAAACACATCGTCCTTGACGATACGTTCGGAGATCAGGATCGAATCTTCGTAGTTATACCCGTTCCAAGGCATAAACGCGACGAGGCTATTCTTGCCCAATGCGAGTTCGCCCAGTTCGGTCGAAGGGCCGTCGGCGATGATGTCGCCAGCTTCGATCACGTCACCAACCTTCACCAATGGCTTTTGGTTGATGCAGGTGTTCTGGTTCGAACGCTGGAACTTTTGCAGCGTGTAGATGTCAACGCCCGACTTACCGGGTTCAACGTCGCCAGTCACTCGGACAACGATACGGGTCGCATCGACTTGGTCGACAATACCTGTGCGGCGGGCCGCGATAGCAGCGCCGGAGTCACGTGCAACGGTCTCTTCCATGCCGGTGCCGACAAACGGTGCTTCTGCACGCAGCAGAGGCACAGCCTGACGTTGCATGTTCGATCCCATCAAGGCGCGGTTCGCGTCATCGTTTTCCAAGAAAGGAATGAGCGATGCTGCAACTGAAACCAGCTGCTTTGGCGAAACGTCCATCAAGGTGATCTGATCACGCGGTGCCATTAGGAATTCGCCGGCTTCACGCGACGAAATCAGGTCTTCGGCAAAGCTGCCATCGGCATTCAATTCGGCGTTCGCCTGCGCGATGGTGTTCTTTTGCTCTTCCATAGCGGAGAGATACACCACGTCGTCGGTGACCTTATTGTCCACAACCTTGCGATAAGGCGTTTCGATAAAGCCATATTTGTTCACGCGGCTAAAGCTGGCGAGCGAGTTGATCAGACCGATGTTCGGGCCTTCCGGCGTTTCAATCGGGCAGATACGGCCATAATGTGTTGGGTGAACGTCGCGGACTTCAAAGCCAGCACGCTCGCGGGTCAAGCCACCTGGTCCAAGTGCCGAAACACGGCGCTTGTGGGTGACTTCCGAAAGCGGGTTGGTCTGATCCATAAACTGCGACAATTGCGACGAACCAAAAAATTCACGCACCGCAGCTACCGCTGGCTTTGCGTTGATCAGGTCGTTTGGCATCACAGTTGATACATCAACCGAGCTCATACGTTCTTTCACGGCGCGCTCCATACGGAGCAGACCGACGCGATACTGGTTTTCCAGCAATTCGCCGACCGAACGGACACGGCGGTTGCCGAGGTTATCGATATCGTCGATTTCGCCCTTACCGTCCTTCAGGTTCACCAATTCCTTGACCACAGCAAGGATATCTTCCGTCCGCAAGGTGGTGAGCGTATCTTCGGCGTCCAGGTTCAAACGCATGTTCAGCTTCACGCGGCCAACCGCGCTGAGGTCATAGCGGTCGGCGTCAAAGAACAGGCCAGCGAACAAGGCTTCTGCTGTTTCGCGCGTTGGTGGCTCGCCAGGACGCATGACGCGGTAAATGGCGTCGAGCGCCATGTCGCGGTTTTCGGCCTTATCTGCCTTCAGCGTGTTGCGCATCCAGGCGCCAGTGATGACATGGTCAATGTCGAGCAGCTCAAGGCTGTCGATGCCTGCCTTGTCCAAAGCTTCGAGGTTTTCGGCGGTGATTTCATCACCAGCCTCGACATAGATGCGGCCCGTTTTCTCGTCGATCAAATCATACGCGGAATAACGGCCAAAGATTTCTTCCGTGGGGATCAGCAGGTTGGTCAAGCCATCCTTTACAGCCTTATTGGCCGCGCGAGGAGTGATCTTTGTACCTGCTGGGAATACAACTTCGCCGGTCTTGGCATCGACAATGTCAAACATCGGTTTTGATGCGCGCCATTGTTCCGCGTTGAACGGGATTTTCCATCCACCCTTGCCACGTTCAAATGTCACGCGGTCATAGAAATGGCCCAAAATTTCTTCGTCATTTAGGCCCAGCGCATAGAGCAGAGTCGTGACCGGCAATTTGCGCTTACGGTCGATACGAACGTTGACGATGTCTTTCGCATCAAATTCAAAATCGAGCCACGAACCACGGTATGGAATGACGCGCGCTGCAAACAGATATTTGCCGCTGCTGTGCGTTTTGCCGCGGTCATGGTCGAACAAGACGCCCGGCGAACGGTGCATCTGCGATACGATAACGCGCTCTGTACCGTTGATGAAGAAAGTGCCGTTATGCGTCATGAGCGGCATGTCGCCCATATACACGTCCTGCTCCTTAATATCGAGGACCGAACGCGCTTCGGTGTCAGGGTCAACCTCAAACACGATGAGGCGCAATGTCACCTTCATCTGTGCTGCATAGGTGATTCCGCGCTGACGGCATTCTTCTACGTCAAATTTCGGATCTTCGAGTTCGTAATGCACGAAGTCGAGTTCCGAGGTGCCGGCAAAATCCTTAACCGGAAAGACGCTGCGCAGCGTCTTTTCAAGGCCGGATACATAGCCAATCGAAGGGTCAGAACGCAGGAACTGTTCATAGCTCTCGCGCTGAACCTCAATGAGGTTGGGCATGTCGATAACTTCATGGATGTTACCGAAGATTTTGCGGATACGCTTTTGACGCGACAGGGTCGCAGGAGCGGGACGGGATGCCATAAGGTGCTTTGCCTCAGTTAGAAATGTCAGTCGCGACGTGCCATTCCACAGACAAGAAAAGGCCGCATAGCAATGGCCCGAAGAATCGGGTCCTGCCGTGCAGCCGTTTCGCGTATGTGAAAATCCATATCCATCAATGCGTTAGCCAAGTTGCGCGACGACGAGGCCATTCCCGATGGGCTGGATGTTGAGGGCCGTATAGGCCGCGCTTTCCCAAGGGTCAAGCCTGACCTGCGCCCGTAACGCGGTGACCAACACGCGAAAAGTCACACCCAGATTTTACCTAAATCGCTGTGCCGATGCATGTGCAGGCGGCTGTCCTGGATGTGCCGATCATCCATAATGGTCACTTCCCCACAAACCACCCTCATTGCACATAACCCCCTACCGCCTTTCCGCCATGCTTGATGGCGCGGGGCGGCCCTGCTAGGGGCTGCTGCATGACCGAACTCTCGCTTATTCGCAACTTCAGCATAATAGCCCACATCGACCATGGGAAATCCACCCTGGCGGACCGGCTTATTCAGCAGACGGGCGGGCTAACTGCGCGTGAAATGACGAGCCAAGTCCTTGATAATATGGACATTGAGAAAGAGCGCGGCATCACGATCAAGGCGCAGACCGTCCGCCTAGATTACACCGCGAACGACGGTGTTACATATCAGCTCAACCTGATGGACACTCCCGGCCATGTCGACTTCGCTTATGAAGTCAGCCGCAGCCTCGCCGCCTGCGAAGGCGCGCTTCTGGTTGTGGACGCGGCGCAAGGGGTGGAGGCGCAAACGCTCGCCAACGTCTATCAATCGATTGAGCATGACCATGAAATCGTGCCTGTCATCAACAAGATCGATCTGCCCGCCGCCGAAGTCGACAAGGTCAAGGCCGAGATTGAGGACATTATCGGCCTACCCGCCGACGACGCCGTTTTGACCAGCGCCAAATCGGGCATCGGCATTGGCGAGGTGCTCGAGGCCGTCGTCACCCGCATCCCGCCGCCAAAGGGTGACCGCAACGCCCCGTTGAAGGCCATGTTGGTCGATAGCTGGTATGACCCGTATTTGGGCGTGGTCATCCTGATCCGCGTCATTGATGGCGTGATCAAAAAGGGCCAAGAAATTCAGTTCATGGCCGCGGGCACAAAGCATTTGGTCGACCGCGTCGGCTGTATGCGGCCCAAGCTGGAGATATTGCCCGAAATCGCCGCGGGCGAAGTTGGCATCATCACCGCGCAGATTAAGGAAGTTGCGCAAACCCGCGTCGGCGACACCATTACCGATGCGAAGCGCCCCGCCGCTGAACCGCTCCCCGGCTTTAAGGAAGTTCAGCCCGTCGTGTTCTGCGGCCTGTTCCCGACCGACGCCGCGGACTTTGAAAAATTGCGCGAAAGCATCAGCAAGCTGCGCCTCAACGACGCATCGTTCAGCTTCGAAACCGAAAGCAGCGCCGCCTTGGGCTTTGGCTTCCGTTGTGGTTTCCTTGGGCTGCTCCATTTGGAGATCATACAGGAGCGCCTGACTCGCGAATTTGACCTAGACCTTATCACCACCGCGCCGTCGGTGGTCTATAAATTGAAGCTCAGCCGCAGCAAGACCGAGGATGCGCGGGAGATGGAGCTGCACAACCCCGCCGACATGCCCGACGTCAACCGCATTGACGAAATTCAGGAACCATGGATCCAAGCGACGATTTACTGCCCCGATGAATATCTCGGTTCCATCCTGAAACTCTGCCAAGACCGGCGCGGCGTGCAAAAGCAGCTGACCTATGTCGGTGGCCGCGCGCAGATCGTCTACGAATTGCCGCTGAACGAGGTGGTGTTCGACTTTTACGATCGGCTGAAGAGCATCAGCCGTGGCTATGCCTCGTTCGATTATCACCAAATCGGCCACCGCGAAGGCGACCTTGTGAAGATGAGCATCATGGTCAATGGCGACCCGGTCGATGCGTTGAGCATGATTGTCCACCGCGGCACCGCAGAATCGCGCGGCCGCGGCATGTGCGAACGGCTAAAAGACCTGATCCCGCGCCATTTGTTCAAAATCCCCGTGCAAGCGGCCATCGGCGGCAAAGTCATCGCCCGCGAAACCATCGCCGCGATGCGCAAGGACGTGACCGCGAAATGCTATGGCGGCGACATCAGCCGCAAGAAAAAGCTGCTGGAAAAGCAGAAAAAGGGCAAGGCTAGAATGAGAGAATATGGGAATGTGTCTATTCCTCAAGAAGCTTTCATCGCAGCTCTACGCATGGGCGAGGAATAGATATTCTCTCATGCGGATGCGGGGGGCCGTTAGGCGACCAGCGGTCAATATGGCAATGTGAGCATTCCGCAGGAAGCGTTTATTGCAGCGTTGCGGATGGGGGAGGAGTAAGCTTTCCCGCCTCCATCACCGCGGCCACGCATAAACCCCAATTCTCTGACTGACAGCGCGCGCTTGGTCTGCTACGCGCCGCTCCATGCTTAATCTGAACGGTATCACCGTGCGCCTTGGCGGACGCACTATCCTTGACCGCGCCACGGCGGCCTTGCCCTCTTATAGCCGCATTGGCCTGATCGGGCGGAATGGCGCGGGTAAATCGACATTGATGAAGGTGATGATTGGCTCGCTGGAGGCCGATGATGGCGCGCTGGAAATGCCCAAGGGCACGCGCATCGGCTATATCGCGCAAGAGGCACCTGCGGGGGATTCCACGCCGTTTGACACAGTGTTGGCGGCGGATACCGAGCGCGCGGCGTTGATGATTGAAAGCGAGCAAGAGGGGCTGGACCCCGACCGCATGGCCGAAGTGCATGAACGGCTGATCGCGATTGATGCCTATACTGCGCCTGCGCGGGCTTCGCGGATTTTGGTCGGCCTTGGCTTTGACGAAGATATGCAGGGGCGGCCGCTTGATAGCTTCTCCGGTGGTTGGAAAATGCGCGTGGCGCTGGCGTCCTTATTATTTTCGCAGCCGGATTTGCTGTTGCTCGATGAGCCGTCGAACCATTTGGATTTGGAAGCGACCTTGTGGCTGGAAAATTTCCTCAAGGGTTACCCTGCGATGATGGTGGTGATCAGCCATGAACGCGATTTGCTGAACAATGTTGTCGACCATATCCTGCATCTCGATAATGGTCAGGTGACGCTCTATTCCGGCGGTTATGACTCGTTTGAGCGCCAACGTGCCGAGCGCGCCGCGCAATTGGCGGCGGCCAAGGCAAGCCAAGACGCGCAACGCGCCAAGCTGCAGGATTATGTCGCGCGCAACTCGGCGCGTGCGTCGACCGCGAAACAGGCGCAGTCCAGAGCTAAGGCGCTGGCGCGGATGCAGCCGATTGCGGCAATGGCCGAAGATCCGACATTAAGCTTTGACTTTCCAAGCCCAGATGAATTGAAACCGCCCTTGGTGACACTCGATCTGGCGAGTGTCGGCTATACCGAAGGCAACCCGATATTGCAGCGGTTGAACCTGCGGATTGACCCTGATGACCGGATCGCTTTGCTGGGCCGGAATGGCAATGGCAAGACGACTTTGGCGCGTTTGCTCGCGGCGCAATTGACGCCGATGGATGGGCAGATGAGTTCCTCGGGCAAGATGCGCGTCGGTTACTTCACGCAATATCAGGTCGAAGAATTGGACGGCGACGATACTCCGCTGGAGCATATGACGCAGCAGATGAAGGGCGCGAGCCCCGGCGCGGTGCGGGCGCAATTGGGGCGGTTCGGCTTTTCCGGCGCAAAGGCGACGACTAAGGTCGGTAAGCTTTCGGGCGGTGAACGCGCGCGGCTGGCGCTGGCGCTGATTACCCGTGATGCGCCGCATATGCTCATCCTCGACGAACCGACGAACCATTTGGACGTCGATGCGCGTGAGGCGCTGGTGCAGGCGTTGAATGAATATGACGGCACTGTCGTTCTGGTCAGCCATGACCGCCATATGCTGGAGCTGACGGCGGACCGGCTGGTGCTTGTCGATAATGGGACGGCGACCGAGTTTTCGGGCACGATTGAGGACTATACCGATTTCATCCTGGGCAAGGGGCCAGCGAAGGAGAAACTGTCCAAGGCCGACCGCAAGGAAGATAAGAAAGCAGCCGCAGCATCGCGTGAGGCGCTGGCGAAGCTCAAGCGCGATGTGAGCGATGCCGAGGCGGACCTTGCCAAGCTTGAGGTCGTGTTAAGCGCGATCGACCGCGCGATGTTTGACCCGGCGTCGGCGGCGAATGAATATAAGAACCTGACGATGGGCGAACTGTCGCAATGCCGCGGCAAGATTGTGGCGGCGCAAGAGGCGGCAGAAGCGAAATGGGTTGCGGCAAGCGAGGCGCTAGAAAAGGGCTGAGATTGCCCTTTCCGTGACCCCATCGCCTTAATCGGGATGGGTAAGGCGGAATTAAGCGGACATCGCAAGCGGCTCTTTCGCGGCGTTCATCGCATGCGCATCGGCCTGCAAAGTATAGCCAAAGCCGTATAAAGCATTCAAGCTGATGCCTGATGCTGGGGCCAGTTTCAGGTTCTTGCGCAGCCTTGCGACGTGCGTATCAATGGTCCGCGATTGATAGTAGACGACCTTGCCCCACAATGTGGCCGCGAGATATTGGCGCGACAATAATCGGTTCGGGTTGGTGAAAAACAACATCGCCATATCAAATTCCCGCTTCGGCAAGATGATGACTTCGTCGTTGAAACACACCGTCGATGTCGATGGACGCAACAGATATGGACCTAACACCACCGATTCCGGCCTGGTGCGCACATCGCCATTATAACGGCGCAAAACTGACTTGATACGCAGGGATAGTATTTCTGGGTCAACGGGCTTTGACACAAAATCGTCAGCACCTGCCTCTAGTCCGCGAATGATGTCGCGGCGATCGTTGCGCGCGGTGAGCATGATCGATGGCATATCAGGGTGGAATTTCCGGACATATTCGAGCACTTCAATGCCGGTTAGATCCGGAATGGACCAGTCGACGATCAAGAGATCGCATTCTTTTTGGCGCACGTCAGTCAGGAATTTTTGCGCTGAGCTATAGCTTTTCACGGTGTAACCCAAGCTGACCAAAAACTCTTCGAGCTCTGTTGCAAATAAAGTGTCGTCCTCGACGACGGCGATATCATAGCTGTTCACAATTTGACCTTTGCTGGACCGGACCCACGCAACGGGTTTATGTGATTCATTTACATTTGTAACAATTTTTATGTGAACAAATGTAAATGAATTTTCACGGTTGAAACAATTTAGACACTTTTGGCATTGTCGTTTTTTTATTGTCGCTATCGTCAGTTTTCGGCGGTTTGGCGGGCTGTTTTGGTTTAGGCTTTGCCTCTAATGCTTTCGCCTTTGGGTGAATGTGCTCGTGGTGGCGCGTGATGGCGCGAGCGACATTTTGCATCAAACCGTTTGTTACTTCTCTACCAGCACGCGTTTCTGCAATCATCACTGCCACAGGATATACGCATCCGTCTGGCGCTCTCATGACGCCAACATCGTTGATGGCCGTCGATATTGATTCCAGCACCTGCCCAGTTCCTGTTTTATGCGCGAGGCGCCACCCTGGGGCGAGACCAGACCGCAAACGGGAGCGCCCTGTATAGGTCCCAGCCATCAACTTCAGCAATTTGGCGCCCGGATCATTGGCATCACGTTCGCTAAAACGTTTCAGTACCAAAGCGATTGTACCCGGTGCCGCGCCATCGAGCGGCGTTTCGATATAGGCGTCCAGTGCGGACTTCCTTTTCGACATTGGGATCCTTGAACGCTGCGCCTTGAATGCGTTGCCTTTGCGGTATTCCGCTTGCCATTCCAGACCTGCAATGGCGCTTTGCAGAAGGACCTCGCCGGGTCCAAAACGAATGGATTGCACTTTGCGGCGCTCAAGCATTTGGTTGATCGCTTGCGGGCCGCCCGCAACGCGCAAAAGGACATTATTGGCGAGATTGTCGCTGGCATTGATAGAATGCGCGAGCAGTTCACGTAACGACATATCGAAGGAGTCCCGCCCGTCGAGATAATTTTTTAGCGGCTGGCTGAAGACAACAATGTCATCGCGGCTGACGCGAATGCGTTTATCCAACGAAAATTTGCCCGCTGCTTCTTGTTCTAAGATTGTCAACGCGACCCACATTTTGGAGACGCTTTGTTGCGGAAAGCGCTCGGTCTGGCGCTTACCGATGATTTCCTCGGAAAAGGGTGTGTAGATCGCGATGCCTGCACGACCGGGGAATTTCTTCCAATACCCATCAATGTCCGTTTTTAGCTTTTCATCGGCAGCCGCAATCATGTCCGCCTTATTTTTCGCTTCGTTGGCATGCGCCGGCGCCGTGGCCGCATATGCGGTGATACCAAGCGCCGCAGCGTATGTGAGGGTAGAGGCGAATATGTTGAATAAGTTGCGCATGATCCGACTTTTGTGTGTGCAGGGACTGCCGACTTTGCGCGTGCCCCAACAGACATTTAGACGCCGTAGGTGCAGTACCCAAATCCGGCAGGAGGATGCCATTTGCGGACATCCTTCATCCGATTTGAAATGCCGCAGCGCTGTTTTACCCTTATAAGCCTGGCTCAACATTGCTCCGTCATGCGCGTGTTAAGCGTCGCAGTGGCTTGCCTCCAGTTTTGATATGTTTATTTGCAATTGTTAACATTGCGCGGAGTGTTTGACGCAGGTCGCATGTCGTGCAATCTTTCGGATGGGCAAAGAGGAGGCGACAATGGCGAGCAAGGCGGAGACTGGCGGCAGCGCGAAGACTGGGAAAAAGAAATCGCAAAAGAAAGGCGCACCTTTTTCGGGAGTAGCAGGGGCTTTTGACGCCGCCAATGATGCCACCATGGCGCTTGGTCCGCTGGCCGGATTGGCGCGGGAAGATTTTATTGGCGCGATTGGCCTGATGCTGCGCCAGACGGCCGCCAATCCGGACAAAGCATGGAAGGCAACGACCAGCTTTTCCGAAGATGTGGTCAAGATTATGACCGGAAAATCGGACCTTGCCCCGGATCCCAAGGATAAGCGTTTCATGGACCCGGCATGGACGTTCAACCCGTTTTTTAAGGCAGGTGCGCAATATTATCTCGCGGTGCAAAAGGGCGTTAAAAGCTATATTGAGGATTTGGAGCTCGACGCGCTCGAACGCGACCGCGCGAATTTCATCTCGCAAATCATCATTGATGCGATGTCACCGACCAACACCCTGATCGGCAACCCGACCGCGCAAAAGCGGCTGGTGGATTCGGGCGGGCTTAGCCTCGTGAAAGGCCTGAAAAACGCTTATAATGACATGGTTCACAACGATATGATGGTGAGCCAGGTAAACAAAAAGCCGTTCAAGCTTGGCGAGAATATCGCAACGGCAAAGGGCGCGGTGGTGTATCGCGATGAACGCTTTGAGCTGGTCCAATATGCGCCCACGACCGACAAGGTGTTCGCAACGCCGCAGCTGACCATCCCGCCGCAGATCAACAAAATGTATATCAATGATCTGTCCCCTGAAAAATCGATTATCAAATGGCAGACGGACCACGGGATTCAGCCATTCATGATTTCTTGGCGCAACCCCACGGATGACATGGGCGTGTGGGGCATGACCGAATATATCGAAAGCTGCATTAAGGCGTTGGATGTAGTGTGTGCGATTACCGGCAGCGACAAGGTCAATATTTCGGGCGGTTGTTCCGGCGGGCAGACAATGTCGGTGCTGCTATCAAAACTGGCGGCGATGGGCGACACCCGCGCCAATGCGGTCACCATGATGGTGTGCGTGTTGGAACCCAAGCCTGGTGATACCGAGGCGTCGAGCCTTGTGTCGCATAATGGCATTGCGCTGGCACGGCAACGCGCGGCGAAGAAGGGCGTGATTGAGGGCAGCAGCCTTGCCCGCGGCTTTGCATGGTTGCGGCCCAACGACCTGATTTGGAACTATGTCATCAACAATTATCTGCTTGGTGATGATCCGCCCGCCTTTGATATATTGTTCTGGAATGCCGATGCGACCAACCTGTCGTCGGCATTGATGGGTGATTTCTTGGAGCTGTTTGAAGCCAATGCCTATGCCGCGCCGGGCACGTTTGACATTGCGGGACACACGCTTGACCTGACTAAGGTTACGGGCGACCTGTTCGTTCTGGGTGGAACCACCGACCATATCACTCCATGGCGGGCTTGCTATCGCTCGACACAATTGTTCGGCAGCAAAAATGTCGAATTCATCCTCAGCCAAGCTGGGCATATGCAAGCGATCCTGAACCCGCCGGGCAACCCTAAGGCGAAATATTGGAAACATAGCGAGGGCAAGACGCCCGCCGATGTCACCGAATGGATGAAGGGCAGCGAAGAAGTCGCCGGCAGCTGGTGGCCGCACTGGATGCAATGGCTCCACGCGCGGTCAGGTGCCGAGGTTGCCGCGCCGAAGGTGTTGGGCAGCAAGGCCCATCCCGCAATGGAAGCCGCGCCCGGCCTGTATGTTTTGGAGTGAGGGTAAAACTACCGGATAGGAATTGGCTTGCACGCCTTCACCGTTCGGTTAAACCTTACACCACGCCCAAAAATCAGGGCCAAAGGAACGCATATGACCAAATCTCGCGCGCCCAAATTTAGCATGGAGACCGTTGACGGGCGGACATTGCGGGTGGCGATTTGGCGGGCGTCGAAGGCGACGACGAAGCTTCCGATATTGTTCTTCAACGGCATTGGGGCAAATATTGAGGCCATGGCGCCGATGGCGGAATTGCTCGATGACCGCGACTTTATCACTTTCGACATGCCCGGCATTGGCGGATCGCCCGACCCAGTCGTGCCTTATAATGCCCTGATGATGGCCCGGATTGCAGCATTGTTGCTCGACCGTTTTGAAATGCCCATTGTCGACGTCATGGGCGTCAGCTGGGGCGGAGCGATGGCGCAGCAATTTGCGCTGCAGAACGGTACGCGCACCAACAAGCTTATCTTGGTTGCGACCAGTGCGGGCATGTTGATGGTGCCCGGAAATCCGGCTGCGCTCGTCAAAATGGCGGACCCACGCCGCTATATCGACCCTGATTTCATGGCGAAGCATTTCAAGACGCTGTACGGCGGTATGGCGGGCAACAAGGCCGAGCATATTGGCCGCATCACACCGCCGTCGAAGACCGGATATTTCTATCAATTGATGGCCATGATGGGCTGGACCAGCGCGCCTTTTCTGCCGTTCATGAAAACCGAAACGCTTATCATGATGGGCGATGATGACCAGATTGTCCCGCTGGCGAATGGCAAATTTTTGAACTTCCTTATCCCGAATAGCGAATTGTTTGTGGTGGCCAATGGGGGGCATTTGTTCCTGTTAAGCCATGTCGAACAAAGCATATCGGCGATCCGCACGTTTCTGGATCGCAATGCGGATGCGGCACGGAAAGCGGCTTAATCCGGCGGCAGCGCGGATGACTTCGGAATTATCGCGCTGTTAAATCAACAAGCCGATGGCGTGGATGATGATCCCCGCCAGACCGCCGACTAAGGTACCGTTGATGCGGATAAACTGAAGGTCGCTGCCCACGGCGTTTTCGACGCGGTCGGTGATGGTTGATGCGTCCCAGCGCGCCACGGTGTCGGACACCAATCGGACGATGTTGTCGCCATAATTCTCTGTCGTGCCAACAATAGCGCGGCGAGCAAAGCGGTTGATTTGGTGTTTCAGCCCTGTGTCGGCTTGCAAATTGCTGCCAAGCTTAATGAGTGCATCGCCAAAGCTGCCCGCCAATGCGGCGTCGGGGTTACGTGCTGCTTTTAACAGGCCGCTACGGCCTTGGTCCCATAGACTGTTGATCCATTTGCCCATGGCTGGATTTTCCAACAACTGCCCCTTCCAATGCGCGACCTTGGCTTGCAATTCCTTGTCATAGCGCAGGTCATGGGCGAGCTTCGCCAGCCCCTCTTCGCCTTTTTCACGCAAGGGATGGTCCGGGTCTTCCGCCATTTCATGAAGCAGCTTATTCAGGCCGTTGACGATGGCATTGGCCAATTTGTCGTCCAAACCGGTCCAGCGCATGATAGTGTTGGCGCGTTCTTCCACCATTTCGCGGATGAGATGTTCGTTGGCTTCCAATGTGGCTGACGCCCATTTGATGATGCTGTCGAGCACAGGGATGTGCCGCCTTTCGCGGATCATTGCCGTCAGCAGCTGGCCCAGCAAAGGCGCGATGTCGAGCTTGTCGAGTTGTTTGCGGATGGCGCCTTTGGCGATGCCGCCCAATCGTTCATCGTCAAGCGCGGCAATGATATCCCCCATCAAACGCGATGCACCCATGCGCATCCGGCCTTCGCCGCCCGATGGCGCGCTCAGGAACTTGCCCATGGCGCCAGCGACATCCATGCGCTGCACACGGCGGGCGACAACGTTGGTTGTCAGAAAGTTGGTGCGCAGAAAACTGGCCAAAGTGCGGCCAAGACGTTCCTTGTTATTCGGAATGATCGCGGTGTGCGGAATGGGTATGCCCAGAGGGTGCCTGAAGAGCGCTGTGACGGCAAACCAGTCGGCGAGGCCACCAATCATCCCCGCTTCGGCAAAGGCCCTTAAAAAGCCCCAATAGCCGTCATAGCGGGTTTCCATATATTTGCCGAAAACGAACAAGGCGGCCATGCACAACAACAACCCCGTTGCGATGATCCGCATGTGCCGCAGTTCGGCATCACGCTCCGCATAGCGTGCTTTTTCCGACAGGCCGAGTTGGTTGCTAGCTTTCACGCGGCTGACCTTAACGCAGTGTGCAAAAAACGCCACCCATCGTCATCCCGAGAGCTATGCGGGATGACGATATCTAGCTGGAGCCTATAAATAATCACTCTGCCGGTTGTAATCCGCCCAAGTCGCCTTTGCCGGGGGCCTTGTCCGTCGGCTTGGTGGCTTCTGTGACATTCTCTTTATGCTTATCGGGGTCATAGGTCAGCAATCGCGTGCGCAGCCAAGGTCCAACACGCTTTTCAAAACCATCGGCCAGGCTGAAACCAGCAGGGACGATGAGCAAGGTCAGCAAGGTCGAGACGATAAGTCCACCGATCACAACTGTGCCCATGGGCGAACGCCATTGGCCATCACCACCCAAGGAAAGCGCGGTGGGGACCATGCCGGCGGTCATGGCAACCGTGGTCATAACAATTGGCTGTGCCCGCTTGTGCCCGGCCTCCATAATCGCTTGAAACTTCGGCACGCCGCGGGCCATTTCTTCAATCGCGAAGTCGATCAACAAAATCGAGTTTTTCGCGACGATGCCAAAGAGCATCAATATACCGATGAAGACGGGCATCGATATCGGCTGACCAACTAGTGCAAGCGCCAGCAAGCCGCCCAAGGGCGCAAGCAGCAATGAACCCATGTTGACCAAAGGCGACATGAAGCGGTGGTACAAAAGCACCAGTACCGCAAACACCAGCAAGGTTCCGGAAACCAAAGCAACGAGGAAGTCGCGCTGCATTTCCTGCTCCCATTCCTGGCTACCAAACGGAGCGCGGGACACGCCGGTCGGCAGATTTTTCATTATGGGCAGGTCGTTGATTTTCTTGTCCGCCTCAGACGAAACGATACCGGGCGCAAAATCCGCGCCGATGAAGATACGGAAATTCTGGTTACGGCGCTGAACCGAAGTTGGACCAGCGCCAAAGCTTATGTCCGCCACGCGGGATAAGGGAACAGACCCGCCACTTGCCAATGGCACGGGCAGGTTACGGATAACATCCAAGTCCTGACGCGATTCCTTGGCGAGCATCACGCGGATCGGGATTTGACGATCCGACAACGAGAATTTGGCGCTATTTTGGTCAATGTCGCCCAACGTTGCCACGCGGATTGTCTGGCTGAGCGCCACGGTCGATACGCCAAGTTGCGATGCAAGGTCATTGCGCGGCGTTATGATCAATTCAGGACGCTGCAAATCGGCCGAGATACGCGGCGCGCGCAGTTCAGGCAGCGTCTTCATCTGCTCGACAAGCGTTGCCGCTGTTCGGTCAAGCATTTTGGGGTCTGATCCTGACAACATGACCGAAACGTCACGCCCAGAACCACCACCACCACCGCCCGGGCCGTTAGCCTGAAACGTAACGCGCGCGTCCGCGATCTTAGTCAGAAAAGGCGTGAGGTCCTCCTCGAATTCCTGACTGGTCCGTTCGCGGTCTTTGTTAAAGGTGATGAAAATGCTGGCGCCGCCTTCGCGCACGCTTTGCAACGCCGTTTTAACTTCAGGCTGCTTTTCGATAATGGCCGCGGCCTCGCTGCTAATTTCACGCGTGCGTTCTAAGGTGGTTCCGGGAACCATTTCGATCCGAATACGGCTAAAATCGGTATCGCCATCGGGGAAGAATTGTTTCGGCAGGATGACAAGCAATGCAACCGTCAGCACGAGCGACAGTGCACCAATGCCCATCATCCAACGGCGGTGGCTAAGCGACCAACGCAGGATTTTCATATAACGTTCGATCCAGCCGGCCTCGCCATGTTCTGCCATGCCGTCGGCTTTCAGGAAATAGGCCGCGATCATGGGCGTAATCATACGCGCTACCGCAAGACTCATGAGAACTGAAGCGACAACGGTCAGACCGAAATTCTTGAAAAACTGTCCTGCAACGCCCGGCATCAGGCCAACGGGTAAGAACACCGCGACGATCGAGAATGTGGTGGCAACCACGGCCAAGCCGATTTCATCGGCAGCGTCAATCGATGCCTGATAAGCTGATTTGCCCATCCGCATATGTCGGACGATGTTTTCAATTTCCACAATGGCGTCATCGACCAGCACACCGGCCACAAGACCGAGCGCCAAAAGCGACATGGTGTTGAGTGTGAAGCCCAAAAGGTCGAGGAACCAGAAGGTTGGAATGGCGGACAAGGGAATGGCAATCGCAGAGATAATCGTGGCGCGCCAATCACGTAGGAACAGGAACACGACGACAATGGCAAGCAACGCGCCTTCGATCATCGCGGCCATGGAGCTTTTATACTGACCCTTGGTGTAATCGACACTGTTGAACAAGGTGATGAACTTTACGCCGGGATTTTCTTTTTCGATTTCGGCGATTTTGACCATCGCGTCGTCGAAGACAGTCACATCGGACGCGCCCTTGGCACGCGACATGCCGAAGGTGACGACTTGTTTGCCGCCCGCAAAGGCCATGGCGCGTTGTTCGCTAAAACCATCGGTGACTTCGGCGACATCAGCTAATTTGATAGAGCGTCCACCGCCCAGGCTGATCTGCGTCTGACTCAATGCGAACGCGTCGGTGGCATTACCCAAAACGCGAACCGACTGGCGTGATCCGGCAATTTGCGACTGGCCGCCGGATGCGTTGATATTTTGTTGACGAAGCACAGAGTTAATCTGGCTCGCGCTTACGCCCAATGACTGCATCTTTGCAGGGTCAAGAACCACGCGGATTTCGCGGTTTACGCCGCCATTGCGGCTGACCGACGCCATGCCTTCGACCGACAGTAAGCGGCGGGCAACGCTGTCGTCGACGAACCAGCTGAGTTGTTCCAGCGTCATATCGCTGGCTTCAACCGCGAAATAGGCGATGGGATCGCTGGATGTCGCAACTTTGAAAATCTGCGGTTCTAATATGCCGTCGGGCAGGTCGCTGCGGATCTGGTCGACGGCGTTTTTCACTTCGCTGACCGCGGCATTGATGTCATCGCCAATTTCGAATTCGGCGCTAACCGTTGTGTTGCCTTCACTCGAGCTGGCATCGATGTTGCGCACGCCTTGGACGCTGCGGATCGCAGATTCGACCTTTTGCGTTATCTGGGTAGTGATTTCACTCGGCGCAGCGCCGGGTTGTGAAATCGAGACAACAACAACCGGAAATTCAATATCAGGATCATTCTGCACATCCATGTTCATGAATGACATGATTCCGGCAATGGTGAGTGCGACGAACAAGACGATCGGCACCACCGGATTGCGAATGGACCATGCAGAAATGTTATTAAAATTCATGATATCTATCCCGAATGGCCCAACGACTTACTGTTTTTTCAACAGTTTGGGATTGATTAACTCGTCCGGGTTGAGGAATCCGCCAGCATAAAGAACGATGCGTTCGCTGCCGTCCAAGCCTTCTTCAATGATCAGGCCATTGGCGGTGACAGACCCGACCTTGACGGGACGTTGCTGCACCTTGTTATTCTTGCCAACGATGTACACAAAGCTGCCATTGCGGCCGGTTTGAACCGCCGATTCAGGCAAGACAGGGGCTTTCATTTCGCCCGATTTAATTTCAACAGAAGCAAATCCACCGGGGCGCAATGCCTTGTCAAATGGCAAGGCAATGCGGGCCATGCCCTGACGGCTCTGCGCGTCAATCATCGGAGAAATCTGCCAGATATTGCCTTCAAACACCCGATCAACACCCACAGGGGTGACAGATGCAGGAATTCCGACGGTAATCTGCGCAAGATCATCTTCGCTCAGTCTGGCCTGCAGCTCCAATTGTCCGTCCTTGGCGATGCGGAACAATATGCCACTGCCTGCGGAAACCGTTTGTCCAGTCTCCACATTGCGTTCCAACACATAGCCAGACACAGGCGCACGGACGTCCAGGCGCGCATTACGCGCACGGGTTTCGGCAAGTTGCGCGTTGGCGACATTCACCCGCGCGCGGGCTGCGTCGCGGTTGGCGGTCTTGCGTTCAACATCTGCCTTGGAAACAAAACCTCGCTCAACCAACTGCATGGCGCGGTCGAGTTCGTTTTGGGCTAGTTGCAGGTCAGCACGGGCGACATTGGTCTGTGCCTCCAATGCGGCGGCTTGCTGTGTTTGTACCGACCGGTCAACGCTCACCAAAACCTGGCCTTGGGTTACCCAATCGCCTGCATCGACATAAACTTGCAGCACGCGCCCGCCTTCGCCAACAACGCCAACGGGAATTTCGCGACGCGCGGCCAAGGTGCCTGTTGCGTTAATCGCGCGCACAACGCTATCACGGCCCGGTGCGACGACGGTTACCGTCTGGGCCTGCCCAGCTTTATCCGCATCGGTGGGCGCATTATTGCTACTACCGAAGAAATAATAGGCGGCCCCCGCAATAATCAAAATCGCAACGATGATGGCCGCAATGCGGATCCGACGCTGGTTCCGATCGTGGTTATCCTGCAGGAATTCGCCATCTTGCGTGGCGCTCATCGTCGTCTCGTAATTCATACCGGAATTCCAAATAAAAACTTCAGGGAGCGTATACTCCCTTATGTTGTTCAAATTATGGCTGTATTACCCTAATAAGTCACTATCCGCAACCCGCAGAACCTGAAAGGGTTAAACGCTTTATTGCCATATAGAATATCGCAAATGCCGGTGCGCAACAATACAGACTGATGCCTTATATGTTTCGACGAACAACGTATGATCGCGTTGGCAACGGTTATTCCAATAATCTGGGTTTATCCAAAAACTGGCATTTCATGCGCGAAGCTTCTAGGGAAGCAATCGCATGACCGACGATATATATCATTCTGATTTCCAACTTGGCCCTGATCTGAAGGGCAAACGGATTGTCGTTGCGATGTCGGGCGGCGTTGATTCCTCCGTTGTCGCGGCGCTCGCGGCGCGCACGGGCGCGGAAACCATTGGCGTTACCTTACAACTTTATGATCATGGGAGTGCCGTAAAACGGGCAGGTGCATGCTGCGCGGGGCAAGATATACGCGACGCCCGCGCAGTCGCCGATAAGCTTGGCATTGCGCATTATGTTTTCGACCATGAAAGTCGCTTTCGCGAATCGGTAATCGACCATTTCGCCGATGAATACATGGCGGGCCGGACACCCATTCCGTGCGTGCGCTGCAATATGGGAGTGAAATTCACTGATCTGTTCCGCCTCGCGCGGGAACTAGGGGCGGATTGCCTTGCAACCGGCCATTATGTCCGCCGTGTCGAAGGGCCGGCTGGCGCTGAACTGCACCGTGCGGCTGATCCAGCGCGCGATCAAAGCTATTTTCTATTTGCGACCACACAAGACCAATTGGATTATCTCCGCTTTCCCTTAGGCGGCATGCCCAAACCGCATGTCCGGGCCATTGCGCAGGAAATGGGGTTAATCGTGGCGATGAAGCCCGATAGCCAGGACATCTGCTTTGTACCCGATGGTGATTATGCCAGCGTTGTCCGAAAAATTCGCCCTGATGCAGAAATCGGTGGGGACATTGTCCATCTGGATGGCCGCATATTGGGCCAGCATAAGGGCCTCATCCACTATACCGTCGGGCAGCGCAAAGGACTTGAGGTGGGCGGACAGCCTGTGCCTTTATATGTCATCCGCTTGGATGCCGCGACGCAGCGCGTGATTGTCGGGCCGCGCGCGGCGCTGGCCGTCCCGGCTGCGCGGATCATCGATGCCAACTGGCTAACCGATATTGGCAACCGGTCGGTAATGGCAAAGGTGCGGTCTATGTCTCGTCCTGTGCCTGCGCGTTTGGATGGTGAATGGCTTCGTTTTGATACGCCCGAATATGGCGTCGCGCCGGGGCAGGCGGCCGTATTATATGACGGTGACCGGGTGCTTGGCGGCGGCTGGATCGAAGAAACTCTGGCGGTGGAGATGGCCTCAGCCGCCTAAAATCATGCGCTTACTGAAGGGGGAGTTCAAAGCGCCTCAATTTCCGCTGCGTTGAGTTGAATACAGCCGAAAGCGCCGCGCCGCTCCGCCACAGCTTCAGCCAGAAACGGTACCGATGCGTAAACGCGTTTATTTTCCGGATCGTCGCTCAAGCGCACCATCTCCATGCCTTTTTCCTTGTCGGTTTCGCACGACGCCATATCGCGACCTTCAATATAGCGGCACGAGCAAGTGACATGCGCACCATAAGCTGCGCCCACGCGCGCCTGCCCCTTGATGCTGTTCCAGTTCCACAACAGCCACAGCGCCGCAAATAAGACGATGACTGCAACGACAATTTTCAATCTCTTGAACCGAGGTTCAAGAGCTTTTGGTCTTGGGGTCGAAGTTGCGGTTGCCATAAGCCCTCCATTTGGTGCATCGAAGCATCATATGCCTAGAAACAAAATTCATCTCGCCGCAACCGCTTTTTGTGCAATCGCTACGCTCAGCCTATCTGGATGTGCTGCGGAACAACCTACAAAGCCTGCCAGCCCTGGCTTTACCATGGTTGTTGATGACGCGGTGATCAGCGAAGAAAAGCTTGCCGTCGCTATTGCCCCATTTTTTGAAGATCCAGCCGTCGGTGAAACCCGCGCCTTGGTCGTCATGCATGGCGGGCGTGTTGTCGCAGAACGCTACGCGCCAGGATATGGACCGGATACAAGGCTGATCAGCTGGTCCATGGCGAAGAGCGTTACCGCGGTTTTGGTGGGCATGATGGTCGCGGACGGACGGCTGGCCTTGGATGAACCCGCAATCGTACCTGAATGGCAAGCGCCGCGCGATGGCCGTGCCGCGATCACATTGCGCCATTTACTGCATATGTCGTCCGGACTGGACCACACCGAAATGGCAGAAGGCAGTGTCGAAATTTTTGATGCAGACACACCGCGCATGCTGTTTTTGGACGGTCGCGAAAATGTGGCCCGCTATGCCGAAACGCGCCCATTGGAGGCTATCCCAGGAAAGAAAAACGAATATAGCACGGCCACCAGCCACATATTAGTCGACATCATGACGCGGTCGTTGACCGACAGCAAAGATCCCGCCGTGCGCCGTGATGCGATGTTGGAATATGCACGCGGTCGTTTGTTTGAACCGCTGGGAATGACAAGCGTCGTGCCTGAATTTGACCGCCAAGGTACCATGTTGGGGGGAAGCTTTATCCATGCCACCGCGCGTGATTGGGCGAAATTTGGCGAGTTTTTAAGAAATAATGGTTCGGTAAGCGCGGCGCAAATGATGCCAACAAGCTGGATGCGCTTTATGAAGACGCCCAGCCAAACCGATGCAACCTATGGCGGGCATTTGTGGCTCAACCGAACGCGCAAGGACGGAAGCGCTCCCGTGCTGTTTCCCGGCAAGGCACCATCTGACGTCTTCGCCGCGTTGGGACATTTGGGACAATTTGTGGTGGTATCACCGCAGCATCGGCTCACGATTGTCCGGCTCGGTTATACGCCAGATGATCAGCTTGGCCCCGTCAATGACGAACTGGCGAAGCTGATCTCGGCCTTTCCGAAACAGTAAGACGAAGCTCGGTTAAAGCTTCGCCACGGGCGCGTCATCCCCTAGGTCTTCAAACCATGCTTCGACCGGACCGCTGAGCTTGATCAGCAGAGGATTGCCTTTGCGATCACGTGCTTTGCCAGCCTGCACCTTGATCCAGCCTTCGGAAATGCAATATTCCTCAACTGTAGTGCGGACTTCGCCCTTGAAGCGAATACCAATACCACGCGACAGCAGGTCGCTATCGAAATGCGGGCTCATCGGGTTAATCGATAGGTGATCGGGCGGGGTGTTGGGGCCCGCGGATTTCGTTTCTTCAGTCATGGTGCGCGCTTTGCCGCAAAGCATAGCACTTGGCAATATAGCGCAGGCAGTGCAGGGGGACGAAATGGCAAGTTCAAACAATTACGACGCGATTATCCTAGGTGCCGGTGGTGCAGGCCTAATGTGTGCTTTGACTGCCGGGCAACGCGGAAAGCGCGTGCTGGTGATTGATCACGCCACGGGACCCGGCAAGAAGATTCTCATTTCCGGTGGCGGACGGTGCAATTTCACAAATGTGAATGCGACCACGTCGCACGCACAGGAACGTTATTTGTCGTCCAACCCGCATTTCGCAAAATCAGCGCTTGGCCGATATACGCCGCAGGATTTTATCGATCTGGTGCACGCCCATGGCATTGCCTTTCACGAAAAAACGCTTGGGCAATTATTCTGCGACGGTTCCGCGCGGCAGATTGTCGCCATGTTGATGGCCGAATGTGACAAATCCGGTGCCTTTGGCGGCCGCGTCGATTTCGTGTTCGATGCGCCTGTCGGTGAAGTGACACATGACGGCAGTGACTATCATGTCACCTATAATGGCGTGCGCGCGCAAGGCGCGGCATTGGTCATCGCCACTGGCGGCCCAAGCATTCCGAAAATGGGAGCCACCGCCTTTGCCTATGACCTCGGCCGACAGTTCGGGTTGAAGATTGTGGAGCCCCGACCGGCTTTGGTGCCGCTGACGCTAGGCGGTGATGATGTCTTGTTCCGCGAATTATCGGGGGTGTCTTCTGAAGTTGTCGCGAAGCATGGCAGGACGGCATTTCGTGAGGCTGCATTGTTCACGCATCGGGGCCTAAGCGGCCCTGCAGTGCTCCAAATCAGCAGCTATTGGCGGCCGGGCGACGAAGTCGAGATTGATTTTCTACCATCCTTCGATGCCACCGAATTATTGCTGTCAGAAAAACGCGCACGGCCACGCGCCACTTTGCGGTCAACATTGGACCGCGTCTTGCCTGCGCGCTTGGCCGAAGCGCTCGCTGCCAAAATTGGGCTACTCGGCAACCTCGCCGACCAAAACGACCGGAAATTGGTGGATGCGGGTGCGCTACTCGGCAACTGGCCATTCGTGCCCAATGGCAGTGAGGGCTATGCCAAGGCAGAGGTGACATTGGGCGGGATCAGCACCGATGGACTGTCGCAAAAGACGATGGAAGCAAAGAAAATGCAGGGGTTATATTGCGTAGGCGAGGCGGTGGACGTCACGGGTTGGCTGGGCGGATATAATTTCCAATGGGCGTGGGCCAGCGGTGTCGCGGCAGGCGAAGCCATTTAGGGTTCCGACCTTAAGGCCCTGCCCAAAGAAAAAGGGCGCCGAAATCGACGCCCTTTTCATTATGCCGCCTGTTTGGCGCGCGATGCTTTTTTCCGCTCATTCGGGTCAAGCAGGCGCTTGCGCAAGCGGATATTCTTGGGCGTTACCTCAACCATTTCATCGTCATCGATATAGGCAATGGCCTGCTCAAGCGTCAGGCGCTTAGGCGGGGTGAGGCGAATGGCGTCGTCCTTGCCGGTCGAACGGAAGTTCGTCAGCTGCTTCGATTTCATCGGATTGACTTCAAGGTCATCTGGCTTCGCATTTTCGCCGATGATCATGCCTTCATACAAGGCTTCACCTGGCGAAACCATCAGAATTCCGCGCTCTTCCAATGGGCCAAGGGCGTAAGCAACGGCTTCACCCGCACCGTTGGAAATCAGGACGCCGTTCTTGCGGCCTTCAATAGTGCCACGATGTGGGCCATATTTTTCGAATAGGCGGTTCATAATGCCAGTGCCGCGCGTATCGGACAGGAATTCGCCATGATAGCCAATCAGGCCGCGTGATGGTGCGCTGAAGGTGATACGCGTCTTGCCGCCACCTGATGGACGCATGTCGGTAAGGTCGCCCTTACGCACGGCCATTTTTTCAACGACGGTGCCCGAATATTCATCATCAACGTCGATGACGACAGTTTCATAAGGCTCGGTCTTTTGGCCATTTTCGTCTTCGCGGAAAAGCACGCGTGGGCGGCTGATTCCCAGTTCAAAGCCTTCACGGCGCATGGTTTCGATGAGAACGCCCAATTGAAGTTCGCCACGACCAGCGACTTCGAAGCTGTCCTTGTCTTCCGCCTCAGTGATACGGACCGCTACGTTGCTTTCGGCTTCCCGCATCAAGCGGTCGCGGATCATGCGGCTCGTAACCTTGGTGCCTTCACGGCCAGCCATTGGGCTGTCGTTCACCGAAAAGCGCATCGACAATGTTGGTGGATCGATTGGCTGCGCCTGAAGCGGTTCAGTCACTGTTGGCTCGGCAATGGTGTCGGCCACGGTAGCCGTGGTCATACCAGCAATGGAGATAATGTCGCCAGCCTTGGCTTCTTCGACAGGAACGCGCTCAAGTCCACGAAACGACATGATCTTAGATGCACGGCCGCTTTCAACGATTTTTCCGTCTGGGTTCAGCGCATGGATTTGCTGGTTCACCTTGACTGTGCCCGACAATACGAGGCCAGTAAGAATACGGCCAAGGAAGTTGTCGCGGTCCAGCAAAGTGACAAGCATTTTGAATTCGCCGTCCGCATCTGCCTTAGGCTCGCGCACATGGCTGACGATGGTTTCAAACATCGGCGTCAACGTGCCTTCGCGAGCGCTTGGATCAGTAGATGCATAACCGTTGCGGCCCGAGGCATAGAGCACAGGGAAATCGAGCTGCTCATCCGTTGCATCGAGCGACACGAACAGATCAAACACTTCGTCCAACACTTCCTGAATCCGCTCGTCAGGGCGGTCGACCTTGTTGACAACGACGATTGGGCGAAGGCCCAAAGCCAGCGCCTTGCCGGTTACGAACTTCGTTTGCGGCATCGCGCCTTCGGAAGAATCGACGAGCAAAATAACGCCATCGACCATCGACAAGATACGCTCAACCTCGCCACCAAAGTCGGCGTGGCCCGGTGTATCGACGATGTTGATGCGGGTATCATTCCATTCAACCGAGGTGCACTTGGCAAGAATAGTGATGCCGCGTTCTTTTTCGAGATCGTTCGAATCCATCGCGCGCTCTTCGATGCGCTGATTTTCGCGGAAGGTACCCGACTGCCGAAACAGTTGGTCAACAAGGGTGGTTTTGCCGTGATCGACGTGCGCGATGATGGCGATGTTACGCAATGACATTTGGAAATGGGCCTTTTGGAAGGTCTTCATAGCGGCCACATGCCACCAGATTCTCGCGGGCCATTAACGCAATACACGCTGCAGCGCAACATCGCTGGTGTTGCAATAGGTGATTGCAACGGTCAAAGCACAATGATGTTCGCTCGTTTCTTCGCTGATCGCTTTGTCATGCTGCTGCTCGCCACCATATTGTTGGCGAGCGTCTTACCCGTGCGGGGCGCGGCGGCAGAGATCGCATCATGGATTTCACTGGCGGCGATATTCATGCTGTTCTTCCTAAACGGCGTGCGATTGCCGCGACATGAAGTGATGAATGGCATACGCAATTGGCGGTTGCAGGGGGCGATTTTCCTTTTCGTATTTGGCGTAATGTCTGCCACCGGATTGGCCCTGTCTTATGTTTTCGACAATATCTTACCTCCGACACTTGCCTTGGGGTTGCTGTTTACAGGTATCCTGCCGTCTACCGTGCAATCGGCTTCGGCTTATTGCGCTTTAGCCAAAGGGAATGTCGCGGCATCGGTTGTTGCGGCCGCTTTGGTCAATCTGATCGGTGTTGTCCTGTCGCCTTTGCTTTTGGCGGTGTTGGCGCATGTGGGGGAGGCAAATATTTCAGGCGAAGCGATTGGGCGTATCGCACTCATCCTGCTCCTGCCATTCGCGCTCGGCCAAATAGCGCAGCGTTGGTGCAAACCGTGGGTAGACCAAAACAAGGATCTGGCGACGTGGATGGACCGCATCTCGATTGCCATTGCGGTCTATGTGGCATTTTCAGGCGCAGTTGTGGCGGGTATCTGGAGCATCGTGCGCGGCGATGAGCTTGCGTGGCTGGCATTGGCTTTGTCGGTAATGCTGCTCGTTGGTTTTGGCGGAGCTTGGGCTTTGGGGGCAGGTATGAAGCTACCGCGCGGCGACCGAATTGCGATGTTGTTTTCGGGTGCGCAGAAAAGCATCGCAATTGGGGCGCCGCTAGCCGCAACGATATTTCCACCCGCAATTGCCGGAATGGTCCTGCTGCCAACGCTGATCTATCATATGGCGCAGTTGATCTTGTCTGCACCGCTGGCCACGCATTTTGCGAAGGATGGGTTACGACAAGACTTATAAGCTCCGGAGTGCTTCAGAAGGCCGTGCCGCCAAAATGGGGAGCGAGCCAACGATGCCCAACACAAAAGTCAATCCAGCGCCGCCAACGAGCGTCAACGCCAGTATCGAATAATCCGGCATAAAGCTGAAGTCGAATATCTCGACCACGACATAATAAGCGGCCAACATACCGAGCAACAGCGACAATAAACCAAGTACCACTGCTAAGATGCCATATTCCAAAGCCTGCGCGCCCAAGATTTGCCGTCTTGTGCTGCCCAGCATTTTCATGATGACGCTGTCATAGATGCGCGACTGGCGTGCAGCAGCGATAGCGCCAACGAGAACGGCAATTCCGGCCAAGATGGCGATGGATGCGGCAGCGGCAATGGCTTGCGCCATTTGGGTCAGCAATATTGTGATCTGTGCCGTGACCTCGCCTACCTCAATCAGCGACGAAGATGGGAATGCGGGCGGAATTGATTTTGCCAATATGCGCTCGGCTGGCGCGGACACCGTCAATGTTGCCACCATATTGTGGGGCGCGGCGTCCAAGCTTCCCGGCGAAAACACCATCACATAATTCAGGCCAAAATTGTCCCATTTGACGGTACGCAAGGATGCGATTTTGGCGGGAACTTCGACACCAAGCAGGCTGATGGTCAAGCTATCGCCCACGCTCACACCTAAGCTTTTGGCGGCTTCTGCCTCAAGGCTGACTAGGGCGGGTCCACTATAATCCTTAGGCCACCAACTGCCTGCGACAATCTCGCTGCCATTGGGCAAAGCGCCGCTATAGGTCAGTCCGCGATCACCGTTGAGGATCCACGCGCCTTCGGGCAGCTCTTCCAATTGATCGACGCGTTGGTCGCCAAATTCGACGATAGTGCCGCGCAAGGCGGGTATCAAATTGATGGTGGCCTTGGGGTCGGCTTGCTGCACCATTTGCGTGAATTGAGCTGCGCCGTCGCGCGGGATATCCAAAGCAAAGAAGCTTGGCGCGCGTTCAGGGACGCTGTTTTTGATCTCATTGTTGATGCTGGTTTGAATGGCCGCGAGCGTCACAAACAAGGTGAGGCCAAGGCCAAGCGCCACAACCAAGGCCTGCGTCTGCGCGCCGGGGCGGTGCAGGTTGGCGAGCGCGAGGCGCGGCAGGGGCGCCTTTGGCCGTGGCAGGCGCAAGGCAATAAAGCGCAGCAACCAAGCGATGCCCGTGAGCAGCAACAGCAGGCCAAAGGCTGCGCCGATAAAGGCGAGCGAGAACAAGGGCTCTCGTGCAGTTACCACCGCAAGCGCAATGATCGCGCCGATGGCCGCAATCACCCAGATGGCGCTGCGGCGGTCGATACGCGCATTGCCTTCCACAATTGCGCGGAATAGCCCGGCGGCAGGCACATTGCGGGCGCGGGCCAAGGGCGGCAAAGCAAAAGCAATGGCGATCAAAAGGCCGTAGATCGCGCTGACGAGCAACGGCAAAGGGTGCAGGTTGAAGCCCGGCGCGACGGGCAGAATGTCCCCAGCGACCCAGCCAATGACCATCGGCATGACACTGCCCACCGCGAGGCCAGCGATAATTGCGCCGGCGGTAACGGTCAGGATTTGCAGCATATAAATGCGGAATATCGTTCCACTGTCCGCGCCGGTAACTTTCAATGTTGCAATACTGGCGCGCTTGCTGGCGAGGTAGCTGCTCACGCCATTGCCGACGCCAATGCCCGCGATGACCAAGGCGGCAAGGCCGACAAGCGTCAGGAACTGGCCCATGCGTTCAATGAAGCGCCTTGTACCGGGTGCGCCATTGGAGCGATCTGTTATGTCCCAACCTGCCGACGGAAACTGCGCCTCCAGCGCTTTTGCGACAGCAGCGGCGTCTTCGTTCGTAGCCAGTTTGATGCGGTATTTTGCCTCATACATGCTGCCTGGCTGAATCAGGCCGGTATCTGGCAAAGACCGCATGTTGATGATAGCCACTGGACCAAGCGTAAAGCCTTCACCCAAGCGATCAGGTTCCTCGGCAATGATGCCTGCGACCTTGAATGTCGCCTCACCAAAGCGGACAGTGCCGCCAGTGTCGATATCGAGCCGTTCGGATAAGGTCGGCCCAATGTAAATTTCGCTCTTGGCTGGTGCTTTGACCATACCGCCATCGCGCAAGGTTAAGGCACCATAATGTGGGTAGATACGGTCGATGGCCTTCAACTCTGCAAGCAGGCTGTCACCACCGATTTGCGTGCCTATGGCCATCGCCCGCAAACGGATGGTCTCGGAGACTGCGCCCGCTTTGCGCATAGCGGCCATTTCGGCCTGCGTTGCTTCGCGTTGCGCGATCCCGATTTCGACATCGCCACCAAGGATCGTCTGACCACGCCGTGACAGTTCATCGGCTATGCCCGCGGTCAAGCTGCCAATGGCCGCGAGCGTCGCAACGCCCAGGAACAGGCAAATCGCTAGCAATCGGAGCCCACGAATACGCGCGGACAAGTCTCGGCGGGATATGCGCCAAATCGCAGCGAGGGAGAGGCTCAAGCCGCGCTCTCCACCACATGGCCATCTTGCATCGAAATCACGCGGTCACATTTGCGCGCAAGTTCGGGGTCGTGGGTGATTATCAATAAAGTTGCGCCCAACGCGGCGCGGCGATCGAACAAGAGGTCGACAATGGCAGTGCCTGTGGACCCATCCAAATTGCCCGTTGGTTCATCGGCAAAGATAATCTTCGGCCCTGCCGCCATGGCGCGGGCAATAGCGACGCGTTGCTGTTCGCCGCCGGACAATTGGGCGGGATAATGCGTGAGCCGGTGACCAAGGCCAACCGCTTCAAGTTCGCTTTGTGCGCGACCAAATGGATCCTCCAGACCAGCCAGCTCTAGGGGGATCGCGACATTCTCAAGTGCGGTCATGGTAGGCAGCAGGTGAAATGCCTGCAACACAATGCCGATGCGCCCGCGTCGTGCCCGGGCGAGTTCGTCTTCATCCAGCTTCGTAAAATCGAGACCATCGACGAGGACGGTACCGCCGCTAGCTTGCTCCAACCCGGCCAGCACTGCCATCAAAGAAGATTTGCCGGATCCTGATGGCCCGAGCAACGCAACGCTGCTGTCATAGGGCACCTCAAGGTCTACGCCGCGTAAAATCGACACGGATGCGTCGTTGCTGCCAAGGCTAAGGGTGACATTTGCCGCGCGGATTGCCATATCCGTTTTCTGAGTGACTGGAGCGTGCAAGGAAAAATCCTTATGAGAAGTTTTTGGGTATATGGGGCGTTATGTGTCGCAATCCAAGGGTTGTCGGGATGCGGGTCTAATCCTGTAGCAGAAAATAAGACCGAAGTTCGGGAAACGGCAAAGGTTGCGCAATATGATCAATTGGTCGTGGCGTTTGGTGACAGCCTTTACGCTGGATATCGCCTTTCGCCGAATGAAGGGCTTGCACCGCAATTGCAGGCAGCATTGCAGGCCGATGGCGTTAATGCGCGGGTGCACAATGCCGGCGTGTCGGGGGACACCACAGCGGCCGGGAAAACACGCCTGGCCTTCGTGCTCGATAATCTGGACCGAAAACCCGACTTGGTCGTGCTTGGCCTTGGCGGCAATGACATGTTGCGCGGGATCAAACCTGCAGAAACCAAGGCGAATATGACCGCGATGATGGACGAATTGAAACGTCGTGACATTCCTGTGGTGTTGACTGGTATGTTGGCCGCGCCAAATCTAGGCGCAGATTATGTCAATTCTTTCAACGGGATTTTTCCGGCGCTTGCCGACAAATATGATGCGTCGCTTTATCCCTTTTTCCTCGATGGCGTAGTAACGGATGCGGCGTTAATGCTGCCGGATAACATTCATCCTAATGCCAAAGGCGTGTCGCGGGTTGTCGAAGGATTATACCCGCTAGTCGAAGCTGCTTTGAAGCAACAAGGTGACACTGTATTAGAAAAATAATACAGCTTGGAACGGAAGTGCTTGAAATGGACAGGCACAGGTTCCATCTGATTTCCTAACCAATGACAGAGGGATTTTTGGCGATGTCGACTGAAACCGCAACCCAGGCCGCGCAAGAGCTGAAGCTTACACCGCCGGACCCTGTGCCGACGGTAACCCCGCAACAGGCGATGGGGCTGGTTCCGGTAACCGATGAGCAGCAAAGCAAGCTGGCACAGCGTGTTGAGGCTTATGTCGCTGACCTGATTGCGCAGGACGTCAACAGTCCTGAATTTGGTAAGCGGGTTGACCAGCTAACCAACATGGGCCGCAAAGAAATCATGGAGGCGTCGGCGCAGTCGAACCGCTTCTTGGACAAGCCCATCCGTCGCATGGATGAACAATCTGGCGTTGGAGCGGATTTAGCCGAATTGCGCCGCGTTGTTGAGGATTTGGACCCTTCCAAAAAGGGCAATCTGATGACTAAGCAGAAGCTGTTTGGCATCATTCCCTTTGGCAATAAGCTACGCAATTATTTCGACAGCTATCAAAGTTCGCAAACGCATATCAGCTCGATCCTCGGACGGCTTGGTAACGGTAAGGACGAGCTGCTGATGGACAATGCTGCCATTGATGTAGAGCGCCAAAATCTCTGGGTTGCCATGGGCAGGCTGGAACAAATGATCGTCATGTCCAAGCAGCTGGATGCAAAGCTGGAAGAGAAAGCTGCGGAACTAGAGTTGTCCGACCCTGCCAAATCGCGTGCGATCAAGGAAAGCGCATTGTTTTATGTGCGTCAGCGGACGCAGGATTTGCTGACCCAAATGGCCGTGACAGTGCAAGGCTATCTCGCGCTTGATCTTGTGAAAAAGAATAATGTGGAGTTGGTGAAGGGCGTAGACCGTGCATCGACAACGACCGTAGGCGCGCTGCGTACGGCGGTCACGGTGGCGCAAGCCATGACCAATCAGAAGCTGGTATTGGACCAAATTACATCGCTGAACACCACGACAGCCAATATCATTGATAGTACGGGTCAATTGCTGCGGGATAATACGGGGCGTATCCATGAACAGGCGGCGGCGTCGACCATTCCATTGGAAACATTAAGCCGTGCGTTTCAGAATATATATGACACGATGGACGCTATCGATACCTTCAAGCTGAAGGCGCTCGACAGCATGAAGCAGACATCAGAAGCGCTGGAGAAAGAGGTCGAAAAGTCTAAGGGCTATATTGCCCGCGCGGAAGGTCAGGCGCAGGCGTTAACGGAAACGCAGGACAGCGGTTTGCTGGCGGCGTTAGAGGGGTGATAGTGCAATACCCATTCGTGGTTGATTCTGTGACATGAGCAGCCCAGCATCCAACGCGAACGAAACCCTCAACGCGGCGGCGCGGTCGTTGCGCAATGTGCGGATGAAGCCAATTGGTTCCAAGTCGCGGGCGCTGCGCCGTGCGCATTTTTGGGGCAAGCTGAGTAAGGCTGTGGTCGCCGTAGGCGTGGTATTGATCGGTGCCGGCATAATCGGTGCTATCATTGATGGCATCGGATTTTGGGGTGTGATGATCACCGGTATTGTCGGCGCGGCGGCGGCTTATGTGCTGATGCGCTACCCCGAAATGCCCATGCCTACTGCAGAGAGCTTGCGCATCACGGATATCGCGACATTGGCCGGAAAAACTGAAATATGGTTGGAGGCGCAGCGCCCGGCTTTGCCAGCACCCGCAGTTACCTTGGTGCAGGATATTGGCTTGCGATTGGACCAACTCGCGCCGCAATTGCAGACGTTGGACGAAAATGACCCGGCGGCGCGCGAAGTGCGCAAGCTGGTGGGCGAACATCTACCTGAACTTATTAATGGCTATAAGAAAATCCCCGACAGCCTGAAACACAAAGAGCATGCAGGAAAAACACCCGCGCAACAGCTTGTTGACGGACTAAAGACCATTGATCGCGAAATTGAGACTATGACCGGGCAAATCGCACGTGGAGAGCTGGATAAGCTTGCCGTGCGTGGCCGTTATCTTGAAATGCGCTATGATAATGCCGGCACAAATGGGCAGGGCGGCTAAGCCAGCCATTCACGGCCTAGCCTACAAACGCGCGTTCCAGAACATAAGTACCGGGTTGCGATTGTGCGCCTTCGGTGAAGCCAAGGCTTTCCAGCAACGCCCCTGTTTCCTTGATCATTGCCATGCTGCCGCAGAGCATGACGCGGTCAAATTCTGGATCGAGAGGATAATCGCCGCTCGCAATGCGCTGCGTGATGCGGCGATTTTCGTCAGTCCATGTCGGGCATTTGGTGACTGAAGGATCATATATCAGCTTCTGCTTTGCCTCGTCCGCAACCAGAGGATCATCCGCAAGTTGAGATTCCAGTACATCGCGAAACGCCAGATCCTCGACCTGTCGCACGGTGTGCTGAACGGTTATCTTTTCATAGCGTTCATACGCCTCGGGATCGCGAATGATCGACATCCACGGGGCCAATCCCGTTCCAGTTCCAATCAAATGCAGCCGCTTTCCGGGCAGCAGAGCGTCCAGCGTCAGCGTGCCAGTTGGTTTGGCACCCAAAAGGATTTCGTCGCCAGGTTGGATTTTGCACAATTGGCTCGTGAGCGGACCATCGGGAACAATGATACTTAAAAATTCCAGCGATTCATCCCAAAATGGCGAGGCCATGGAATAAGCACGCATTAACGGCTTATCATTCACCATAAGACCAATCATCACGAATTGTCCGCTGACAAAGCGGAATGACGCAGGCCGTGACACTGAAAAGGAAAACAGCCCCTTGTTCCAATGATGCGTGGTCAAAACCTTAACAGTCGAAAATGCCATTATTCACTCCATAATTCAGGGCGCTCTTTGACGGCAATGTAGCAATTTACAATAGGGTCATTTCTTTTATCGTCAAAAGCCAGCCTTCTTTTTGGGGCTGTTTGTGAAATCAAGGCCAAATATGGTGGGTCATGAGAAGCGAAAAGCCACATCAAGGTCTTACCAATACGCATGCCGCATCAAGCGTGGGTATCGCAGAATTTGTTTCAGAACCCTATTTGGAGATTAGTAATAACAGAGAAAATGAAGGTTTTGAAACAGGCTGATTTCGCGCGTTTTAACTTGGTTCCCCGGTAAGGATTCGAACCTCAATAGACGGAGTCAGAGTCCGTAGTCTTACCGTTAGACGACCGGGGAGCAAGGGGTGGGCGTATATGCCCGTGACTATGTCCGGTCAACCCGCTGAATCGGGCGGCTGCGGGGGTGTTCAAAAATCTTGAATCTTTGTCACTCTGCGAGTAGCATAGCTGTCAGGTACCGGCGGCACATCCGACCGGCTAGAAAATCAGAAGTGAGTTATCGGCTATGGGCGAAAATGTCGCGCCATCGCCGCAAAACGGACGCGGGCGAAAACGTAAAAGGCCGCCTCGTCGCAAAAATGCGGCACCCAAGGCTGCAATGCTGCAGCAGGCTTCGGCCAATGGCGCAGTGCGTCCCGAAGTCGCAAATGCGTCACAACGGGTTGCGAAGCGCAATGCGCAGGGTAATGACCCCGCCTTGCATCGAAATTGGCTTGAACGCACCGCTTACGCCGCTCTTGACCTTGGTACCAACAATTGCAGATTACTAATCGCGCGCGCGGGTGGCGATGATTTTACCGTAGTTGATGCGTTTTCGCGCGTTGTACGTCTGGGTGAGGGGATGACCTCCACCGGCCGCATGAGCGAGGAGGCTATGGACCGTGCGGTGGAAGCGCTGACAGTATGCGCCGAGAAGCTAAAAAAACGTAATGTGGTGCTCGCGCGTTCTGTTGCGACCGAAGCCTGCCGTCAGGCGGTAAACGGGGCACAGTTTATCGAGCGGGTGAAGCGAGAGACAGGCATCCATCTTGATATCATCAGCCCAAAGGAAGAGGCGCGGCTGGCTGTGATGGGTTGCTACGCCCTGTTAGAAGATGGTGAAGGGCCGGCACTGATTTTTGATATTGGTGGGGGCTCAACCGAACTGGTTCTTGTTTCGACAAGTAACGTCATTCCTGAAATTCTCGATTGGGTAAGCGTGCCCTGGGGCGTCGTCTCGCTCACCGAAAGCGAACGCACAGAGGGCGACAGTCCGGAACAATTGAGGGCGAGCTACCAAGCGATGCGCGACAAAGTCATGGCCAGTTTCGCCGACTTTGCGGCCCGCTTGCCCGAAGACGGTGGCGATCGGCGTCTGTTGGGGACATCCGGGACTGTCACAACGCTCGCTAGTGTCTATCTGAAGCTTAGCAGCTATGACCGTCGTGCCGTGGACGGATTGCATCTCCAGACTTCTGCTATGCGCGATATCAGCCGCGAACTGGCACGTCGCAACATAGAAGGACGGGCAGAATTTCCCACTATTGGCCATGAGCGGGCCGATTTGGTGGTGGCCGGTTGTGCGATATTGGAATCCATTTTCGATATATGGCCTGGCGAACGGTTGGGCGTGGCAGATCGCGGCATTCGCGAAGGTATATTGCGTGCGCTGATGGCCAGCGACGCCAAGCGCCGTAATCGGCGGAATTGAGCTATGGCAGACAATCTTTTTGGTGGTAAAAATTCGGGTCGGACACTGGCCGGCAAGCAGAAAGTCAAGACTGCAAAACGGCGGACGGCGGGGTCAACCCGGTGGCTTGAGCGTCAGTTGAACGACCCTTATGTTAAGCGCGCGCATGGCGAAGGCTATCGCAGCCGTGCAGCTTATAAGCTGGTTGAACTCGACGAAAAATTCCACATCTTGCGCGGTAAAAAGGCGGTCGTCGATTTGGGTGTTGCACCGGGCGGATGGGCGCAGGTAGTGCGCCGGCAGCAACCAAAAGCAGCCATTGTCGGCATTGATCTATTGCCAGTTGACCCGCTTGAGGGGGTTATTCTGCTGGAGATGGACTTCATGCATGATAGCGCGCCAGACCGGTTGATCGCTGAACTTGGCAGCGCGCCAGACCTGATCTTATCTGACATGGCAGCGAATACCGTCGGGCATAAGCAGACCGACCATTTGCGCACCATGGGCCTCGTCGAAGCAGCCGTGGATTTTGCAATCAAGGTCCTGGTACCGGGCGGTGATTTTGTTGCCAAGGTGTTTGCAGGCGGCACCGATCCTGCGATGTTGAACATACTTAAAACGAATTTCAATACGGTCAAACACGCAAAGCCACCGGCAAGCCGCAAGGGTTCAGTGGAATGGTATGTGATTGCGCAAGGAAAAAAGGGCTAGTCAGCCCTTCGCACGCGCCTTTTCAACTGCGGTTTTCAGAGCGTCATAACCCAAGGCGCCCTCCAATATCTGGTCACCGATGATGAATGTCGGCGTACCGTTGAAGCCGATTTGCTGCATAAGCGCCAAGTTGCGCTCGATCTCTTGGTTTGCCTGCGGTGATGCCGCGAAGGTTCGGGCTGCGGCCATATCAAGACCTGCCTTGCGTGCTGCGGCAGCTATGTTCGCTGCATCAGCGCGGCCACCTGCAAACAATGCATCATGAAATGCCTTGTGCTTGCCTTGGCGCGCGGCCGCAAGCGCCCATAAGGCTGCATCTCGGCTGGATTGGCTGAGTATCGGCAATTCGCGATAGACCAAGCGGATATTACCATCGCTTTTCAACAGACGCTGGACATCGGGCAAGCTTGCCCGGCAAAATCCGCAATTATAGTCGGTAAATTCGACAATCGTGACGTCGCCTTTTGGATTACCTGCCTCCGCGCCGGGGAAGGGTTTGGCGATTTGGTTGCCTGCCGCCGCCAAACGCTTTGCGACATCACGTTGCTGCAAAATGGCGACAGCGTCCGTGATGATTTCCGGATTTTCGAGGATATAGGCTCTCACCAAAGCCTCTGTCGCCTTGCGTTGCGCGGGTGACATGCCTGCAGCAGCAACCGCATCATCGGCAGATTTCGCTGCATCTTCGGAGACAGATGTCGTATCAGAAGGGCGATCTGTGCCCGCGCTCGGCCAGAAAATATAGGCGGTCAAAGCAAGCAAGATAGCTAATCCCGCACCGATGATTGCGATGATAATCTGTCGGGTTGACGCTTGTTCGTTCATATAGGCTGATTAGCCGCACCGCGCCTATTCTGCTAGCTTTTTAGCGGCGGCGCTTCTTCAACTGTGCTAGCTTGGCCTCGGCCACCATATTGATATCTTGCGCCCGGATCCAATCAGGCGAGAATTCCGGCAAACCAGCCATTGCGGTTTGCGCATTGGACAACGCAAATTGTGGCGCGCCTTCCATCATATAGCGTTCGGCACTGGCCAATGCAGCGCGCGCCGTATCGCCTTTTTGGGCATAGACGACGCCAAGCTGATACCATGCAAATGGGTTTTGGTTGTCTTTGGTGACGGCGGCTTTCAACACCTGCGCAGCTTCATCAAGCTGCGTTTTGTCTTCCGTAGCGATCAAAGCATGTCCGAATATTGCGGCGATTAACGGTTGGTTGCCGGTTAGGTTTACCGCTTTGCGCAATGGTGCAATCGCATCTGCGGGACGACCAGATTCCAACAAAATCTGGCCATGCAGTTCAAGGAAATACGGATCCTCGGGCGCGGAAGATACAAGGGCGGATGACTCATCCAGGGCCTTTTGCGGATAAGCTGACTTGTGCCAAGCATAAGCGCGCGCATAGCGGGCAGGCACCGATTTGTCCGATTCAGGGTAATCACGCATCGTAGCTGTTGGGTCGGCGAGATAGCCTGTCAGCTTTGCCTTAACGCGTTTGAAATCACTTTCCCATTTGGGGTTTAACGGCGCGTTCCAGGCAGGGTCTGCTGAGTATGTATCCTCCAGCACCGATATGCGTTCACCTGATAAAGGGTGGGTTCGCCCATAGCTGTCCTCTTGTGGGATGCCGAGGCGGAATTCAAAATTCTGAAGCTTTTTGAAAAAATTGATGGAGCCACGGCCTGTTATCCCGGCCTTGGACAGATATTGGGCACCTGACGCATCCGCAGTGCCTTCTTGCCCACGGCTATAGGCCAAGAATTTACCCATTGCGGCTTGTTGCCCCGCCGACAATATGCCCATGCCGGCCTCTCCTGCACCCGCCGCGATGGCCGCCGCTGCAAGAATAAGGCTCGCGATGCTGATACCGCTTGCGGCAGAAACGCCCTCATCGAAGCGCACAACGTGGCCGCCGACAATATGGCCAAGTTCATGCGCTATCACGCCTTGGACCTCATTTGCGGTAGTTGCGGCGTCGATTAAGCCGCTGTGAAGGTATACTGCTTGGCCGCCAGCGACAAAGGCGTTGATGGACTTGTCGTTGATCAGGATGATGTCGACATTTTTGGGGTCAAGCCCCGCCGCCTCAATCAACGGCGCGGAAATCTCTTTAAAAAAGGCTTCTGTCTCTGCATCGCGTAAAATAGACTGCGCCATGGCTGGCTGCACAGAGATCAAAACTGCAAGAAACAGGGTGAACGCTGACCGGACCAGACGAAATGTGAAAATTTCCATGTCAGGTGAATGGCCTGAACAGCATGAACGCGCAATGAAGAAAATTGACAAAACAAAACCCCGCCGGTCAGTTACCCGCGGGGTTTTATTTTTTCGAAAGACTTTACTTTTAACCGAAGGTGCGTTGCCACCAACCAGTGCGTGGCGTGCCGTCATCGGGGCCACCGTCCGCTTCCGTGGATGCTACATCTTTCGCGGCATCTTTTGCGGCAGCTTTCTTGCGTGGTGCCTTGGCTTTGGCCTTTGGCGCCTCCGCAGTTTCTTCGGCTGCTGTTTCCGTCATAGGCGGGGTTGCCTTTGCCTTGGCACGTGGTTTGGCTGGAGCCTTTACCTTTGCGGCAGGGGCTTCGTCAGCCACTACAGGCGCACTGGTCGCTACAATATCAACCGCGTCAGTCTTTGGCTTGGCGCGGCTGCGACGCTTTGGCTTCGCGTCAACTTCTGGCGCTACTTCCGTGACTGCAGGAGCTTCGGATTCAGTTGGTGCTGACGCTTCAGAAATGCCATCAGCGCCGGCTTCCAGACGGTCACGACCTCTGCCACCGCGACGTCCACGACGTGCTTTTGGTTTGGCTTCCGCATCGGCTTCAGATGTTTGACCTAAATCGTCGCTTTCGGAACGTTCCGCAGTTGGCTTATTTTCACCAGCAACTGCATCCTCGCCTTCAGGACGACCATCACGGTCTCGACCCTTGCCGCCGCGGCGGCCACGGCGACGCTTGCGTTTGCGACCTTCGCCGCCTTCGCCTTCTTCGCGTGGACGATCTTCTCTGGCGCGACGTGGCTCGCGTGCAGTTTCTTCGGCTTCTTCGGCCTCATCGTCGAACTCATCGACAACATCGTCAATGTCGTCATCGTCGAGATCGATGATCGGCGGCAATTCGACCGGACGCTCTGGGCGTGGGCCGGAGCTGGAAACTGCAAGCTTTGCGCCTTCAGTTTCGCCATTGGGGACAATCAGGACGCGGACATGGTAGCGATCTTCGATCGCAGCCAATTCGGCACGCTTGTTGTTAAGGCAATAGATGGTTGCCTCTTGGCTTGCTTGCAGCACGATCTGGTTGCCTTGACCCTTTGCCGCTTCGTCCTCAATAAGACGCAGCGCGGACAGCGCCGCCGACGACGCGGTGCGGACTAAGCCAGTGCCTTCACAATGCGGACATTCGCGTGTCGATGCCTCCAGCACGCCGGTGCGCAGACGCTGACGGCTCATTTCCATCAGGCCAAAGCTGGAAATACGACCAACTTGAATGCGCGCGCGATCATGCTTCAAAGCTTCTTTCATTGCACGCTCGACTTTGCGTGCGTTCGAATGATGCTCCATATCGATGAAGTCGATGACGACGAGGCCAGCCATATCGCGCAAACGCAACTGACGGGCAATCTCCCGCGCGGCTTCCAAATTGGTTGAAAGCGCGGTTTGTTCAATGCCATGTTCTTTGGTCGAACGGCCTGAGTTGATGTCGATCGAGACCAATGCTTCGGTCGGATTGATAACAATATAGCCACCCGACTTCAATTGTACGACCGGCTGATACATTGCGTTCAACTGATCTTCGACGTGATAGCGTTGGAACAAGGGAACAGGATCCGCATAATGCTGTACACGCTTTGCGTGGCTCGGCATCAGCAGCTTCATAAAGTCCTTGGCGGCCTTATACCCGTCAGGCCCTTCAACGAACACCTCATCAATATCTTTATTGTAGATGTCGCGGATGGCGCGTTTGATAAGGTCGCTGTCGGTGTGGATCAGCATGGGCGCGGCACCGCGCAGGGTGCGTTCACGGATTTCGTCCCACAGCCGGGCCAGATAATCAAAGTCACGCTTAATTTCAGGCTTCGTCCGGGCAAGTCCGGCGGTCCGGATGATGCAACCCATTGTCGATGGCAACGTAAGATCAGAAATAATGGTCTTCAAACGTTTGCGATCGGCGGCGCTGTGGATTTTACGGCTGATGCCACCGCCATGCGACGTGTTTGGCATCAAGACGCAATAACGGCCTGCAAGGCTCAGATACGTCGTGAGCGCAGCACCCTTGTTTCCGCGTTCTTCCTTAACGACTTGAACGAGCAAAACTTGACGACGATGAATGACGTCCTGAATTTTGTACCGGCGGCGCAAGTTCATGCGCTTTGCGCGCACTTCGTCACTCGCCTTTGGTGCGCGGCCTTCGCCATTTCGTCCGCCACGTCCGCGACGGCGACGGTTGTTGCGACCGTTTTCACCTTGATTGCCGCTACGTTCGTTTTCGTCGATGTCATCACCATTGCCGCTCAGGTCGGGTTCTTCACCCTCTGTTATGTCTATGGTGTCGATGCTGTCGTCGCTATCGACCTCAATGAGGTCAGTTACGTCGTCGTCACGTTCTGCTGAACCCTGCATGATATCGGAAGGCTCATCGCTTTCCTCTTCTTCTTGCTCACGCAGTGCAGCTTCTTCAGCCGCGGCTTCAGCTTCTTCAGCCAACAACCGCTCGCGGTCTTCCCGAGGGATTTGGTAATAATCAGGGTGAATTTCGGCAAACGCCAAAAAACCATGCCGGTTGCCGCCATAATCGACGAAAGCCGCCTGAAGCGATGGTTCGACCCTGGTTACCTTTGCGAGGTAGATATTGCCTTTGAGCTGCTTGTGCTCGGCCGATTCAAAATCGAATTCCTCAATCCGGTTTCCTGTTACGACTGCGACCCGGGTTTCTTCCCGGTGACGCGCGTCGATAAGCATACGCGTTGTCATGTAATTTACTCCAGCGAGCACGGCAGCCGATTGTTAGCCGAAGGCCGCTCGCTTCAT
>NZ_JBIICD010000018.1:0-43675 GCF_044239045.1 Sphingorhabdus sp.
CGTGCTGGAACAGGTCGCCGAACGTTCCGAACTGCGCCACCTTATCCTGATGTGTTCGGCAATAAACGCTGTCGACGCGTCGGCGCTCGAAAGCATCGAAGCGATCAACCACCGGTTGGCCGATGGCAGCGTCCAGTTGCATCTCTCTGAGGTCAAAGGCCCAGTAATGGACGCACTCGAAAAGTCGCATTTGCTTCATGATTTAACCGGCAAAGTCTGGCTATCACAAAACGAGGCGTTCCAGTCGCTGATCCGCACATCGGACTGCGACGACAATGCGCCGAATACCCCCGACACTATGGCTGCGCGGGGTTTGATATGAACAAGCCGCGCGTCCTTCTCCCTTCGCATGTCCGGCTTGGCCAGTCTGGTAGTGCGATCCTCCGAAAGGTAATATTATGACTCTTCACATCGGCGATATCGCCCCCGACTTTCATACTGAAACGCAAAATGGCCCGATCAGCTTCCACGAATGGGCTGGCAACAGCTGGGTATTCTTCTTCAGCCATCCGGCAGATTTCACGCCTGTTTGCACCACGGAAATGGGGCGCACGGCTCAGCTCGCTAGCGAGTTTGAAAAGCGCAATACCAAGCCACTTGGCCTTTCAACCGATACAGCGGAAGAGCATCTTAAGTGGATCGATGACGTCAATGACACCCAGCATACCGACCTCAAATTCCCGATCCTTGCCGATGCCGATCTGTCGATTGCGCGCATGTACGACATGATCCATCCGCAACAGAGCGAAACCGCCGCGGTGCGTTCGGTATTCATCATCGATCCCGACAAGAAAATCCGTCTGACGATGACTTATCCAATGAGCGTTGGCCGCAATTTTGCAGAGATATTGCGCGTTATCGATGCGCTACAGACTGGCGACAAGTTTCGGATCGCCACTCCGGCCGATTGGGAAGTTGGCAAGGATGTCATTATCCCGCCGTCGATCAAAGACGACGAAGCTGCGACATTGTTCCCGCAAGGCTGGACAACATTGCGTCCATATCTACGGACAACCAAACTTGACTAACCACTAGTTTAACCTTGCACCGGTCAATTGCCCTGTCGCGATTGCCCGGTGCCAAAAAAAACATCCCATTATAGTTACTTATCAACCGATTGAGAATTGTCATGATTGAGCAGGAATGGGCAATTATTCTCGCCCGCATACAATTTGCGTTTACCGTAAGCTTCCATTTTCTGTTCCCGGCATTTTCAATCGGGCTGGCAAGTTTTCTCGCTGTGCTGGAGGGGCTGTGGCTTAAGACCGGCAAGGGCGTTTATGAGAATCTCTACCGCTATTGGCTGAAAATCTTCGCGGTGGTCTTTGCGATGGGCGTCGTGTCGGGCATCGTCATGTCATACCAGTTCGGCACCAACTGGTCGGTGTTTTCTGACAAGGCAGGGCCGGTCATTGGGCCGTTGATGGCCTATGAAGTCCTAACAGCATTCTTCTTGGAGGCCGGTTTCCTTGGCGTCATGCTATTCGGTATCAACAAGGTCGGACGCAAGCTACACTTTATCGCAACGCTGGCCGTGGCTGTCGGCACCTTCATTTCCGCCTTTTGGATATTGTCGGTGAACAGCTGGATGCAGACGCCGGTGGGTTACGAGATCGCCGCAAATGGGCAGTTCATGCCCGGCGACAGCTGGTGGACGATCGTCTTCAACCCAAGCTTCCCCTACCGCCTCGTCCACACATTATTGGCGGCCTATCTGACCACCGCTTTTGCCGTGGGGGCCGTCGGAGCATGGCATTTGCTCAAAGACAAGGCCAACCCGGGTGCACGTAAGATGTTCTCGATGGCGATGTGGATGGCAGCGATCGTCGCGCCTCTTCAGGTCGTTGCGGGCGACTTTCACGGCATTAACACGTTGGAGCATCAACCGGCCAAAGTCATGGCAATGGAGGGGCATTATCAAAGCCATCCAGACGGTGCGCCGCTTATATTGTTTGGCATTCCCAACAGCAAAGAACGCAGGGTCGATTACGCCATCGAAATTCCCAAAGCTTCGTCGTTAATCCTCAAGCATGACCTGAATGCGCCGCTCGCTGGCCTTGACACCATCCCCGACGCGGACGAGCCGCCCGTGGGCATTGTCTTCTGGGCATTCCGGATCATGGTCGGTCTCGGCATGGCGATGGTAGCCATCGGCATGTGGAGCCTGCTCGCACGGTCGAGAAAGCGGCTATATGAATGGTCGTGGCTCCATAAGGCAGCATTGGTGATGGGCCCGTCTGGCTTCATTGCGGTGCTTGCCGGCTGGGTAGTGACCGAAGTTGGACGGCAACCCTTCACGATCTATGGCGTGCTGCGCACCGTTGATAGTGCGTCGCCATTGGATGCACCCGCCGTCGCTTTCTCGCTTCTCGCTTTTGTCGTCGTGTATTTCGCAGTGTTCGGCATGGGCATTTGGTATTTGCTGCGTTTGATGAAGAAAGCACCAGAGGCACATGAAAGCGCGCTTGATGGTGCCCCTATCCGAAGCGCGGGTATTACGCCTGCACCGGCGGTGTTGGAGGGGGCTGCGACATGATCGACCTGACAGTCATTTGGGCCTGCATCATCGGCTTTGCGATCATTGCCTATGTCGTCATGGACGGCTTCGATCTTGGCATAGGTATGTTGTTTCCTTTTTTCAAAGTGGGGAAGGATCGCGATACCGCGATGAACAGTATAGCACCGGTTTGGGATGGAAACGAAACATGGCTGGTGATGGGCGTCGGCGGTTTGCTCGCTGCCTTCCCACTTGCTTATTCAATCATCCTTCCTGCACTCTATGCGCCGATGATCGCGATGTTGCTTGGCCTAGTATTTCGCGGCGTTGCGTTCGAATTTCGGTGGCGTGATCCGGCACATCGCGAACTATGGGATCGTGCATTCACGCTTGGCTCGTTCATTGCCACCTTTGCGCAAGGCGTGGCCTTGGGTGCCTTGCTTCAAGGCATTACCGTTGAAGGCCGCGCTTATGCCGGCGGATGGTGGGAATGGTTGTCGCCATTTAGCATTTTGACGGGCTTTGGGCTTGTTGTCGGATATGCGCTTTTGGGCGCATGCTGGCTAAACTGGAAAACCGAAGGGGCATTGCAACGTCAGGCGGTCACCTATGCCGGGCGGCTGGGCATCAGCTTACTGATAATGATCGGCGTGATCAGCCTCGCCACCCTGACGCTTGAGGCGCAATATTATCTGCGTTGGCTAAGCTATCCGGGCGTCCTGGCAACGGCCACAGTGCCAATTGCTACCATCGCCGTAACATTCCTCTTCTACCGCAGCCTCCGTCAGACCAAAGACGCGCAGCCGTTCTTCTGGGCACTCGCATTATTCGGCTTGTGCCTAATTGGCCTTGGCATTTCGATTTGGCCCAATGTCATCCCCGCGCGGGTAACCATCTGGGAAGCAGCAGCACCACATCGCAGCCAAGTCTTCATGTTGATCGGCGCGTCCATCATGGTCCCGATCATCGTCGCCTACACCGCATGGTCCTATTGGGTGTTCCGCGGCAAAGTCGGTCACGACGGATATCATTGATGTCACGGGCCAAACAATTGGGTTGGTTCTTTGGAATTTGGCTGCTGAGCGTTGGCGCTCTGGCGATTGTTGGCGGTATCATACGATGGGTATTGCTCTAAAAGTTTGAATAGGGAGAGGCGCAAAAATGACCGAGATCAACAATGGCCCGGAAGCATTGAAGGGCGAAGATTGGGCCGGAGAAATGGGAGCCAAATGGCTTGCCAATCTCGCACGTTTTGAAGGCATGATCGCCCCCATTGGCGAAGCTCTTTTGAAACAAGCAGATTTTAAACCCGGCGCGCGTGTGCTTGATATCGGCTGCGGTGGCGGCGGGACGACAATTGCCATAGCAAAGGCCATTGCGCCTTCGGGCGAAGTTGTCGGCATCGACATTTCACCTGACTTGACGACCGCATCTCTGCGGCGTGCCAAAGACGCTGGAGTTACCAACATTCGGTTTATCTGCGCTGATGGAGCCACAGTCCAGCTCGAAGATGCGCCATTTGACAGGCTCTTTTCGCGCTTTGGCAGTATGTTTTTTCCCGAACCGCATAAGGCCTTTGCAAATTTGCATAGTCTGCTGCGTCCAGGTGCGCGGATTGATCTGGCGGTATGGGGCCCACCACGCGACAATTTGTGGATGATGGAAATGATGGGGATCGTCCGCCGCTATGTCGATATACCCCCAGCGGTTCCCCGCGCGCCCGGCCCATTCGCGTTTGAAGACCTTGACTATCTGAACGAAATACTCGTGAGCGGCGGTTTTTCGGGCGTGAACGTGATCCCCTACGAGGGACTTCAGCCGATTGGTGGTGCAGATGCCGCACCTCACGATGCGGTGTCTTTTGTACTGTCTTCAATGGCGGTTGGGCGCGTGCTAGCGGAACAAGGTGCAGATGTTCGAGCGACAGCTGAAACGGATTTGGTCGAACTATTCCAGAAGCATTATGTAGCCGGGGAAGGCGTGATGATGAAGGGTAAGGCTTGGCTCGTGTCGGCGACTGCTTAACTATGATCCTTTTTATCTGAAGCGATGCTTTCGCCAACCGGATTGAACGGCTTGTTTTGAAAGTGAAGCGTGTTCGTTGCAACGGCCGGTATGCTCGCGAGAATTGCCGAGTGTTTTGAGGGACCCCAAAGTTGCTATGACACCTGATCAAGGACGAGGACCGATTAGGCTGTCCGTCAAAATAGCCTGTTCCAATTGGAACGCCGGCGAACGGTGTTCGACGCCAACGGCTGTTCCTGGGCAAATGTGACTTTTGTGGGGTTTGGTATTGCACGGACCGGTCCCAAAGCGTTACGGATGATCGTCGCTCATCCGTTTTTAGGAGCGAGCCGAACACAAAGATGAGCGCAGTGCAAATCGCATTAACCGGCAATGCCCCATCCAAGGCCGACTTAAACACTGAATTTCCAAGATTTTTACGCGGGCGTTCTAATCAGAACGCTGATTAAAAAGCAGGCTGCAAGCCCGCTTTGAGCAGCAAAGGCGGTATCACCTAAGTCATTGAAAACATTGGAGCGGGCGAAGGGATTCGAACCCTCGACCCCAACCTTGGCAAGGTTGTGCTCTACCCCTGAGCTACGCCCGCTCTGGCGGTCAGGCATTGAAATCCTGACGGGTGAGGCGCGCCGTTAGCATGGGGTATATCCCCCCGCAAGCCCCAAATGCCGCCTTTTTACGAAAAGAGGGTAAAGCCTGTCTTGTGAAAGCCATCGCTTTGCCCACATAGAGTGTGAAACGAATCCTGAAGAATGGAGAATGACCTTGGCGACGATGGGCCTGACCACCGACGAACAAAAAGCTGTTGAGCAATTCCGGACCGACGTTGTCGCGCCGTCGATGGAGCATTTGGTGATACTCGATTTCTGGGCTGAATGGTGCGGACCGTGCAAGCAACTGACGCCCATATTGGAAAAGGTTGCGGCCGAATATGCCGATCGCGGCGTGGTGCTGGCCAAGGTCAATGTCGACGAGAATAAGTTTATCGCCTCCCAATTTCAGGTGCGCTCCATTCCAACGGTTTACGCCATATTTCAGGGGCAGCCCGTTGCAGACATGACGCCGGCACGCACGGAGCCGCAATTGCGGCAAATGCTTGACCAATTGTTGGAGAAACTGCCGATTACCGCTGGAGACGCCGTTGCCGACCCCGCCACGCAATTAGGGCCACTTATAGAAGAGGCTGAGATGCTTCTGGCCCAAGACAGTACAGAGCAAGCTTATGCCCTGTTTGCAGAGGTGCTTTCGGCATTGCCGGAACATCCCGCCGCTTTGTCGGGGCTAATCCGTGCATTGACCGAATTGGGACGTCAGGACGAGGCACAGGCTGTTTTTGATAGCCTCAGCGATGAACTGCGTGCCGACCCAGCGTTGGAAAAGGCGGGATCGGTATTGAGCATTGCAGCCGCAGCCGTTCCGCCAGAAGAATTGGCGCGGTTACAGGCCGCCGTTGCGGCGTCACCAGATGACCATGCTATGCGCATGGAACTTGCCAACGCTTTGATTGCAGCAGGCGACCGTGACGGGTCCGCTGAGGCGTTGTTGCATATCATTGCGACAGACCGCGAATGGAATGACGGCGCAGCCAAGGCGCGGCTCCTAGAAATATTTGCATTAATTGGATTGGAAGACCCATGGGTAGCAGCGACACGCCGAAAACTATCAGCGATCCTGTTCGGATGACCACGCAACGGATTTCAATTTTCCCGCTAACTGGCGCGATCATTTTTCCAAGCATGCAATTGCCGCTGCATATTTTTGAGCCGCGCTATCGCGATTTGGTGAGCGATTCGCTGGCCCGTGACCGCAAGATCGGGATGATACAACCCAAGGGGCAGGGTAACCAACCACCCTTGTTCAATGTTGGCTGTCTCGCGCGGATTCAGGATGTAGAGGCGATGGACGATGGCCGATACAATATCATCCTAGAGGGCGTGCAGCGCTTTTCGGTCATCAGGGAGTTGGATGTCACCACAAGCTTTCGGCAAGTTGAGGCCGATTTATGGGTTGAAGATGAAATGGGCGAAACGCTTTCGCTCGCCGAGCGGGCGTCGATGGAAATTGAATCGCGCCGCTTTGCCGAATCGCAAGGGTATAACGTCGATTGGGCCGCGGTGTCGCAGCTGGACGATTATTCTCTGGTCAATGCCATTGCCCAAATTGCCCCATTTGATTTTGCCGCAAAGCAAGCCTTGCTGGAAGCGCGCGGGCTATCCGACCGTGCAGACACTATTGTGCAATTGATGCAGTTTTTCGGACGCCATGACGGTTCCGACGACCGCGTGACGCTGCAATAATTAGGGTCAGGACCTAGCCCAGAAAACTCGCCCGCACACCGTCGATGACAAATTGCGCGGCCAATGCGGCGAGCAGCACACCCAACAATCGCGTGATCACGGCTTCGGCATTGGCACCCAGAACGCGCATGATGGGGCCAGCGGCAAGCAGCGCCAATAAGGTCAGGACAAGCACGGTTCCCAGTGCCGCCAAAATGACACTAGCCCGGTCAATGCCAGTGTTTTGCGACATGAGCAGCATGACCGAAGCAATGGACCCTGGCCCTGCGATCATTGGCATGGCCATCGGAAAGACGGAGACATCCTCGATTTCGGGCGTGTCGATGATTTTCTGCGCACGCTCCTCCCGCCGTTCCGTCCGCTTTTCAAAAACCATGTCGATGGCGATTAGGAACAGCATGATGCCGCCTGCGATCCGGAAGCTGTTCAATTCGATATGCAACGCGCCCAGCAATTGTTCGCCGAACAAAGCAAAGACCAGCAATATGCCTGATGCAACCATGACGGCGCGCAATGCCATATTGCGGCGCTGCGCCGCATTGGCGCCCTTGGTTAAGCTCGCGTAAATCGGTGCACAACCCGGCGGGTCGATCACGACAAAAAAGGTGATGAAGGCCGAAAGGAACAATTCGATCATGATGGCGATGCAACCTCATCCATGATGACAGTCTCGCTTGTTGCACCGTTCCACAATGTAACCTGGACTGTCCGCGCACCATTGGCTTGGACGATATATCTGTAGCTCAAGGATTGATCGCGGGCGAAGCCGGTCTTTGCGACAATGTCCTCGGATGAGGTAGCAAGCGTTGCAGACGCCGCCCCTTTGCAACTGGCTACCTTTGTCTCAATCATCTCATTCGGCGCACGTGGCGATGTCAGGGTGTCTTCATGATGCAGCACCCATTTCCAGTCACCGTCACCGCGCGCATTTTTCTCAACATATTGCCAGACGGTAGTGAAATAGCCGACCGCGCCATCCGGTCTCTCCCACGCGCCCGTCTTTACGCCCGTTTTTCCATCGCAGGACATGATCGCCTTATGTGGTTGCCATTTTGCCGGGGCGGTCGGGTCTGACTTGCCCTTCAGCCATTCCAGCGCAAGTGCGGGTTGCGGCACAAAAAGCACGGCATCCTTGCCAGCGGTTTCACGGAAAGCGGTCCATTGCCCCTTTTGTTGGGCAAGCTGATTAAAGCCAATATTTGCCGCGATAATCGCGCTTGGGTTGGCAATTTTAGGCTGAAACTCATAGAATTCGCGGCTCGGTGACGCCGCACAAGCCGACAGTGCTGCTGCAGCTAGAAGGACAGGAAATGCTTTCATCGCGTTAAATTCCTTCTGGTGCGGCAACTCCTGCACGGCGGTGCGCGGCCACCAATGTATTGCGCAGCAGGCATGCAATGGTCATAGGCCCGACCCCGCCTGGAACGGGTGTTATGGCACCTGCGTGGCGTAACGCGTCGACATAGGCAACGTCACCAACCAAGCGACCTTTGCTTTGGCCTGCCTCCGGCTCCAAGCGATTGATACCAACATCAATCACCACTGCTCCGGGTTTCAGCCAATCGCCGGTTACCATCTCCGCGCGACCAACGGCCGCCACAACGATGTCTGCGCGGCGCACAACATCTGGCAAATCCTGCGTTCTGCTATGCGCGATAGTCACGGTGCAATTTTCAGCCAACAGCAATTGGGCCATCGGCTTACCGACAATGTTCGACCGCCCAATGACCACGGCATTTTTGCCGGACAAATCGCCCATATGATCCTTCAACAGCATTAAGCAGCCAAGCGGCGTGCAGGGGACAAACGCCTCTTCACCTACCGCGAGCCGCCCCGCATTGACGACATGAAAGCCATCGACATCCTTGCCCGGATCAATCGCGGCAATCACAGCTTTATCATCCATATGCGGCGGCAAAGGCAATTGCACCAATATGCCGTCAACCGCGGCATCCGCGTTGAGCGTTTCAACAAGCGCGATGAGTTCGCCTTGCGACACCGACGCCGGCAAGCGATGTTCGAAGCTGTTCATGCCCGCTTCGACTGTCGCTTTCTTTTTGGACCCCACATAAACTTGGCTGGCGGGATCTTCACCCACCAGCACAACGGCAAGGCCGGGTTTACGCGCCGTTAATGCAATAAAGCTTTCAACGGCAGCGGCCACGCGCTGACGCAATTGGGCGGCAAATGCCTTGCCATCAATGATAACTCCGTTGCTCACATGCCCGCCGCAGAAATATCATTGGCCACACCCACCAACAGCATTTGCAATATGCGCAGAGCGATCAATAATACCATCGGCGAGAAATCGATCATGCCGGTATCAGGCATGATTTTGCGGATAGGCTTCAGAAACGGATCCAGTATGACCGAAAGCGCCTGCCAGATGGAGGCGACAATGTTGTTCGACAGGCTGACGACGTTAAACGAAATCAGCAAGCTCAGGATGAATTGAACGATGACGACGGTGGACAATATCGTCATCAAATATCCAATTATGGAAATAAGTGCGAGAAGCATGCAATTCTCCGGAAAGATGTATCAAAGCGATTAGCCGAGGCAGCGCGCTGTATCAACTGCCCAAAACAGTGCACGACGCTATTTACTTGTGAATCAGGGTTCCTGCGCCCTTTACGGTGAACATTTCGATCAGCATGGCATGGCTAGTGCGGCCATCCAGAATAACCGCCGCATCCACACCTGATTGCACCGCATCGACGCATGTTTGGATTTTAGGGATCATCCCGCCGCTGATCGTGCCATCATTTTGCAGTTCGGCAATCGCGGCAGGGTCAAGGTCGGTTAGCAACTCGCCCGACTTGTTCAATACGCCTGCCACATCGGTCAAAAGGAAAAGCCGCGACGCACCTAGCGCGCTTGCGACTGCGCCCGCCATCGTGTCGGCGTTGATGTTATAGGTATGGCCATCTGCACCAACGCCAATTGGCGCGATGACAGGGATCATGCCGGCCGCACTAATCGTATCAATGATGCTGCGGTCAACATTGGTGGGTTCGCCGACAAAACCCAGATCGATGTTGCGTTCGATATGACTGTCAGGGTCTTTGTGCGTGCGCTGCACTTTGGTGGCGGTAACGAATCCGCCATCCTTGCCTGATATGCCAAGCGCCTTGCCACCAGCGGCGTTAATCCAGCCAACCAGTTCCTTGTTAATCGCCCCCGATAGGACCATCTCCGCAATCTTCGCGGTTTCAGCATCGGTGACACGAAGGCCGTCAACAAATTCGCTCTCGACACCCAATTTCTTAAGCATTGCACCAATTTGCGGTCCGCCGCCATGCACGACAACAGGGTTTATGCCGACAGCCTTTAACAACACCACATCGTCCGCAAAGTCCCGCGCTAGGCCGGCATCACCCATCGCATGCCCGCCATATTTGACGACGAAAGTTTTGCCCGCATAACGCTGCAGATAAGGAAGCGCTTCGGTTAGCGTTTCGGCTTTTGCCAAATTGGCGGGATCAATCGTCATGCGCACCAACTGCCTTGGGGTCCGTGCCATCCAGCCTATGGCCGTAGCTGACGAAGAAAGTGATGAGCAATGGCACCATGATCATGCTCAGCACGACCTTCGCCAGCATTTGGCCGAACAGCAGGTCCGTGATCGGAAACACACCGTAAAAGGCAATGCTGACAAACAATAAGGTATCAATGATCTGCGATAGTACCGCAGCAATGGCGCCGCGCAACGCGACATATTTGCCAACGGTGTTTTTCAAGCGATCGAACAGATAGACGTTGAGCATTTGCGATACGCCATAAGCAACAATACCTGCGACCCAGATACGCGGCGTCTGCCCCATCATGGTGTTGAACGCATCGAGATATTTGTCGTCCATCTTCGGTGACGGGGGCAATGAAAGGACCAGCAACGCGAGCAATATCGACGCGATCAATGGAATGAAGCCGTATTTGACCAATCGGTCCGCGATCATCTTGCCGTGTAAGGCCGCCACCGCGCTGGAAAGGATGACCAGCAAAAGAAACGGAAAGATGCCTGCCTCTACCGCCAACGGCCCTAAAGAAACTTGTTTATTTCCAAGCACGCCAGCAATGCACACCATGCCGCCATAAATGATTGAAAACATGAAAAGCGATTTCGGGATGCCTCCCTCGGTCGCGCGTAATGTGGTCTGTTTAGTCATCCAAAACTGACTAGCGTCTAATTTTATTGGCGCAAGACTAACGATGGCGCTAGGTTGTCCCGGGAAACATAAAATGCCGTCGCGCTGGACATTTTTCAGCGCCTTAATTCTTACAGGGCTCGGAATAAGGTCCTGAAACGAAATCTAGGGTGACGGTTTTCGGGGAAGTTATACATGCAGATTTTAATGAGCATCGCGGGCATGATCGTCATTTTGGCGATTGCGGTTTTGCTGTCGTCCAACCGTCGCGCGATCAAGTTCCGTGTGGTCGGTGCGGCTTTTGCTCTGCAGGCAAGTCTTGCGGCGTTGGTATTGTACACATCATGGGGCAAGGTTGCGCTGAATGCGGCTTCCACTGGCGTTTCCAATTTGCTTGGCTATTCAGCCAAAGGCACCCAGTTCATTTTTGGTCCGTTGGCCTCTCCCGAAATCGGCGGTAACAGCTTTGCGATTGCCGCCTTGCCCGTCATCATCTTTTTCGCGTCGTTAATTTCGATCCTCTATTATCTCGGCATCATGCAATATGTGATCCGCTGGATTGGTGGCGGGTTACAAAAAATTACGGGCATCTCCAAAGTGGAAAGCCTGTGCGCTGCCGCCAATATTTTCGTTGGCCAGTCGGAATCGCCATTGGTAATTCGGCCTTATCTCGCCGGACTGAAGCCGGAACAATTATTCTGCGTTATGACCGTTGGCATGGCGGGCGTTGCTGGCACTATTCTTGCCGCTTATGCCTCGATGGGTATCCGCATTGATTATCTGCTCGCTGCAGCCTTCATGTCTGCCCCCGGCGGCATATTGATGGCCAAAATCATGATGCCCGATGTCCCGCCAGCTGTTTTGGCCGAGGGCGACCCCGCATTGTCCAACCCGCATCCCAATGAGGAACCGGAAATGACGCATGATGATGGAGAAGAAAAACCTGCCAACATCATCATGGCCGCGGCCCAAGGTGCGCAAACCGGCGTCAAGCTGGCGGTCGCTGTAGGTGCCATGGTTCTTGCCTTCGTTGCGTTGGTAGCATTGGCAAACGGCATATTAAGCGGCATTGGCGGCTGGTTCGGCCTGCCAGGATTAAGTTTTCAGCAGATTGTCGGCTATGTCTTTGCGCCAATCATGTTCTTGCTTGGCGTGCCATGGCATGAGGCCATTCAGGCTGGCGGATTATTTGGTACCAAGGTCGTCCTGAATGAATTTGTGGCCTTTATCGACTTAGGCGCACTGAAGGGCCTGTCCGCACCGACCGTCGGAATCGCCACCTTCGCCCTGTGCGGATTTGCCAATTTCAGTTCCATCGCGATCCAGATGGCCGTCACCGGAAGCCTTGCGCCCAATCAACGTCCCATGATTGCAAAGCTGGGTATCAAAGCACTTGCCGCAGGGTCGTTGTCGAACCTGATGAGTGCTGCGCTGGCAGGACTGTTTCTGTCGCTGGCCTAATCAGCTTTCCCCAGCCGCGCGCTTAAGTTCATATAAGAGGTCCAGCGCCGCGCGTGGGCTTAGCGCATCGATGTCGAGATCGGTCAGCTTCTCACGCAAGGCGTCAACCTTTGCCTCGGCGGCGTCGATAGCGGCGCTGAACAAGGGCAAGTCGCCCAGCCCTGCGGCAAGGCCGCCGGTTTCTGCGCGACCTTTTTCAAGCTTGGCAAGCACTGCACTGGCGCGCGCCACAACTTGCGGCGGAAGGCCGGCAAGCTTTGCCACCGCAATGCCATAGCTGCGGTCGGCGGGGCCATCGGTAAGCTCATGCAACAGCACCAGATCGCCTTTATATTCTTTTGCGCGAACATGGTGCAGCGACAGCGCATCAAGGCTGTCCGCCAACCGTGTCAGTTCATGATAATGCGTTGCGAACAGGCAGCGGCAGCGGTTGGTTTCGTGAATGCCCTCCACCACTGCCCAAGCAATGGCAAGGCCGTCATAGGTCGATGTGCCGCGCCCAACTTCATCCAATATTACGAAGCTGCGTTCAGTCGCTTGCGCAAGAATGGCCGCGGTTTCGACCATTTCGACCATGAAGGTTGACCGCCCTCGGGCCAAATTGTCCGACGCACCAACGCGGCTGAACAATCGGTCGACAAGGCCCAACCGCGCCGAGGTCGCAGGGACATAGCTGCCCGCCTGCGCCAGTAAAACAATCAACGCATTCTGCCGTAAAAAGGTAGATTTTCCGCCCATGTTAGGACCGCTGACGAGCCATAACCGCTTTTCAGGCGACAAAGTGCAGTCGTTGGCGATGAAACGGTCGCCTGACTTTGCCAACGCGCTTTCGACGACGGGATGGCGGCCACCTTGTATCTCAAGACAAGGATGCGCCGCAAAAACTGGGTGGCACCAATTGCTCTCCGCTGCGCGTTCGGCGAGCGCGGCGGCAACGTCAATGCGCGCCAAGGCATCCGCGCTTATGGCAATGGCATCGCGGCGGGATAAAATCAGCGCAATCAGCTCTTCCAAATGCGCCGCCTCAGCCGCCAGCGCATGACCTCCAGCTTGCGTGATGCGGACTGCTTCTTCATGCAATTCCGGCGAATTGAACCGCACTGCGCCCGCCATCGTTTGCCGATGGGTGAAGCCTGTCCCGGGAGCCATCAGCGCATCGCCATGCTTAGCAGGCACCTCAACAAAATAGCCCAGAACGGCATTGTGCCTTATTTTTAGCGCGGATATACCCGTAGCATCGCGATACCGGGCTTCCAACTGCGCGATCGCTTGACGTCCGTCGCGCCCTGCCACCCGCAGCATATCCAGCGCGGCGTCATAGCCCTCGGCGATATAGCCGCCTTGCGTCGTGTCGGTGGGCGGCGACGCCACCAAAGCGCGCGCCAGCAGATCCACCATATGGCCATGGCCATCCAATGCGGGCAAAAGCTGATTCAGCAGTTCTGGCCGGTCCGCCATTGCGCCCAGACGCTCACGCAAGGCCCGCGCCGCATCCAACCCGTCGCGTATCTGCCCCAAGTCGCGCGGGCTTCCCCGCCCCGCGACAACGCGGCCGAGTGCGCGTGCAATATCCGGCAGTTGCCGCAATGCCGCACGCACCGCATCGCGGGTTAATGGTGCGTCATGGAACCATTGCACCAGTGACAGACGCGCTTCAATCTTCGCTTTATCCATCAAGGGCGCGGCAAGGTCAGACGCCAGTTGCCGCGCGCCGGCGCCCGTAATAGTCCGATCAACCTCGGCGAGCAAAGACCCTGCGCGCCCGCCTTTGCTGGCACTGTTGATCTCCAGACTGTCGCGCGTGGCCTGATCAATCAAAAGATGTTCATGCACCTCGCGGCGGACGGGGAGCTTTAAAAACGGCATCTTGCCCTGTCCGGCATGCGCGAGATAGGAAATCAGGCCGCCGGCCGCCGCCTGCTCCGCACGCGTGACGGGGCCAATACTATCAAGCGTGTTGATCGCAAAATGCTGCCGCAACAGATCGGCGCCAACAATGCTGTCAAAATCAGCCCGTGGCCGCGTGATGGCGCCCGGCATTTCTGTGAAACCGTCAGGCACAACCAACTCGCTGGCGGAAAGCCGCGCCAACTCCGCCTCAAGCGCGTCACCCGTCACCGTTACCAACTCAAAATAGCCCGTCGAAATATCAGCGGCGGCTATCCCAAAAAACTCTCCGACCTGCGCCACTGCCACGAGCATGTTGGATGCCCAGCTATCCAGCAGACTGTCTTCGGTCAGCGTCCCTGCGGTCACAAAGCGCACAATGTCCCGCGTGACCAGCGTTTTTCCTCCACGCGCCTTAGCCGCCTCGGGGGTCTCGGTTTGCTCGGCAATCGCGACGCGATGCCCCGCCTTAATCAACCGCGCTAAATAACCTTCGGCCGCATGAACAGGCACACCGCACATGGGGATTGGTTGGCCATCATGTTCGCCGCGCGAGGTTAAAGCGATATCCAGCGTCGCTGCCGCCGCGCGTGCATCGTCAAAGAATAATTCGAAGAAATCACCCATGCGGTAAAACAGCAGACAATCACCCGCTTTGGCCTTTAGGCCCATATATTGCACCATCATCGGTGTCGGTGTGTTGTCTCCCGCCATAAACAATGTGTTAGCGAAGCCAGTCGGGCGGGGCAATGCTTGCCCTTGCGTCAGCAGCGCGTTAGGGCTGATTAATTGATGATAAATGGTCAGGGACAAGAATGAACGATAGCGATGTCCAAATTACCCCGCAGGAAGCGTTGGATTTTCATGCGCAGGGGCGCCCTGGTAAAATCGAAATCGTGGCGACCAAGCCGATGGCGACTCAGCGCGACTTGAGCCTTGCATATTCGCCCGGCGTCGCTGTGCCAGTGCAGGCCATTTATGATAATCCTGCAGCCGCTTATGATTACACCGCCAAAGGCAATTTGGTCGCCGTCATTTCTAATGGCACCGCTATTCTCGGGATGGGCAATTTGGGTGCCTTGGCATCAAAGCCAGTGATGGAGGGCAAGGCGGTCTTGTTCAAACGCTTCGCCGACGTCGACTCCATCGACATCGAAGTGAATACCCAAGATGCGCAGCGCTTCATTGACGCGGTTGAATTGTTGGAACCGACCTTTGGCGGCATCAATTTGGAAGATATTGCCGCGCCCGATTGCTTCATCATTGAACAAACATTGAAAGAGCGGATGAACATCCCCGTCTTTCATGACGATCAACATGGCACGGCGATTATTGCCGCCGCAGGATTGATCAACGCGTGCGAGCTGACCGGAAAGTCGCTCAAAGATATTAAGGTCGTCTGCAACGGTGCCGGCGCTGCGGCGATTGCTTGCACTGAGCTGATCAAGGGCATGGGCGTACCCCACAATAATGTCATCATGTGCGACCGGACAGGCGTCATTTATCAGGGCCGAACCGAAGGCATGGATCAGTGGAAATCCGCGCATGCCGCAAAAACCACGGCCCGCACTCTCGCAGAAGCGATTGTGGGCGCGGATGTGTTTCTGGGGCTTTCGGCGGCCAATGCGTTAAGCGCCGATATGGTGAAATCCATGGCGGATCAGCCGATCATCTTTGCGATGGCAAACCCAGACCCCGAAATCTCTCCACCCGTGGCACGCGCCGCGCGGCCGGACGCCATTATTGCGACGGGCCGATCGGATTTCCCCAATCAGGTCAACAATGTCCTGTGCTTCCCCTTCTTGTTCCGCGGCGCCTTGGATGTGCGGGCGACCACCATCAATGAACCGATGAAAATTGCCGCCGCACATGCACTGGCGCAATTGGCGCGTGAAACCGTGCCCGAAGAAGTGGCAGCGGCTTATGGCGGCCTCATGCATAAATTCGGCCGCGATTATATCATCCCGTCGCCGTTCGACCCGCGCTTGATGGAAATCGTTGCCTCCGCCGTTGCCAAGGCCGCGATGGATTCGGGCGTCGCGCAAAAACCGATCGCGGATATGAACGCCTATCGCGCCAGCCTGCGCGCGCGACAGAACCCGACGACATCCGCGCTCACGCAAGTTTATGAGGCGGCACGCGCGAAACGCAAGCGCGTCATTTTTGCCGAAGCCGAAGAAGATGTCGTCGTCCGCGCTGCCGTCCAGTTCAAACAAGATGGCTATGGTATTCCGGTTCTGATTGGCCGCGATGTTCGCGTCACGGAAAAGCTAATTGAATTGGGGGCCAACCCCGATGATTATGAAATCCACAACAGCGTCACCAGCCCGCTCGTCGATAAAATGGTCGACCGACTCTATAGTCGCTTGCAACGCCGCGGCTATCTGCGCCGTGATATACAGCGGATGGTCAACCGTGACCGTAATATCTTTGGCGCGTTACTCCTGCAAATGGATCAGGCAGACGCAATGATCACCGGCGTCACCCGCACCTTTGGCCAAACGTTGCGCGAACTGCGCCGTGTGCTTGACCCGAAAAAGGATGCGGTTCCTTTTGGTGTTCACGTCATGGTGGGCAAAACACACACAGTGTTTATTGCCGATACCACCGTCAACGAGCGTCCAAGCGCCGAGGAACTCGCGCATATCGCCGAGAAGACCGCTGGCGTTGCCCGCCGCATGGGCCATGTCCCGCGCGTTGCGTTTTTGTCCTTTTCAACCTTCGGCAATCCTGCAGGAACCTGGCTCAACAACATCCGTGATGCAGTTGCCATATTGGACGCCCGTCGACCCGATTTTGAATATGAAGGCGACATGCCGCCGGATGTTGCGTTGAACCCAGCGCTGATGAAAAACTACCCATTCTGCCGCTTATCTGGCCCCGCGAATGTTCTAATCATGCCCGGGCTTCAATCAGCGAACCTTTCGGCCAAGTTGCTACGCGAATTGGGCGGGGATCAGGTCATTGGCCCGATGCTGCTGGGCATTGAGCGCCAAGTGCAAGTGGCAACCATGGCATCAAGCACGAGTGATTTGGTTACGCTCGCGGTCTTGGCGGCTGCTGGAATTGCCGAATAGCTCATTTGCACAAAGGCACAAAGACATACCCAACAATGTCATGCTGAACTTGGTTCAGCATCCAACTCGCCTAACAAACCGAAAATCTCGACTGCTAGATGGACCCTGAAACAAGTTCAGGGTGAGGAAGATTTTATAAGACGACGTCATTCGGGAACATCCGTTGGATGGTGACGCCCCCTTACCGAAATTACTTTCAGTTCGGACTATTCGGTGTCGCGCCTTGACCGCCGCCGGCGCCAACGGCACCGATATTACCGAAAATTTCTTCAAAGAAACTTGTCTCCCGGCCCAATGTCGGCGTTTTGTCGCCTTCAGGGCTAATCTTCGAAATCAATTCCGTGCCCGTTTGAGAGATTGACGCGACATTACCTGCGGCGTCGAAACGAACCTTTAGGACAAATTGCTGGTCAGCCTTTGGCTGCGAAAACGCCAATTGCTTGGCGTCACGCGAATAATAATACCAATCATTCTGGTCAAACTGGCCGACAAAGGTTGGACGGCCAAGCGATGCCTGCACCGATTCCTTATTATCGACACCCGGCTGAACTGAACTCAGCAAAGTCTGATCACCAATATAGCCTTGATGCGAGCGCAGCCGCGTGCATCCTGTGGACACAGTCAATGCGGCAATCAATGATGCAAGACCGGCAATTTGCGACATGCGCATAGACTTCTCCGCTAATCCACTAAACTTGGGCCTTTGCCATTGCATCCTTAAGGCGCAATATCAATATGCAATCCCAGATGAATGCCCGATGAGTAAGGATAAAAGGCCGTTATGACATTATTGAAACGACTGTTCGGCAACGGGCAACCTGACCCTAAAATGAAGCTTGTCCCATTGTATAACCAAATTGTGGCCAAAGCACGGGAACCACATTGGTATATCGAGGGCCAAGTCCCGGACAGTCTTGATGGCAGGTTCGATATGGTCGCGACGATATTATCTCTCGTGCTTTTGCGGCTTGAAGACAGCAAAGCCCACGCCTTGGATATGGCGCGGCTGACGGAAGTTTTTGTCGATGACATGGACGGGCAGCTGCGCGAAGTTGGCATTGGCGACATGATTGTCGGAAAGCATATTGGCCAGATTATGAGCGCTGTCGGTGGCCGGCTTGGCGCATTGCGGGCGGCTATGAGCGATCACAGCGCTCTTGACGATGCCTTGGTTCGCAACCTCTACCGAAGCGTCGCGCCATCGGCCGAGGCGCTTGCGCATACACGCCAGGGCTTGCTTGATGTCGAACGTGCACTGGGCGCACAATCACCAGATAACTTGGTGGAGGGCGACGCCAAATGGTGACCACAAATGAGTTCAGCCATGTCATCAAGCTGTCTGAAGTGGGCAGCCATAGCCGCAATATCCAACTGTCGGCAGACGAGATGGCCCGCGCTGGCTTGATGGTGCGTTTTGATTTGGCTGCGCTGGATTCGCTAAAGGCGGAAATTTCACTGACGCATGATGCCGAAGACGTTGTCGCAACCGGCCGCTTCACCGCGGACCTTGCGCAATATTGCATTGCCTCGCACGATCCTGTTCCTGACAAAATGGACGAAGCAATACATATCCGTTTCATCCCCGAACCTGTGGCGCACGGCGAAGTGGAGCTTGAGTTGGAAGCTGATGATTGTGACACCATGTTCCATGATGGCCAGACCATTGATCTGGGCGAGGCCGTAGCTCAATCGCTTGGCCTTGCGCTGAACCCCTATCCGCGCAGTCCGGAGGCGGAGAAAATGCTCAAGGCTGCTGGAGTAAAGAGCGAGGAGGAAGTCGTTCCAACAGGCGCGTTGGCTGGCCTTAAGGACTTGTTGGCGAAAAAATGATGGGTGCGCGCCATGTTTGATGTGGCGCTGCGCCGGTTGGTCGACCCTGCACTTATCCGCATGGCGGGATGGGTCGCGCGCACCCGCATTTCAGCAAATTTGCTGACGATCAGCGGCGCAGGGCTTGCGCTAGGCGGGGCTTTTTTCATCACCCAATTAAATTTCACGGCGGTGTTGGGCTTTATCTTGCTGAACCGGATCGTTGACGGGTTGGATGGTGCGGTGGCCCGTATTAATGGCCCTACAGAGTTCGGGGGATATCTTGATACCATTTGCGATTATATATTTTATCTTTCTATCCCCATCGCGTTCGGCTTGACGAGCACCATCAACCAAATACCCGCCTTGTTGCTGATCGCTAGCTTCACTTTGACCGCAGTAAGCTTTCTGGCCTTTGCCGCCATTGCCGCGCGGCAGACATCCGGTAACGGCGCGCATGGGCCTAAGGCATTTATCTATTCAACCGGGTTGATGGAGGGCGGGGAGACCATCGCCTTTTTCGTTTTATTCTGCCTGTTTCCGGGCTTTTTCCCGACGCTTGCCGTTGTTTTTGCTGCATTGTGCCTGCTGACAGTTGTGCAGCGTTTCATCCTCGCGGCAAAAAGCTTCGACTAGCCGCGCTGCCAGCGGAACCAGCGTTCGGCCCATTTCAACAAGCCCACAGGCTTGCGCGCGAGGCCAAATTGCCCGGCCGCATATTTGTTCGCCTCCGCCCATGTGGGATAAGGGTGAATGGTCTGGAGGATTTTGCGCAAGCCCATATTGTGCTTCATCGCAAAGGTCACCTCGGCGAGAATTTCGCCTGCATTCTGACCAATGATTGTCGCGCCCAATATCCGGTCGCTGCCCGTTGCGGTTAGGATTTTGACAAAGCCATGCGCCTCGCTTTCGGCAATAGCGCGGTCAAGGTCATCCAGGTCATAACGCGTTATGTCAAAGGAAAGACCCTGCGCTTCGGCTTCGGCTTGCGTCAGTCCCACCGTCGCCAACTCCGGTTCGGTATAGGTCACGCGCGGTAGGACTCGGTAATCAGTGCGGTATTTTTTGAAAGGTCGCGCCAGCGCGTTTACGCTCGCATACCAGGCCTCATGACTGCCACCATGGGTGAGCTGCTGATGCCCCGCGACATCGCCTGCGCAAAGGATATGCGGCAAGTTAGTGCGCAAATATACATCGTTTTCCAACCGCCCATCGATGATCAGGCCAAGCTCTTCCAAACCAAAGCCCGCCACGCGGGGTGTGCGTCCAACGGCGATAATGATGTCATCATAAGCAAGTGTGATTTCACCGTCCGGTCCAGTCGCGACCAAATTCTTGCCCTCTGCAAACCGCAGCGCGCGATGGTTATTAAGGACCGTGACGCCTTCGGCTTCCAAACGTGCCGTCACCAACGCAGCGGCGTCCACATCTTCTTTCAACAGCAAGCGTTCGGCCATTTCGACGATGGTAACATGCGACCCCAGCCGCTGAAATGCCTGCGCCAATTCGCAACCGATTGGCCCGCCGCCCAAGATCACAAGCCGAGCTGGCGCAGTGGGCCGCGAGGCCATGGCGTCCCAAAGCGTTTCGCTGGTCAGATATCCGCTACGCTCAACGCCGGGCAGCGGCGGAATAAACGGCGCTGCGCCTGTAGCGATAATAAACGATTTCGCCGTCAACCGCCGGGCGCCATCAATCTCCACCGTCCATGGGTCAATGAAGCGGGCATAGCCCTTCACACAGTCAACCCCAAGGCCCGTAAAGCGTTCGACACTGTCATGTGGCTCAATGGCGGTGATGACATCCCGCACGCGGCGCATAACAGCAGGGAAGTCAATGTTGGGTGCGCCAACGTCAATGCCAAAGCGGGCAGCATCGGCAATTTGGTGCGCGACCTTAGCGCTTTTGATCAGCGCTTTCGACGGCACGCATCCGGTGTTCAGGCAATCGCCGCCCATCTCATGCGCCTCGATCAAGGTCACTTTGGCCTGCACCATTGCCGCGATATAGGCCGAGACAAGACCCGCAGAACCCGCGCCAATGACAATAAGATTGCGGTCGAACCGCTTGGGCTTTTGCCAGCGTTCAGCCACGGCTGCGTTTCACCACGGCCACAATAGCCTTTGCCGCCCAAGGAAAGAGCGCGAGCGCGACAAAAGACGCGATGAGCGTTGGCGACAATAAACCAGCGGTGCTTTCGATACGGCTGATCTGCGTGCCCGCATTCACGAACACGATGGTCGCAGGTAACATGCCCAACTGGCTGACCCAGAAAAATGTCCGTGTTTTTATCCGCGTCAGGCCCATTAAAAGATTGATCACGAAAAATGGAAATACAGGGATCAGGCGCAGTGTGAAGAGATAGAAAGCGCCATCCTTTTCAAGGCCGTCATCAATCGCGCGCAGACGTTCGCCAAATTTACCTTGAACCCAGTCACGCAGGACAAAGCGGGCACTCAGAAATGCCAATGTTGCCCCCATAGTGGAGGCAAAGGAAACGATGATTGTGCCCATAAGCACACCGAACAACGCGCCCGCAATCAATGACATGATCGCCGCACCGGGAATCGAAAGCCCCGTCACCGCGACATATAGGATGAAGAACCCAGATATATAGAGGACGGGATTGGCGTCCTTTGCCGCGACGATATCCGCTTGGCTGGCCTTGAAGTTTTCGAGGCTCAGTATCTGACCAAGGTCAAAAACGAAATAGGCGACAATCGCGCCAAGCAGAACAAGGACCAATATAGCTTTTTTAATCATGGTCCCTGCTCAATATGATCTTATTGTTTAAACCTTGCCGAGGATCAAAACGGTACGTCGTCGTCAAGGTCGTTATCGAAGTCACCGCCGCCAAAGCCGCCTGATGATCCGCCGCTGCTGCTGCCGCTTGCGCCCCAATTATTATCGCCTGATGCGCCACCAGAGGACGCGCCGCCACCCCAGCTATCACCGCCGCCGCCTGAACCGCCCTTGGGACCGTCCAGCATAACCAGCTTGCCATCAAAACCGGCAACCGAAACTTCGGTCGTATAACGGTCATTGCCGGATGCATCCTGCCACTTGCGCGTGCGCAACTGGCCTTCAATGTAAACCTTGCTGCCTTTTTTCAGGAAGCGCTCTGCCACGCCGACTAGGCCGTCCGAATTCAACACAACGCTATGCCATTCGGTGCGCTCTTTTTTCTCACCCGTCGTGCGATCTTTCCAATCCTCCGACGTCGCAATGCGCAAATTGCAAATGCGGCCACCATTCTGGAAGGATTTGACTTCAGGATCTGCGCCCAAATTGCCAACGATGATGACTTTATTGACGCTTCCCGCCATGTTCCTGTCCTTTGAATAAATTTTTCTGTCGGACTGCTATAAGCCGAAGGAACGCGCTGTCCAATATGTAATCCCCGCAGCCGCATACGCCAGCGCAAAAAGATAGCTGACCATGAAGATGGGCCATTTCCAACCATTGGTTTCCCGCCGTGTCACGGCGATGGTTGATATGCATTGCGGCGCAAAAACAAACCAAGCGAGGAAAGCCAAGGCCGTCGCCAGCGACCAGTCCGCCGCAAGCTTTGGACCAAGGCTAGTCGCTGCGGCGTCTTCGTCCGCGGCGTCAATGGCATAGACTGTGGCAAGCGCCGATACCGCAACTTCGCGTGCAGCCATTGCAGGAATGATCGCTAGGGCAATGTCATGGTTGAAACCGATGGGGCTAACAATTGGTTCAAGCCCATCAGCGATGCGGCCTGCAACCGAATATTCGACTTGCGAAACATTGCTGCCATCTGGTGCTTTGGGAAAGCTTAACAACGCCCATAAGATAACCGTTGCGGCAAAGATAATCGTCCCCGCGCGGCGCAGGAAGACCCATGCGCGCTGCCACAGGTTGATCGCAATGTCGCCGGGGCGTGGCCATTGGTAACGTGGCATTTCAATGAGGAAACTGCTTGTCCGGCTCTGCGTCACAAAGCGTTGGATGGCCGCTGCGGCTAACATCGCGCCTAATATACCTGCGATATATAGACCGAATAGGACAAGGCCCTGAAGCCCGATGCCGAAGCCAACACTAGACGCCGGAATGAACGCGCCAATAATGACGGTATAGACAGGCAGGCGCGCCGAGCAGGTCATCAGCGGTGCAATCAGGATTGTCGCCAAGCGTTCTTTTTGATCCATGATCGTCCGTGTCGCCATGATACCCGGTATCGCGCAGGCGAAGGATGATAATAAGGGAATGAAACTGTGCCCCGACAGGCCGACTGCGGCCATCATACGGTCCATCACAAAGGCAGCGCGGGTCATATAACCCGATGCCTCAAGCAACAGGATGAAGAGAAACAGTATCAGGATCTGCGGTAAGAATACGACAACAGAACCAACGCCGGCGATGACCCCATCGGTTAAAAACGAGCGCAGCAATCCGTCGGGCATGACAGTTTTTATGCCATCGCTGAGCCAAGCAAAACCGCCTTCAATCCAGCCAATAGGCGCTTCAGACCAACCGTACACCGCCTGAAACATCAAGAACAACAACGACAGCAATATGACAACGCCGCCCACCGGGTGCAGCAGAATCGCGTCCAGCCTGCGTGTCCATTGGCGGCTAGCGGTTTCGCTGATGATGGCTGCGCGGGCGATGTCGCGCGCCCGCTGATTCTGGGCGCCAAAGGATGCCGCAACGGGTTCCGTCAACGGACGCGGTGCTTTGAGTGTTTGCTCAAGCTGCGCCATCAACGGTTCAAGCCCGCGACGGCGAACCGCAACGGTTTCAATCACGGGCACGCCAAGCGCGTGGGCCAGAACCTGCGCATCGAGCCGAAGACCGTCGCGCTCGGCTAAATCGATCATGTTCAGCGCGACCACAGTCGGCAGGCCTTGCGCAATCAATTCAAGCGCAAAGCGTAAATGATTGTCGAGATTGCCGGCGTCCAAAACAATGACCAAAGCGTCAGGTCGGCGGTGCCCCGCAAGATTGCCCAAGACAACATCGCGCGTGACGGCTTCGTCAAGGCTGTCGGGATCCAGACTATATGCGCCGGGCAAGTCGATCATTTCGACCGGACGCCCATCGGCAAAGGACGCGCGACCGGATTTCCGCTCCACAGTCACGCCGGGATAATTGGCAATTTTCTGCCGCGCACCGGTCAGCGCATTGAACAAAGCGCTTTTACCCGCATTGGGGTTACCGACCAATGCGACGAGAGGCGGCATTTGTGTCATACGGATATCTCGCAATCAATCGCAGCGGCCACCTTCGTGCGCAAAGCCACCGTCATACGGCCAATGCGGACCGCCAATGGATCGCGCCACATCAATATGCCCTTATGCAGCGCCTCTATTGTCACCCCGGGCTCGAAACCAAGCGAGCGCAAACGATGCGCCTCTTGATCAGGCAAGGATTCCCAATCAATGGCCCGAATGACGGCGATTTGGTTCAACGGAAGATGATCAAGTTGCACGGGCGCTATTTGCAACCGATTCGCAATAACATCAATAGCGATTTGTGTTAGCGCGCCGGATAACGCAGCCGGCCGATGAAGCGCGAGAGGCTTGGCGTGAATTCCTTGCGCTGCTTCGCCTGAAATTTCACCTTTTCAATCTGCATCACATTGTCGATCCGCCGGTCCAGAAATGCGCGGGTGTCGACGAAGTTTTCGCTGTCGTCATTGACGAACACGCTCAAGGTGCTTCCATATACCGCCGATAATGACATACGCTTGGTATAATGGTTGAGGTCGGTGGCGCTATCGCCCGCCAACCGCCACATACGATCTGCCGAACGCCAGCCCATTTTCGCGGCCCGCGCGAGATTTGTCGGCATTGCCATGATTGCAAGCGCGCGGCGCAACGATTCCCGGTCAGGCGCCATGATCTCCAGCCGAGTCGCAAGTAAAGCGGTGATCCGGTCGCGGATCTTCATCGCATTTAGTTTTTCGGCTGGTAGGCGGCGTGCAAGTTCCAAATCAACGCCTTCAGCCCATGCGTCAATCATGTCGATGGCCTTGCCCTTGAACGCCAACATAGCAACGTCGCGGTCCACACCCATCTCCTCTGCGGCGGCATGGACGGCCGCTTCGGACCATCCGTCAAAGCCAGCATGGCGGCCAATGATTGGCCCAAGGGCGACGCGAATTTCGTCAAGCGTCGGGTCAGCAGGAAGAGCGTTTTTAGACATAGGCAACATGTAGGCGTTCGGCGCGTTCAAGAAAAGGTCTATTGCTTACGCACGAGAACCAACGCGATCATGATCAGCGCGCTACCCACAAAATCCATCGCCGTCAGCATTTCGCCAAATGCCAGCCAACCAGCCGTCGCCGATAAGGCGGGCTGCAGCAGTAATGCGAGGCCAATCACCAATGGGCTAAAATGCGGCAATGCATAAGTGAGACAACCCTGGCCGAAAAATTGCGAGGTGAAGGCGAGCAGTAAGACAGGCCACCAAAGCGTGGGGATGATCTGTTCGCCTGCAAACACGGCGCCGGCCAAAAGGACGACCGCCGCCACGGCACTGGCCATGCCAAGCGCGCCCCAGCTTTCGGTATTTTGCCGCATCTTCATCATCAGCACCAAATAGACAGTATAGGTTAGTCCAGCGCCAAGCGACAAAAGGTCGCCCGTAAAGTGGCGCGGCGACAGTTCCAAACTTTGCCCCATCAATAATGCCGCGCCGACAAAGGCGAACAAAACGGCCATGCCTTCCCATTTCGACGGCATTTTGCGCGCAACAATGACACCATAAATGACCAGCAAGAGGCTCGCGCAATTCGCGAACAGCGTCGCATTGGCCATTTTTGTCTGAAAAATGCCAATATGCCACAAGATGATATCAACGCCGAAAAACAGCCCTGCGACGAGAGCGATCCAATAAGTCGGGCGGCTGACCGCAGAAAAGCGGAAACCAAAACGATAGCCAAGGAACAGCAAAAATGGCGTCGCCAGCGCTAAACGCCAGAATCCGGTCGCGATCGGACCACTATCGGCAAAGCGCACAAGCAATGGCCCAAAAGCTATCGCGATGTTACCCGCAAGCAAGGCGGCGAAGGCGAGCACGCTTGGTGATTGCTGATGGAAAATCTTCTGCTGCATAAACCCCCGTTGCAATTTGCAACTTTCATCCGCATCTTGACTTCAAAGCAACGCCTTAATGACAGGAAATCGAATGACTGCAACTTTGTTCGACCCGATTACACTTGGTGCTATCTCCGCACCTAATCGCATATTGATGGCCCCATTGACGCGCGGACGGAGTGAAGGCGAACATGTACCCCTGTCCGATTTGAAGGCCGAATATTACCGTCAACGCAGCAGCGCAGGACTGATCATCGCAGAAGCAACTGGCATAAGCCAAGAAGGCCTTGGTTGGCCGTCGGCGCCCGGCATCTGGTCCGACGCGCAAATCACAGCATGGAAACCCGTAACGCAAGCCGTCCATGACGCCGGAGGACGGATCATCCTGCAATTGTGGCACATGGGCCGCCTTGTGCACCCGGATTTCCTGGGCGGCGCGCCATGCGTTTCGGCTTCGGCCACCACTGCGCCTGGCTATGCGCATACCGCGGAGGGCAAGAAGGAATATACCGAAGCCCGCGCGCTGGATATCTCGGAAATACCGCGCATCGTGTCGGATTATGTCAACGCCGCGAAAAACGCGATGACCGCAGGTTTTGACGGCGTGCAAATTCACGCGGCCAATGGTTATTTGATTGACCAGTTCCTGCGCGATAACACCAATTTGCGCACCGACGATTATGGCGGCGCGATTGAAAATCGCATCCGCTTGCTGCGCGAAGTGACGCAAGCCGTGGTGGACGCCATCGGTTCAGATCGGACATCGGTTCGCTTGTCCCCCAATGGGGAGACCCAAGGCGCAGATGACAGCAACCCTGTGGCATTGTTCACCGCTGCGGCTGCGGCGTTGCAGGATATCGGCATCGCCTTCCTAGAGCTGCGCGAAATCAAACCATATGGCAATTTCGGACAAACCGAAGTGCCGCGCGTGTCGCCTGAGATCCGTAAGATATTCAAAGGGCCGCTGGTGCTTAACCAGGAATATACTAAGGAATTGGCAGACGCCGATCTGGCCTCGGGCCTTGCGGATGCGATCAGCTTTGGCCGTCCGTACATCAGTAACCCCGATCTTGTGGAACGGTTGCGCATTGGCGCGGAACTGACGCCGGATAATTTCAAAACCTGGTATGCGCCCGCTGCGGAAGGATATACGGATTATCCTTTCCTTGATCAGGCGGACGCATAACGCACATGATACAGGCGGGGCTTGGCCAATATGCAATAGCCATCCCTGCCTTGCTGCTTGTGCTGCTCGCAAGTGCCGAAGCGATCTGGCCCCGCCGCGCGCTGGTGCTGGGTCGAAATCCACGATGGCGGACGCACGCATTATTCTTCCTGAGCAACGCCGTTGTGGGCCGATTATTGTCCTTTCTGGTCGTGGTCGGCGTGGCGGCAAATTGGGCAGAGGCGCATCATTTTGGCGCGCTGAATCTCGTGGTCTTGCCCTTTTGGATTGAGGGCGCAATCGCCTTTATCATTCTCGATTTTGCAGTCTGGTTTCAGCATTTTTTGATGCATCGCAGTCCGCTGCTCTGGCGTATGCATGCTGTGCATCATAGCGACCGCGATCTGGATGTTACCACGGCACTTCGGTTTCACCCGTTTGAACTGATTGTCTCGACATTCTATAAATCCGCCATCATCGCTTTGCTTGGCGTGCCCTTGATGGTCGCACTTGCATTTGAATTATGGCTCAATGCCAATGCTTTATTCAACCACAGCAACATCCGCTTGCCCCGCAAGCTTGACCGCATCTTGCGACTGTTTTTGGTAACGCCCGACATGCATTTGGTGCACCACAGCACTTTGGTCGATGAACAAAAACATAATTTTGGTTTCGCGCTGACGGTGTGGGACCGCGTGTTCGGTACCTATCGCACGGAGTCCATTTTGGGCGCCGATAGTCAGAAAATAGGCTTGGCCGAGATAGACGATGCCCGTCCGTCAGCTTTCATCTGGAGCATGAAACAACCCATGACGTAACGGAATTTAACGCCGTCTTGACCAACGCGATTTTCCGGAGCATTTTCAACATAGGGAGAGTTGAAATGGCCAAAATACGCAAAATAATATTGGGCAGCGTTGCCGTTGTGGCGATAGGTGCAGGGCTAACCTACGGGTGGCAGCAATATCGCGACGAAAGCATCATGGCCGATTCACGCGAAGCGCAAATATCGTCCGATGCGGAAGTCACTTCTGGCCCTGCCAACACTTTACTTTGGGGCGACACCCACCTCCATACATCCAATTCCATCGATGCCTTTGGTTTTGGCGTAAAACTTGGGCCCGAAGAAGCGCTGCGTTTTGCGCGTGGGGAAGAGGTTATGTCCACTGGCGGGATGAAGGCCAAGCTGGAACGTCCGCTTGATTTCCTTGTGATCGCGGACCACTCCGGCGGCCTTGGCGCCACCAAGGCTTTATACGACGCGCCAGGATTTCTTATCCGCGACCCAACGCTAAAGCGCTGGCATACCGAAATGCATAAGGGGCAAGAGGGCATGCAGCGCGTGACTGGCGAGCTCATCGACCGTGTGGGCCGCAACACGCTTCCCGCTGCGCTCACTAACCCAGAAAGGCAGCGTAAGACAGCGACCAACATCTGGACGGGTCATAGTACGCTTGTCGAACGCTATAATGAGCCTGGCAAGTTCACCGCCTTCATGGGCTTTGAATATACATTGATGCCCGGCGGCAATAATTTACACCGCGTCGTCATGTTCCGTGATGGCAAAAGCCGCACCGACAAGGTTCTGCCCTACGATCCTGGCCAAGGCGATACGCCGGTCAGCCAATTGTGGGACTATATGGACAATTATGAAAAGGTCACGGGCGGCAAGGTTTTGGCGATCCCACATAACAGCAACCTGTCCAATGGCCTTATGTTCGAACTGGTTGGCCCAGATGGCGGCCCTATGACTGCGGCCTATGCACGCCGCCGTGCCGCCCGCGAGCCAATAACCGAAATCACGCAAATTAAGGGCGATAGTGAATCGCATCCGTTTTTGTCGCCGAACGACGAGTTCTCCGGTTTCGGCACCGCGGGCTGGGACCTTGGTAATTTGACCATGCAGGCCGCGAAGAAACCGCAGGATTATGCCGGCGAATATATTCGTGAGGCGTTAAAGCGCGGCTTGGCAATTGAGGCGCGCACTGGCGTGAACCCCTATAAATTTGGTGTCATTGGATCAACCGACAGCCATACTGGGCTGGCGACAGGCGACGAAGACAATTTTTATGGCAAGCATTCGGGCGGCGAACCTAATGCTGACCGCGCTTCGCAGGCCCAAAACCTTGGTACTCGCCAAGGGCGCATTGGTTGGCATTATCTGGCGGGCGGCTATGCCGCCGTATGGGCCACAGCCAATACACGCGCCGCGATATTTGACGCCATGATGCGACGCGAGGTGTACGCCACAACTGGCCCGCGCATGACAGTGCGTTTCTTCGGTGGTTGGGGCTTTAATGACTCGGATTTTGCAGGCGACTGGGTAAAGACCGGATATGCCAAGGGTGTGCCCATGGGCGCAGACCTTAAGCCCGGCAACGGCGCGCCAAAGTTCATGATTTCGGCGTTGAAAGACCCGATGGGCGCAAATCTCGATCGTGTTCAAGTCGTCAAAGGCTGGGTAGATTCTTCTGGCGCATTGCGGGAGAAAGTCTTTGACGTTGTCTGGGGTGATGCCGACAAAAGGCGCAAGGGTGCCAATGGCAAAGTCCCCAAGGTAGGCGACACCGTTAATATCGCGAAGGCGAGCTATACCAACAGCATTGGCGATCCCGAATTGCGGACGGTGTGGACTGATCCGGAATTCAACCGCAATGTTCGGGCATTTTATTATGTTCGGGTCATCGAAATCCCGACGCCACGCTGGGTGTTGTTTGATGCCTTGCGTTATGGTGCGAAATTGCTGCCGGGAACGGAATTAAAGGCGCAGGAACGGGCCTATTCCTCACCAATCTGGTATAATCCCAAAAAGACAAGCTAGGGCGAGAACCTATTCGAAGTCAAAGCCGGATAGCGCGGATTCAGGATCAGATATCCCCATCAAGCGGCGCATAGCCAGCCGCGCGAGCCGCTGCGTTTCGGTTTTACGGCGTGCGGGGGCGAGCGGTAATAATCCTGCAGGTCGCGCGATTTCGGCATCATAAGCGTCGGCAATGATCAATCCGGCGCGTTCGGGCATGAACGCGTCGTTTTGCAGTGGGCCAATGTCAAACCCAGCCGGCACGGCCCAGAAAAAGCGGTCACAATATTCGAGATATTCCGGCCATTTCTGATCGCCCAAAAGATCGGCGCGCGAACATTTGATTTCGACGATGATAATCTCGCCTTTATTGCTCAGTCCCATGAGATCCGCGCGGCGATTGTTGCGCAAGCTGACCTCGGGTTGCACGACAATCTGGTTGCGCAAGAATAACCGCGAAACGCCCCGCGAAACCGCAGACGCACCGGAAATTGAAGGCGTATTAAGGGTTGGATCCATACTGTGCGCTTAGAACAAATAAAGAACAAAACAAAGGCCCCATGCAGGGCCCTTATCGTTTATTCCGGTCGCTACGATCAGCGGTAGAAAATATGATTGTCGACACTGCCAATGCGCGTCAGACGCCATCCTGGCGAAACATGGCGGGCATGGAAGAACAATGCGCCTTCAACTGGGCTTTCCCATGTATTGTCCAGCGCAATATTGCTGATCGCGACGGCGTTGCGCCAATGCTTGCTGTCCATTTGAATAGACGGCAAGCTTGTACCGCGAACGAAGGAAAATTGCCCTTTTTGGAAAATGACGCCGCATAATGTGCTAGGAAAGCGACCCGAATTGGCGCGGGCGAGTATCACGCGCGCCACAGCCAATTGGCCAGCGAGCGATTCACCCTTGGCTTCGAAATAGACCGCGCTGGCAAGGCACCGCTCTTCAGTGCTTAAGCTGTCATCTACAGCTTGCGTGCGCACAAGGTCAGTAAGTGTGGATGCGGTTGCCGCATCAATATCATTGGGGTTTGAAAAGGATTTCGGCAGATCCAGCTTCGCCTGTTCGGCGGTGGTCTGCATTGGGTCAAAAACGGGCGCATTGGCGCTTAGCGGTGCGCTTTGGCCATTACTCAAAACAGCCTTGGTATCAGCAGCAATAACCGAAGAAACCAGTGTACAAGATACGGCTACCAAAGAGGCAACCCGAAAAAATTTCAACATGCAACATACATTAAAGCGGCGGCACCAGCAGACGAAACTTTATTACTTTATCATTGTTCGTCTTTTGTTGTCTCCGACTCGCGTGTTTGTCTGGCCACCCCATATGTGCCCTAAATGACAACCTTCGCTACTCGATGGACGCGCATCTATGGCGCAGCGCAGCAAAGTCAAATAAACATGGCCAATAGTCCGTCCAACCGTGCAGCGGACGCGACATCCAGTTCAAAAACCCACAAATCCGGGTCGCGGGCGCATCGTTTTTGCCAATACTCCTGCACCGCGATCTCGCCCGGCTCTTTCAAATCCACCATCTGCCAAGATGTCTGTCCGTCAAAGGAGGGGTAGCGTTCATATAATTGGGGGTTGGCGCCACGAACCTGTCCGATAAGCAATATCGCACCGGACACGGCATCGCCCTTTTTTAGAACGGTTGCGAAGTCACCTTCGGCTTCCACCATACGCTTGATGGCGGAGATAAGAACACCACTGGCAAGCCGTGGCTCAATCAAGCGGCGTCACGCTCTTCAGACAAGGTCAACACAGCAAACATCGCCGAAGAATCTGCAGCTCCACGCAGTTGTGCACGGAATTTCTCATCGCGGAACAGGCGGGAAACCTCGGCCAATGCCCGCAAATGCGAAGCGCCGTCCTGCGCAGGTGAAACCAACCCGCACAACAAATCAACTGGCTCGTCGTCGACGGCATCATAAGGCACGGGCTTCAAAAGCCGGACAAACACGGCCACGGGCATGTCAATGCCCGAGACTTTGCAATGCGGTATTGCTGTTCCGCCGCCAAAGCCGGTCGGGCCAAGTCGCTCGCGCTCAATCATGCCATCTAGAACGGCATCGGCGTCGACAGAATAATTTTCAGCCGCGATAACCGATAGTTGCGCAAGCAGGTCGGATTTGCCCGAACATAGCATGTCAGCAGCAACGGCTCCCTCAACGAGCCTGGTAGAAAGTCTAATCATATTTTGTTCAAAAGCGCCCAGTGCGACCGCAGCGCAATCCCTAAATATTTGAAATGGTGTAGAAATTAAGTAAATTTGGCCGAGGTCTAAGGTGTAGATTTTGGTTCAACCCACCCGATCGTGCCGTCTTCGCGGCGGTAAACCATATTATGTCGTCCAGTTCCAGTGTTTTTGAACAATAGGGCTGGGGTGTTGCGCAAATCCATTAGCATTACCGCATCAGAAACCGTCGATTCAGGAATATCCACGCGCATCTCCGCAACAATAACGGGCGCATCAGGCAATGGCACTTCTTCTTCACCATCACCCACATCAAACACGGTATAGGCGGCTTCTTCTTGCGCCATCGCATAGGCGGTTTGCACATGACGGTCCTGCAGTCGGCGCATATATCGGCGCAATTGTTTCTCAATGCGTTCTGCGGCGCGATCAAAGGCAACATGCGCATCCTGCGCTTCGCCGCGACCCTTCAACACGAGGCCCTGCATCACATGCATCACAATATCGCTGGTAAAGCCGTCATGTGGCGCGCGGCCAAAGGTTGCATGTGATGACAATGCTTTAGCGAAATGTTTTTCGGCAATGGAACCAAGTCGTGTTTCCACATGGGTCTGGAGCGCTTCACCGGTGTCGACCTGATGTCCTGAAACCCTGATGTCCAATGCCTGTCTCCTTTTTGTTAAAGCGCTGACCCCGGCTGGAGCCAAAGCGCGTCCTTAATCTTGGCAACAAATTCCGCATGGCGCGCCAATTCCTCGGCCGAGGCAGAGTGCGCGCGCGCTGGCCGAAATATTTTAGTTGTCGGCACGCTGTTCACGTCCATTTGGCCTATCATTTTATCAGAGCTCGCATCGTCCGCGAGGCCAAGGCCAATTTGCCGGCCGCCTGTTAGCTCAATATATAGCTGCGCGAGCAGCTCAGCATCCAACAACGCGCCATGCTTGACGCGGTGGCTACGGTCGATGCCATAACGGGTGCACAAAGCGTCCAAAGACAGCTTTGCTCCGGGATTTTTGACCCGTGCCAACGCCACTGTGTCCACCATACGGTCCATCGGCACAGGTGGGCGACCGCATTGCTGCAATTCGTGATTGAGAAAGCCAAAATCAAAGCTGGCATTATGCGCCACGAGCGGGCTGTCGCCCAAAAACTCCAGCAGCTCATCGGCCTTGTCGCCAAAAACCGGCTTGTCAGACAAGAAACGGTCCGAAAGGCCGTGCACTTGCTCGGCGGCAGGTGGCATCGGGCGCTGCGGATTGAAATAGGCATGGTAATGCTTACCCGTCATCACCCGGCTGACCATTTCAATGCAGCCAATTTCGACCATGCGATCCCCAGTTGCAGGGTCAAAGCCAGTCGTTTCCGTATCAAATATAATTTCACGCATTCTGAGAATAGATGTGAGCCTGTTTATGGGCTTATGCAAGTCCCGCACGCAGCATTTTTACAAGTGCACGCACATCCGTCCGGGTTTCGTGGATGTCCTTGCCCGTATCAATCACATGGTCAGCCCGCGCGCGCTTCTCGGCATCATCCATTTGTAATGCCAGAATATGTTCGAACTTGTCCGGTGTCATATTTTCCCTTGCGAGCACACGTTCCCGTTGAACCGGTGCAGGTGCACTCACAACGACCACCCTATCAACCCCAGCCTGCCCACCCTTTTCAAACAATAAGGGGATGTCGAACAATATCATGTCGGCGTCTTGATGTGACGCCAGAAATGCTTTCCGGCGTTCGGCGACGGCGGGATGAATAATCGATTCCAACAATGCCAAACGGTCGCGATCTCCAAAAACAGCAGCGCCAAGTGCTTTGCGGTCGACGCCATCCGGCCCGGTCGTTCCAGGGAAGGCCGATTCAATTGCCGGCACAAGTGCTCCGCCTTCTTTTTGCAAATCATGCACCGTGGCATCGGCATCAAAAACGGGGACACCTTCATCGACAAACATCGACGCGACCGCCGATTTTCCCATGCCGATTGAGCCTGTCAGGCCAATGATCATCGGCTTTTTCATTTCAACAACAATGCCCTCAACGCATCCTCTTTATCTTCGGGCGGGGCAACGCCGAAAAACAATTCAAACGCGATCGCCGCCTGCCCCACCAGCATTTCAAGGCCATCTACCGTTTCCAACTCGCGCGCGCGCGCCGCTTTTAACAAGGGCGTCTCTATCGGCGCGTAGACGAGGTCATAGACAATGGCATGTTCGGGCAAGGGCGAAAGATCGATCTCCAGCGCCTCCTGCCCGACCATGCCCAACGGGCTTGCGTTCACCAGCAACGCTGCATCAGGTAAGCGTGCATCAAACCCAATCACTCTACCTTTCAACCCGAAATGCGCGAGCAATCCTGCCGCCTTTAGAGCATTGCGTGCAACCAAAACGACTTCGCCAATATCCGCCTGCGCCAAGGCAAAGAGCACGGCTCGCGCCGCGCCCCCCGCACCAATGACGATAGCTGTCTCTCCTGCAATAGGGATATCGGCAATGGGGCCATAAAATCCGCCTACGTCGGTATTGGTCGCGACAAGCGCGCCGGCGTCATTACGAAAGACCGTGTTGATCGCGCCGATCGAGTGGCGGACATCGCCGGGATCTGCGACAAAATCGAGCGCGGCAATCTTGTGCGGTATTGTGATGTTGCACCCGCGCCATTCAGAGTCGGCGGCACGCTCGACAAAATATCGCTCGAGATCATCGGTCAGCACCGCATGCGCCCGATAATCGCGGACCAGCCCCAAATGTTGAAGCCAGAAATTGTGTATCAGCGGTGATTTGGAATGCGATATCGGCTGCCCGATCACTTCGGCATATATTGTCATGTTGGTAAAATGCCCCTTATGCGCAGATAATCAAGCAGCGGAAGCAATGGCATGCCGATGATTGTGAACTGACTGCCGCTGACGCTGGCGAACAATTGTGCGCCTTCGGCTTCAATCCGATAGCAACCGACGCAGTGGCGGATTTCATCCCAATAGGTATCGACATAATCGTCGATATATTGGGGACTTAAGTTGCGCATCGTCATTTGCGCGGTGTCTATTATGCGCCAGACAGGCTCGCCTTGCTCGCAGATAACGGCCGCGCTGATGAGCCGATGCACCTTGCCCGACAGCTGCGCCAAATGCGCACGCGCATCATCGGGCGTTTCGGGTTTGTCAAAAATATAACCATCGGGACCAACGCAAATCTGATCACATCCCAACACCATCGCGGTTGGCATTTTGCGGGAAATTTTGCGTGCCTTGGCCTCTGCTAAAGCATCGGCAATATCGCGCGGTTTTGCGCCAGCCTCGGCCAGTGATGTTTTGATGCTCTGTTCATCAACCAAGGCTGGAACCGCTTGTAGCGATACCCCCGCTGCATTCAGCATCGCGATCCGCCCAGCGCTTTGCGATGCAAGAATAAGCGTCACGAATCCCCCAATTGCGCCAGTTCGCGCGCGTTGAACAAATTGATAATCGCCGCGGCACTTTCCTCAATCGACCGGCGCGTCACATCCAATACAGGCCAGCCATTGTCCGCAAACATACGCCGCGCATGGGCAACTTCCGCCCGCACTTTTTCCTCATCAACATAATCTGTATCTGGCGACTGGTTTAGCGATAGCAGGCGGTTGCGGCGCACCTGAATCAAACGCTCTGCGCTTGTGACAAGACCAATGACCATCGGGTGCTTCAGTTGAAATAAAATTGGGGGTGGTGGCGATTCCGGCACGATGGGGATATTCGCGGTCTTATATCCTCGGTTGGCGAGGTAAATGCTCGTTGGCGTCTTTGAGGTCCGCGACACCCCTGCCAATACAATGTCCGCTTCTTCCCAGTTTTGCGCATTAATGCCATCATCATGGGCGATGGTAAACTGGATCGCTTCGACACGCGCGAAATAAGCGGCATCCATAACATGCTGGCGACCCGGTCGTGCTTTCGCTTCTTGCCCTAACATGTTCGACATCGCATCGCTGACCGCATCGAGTGCGGCAACCGCAGGCAAGCCCAATACCCGGCATCGCGTTTCCAATTTACGCCGTGTGTCGCGATTCACCAAAGTGAATAAGACAAGTCCAGGATTGGCGGCCACATCAGTCAATATCCGGTCCAAATGGCTTTCCGAACGCACCATAGGCCAGAAATGCTTGACCACATTTTCTGTGCCGTCAAACTGCGCCAAGGCAGCTTTGGCGATGTTTTCCAAAGTTTCGCCGGTGGAGTCCGATAACAAATGTAAATGAAAGCGCTGGCTCATGGATGACAGTCTTGTTGGCAGGCTGGGGATAAATCAAGGGACAAGTTTTGCATGACGATTTCTTGCCCATTACCCATAATTCACCGCTGGATTCGGACACAGGTTGTCCACAAGCACATTCCAATATGCACAGGCTGTGGATATTGGGGAATAAATTTACGACTCTGGTTCCATCCCTTGGTCTGCGCGCGTCAAGATGTTGGCAATATCCGCAAAAGCTTTTAAGGCCCGAACTATCAACAGCGCATCATCTTTCATCATCCTTTATATAAAATTATATTTTGATTGGATCTCTCGTTTCTATGTCTGCGCAAAGCCCGAAAAAACTGCTAAACGTCCTGCAGGGCAAGCAAGAGGCTATCCCACCCATATGGTTGATGCGCCAGGCGGGTCGTTATCTGCCCGAATATCGCGCATTGCGTGCGGAAAAGGGTGGGTTTCTGGCGCTGGCTTATGACAGCGATGCCGCTTGCGAAATCACGTTGCAGCCAATCCGGCGCTTCGGTTTTGACGGCGCCATCCTGTTTTCCGACATTCTCGTGATTCCACATGCCATGGGGCAGGATCTTTGGTTCGAAACGGGCGAGGGTCCCCGGCTCGCACCACGTTTAGCGGAATCGCGACTTGAGGATTTTGTACCCGCACCCGAACGCCTTGCCCCAGTCATTGATACGGTGCGTAAGGTATCGGCAGGACTGCCACCTGAAACTACCTTCTTAGGCTTCGCTGGAAGCCCGTGGACGGTCGCTACCTACATGGTCCATGGTCAGGGTAGCAAAGACCAAGCGGAGGCCCGTAGAATGGCGCATGCGGAGCCTGAGCGCTTTGGCGCACTCATTGAATCCATCATTTCGGCAACCGTCGATTATTTGGGTGATCAGATCGATGCGGGCGTCGATGCTGTGCAATTGTTCGACAGCTGGGCTGGGTCATTGTCACCTTCGCAATTTGAGAAATGGGTCATTGCACCCAACGCCGAAATCGTTCGCCGGTTAAAGGCACGCAATCCGAACGCCGTCATCATTGGCTTCCCTAAAGGCGCGGGCGGCAAGCTTGCGGCTTATGCTGAAGGGACCGGCGTGGACGCTTTAGGATTGGATGAAACTGTTGATCCGCATTGGGCCAATCGCGAATTGCCTAAGGGTCTTCCTGTACAAGGCAATCTTGACCCGCTGGCGTTGATTGCGGGCGGTGATGTGTTGAAGGACGCCGTGCATAATATCCTCAGCGCGTTTGAAGACCGGCCACATATCTTCAATCTTGGGCATGGCATTTTGCCAGATACCCCCATTGAAAATGTTGAACTGCTTCTTAATCTGGTCCGCAAGGCTTAGCCCATAACGGCCGTTTTTATGACGGAAACTCTATCTGTGTTGTATATCTGGCTGAAATCCGCGCACATTATTTTTGTCATTTTTTGGATGGCGGGATTGTTCATGATCCCGCGTTTCTTCGTCTATCATCAGGAAAGCGCTGAAGGATCAGAAGAGGCAGCCAAATGGGTGGATCGTGAATCTAAGTTGATCAAAATCATCTTGAATCCTTCGATCATTGTGGTCTGGGTCTTGGGTCTTGTTTTGGCCTGGAATATTGGCGCAATGGCGCAAGGTTGGTTCCATGCCAAATTGCTCTTTGTGTTGGGGTTATCGGCCTATCACGGCTGGACTGTCGGCTATGCCAAGAAATTGGCACGCGGCGAAAGGCCGCTAACGGGTAAGCAATTACGACTGTTCAACGAAGTACCTGGTGTTGCCGCTGCGATTATCGTCATTTTGGTTGTCGCCAAACCGTTTTAGTACACCCATGCGCGCGTATATTGAGAACAGTTGACGTCACGCCCACCACCGAGTATTTAACATATCAAGCCCGTCCTGGGCATGCGGCGCGACCGACACAATAACCGCGCTACCAACTTTTCACTATTCAACCGGTTGGCTTTTAAAAATCGGTCACATTATCGGGCGATTTGCCCATCCACAATTGGGCCAAGGGCCCATCCAACGGAATTATCTATGCATTTGAAAGAGCTGAAAAGCAAAAACCCCGCAGACCTTGTATCGATGGCTGAAGAGCTGGGTGTTGAGGGCGCATCAACCTTGCGCAAACAGGATTTGATGTTTGCGATCCTGAAAGAGCTTGCCGAAGATGGCGAGCAGATCATGGGTCTCGGTACGATTGAGGTTTTGCCCGACAGTTTCGGTTTCTTGCGCTCGCCCGAGGCGAATTATCTGGCAGGCCCAGACGATATTTACGTGTCGCCGAACATGGTGCGCCAATTTGGTTTGCGCACAGGGGATACGGTCGAAGGCGAAATTCGTGCACCTAAGGATGGTGAGCGTTATTTTGCCCTGACCAAGGTGATGAAGATCAACTTTGACGATCCAGATGCCGTTCGTCACCGCGTCAATTTTGATAACCTGACGCCGTTATATCCAGATTCAAAGCTGACGCTGGATTCGCTTGATCCGACGGTCAAGGACAAGTCCGCGCGCGTCATTGATATCGTCAGCCCGCAGGGCAAGGGCCAGCGCGCCTTGATCGTGGCGCCGCCGCGCACAGGTAAAACCGTGCTGCTGCAAAATATCGCCCGCGCCATTACCGAAAACCATCCAGAGGTGTTTTTGATCGTTCTTCTGATCGACGAACGGCCTGAGGAAGTTACCGACATGCAGCGTTCGGTGAAGGGTGAGGTTGTATCCTCCACCTTTGATGAACCTGCGACACGTCACGTTCAGGTCGCCGAAATGGTGATCGAAAAAGCAAAGCGCTTGGTCGAGCATAAGCATGACGTTGTCATCTTGCTCGATTCCATCACGCGCCTTGGCCGCGCCTATAACACCGTGGTTCCGTCATCGGGCAAGGTGCTCACCGGCGGTGTCGACGCCAACGCCTTGCAACGTCCAAAGCGCTTCTTTGGCGCCGCGCGAAACATCGAAGAAGGTGGTTCCTTGTCCATCATCGCCACGGCTTTGATCGACACAGGTAGCCGCATGGACGAAGTTATTTTTGAAGAGTTTAAGGGTACCGGCAACTCTGAAATTGTGCTCGATCGCAAGGTCGCGGATAAGCGCATCTTCCCTGCACTGGATGTCGGCAAGTCCGGTACGCGTAAGGAAGAATTGCTGGTCGAGGAGAGCAAGCTCAAGAAAATGTGGGTGCTTCGCCGTATCCTCATGCAAATGGGCACCATCGACGCGATGGAGTTCCTGCTCGACAAGATGAAAGATTCGAAGACCAACGAAGACTTTTTTGACTCGATGAACCAGTAAGTCAGATATTCCGGAGTAATATTGTGATTGATTTTCTCTTGGTCGCATCGACCGTCAATAATCTGGGTGGACCTGCCGATATTTGGGCGGCCATCGTCAAAGATTTTTCGAACATTACCGAACCTGCGGCTTTTGCGGCCTTCATGCAGGTTTTGTTGATCGATCTGGTGCTGGCGGGCGACAATGCCATCGTTGTCGGCGCCTTGGCGGCAGGCTTGCCTGCGGATCAGCGTAAGAAAGTCATCCTCATCGGCGTCCTCGCGGCTCTGGTGCTGCGCATCATCTTTGCGCTTATGGTGACATGGTTGCTGGGTATTGTTGGTCTGGTGCTCGCAGGCGGTTTGCTGCTGCTGTGGGTCGCCTGGCGCATGTACCGCGACATTAAAGGCCATGCCGGTGAATCCCCTGGCTCGCCTGAAATCGTCGGTGACGAACATTCGGGCATAAAGTCGACCAAAACCTTTGCAGGTGCCGCATGGGGCGTTGCTGTCGCCGATGTGTCGATGAGCCTCGACAATGTTCTGGCGGTCGCAGGCGCGGCGCGTGAACATCCCGGGATTCTGATCGTCGGCCTGATTTTTGCGGTCGCCCTCATGGGTGTCGCCGCCAATATCATTGCCCAATATATTGAACGCTATCGCTGGATAGCGTGGGTCGGCTTGGTGGTGATCGTCTATGTCGCAGGCAAGATGATTATCGAAGGCTGGAACGAAGTGCAGCCTTACGCCATGAGCTTTGCTGGCCTATAAATTATAAGGGCTCCTTGTACGGGAGCCCTTATTGTTCCAGCTTAATTTAGGCCAAATGCTCGGCGAAAAACGCAGATGTGCGGGCATCTGCTAGTTCTGCGCCTTCCACATTTCGGCGATTGCCCATTTCGGCAGCAAAGCCATGGTCGAGCCCCGCATAGTCATGCAGCGTCACCTTCGGATGATCGCCAAGGCCTGCATGAATTGCGGCCTGCGCCTCTGGCCCGACCAAATGGTCCGCAGTTGGAATATGCAGCATCAATGGATGGGTGATGGCGTGGCTTTCGTCCAACATCTGGTCGATCATCACGCCATAATAGCCGACCGAAGCGCTGATGTCGGTTCGTGCGGCCGCCATGTAGGCGAGCCGTCCGCCTAAACAATATCCCACACAACCAACCTTTTCGAGCGGGGTATGGCCGGACAGGCCAGAGCGGATCGCGTGAATAACCGCCTCAATATCGCGCACACCATCATCGGCGTCATATTGCCCGAAATAGCCAAATGCTTCCTGAAGTTCCGCCTCAACATCGGGGTTTAATTCTACCCCCGGTTCAAAGCGCCAGAAGATGTCTGGCGCAACCGCCAGATACCCCGCCGCCGCCAGTAAGTCGCACTTCTGCCGAATGCCTGCATTCACTCCGAATATCTCTGGAATAACGATAATCGCGGCGCGCGCCTTGTCCGATGGCGCCGCGACATAGACGGGAAATAGGGCGTCCTCGCCCAGCGCATCAATTTTCACATAGTCACCCATATCTGCTCCTTGGCGGATATTCTCCGCAATTGCGTGATTCGACTTAGCCTATATAGTGGCGTCCTTGGCAAATAGGAGGGCGCGGCCCATGAAGATGAACATTGAAATCGATTGTTCCCCCGAAGAGGCCCGGGCACTGCTTGGATTGCCCGATGTCACAAAAGCAAATGAGGCTTATGTTGAAAAAGTCACCAACCTCATGAATGGCGCAGGCGGCATTGACCAATTGCAGGAGCTTGGAAAGCAAATCGCACCCATGGGGCAAATGGGTCTGCAATTATTCCAGCAATTGATTGAAACAGGCGCCAAGGCCGCCATGTCTGGCCTGAACAAGAACGACAAAAAATAGCTTCATGACGACACCCGCTGACACGATTTTCGCGCTGTCCAGCGGCGCGCCGCCCGCTGCTATTGCCATAATGCGTGTCAGCGGGCCTGCGGCGTTTGATATATTGCGCGGCCTGGCTGGACGGGTCCCACCGCCGCGCCGGGCGTCTGTGTGCACCCTGCGCGCGCCAGACACGCAAGAAATGTTAGATCAGGCGCTGGCGCTGGTCTTTCCCGGTCCAGACACGGCAACGGGCGAAGATCTGGTTGAGCTCCATCTCCATGGTGGCCGCGCCGTGGTGCGCGCCGTTGAAAATGCGATTTCCCATTTCCCCGGAGTCCGACGCGCGGAGGCTGGCGAATTTACCCGCCGTGCCTTTGCCAATGGCCGCATGGATTTGAATGAAGCCGAAGGATTGGCGGATCTGTTGTCGGCTGAAACCGAATGGCAACGGCGCGCAGCCACCCAAATGTTTGGCGGGGCATTCAGCGCGGCGATCGAGGAGTATCGGCAAGAGGTGCTCCGATTGTCTGCGCTCACCGAAGCGGAGCTTGATTTTTCGGATGAAGGCGATGTGGATTCACAAAATAATGTATTAATTACAGATGGTTGCAAAAAATTACAGCAACAAATAGGACAATTACTGGCCAGTCCACCTGCCGAAAAGTTAAGGGATGGGTTGCGCGTCGTCTTGGCCGGTCCACCCAATAGTGGAAAATCGACCTTGTTAAATGCGTTGGTTGGGCGGGAGGCGGCCATTGTCTCTGATATCGCCGGAACCACGCGCGACATGATAGAAGTGCCCGTGGCTGTTGAAGGGGTGGCGTTGTTGTTCACGGACACGGCCGGGCTGCGCGACGATAGTCCCGACGCTATCGAACGCATCGGCATTGACCGAAGCCTCGCCGCGATGCAGCAGGCAGACATATTGTTATGGCTTGGTCTGGAAGGCACAGGTCCAGAACATCTGCATCTAATTGAAATATCAGCAAAAAATGATATTTCGGATTATGTAGCGAAGTCGCCGAACGCACTTTCGGTGTCCGCCCAGACCGGTGCTGGCATAAGCGCGCTTCTCCACATCGTGGCGGCACGGGCCAAGACGCTTCTGCCGCCGCCGGATCAGTTTGCCATCAATGCGCGGCAAAGAATGTTATTGGCAGACGCCGCCGGGGCATTGGCCGCGTGCAGCAGTTCCGAAGACTGGTTAATCATTGCAGAAAATCTCCGGCAGGCAAGGCGCGCACTTGATGCCTTGACGGGTCGTGCGCACACCGAAGATCTGCTCGACACTGTCTTTGGAAAATTCTGCGTGGGAAAATAGCCTGTTTCACGTGAAACAGATCAGCACTCTTTTTTGACCATCGGACATAGTTCGTATATGCGCGACGCATGACGACCAATTTCGACATCATTGTGGTAGGTGGCGGCCACGCAGGCACAGAGGTGGCCGCTGTTGCTGCCCGCATGGGTTTGCGTGTGGCTTTGGTCAGCTTTGACAAGGCCATGATCGGTGCCATGTCCTGCAATCCGGCCATTGGCGGCTTAGGCAAAGGCCATTTGGTGCGGGAAGTTGACGCCTTTGATGGCTTGATCGGACGTGCGGCCGATGACGCCGCGGTGCATTATCGCATGCTCAATGCATCAAAAGGCGCGGCTGTGCAGGGGCCACGCATTCAAGCGGACCGCAAATTGTTCAAGGCGTCGATTCAATCGCAACTTGCGGGTTTGGCGAACTTACACATAATTGAGGGCGAGGCGGCCGCCCTGCATTTTCTTCCAAATGCCCCGACACGCGTTGCGGGCTTGGTTTTGGGGGATGGTTCTATCATCACCTCTGCCGCGGTGGTTTTGGCCACCGGAACCTTTCTGGGCGGTAAGCTATTTCGGGGCGAAGAG
>NZ_JBIICD010000004.1:0-119760 GCF_044239045.1 Sphingorhabdus sp.
GCCATCCTTGGTCAGCACAAGGTCCGGCTCAATATAGTCGGCGCCTTGTTCAATCGCGAGGCTGTAGCTTGCCAGCGTATGTTCGGGCCGCTCGCCACTCGCGCCGCGATGGGCGATGACGATGACGTTGCCTTCAAGTGGTTGTTCCATGGCGTAGCTTTCCGGAATGGAGAAGGGCGACAATAAGAGGGTGGCGATCAAGAGGGGAAGCAAAAGTTTCATAATGCCTCTTTGCCCCCGCGAAGTTTCAATTCTGCGACAAAATCCCGTCCCATTCGGGTTCCTTGAATCCCACGAGCAAAGTCGCGCCACCTTCGACCACGGGCCGTTTGATCATCGACGGGTTGGCGACCATCAGCGCAATCGCCTTGGCCGCATAGATATCTGCCTTGTCGGCATCGGGTAGCTTCTTAAACGTGGTGCCCGCCTTGTTGAGCAGTCTCTCCCAGCCAACAAGTTCGCTCCAACGTTCCAAATCGGCCGCCGTGATGCCCGCCTTTTTATAATCGTGAAATTGATAACCAAGGCCGCGCGCGTCCAAATAAGTGCGCGCTTTCTTGACGGTGTCGCAATTGGGAATGCCGTATAGGGTAAGGGTCATGTGCTGGGTCCGTTACTTGCCGTAAATATCACTTATAATGCGCGCGCCGGTCGCCGAAGTCGCGGACGCGCTTGCGCCATGCGCGATAGCTTCCGGGTTTCAATTGCGTGCGCATGATGATTTTGACTTCGTCGGGTGTCACCTTGTGCTGCGCTGTGATCTGAGCGAAGCTGACATGGTCGGACAGCGCCATTTCGACGATCTCGCTGATCTGTGCAGGCGATAGCAAGCTGGTCATGACGGTGGAACGCTTATTCCCACTCAATCGTCCCGGGCGGTTTCGACGTATAGTCATAGACCACGCGGTTAATGCCCTTCACCTCATTGATGATGCGCGTCGACACACGGCTTAGGAACGCGCTTTCGAACGGATAAATATCCGCCGTCATGCCGTCGGTGGAAGTCACCGCGCGCAAGGCGCAGACATTGTCATAAGTGCGGCCATCACCCATCACGCCCACAGTGCGGACGGGCAGGAGAACGGCGAATGCCTGCCAGATTGCGTCATATAATCCGGCATTGCGGATCTCTTCGAGATAGACCGCGTCCGCCTTGCGCAGCACGTCGCAACGTTCTTTGGTCACTTCGCCCGGAATACGGATTGCAAGACCGGGGCCGGGGAAGGGGTGGCGGCCAACAAATTGGTCATTCAGGCCAAGCTCACGGCCCAAAATGCGGACCTCATCCTTGAACAATTCGCGCAATGGTTCGACCAGTTGCATATTCATCCGCGCAGGGAGTCCGCCGACATTATGGTGGCTTTTGATCGTAACCGATGGCCCGCCGGTGAAGCTGACGCTTTCGATGACATCGGGGTAGAGCGTGCCTTGCGCCAGGAAATCTGCGCCGCCGATTTTCTTGGCTTCTTCTTCAAAGACGTTGATGAATTCCGCGCCGATAAATTTGCGCTTCTTTTCAGGGTCGGTCACACCCGCCAACCCAGCCATGAAGCGTTCTTCGGCGTCCACGACCACGAGCGGGATGTTATAATGGTCGCGGAACAGGGTTTCGACCTGTGCGCGTTCGTTCATGCGCAGCAAGCCATGGTCGACAAACACACAAGTGAGTTGAGCGCCAATGGCTTCGTGAATCAGGATCGCGGCGACCGAGCTATCGACGCCGCCCGACAGGCCACAAATGACGCGGCCGGAGCCGACCTGCGCGCGAATTTCTGCGATTTTCGTCGCGCGGAATTCGGCCATCGTCCAATCGCCGGCGAGGCCGCAGACCTTATGCACGAAGTTAGAAATCAGCTTTGCGCCATCGGGGGTATGCACAACTTCGGGGTGGAATTGGATGCCATAATATTGCCGCGCTTCGTCGGCGATGAAGGCATAAGGCGCGCCATCGCTGGTGGCTACCACTTCAAAGCCCGGGGCAAGGCTGGTGACCTTGTCGCCATGGCTCATCCACACCTGATGCTTTTCGCCCGTCTGCCAAAGGCCATCGAACAAGGCACAAGGTTTTTCCACCTCAATAAAGGCACGGCCAAATTCGCCGCCATCGCCTTCGCTGACATGGCCGCCGAGCTGCATCATCATTGTTTGCTGGCCATAGCAAATGCCAAGAATGGGTAGGCCGCTGTCGAACACGCATTGTGGCGCGCGCGGGGAACCGGCCTGTGTGGTGGACGCTGGGCCACCGGACAAGATGATGCCCTTTGGCTGCATCCGCGCGAACGCCGCCTCGGCATTATTGAACGGGGCGATTTCGGAATAGACCCCGGCTTCGCGCACGCGACGCGCGATAAGCTGCGTCACCTGGCTACCGAAATCGATGATCAGGATGGAGTCCGAAGGTTCGCTATGTGTTTTGGATTCTGGCATGCCCAGCCGATAGAGATACTGGCGCACGCTGTCCAGTTGCCACCTTTGTCTTTGACGCGCTATGCTGCGCGCGTGAACAAGAATGACACCCGCCGCGCGGAGATTATCCAGCGATTGACCGATTATGTCTTAATAGAGGGATTGTCGGCGGCGAGCCTGCGTCCATTGGCCAAGGCGGCGGGGACGAGCGACCGGATGCTGCTCTATTATTTTGCCGATAAGCGCGCGATTATCACGGCGGTGTTGGAACAGATTTCGGCGCGGCTGGTGGCGCTGATGTCCGAACGGACCGCGTCTGAGCCATTGCCGTTGGAGGATCTGCGCCGCTTATTGGCCGGAATATTATTTGAGGATGCTTTATGGCCCTATATGCGCATCTGGCTTCAGGTGGCGGCGCGTGCGGCGATGGGCGATGCCTTTTATCGCGGCGTTGGCGAACAGATTGGCCGTGGCTTTTTGGACTGGGGTAAAATGCAGTTGAAGGCAGAGAGCGCGGCGCAGCTGGAGGTTGATGCCGCGCGCCTGCTGGTCAGCATGGAAGGCATGCTGTTCCTCAAAAGCATTGGCCTGGACGACGTAAACGCCAAGGCGCTTTAACGCCGGTTGTCGGCCCGTGCTTTGCCTAATAATATCGCTGCGCTGTCGCCTTTATGCCGGACGCTTTCGACAAGCAGATAGGCCGCCAGAAATGGCGCGCCCAAGTTGAACGCCGCAATTCCCAAGATCAGCCCGCCCACCGAAAAGGCATGCCGCCACGCGACCCACAGGCCCGACATTAAGAGGAAGCCCAAAAAGTCGAGATTAAACTGCCCCGGCCACGCCATCGCGGCGATGTCACCGAAAAATATCGGATATAATCCCATGCCATGATTAATGATGACGATGGCAGTGTAGACACCGATAACGGCAATGATAATGACGAGAAAAAGGCGGAACAAGGTCATGGTTCGGCTCCCAAAGCTGGAGCCCCCTCATAACAAATGTAGCGAGTGCTACAAGCGCTGATTTAGTCTGCCAGCTCCACCTAACCCTATCGTCATCCCTAACTTGTTTCGGGATAACGCACTGCCGTTGCTTGTTATCCCGAAACAAGTTAGGGATGACGAAGGCGGTTCAGGATAACAGGTTGCGGTGGTTCAGGCTTACGAAGTGCGCACGTCGTCCGCCAGCTCCACCCAAGTCGGCGCATGGTCGCTGGCTTTTTCGCGGCCACGATGGTCCTTGTCGACGCCGCAGCTTTGGAGTCGGTCGGCGACGGCAGGGCTTAACAAGAGATGGTCGATACGAAAGCCATGGTCACGTTGCCATGCGCCTGCCTGAAAGTCCCAAAAGGTCCACACCCCGCCTTGCGGATAATGCGTCGCGAGCGCATCGGTCCAGCCTTGGCCAAGCAAGGCGCGATAGGCGGCGATGCTTTCGGGCTGACGCAGCGCATCATCCAACATCGCCGCTGGCGCCCAGATATCATGTGCGTGCGGGATGACATTATAATCGCCCGCCAACACGGCCGGAATTTCCGCCGCCAGCAGTTCCGCTGCGCGGGCATAAAGTCGCTGCATCCATGCCAGCTTATAGTCGAATTTTGGGCCGGGCTGCGGATTGCCATTGGGCAAATAAATGCTCGCGACGCGGACACCGAAAACATCGGCCTCCAAATAACGCGCATGTTCGTCCAACGGATCGCCGGGCAAAGTGCGCTGCGTCTCTACGGGCTGTGCGCCCTTGGCGAGGATGGCGACGCCATTGAACGATTTTTGTCCATGCCAGATTGCGCCATAGCCCGCGCGTTCAAAGTCGGCGATGGGAAAACCCTCATCTTGCGACTTCACCTCTTGCAAACAGGCAATGTCGGGCTGCGTTTCCTCCAGCCATTCGAGCAATCGGGGCAGACGCGCCTTGACGCCATTAATATTGTAAGTCGCTATACGCATGCTGGAGCTTTAGCCGGAAAATCGGGATTACGAACCTATTTTTCGGACTGCGGGCGTTTCTAACCGGCTTCTTTATGTCTTCATGTCTTTGTGCGAACCCAACATTTTTGAAGGTTCGCACGAAGACGCGAAGATATGAAGAAATGAAGCCTCGATTAAACCGAAAAGCTGGATCCACAGCCGCAGCCGGCTTGGGCTTGCGGGTTGGTCACCTTGAAGCTCTTGCCGCCAAGCGATTCGACGAAGTCCACGGCGGACCCGCGCACGAGATCAAGGCTGATGGGATCCACAACCAGCGACGCGCCTTCGCCTTGCGCCTGAATATCGTCGGCCTCAATCGAGTCAGCCAAGCCAAAGCGATATTGAAAGCCCGAACAGCCGCCGCCTTCCACCGACAGACGCAGCACGGGATCTTTGCCCAATTTGGTTGCGATTTCGGCTACGCGGCGCGCGGCGTTAGGTGTCATGGAAATATCTGTCATGGAGATGACTTCAGTGTCGGTCATGAAGCTTATGTAGGCCATGCCACAGATAAAGAAAAGGGGCGGCAAAGTATCCGATGCCAGCCCCCAAGATTACACCCTCTCCCAAAGGTGATGCGTTAGCCTGTCCGCTTACTCACCTTCAGCAGGACCGCCAATGGCATTGCTATCAGCAGATTTTGAGGCAAGCAAGAAATTTGCGCCAGTCGGGTCTGATTGCTGTGGGGCAAGGAAAGCAATAGGGTTGATCGCTTCACCAGCGATGCGGACTTCATAATGCAGATGGCTTCCGGTGGAGCGGCCAGTTGAGCCCATATAGCCCAAGATGTCGCCCTTGCGGATGCGTTGGCCGGGGGTCACATTCATCGCCGACAAATGGCCATAACGTGTCTGCACCGCGTTGCCGTGGTTCACTTCCACAAATTTGCCATAGCCGCCAACCCATTCAGCGCGGCCAACGGTGCCGTCTGCGGTTGCGAAAATAGGGGTACCCACGGGGCCGGGAATATCGATGCCCTTGTGATTGCGGCTTGCGCCACGTGTGGGTGCATTACGATAGCCGAACCCGCTGGAGAATTTCATAGTCTCAACAGGGTTGATCGACGGAACGGCAACGGCAACCTTATGAACGGCGCCGTTGATGCGGCCCCAGCTGTCGTTCAGCGCGCGAAACTCAGGGTCCGAAACGCCAAGCGCAGTTTGGTTGGCCTTCAAATCTTCGGGTGAAATGCGGAAAGTGTCAGATGAAGCGGCGGCTGAATTTGCAACAGCAGGCGTAGCGACTGCCACAGCCACCAAGATGCTGATCGCAGAGGCAGCTTTCAGGATCAGTGATTGGCACGAAGCCAAAGCGCTGGATACCATGTGTGACGTTACCTTGTTGTTGCGACCCGCACCGATTTTGGCGCAGCCCCGAAAAATGACCAAGGCAGATTATCTGCCCACTTCTTATGAAAAGGGTCGTGTCCGATGGCTCAAATGAATGCAAGTTCTGTGTCCTGAACGCGGGACAAGCCGCCGCTCAAACGCGTTGAGTCGTTGAATTGAGGCTATGGCGCCTTACAAAATGACGGTTTACCGATGTTTTTAACGCGGCCATCGGCGTTTTGTTCCGGATGAACTGCAGGCGATGAACAGGATTCGGCCTATGTACGTTGCAACGGCGAAGTGCTTTTCAGCTACGCGGCCTTATAAAGCCTTCGCCGCTGCTAAAACCTCGGCCGCATGGTCCTTAACCTTCACCTTGCGCCAAATTTGGGCCACTTTGCCGTCCTTGCCGATCAGATAAGTCGACCGGTCAATGCCCATATATAATTTGCCATACATCGATTTTTCGACCCAAGCGCCCATTTGCTCGGTGGCATCACTCGATTCGTCGGACAGCAAATGGACATTCAGCGCATATTTCGCCGCGAATTTGGCGAGCTTGGCGGGCTTGTCCTTCGACATGCCGTAAACGGGGCAATGCAACGCGGCAAATTCGGCGGCCAATTCCGTAAAATCCTTCGCCTCATTGGTGCAACCGGGCGTATCCGCTTTGGGGTAGAAATAGAGCACGAACGGGCCAGAAAGCGCCGCCAGATTGACCGCATTGCCGGCGCTATCGGCGACGGTCACGTTGGGCAGCGTGTCGTTGATATCGGTCATTTCTTGGTCCTTTTCAAAAATCGCGTGCACCAAATAGGCTGTGCCATTGGGGCATAACAACACCGCGATAATCCCTAAGCGCCTGTGTTAACCCATCCCAGTCGTTAAAGCCCAAGCTGTGTGCAATCAGCTTTTGTGCCGCCTCGGGCGGGGCGGCGCAATCGGGCGCAATTAGGCGCACCATGACCAACAACCGCGCCATCAAGGCAAAGGCCTTGGCAAAGTCCGCTTGCAAATGTCCGGCTGCCACCAACGCGTCAATTGCTGGGCCAAGCTGTGGTTGCATGCCATCATGCGTTTCCAACTGCAGTGCGTGAATGATGAACTCCATATCCACCAATCCGCCCGGCAGCAGCTTTACGTCCAGCTCCCCTTTTGCTGGCTTATGCGCCGCCATATCCTTGCGCATCGTTGCAATATCGTGGCGCAGCGTGTCGGCATCGCGTGGTGTATGCAAAACATCGCGGATGATCTCGGCGACATCTGTTCGCGCGCCGGCTGATCCAAAAAGCACGCGCGCCCGGGTGAGCGCCATATGCTCCCACGTCCACGCGTTCACCCGCTGATATTGGTCAAAGCTTTTTACCGACGCGCATAATAGTCCGTCCGCGCCCGATGGCCGAAGCCGTGTGTCAATTTCATATAAAGCGCCTGAGGCTGTGGCCACGGACATCGCCGCAATCACCCGCTGCGTGAGCCGGTTAAAATATTGCGTCGCACCCAGCCCGCGCGGTCCATCGGATTCCGCCAGATGATCGCCGGTGAATAGCAGGATGAGGTCCAGGTCCGATGCGTGCGTCAATGCCTCGCCACCCAGCCTGCCTAAAGCGAGAATGATCAGCTCGCCGCCATTTATCTTGCCATGCGCCTTTTCAAATTCGGCCACGGTCGCTGCCGTTAGCGTCTTCAGCGACGCCTCCGCCAAATGCGCATACGCCCGCGCAATCGCCAAAGCGTCGCTGCGGCCCTCAATCAACTGCACGCCCAGGGCAAAGCGTTTTTCGCCGACATAATCGCGGACGATGTCGAGGGTGGATTGATAATCGGAATTGCCAATCCGGCGCTGCATCGCGTCCTGCAATGCCGACACATCACCGGGCAAATGCATGGCGCTGGTATCGATCAACGCATCCAGATAGCGGCTTTGACGGCCCAGATCGTCGGCCAAAGTCGGCGCATAGCTTAAGATATCTGCGACCAGTTGCACGAGGCCGGGGCGCGCTTCCAGCAAGCGGAAGACGTTTATCGCGCTGGGCATTGCCTCAATCATATTGTCAAAGCGCGCAATCGCACGGTCCGAATCGGGCGCTTGCGCCAGCGCCGCCATGATTGCGGGCAACACCGCCTCAAACGCGTCACGCGCCGACGGGCTGCGGATCGCGCGGATTTTGCCGCTACGCCAACGGGCCAATCGCTGCATCACAGCGGCAGGGTCGGCATAACCAAGATCAGTGAGCTGTTCTTCCAGCGGCAGACCTTCCTCCGCCAATCTGGGCCCTTCGCTACCCCCTGCATCGACCATGCGGTCATAGATCGCCGCCACTTGCGCCGTGATTGGCGCAATCGCCGCAATCAACGCGTCGGCATCCTGTAAGCCATGCAGCCGCGCGACAGCATCGGCAGTTTCGCGATTGGCGGGTATTTCATGCGTTTGCCGGTCGCTGTGCATTTGCAAGCGATGTTCGAATATCCGCAATTGCGTATAGGCAAAGGACAAGGTCTCGGCCTCTTGCAAGCTGATCGGCCCTGCCGCCGCTAGCGCTAGGAGGGCCACGCGTGTGTCGGGGATTCGCAAAACGGGGTCGCGGCCGCCATGGATGAGCTGATGCGCTTGGGCGAAAAATTCGCATTCCCTTATGCCGCCATGGCCACGCTTGAGGTCAAAACCGAGGCCCATTTTCTGCCCCTTGGCATAATGGTCGCGGATTTGCGCGGTCATCGCAGTGATGTTTTTCAACTGTCCGAAATCAAGCGATTTGCGCCAGATGAACGGCTGAATGGCCTTCAAGAAATAATCACCCAATGCGCGGTCGCCTGCGCTGACCCGTGATCGGATGAAGGCCGCTTGCTCCCACGCCAAAGCGGACGATTCATAATAGCCGATAGCGGCCTCCACCGGCAGGACGATGGGGCTGACCTCCGGCGAGGGGCGCAGCCGCATGTCGACGCGAAAGACATAGCCATCTCCGTCCAGCGCGGAAAGCAGCTCAATCACCCGCCGGCCATATCGCACCGCCGCCTCCGCCACATCATCGCGTTCGCGGTGGGGCAAGGTTTTGGGATCGAACAAAAATATCGGGTCAATGTCCGACGAATAATTTAGCTCCTGCCCGCCATGCTTGCCCAATGCGATAACGGCAAAGCCTTGGTTGGGCGCACCCGGCACACGTTCTTCAATGGCCGCGGCGATGGCTTGATCGAGGGCATGGTCGGCAAAATCGGACAGGATGCGCGTGACGCAGCCGAGGTTCCAGATACCCGCTAGGTCCGCAATGGCGGTCACCAATGCAACGCCTTGACGCTGTTTCCGCAATGCCGTGCCGACCGACTCCGCGCTGCGGGCAAGGGCCATATTGAGCGCTTCGTCGAAATTGCCCGCGTGGATCAGCGGCATTAGGTCCGCATTGCGGTCGATCAGGCCCGAAAGAAACGGACTGTTGGCCTGCACGCGTTTCAGTGCATCATTGATCGATGCCGCGCTCATGCCTTCAAATAATCCCGTCGGAAATCTTGAGCGAAGGCTGCAAAGCGCTTTTGCGCTATCGCCGCGCGCATGTCGGCCATCAGCATCTGGTAATAATGCAGATTGTGCTGCGTCATCAGCATCGCGCCCAAAATCTCGCCCGAACGAATCAAATGATGGACATAGGCCCGCGTCCATGTCGCGCATACAGGGCAGGTGCAGCGGTCATCAATCGGGCCTTGGTCCTCCGCAAATTTGGCGTTGCGGATGTTGATGGGGCCATGATGGGTAAAGGCTTGGCCGTTGCGGCCCGACCGTGTGGGCAAAACGCAATCGAACATATCAATCCCGCGCTCGACCGCGCCGACCAAATCGTCGGGCTTGCCCACGCCCATTAAATAACGTGGCCGGTCGGCGGGCAATTGGTCAGGCGCATAATCGAGGCATCCGAACATTGCCTCTTGCCCTTCACCCACCGCAAGGCCGCCAACGGCATAGCCGTCAAAGCCAATGTCGATGAGCGCATCGGCGGACCGCTTGCGCAATTCTTCGTCCAAGGATCCTTGTTGAATGCCGAACAAAGCCGCGCGCGCCGCATGTTCGCCGCCGCTGTCAAAGCCGTCACGGGAACGCTTTGCCCAGCGCATCGACAACTCCATCGATTTGATAGCTTCGTCCCGTGACACGCCATTGGCAGGGCATTCGTCAAAGGCCATAACAATGTCGGAACCCAATAGGCGCTGGATTTCCATCGAGCGTTCGGGGGACAGCATATGTTTCGACCCGTCCAAATGGCTTTGGAATGCTACGCCTTCTTCGGTGATCTTGCGCAAGGCCGACAGGCTCATCACCTGATAGCCACCGCTGTCGGTCAGGATCGGACGGTCCCACCCCGAAAATTGATGCAAGCCGCCCAACCGCGCCACCCGCTCCGCACCGGGACGCAGCATCAGATGATAGGTATTGCCAAGAATGATGTCCGCACCCGTCGCCCGCACTTCGTCTGGGCGCATGGCCTTGACCGTGGCAGCGGTGCCCACGGGCATGAAGGCGGGCGTACGAATTTCGCCGCGCAACATCTGAATGCTGCCCGTGCGGGCCTTGCCATCCGTGGCGGAAATCGAAAAATGGAATCGCGTGGTCATGAGGAAGCTTTACTAGCATCCAACAGCTTTGTCATTGCTGCCTTCGCCAAATCCATAGTCATCCGAAGTTAAACCTATCGTCATCCTGAAACAAGTTCAGGATGACGAGGAAGGTGTATGTTCAGGATGACGAAGCGGGGTGAGTCAGTTCAGGATGACGAAGCCGTGGCGTTTGAAAGTCGCTGGCGCACAAAAACACAAATTGCCCTTTCAACCGCCGCCGCACAGGCCCATATAGGCGCCATGACTTATACAGACCCACGCGCCTATCTTTATCAACCCGGCTTGCTTGATCCTGACGCAGCGCAGCGCATTACGCGGGATGCTTTGAAAGCCTGCGATGATGGCGAGCTGTATCTCCAATATAGCGCGACCGAGAGCTTTGGTTTTGATGATGGTCGCCTCAAAATGGCGGATTATTCGACCGGATCGGGTTTTGGCCTGCGCGGCGTTTCGGGCGAGATGACAGGGTTCAGCCATGCCAATGACATGAGCGAGGCCGCGATCCGCCGTGCTGGCGAGACGTTGAAGCTGCTGGATCCCACAAAGGATCAACCCGCGCCGCCACCGCGCCAGAACAACCGGCATTTATACACCGATGGCAACCCGCTGGAGCTGGTGCCCTTTGCGCAAAAGGTCGCGCTTTGCCAACAAATCGACGCTGCCGCCCGCGCCCGTGATCCGCGCGTTGCGCAAGTGAGCGTCAGCCTGTCGGGCAGCTGGAGCGTGGTAGAAATCGTCCGCGCCGATGGCTTCATCGCCACCGATGTCCGGCCCTTGGTGCGCCTCAATGTCGGTATCGTCGCGCAAGATGGCGAACGCCGCGAAACTGGAAATCATGGTTTTGGCGGACGCTATCTCTACGATAAATTATTTGAAGAACAGGAATGGGAACATGCCATTGACGTCGCCTTGGCGCAGGCGTTGACCAATTTGCGGTCCGTCGCTGCGCCCGCCGGCGAAATGACCGTGTTGCTTGGGCCTGGTTGGCCCGGCGTTTTGCTGCATGAGGCAGTTGGCCATGGTTTAGAAGGCGACTTCAACCGCAAGGGCAGCAGCGCTTTCTCCGGCAAAATCGGGCAGCGCGTGGCCGCGCCCGGCGTTACCGTGGTCGATGATGGCACGATGCAGAACCGACGCGGGTCGCTGTCCATTGATGATGAAGGCACGCCGACTCAGGAAAATGTCCTGATCGAAGACGGCATCTTGCGCGCTTATATGCAGGACCGCATGAATGCACGCCTGATGGGTGTGGAGCCCACCGGCAATGGTCGCCGCGAAAGCTTCGCCCATGCACCGATGCCGCGCATGACCAATACATTTATGCGCAGCGGCCAAGATGATCCGGCTGAACTGTTTAGCCGCGTCAAAAATGGCATTTTCGCCAAAAGCTTTGGCGGCGGCCAAGTCGACATCGTGTCGGGGAAATTCGTGTTTAGTTGCACCGAGGCTTATTTGGTGAAGAACGGTAAGCTTGGTGACCCAATCAAGGGCGCGACCTTGATCGGCGATGGCCCAACGGCGCTCAACAAGGTCATTGGCCTTGGCAATGACATGGCGCTGGATGAAGGCGTTGGCGTCTGCGGCAAGGCGGGGCAAAGCGTGCCTGCGGGCGTTGGGCAACCTACGACTTTGGTCAGCGCGCTGACGGTGGGCGGGACGGCTGGTTGATCGGTGCCTGTATTCGGCCAGAACGCCGATAGGGCCTGACCTTGTGACCGATATATGAGCCACGCGGTCAAGATTGCGACCTATAATATCCGCAAGGCGGTGGGGTTGGATCAACGCCGCAACCCAGAACGAATCTTGTCGGTGCTCAACGAAATCGACGCGGATATTGTTGCGTTGCAAGAGGTGGACCGCCGTTTTGGCGCACGGGTCAGCGCGCTTCCCTTGGCGATGTTAGCGGCGGATACGCCTTATGTGCCCGTGCCGTTGAACTTTCGCCCTGCGGCGATTGGCTGGCACGGCAATGTGATTTTATTGCGCAAGGGTATTGAGGTCCGCCATGCCCAACCCATCGATATGCCAACGCTGGAACCGCGCGGCGCGGTGATGGCGGAACTGTCCGTAAGCGGGCATAGCTTGCGCGTGATTGGCGTGCATCTGGATTTGTCGGGGCTATGGCGGCGTAAGCAAATTCGGGCTTTATTGGCCGCTGTGGATGCCAGCCCCCGATACATGCCCACGGTGATGATGGGTGACTTTAACCAATGGTCGGACAAAGGTGCACTCAGCGAGCTTGCCTTTCACCATCACCGCTTGGTGCAGACGCCCAAAAGCTTCCACACGGCGCGCCCAGTCGCGCGATTGGACCGGATAATTGTCAGCCACGATGTGCGCGTCACTGCTGCGGACAGCCATATTTCGGCTTTTTCGAAACAAGCATCGGACCATCTGCCTTTGTGGGCGACGATAGAGATTGGTTAATTGCCTAAATATTAGGCATCAAAAAATGCCTGATTAAATAATAGGCACATATTGCTTCTGCGCAGCGCCAGCGCCTCTCACCATAACTGAATAGCGACGCTTTTGCGTGCTTCCTGCGTTCTGGCACGGGGTTTGCATATTGCATTGCACAACCAAAATTGGGGGCGTGCATGAAATATATTATCGCTGTGATTAAACCGCACAAGCTGGACCCGGTGCGCGAAGCGCTCACCGCGTTGGGCGTGTCCGGCATGACCGTGACTGAGGTCAAAGGCTTTGGCCGGCAAAAGGGTCAAACCGAAATCTACCGTGGCGCCGAATATGCAACCAATATGGTGCCAAAGGTAAAGATCGAGATTGCCTGCGCGTCCGATCAAGCGCCTGCGGTTATTGAGGCCATTCAGATTGCCGCCGAAACCGGCGCCATTGGGGATGGCAAAATTTTCGAATTCGATCTTGCGGGCGCGTTACGCATCCGCACCGGCGACACCAACGAAACCGCGCTTTGACGCGATCATATCAAGCTAGGGGAACCAGATAATGTCAAAGGCACTGAAATTTTTAGGCGCGGCGGGGGCGACAATATTCGCTGCCTTGCCTGCCTTTGCGCAGGAGGTTGTGGAGAAAGCAGCTGACGGCGCGGCGGCGGCTGGCGCTGCTGTTGCAGACGGCCCGATCAAGGCCCCGACGGTCGAACAAATGGCGGGCATGGTCGACAAGGGCGATACCACATGGATGCTGATCAGCTCTGCCTTGGTATTGCTGATGTCTATTCCGGCATTGGCCTTATTCTATGGCGGCCTGGTCCGTACAAAGAATATGTTGAGCCTGTTGATGCAGGTGTTCATGATTGTGTCGGTCGCGGCACTTGTCTGGGTGACCTATGGCTACAGCCTGTCCTTCACCAGCGGTAACGCCTTCATTGGTGGCTTCTCTAAGATATTCCTTCAAGGGGTCGATACGACTACGTTCGCTGCGACATTCAGTAATAATGTCTACATCCCTGAATATGCCTTTGTGGTGTTCCAGATGACCTTTGCTTGCATTACGCCGGCGTTGATCGTCGGGGCATTTGCCGAACGGATCAAGTTCACGCCGTTGATGATTTTCACGATATTGTGGCTGACCTTCGCATATTTCCCCATCGCGCATATGGTTTGGTATTGGGCAGGGCCAGATTTCCTCGCTGATGCACCAACGGACATGGGCCTGTTATGGGGCTGGGGCGCGCTGGATTTTGCCGGTGGTACCGTCGTACACATCAACGCAGGCATCGCAGGGCTTGTAGGCTGCCTCATCATCGGCAAGCGTGTTGGCCATGGCAAGGAAGCCACGCCGCCACATTCGATGACGATGACGATGATCGGCGCGTCGCTTCTCTGGGTGGGCTGGTTCGGCTTTAACGCGGGCTCCAATTTGGAAGCCAATGGCTTGGCGGCTCTGGCGTTCATCAACACCTTTGTCGCGACGGCTGCGGCGGCGGTGGCATGGTGCCTGATTGAGCAATTCCACCATGGCAAGCCTTCGTTGCTGGGTGCGGTTACCGGCGCTGTTGCGGGTCTGGTTGCGATTACGCCTGCCAGCGGATTTGCCGCGCCCATGACCTCAATCCTGCTTGGCTTTGCCGCATCAGGCCTGTGCTATGTCTTCGTCGCTTATGTGAAGAACAAGCTGGGCTATGACGACACGCTCGACGTCTTTGGCGTGCATGGTGTCGGCGGTATTGTTGGCGCGATTGGCGTCGGCATCGTGGCGGACCCCGCTTTGGGTGGTCAGGGCTGGATCGACTATACGGTGTTCCCGGCGATTCCCGGAGAATATGACATGGCCAGCCAAGTGATGACGCAGCTTTGGGCGGTCGGCACGACTGTTTTGTGGACGGGTATTGTCTCGGCCATCCTGTTCTACGCGCTGAAATTCACCACGGGCCTGCGTCCAACCGAAGATGCTGAGCGTGAGGGCCTAGACCTCACCGAACATGGTGAGCGTGCTTACAACTATTGAGTTTTACGACTTGGCGGCGGGGCGTTCTCTCCTCTCCTTTTGCGCCCCGCCCCCTCCCGATGTTCCTCCCGCGAACATCCAACTTATGGCCCGGACCCTTTATGGTTCGGGCCTTTTTTATGGGATGCGCGCCTGTGTAAGGCTGCCACCCCCCACTTCGTCACCCTGAACTTGTATCCGAATGAATTCACAAAACTCGTCATCCTGAACTTGGTTCAGGATAACAGGTGACGTCGGTGTGTTATCCTGAAACAAGTTCAGGATGACGATAGTTGGTTCAGGATGACGATGCGGAACTTAAAAAACCACTTTCCTACAAATAACCAGATAGGTTATTTGATTCGCGTCATGCAGGCTGCGGTCTAGAACGTGGGTCGGGATGATGGGAACGCTGGCGCGGAAACGCGCTGGCACGGCCGGCGCGATAGGGTGCTTGCTTCAGCCTCTCAAAAGGGCCTGTTGCATCAAGCTCTGAACAGCGCACAAAAGGCTGGGTGTGGCGGCGTTATCCGCCCCGTTCGTCATGGACGGCCTTGGGGTCTTTAGGAACCTTCACCCCCAAGGAAGCAGCCCAGCCAAGATAAAGGCGGCTCCTGGAATGAGACTGATGGAACAAACGAGCCTTAATCCACAAACACCATCAGCCGGAAGCAGCACCAGCGCTTCCGCGTCGGCCGTCCCCCTTTTCATGCGTGTAAACGCGCGCGGATTTTGTTGGAAATATTGTTGCGCGTGTAGGAAATTATGCTGTCGGCTTCAAAACCGCCATCCTGAACTTGTTTGACCTGCGGTCATTTCATTCCAGGATAACACGCCACGATTGTGCGTTATCCCGAAACAAGTTAGGGATGACGATGAGGGTTGTGCGATGAGGGTGGCGCACCTTCCGTTTAAGCGACTTTGGAATCGCTTGTGAGGATTAAGGGATCGCTATTCTTGCCGACATTCGCCTGCGCGCCTGAACTGCTTGGCTTGGTGGCGGACTTGTGGCTGAACTTGCCCTCAATCTGGCCGCCGGGTGCGATGGTCAGATTGCCGTAGATCACGTCGCCTTTAACACGGGCGGACGATTCGATGACGAGGTCATTGGCCTCGATCGAGCCTTCGACATGGCCAGAAAGCTTCGCCGATTCGGCGGTAACTTTGCCCGCGATAATGCTGCCTTCGCCCTGCACCAGATTGCCGCAGGTCACATCGCCCTGCACCTTGCCGTCGATATGAAGGTCGACTCGCGCCGACAGATTGCCGACGATTTCGACGTCGGATGCAATGATCGAGAATGTATGACCTGAATTGTTGCGCACGCTTATATTATTCCTTTGTGGCAGAGTCGGCTCGGTTTCCGGCGACTGTTTGGACCTTGAGAACATCTGGATTTGCCTCCAAAAACTTACGTGGGTTAATCGCCTGACCGTTTAAGCGCACCTCGAAATGCAGATGGCTTCCGGTTGACCGACCCGTGCTGCCCATCCGTCCGATTTGAACGCCGCGTTCAACCATCTGACCCCGCCGGACATTTAAGCCCGACAAATGTGCATAGCGTGTAACCAAGCCATTGGCATGTCTAATTTCGATCGTCTTCCCATAGCCGCCATTAAAGCCAGCCAGCACGACCGTGCCTTTCGCTGCAGCAAGGATGGGGGTGCCGACAGGGCCTTTAAAATCCAGACCAGCATGCATCGCGCCGCCGCCGGTGAAGGGATCGCTACGATAGCCAAAGCCGCTCGACATCATCATCGAGGCAGCAGGCATTGCGGTGGGGATTGCGGCCAGGGCGCGTTCCATCGCGTCCATGCGGCCAAGCGCTGCGGCGAGTTTCAAGAAACGCGGGTCGCGGACATCCTTTTTACCTTTGCCGAAGAATGGCTCAAACAGACCGCCCTGCGCATTGCGGGCTTGGCGGGCCAAGACTTCGGGATTGAGCCCGAATTGGCGGATGGCGGCTTCGGCCTTCAATGTCCGCGCGTGCGCCACCTTCGTCATTTTTTCGGCGAACCGAATTTGCCGGGCTTCGACACGGGCAAGGCCCGCAGCTTCGGGGACCATCGCGCTAATGGTCTTCACGGCCTTTTCTTCTTCACGCGACTCGGTCGATGCTGCGGGCGCTTGGGCTTCGGCCTCGGATAAATCACCCAGATATTGGTCGCCCAGGCTTTCCAGCATTTCCTGCCGACGTTCCAAATCTTTCGTCACTTCGTCGATAGAGCCACGATAGCTGGCCACGCGCTCTTCGGCGGATTCCACCTTTGCCTCTTGCTCGGTCAGCGCCAGGCGCTGTGCGGTGACGGTCATTTGATTGATGGCCATGCCAAAAGTGACCAATAACCAAACACCGATTACGGACGCCAAGGTAAAAGCGGTGCGGCGTTGCAATTGCGCCGATATTTTCAAAAACCGGACTTGGCCATTGGCCCGCATGAAAAATTCGCGGTCAATAAACCATCCAGCTATCCGGTTTTTCCAACCGGACATTCTGATTTTTAGCGACACGACCCACCCCGTTATATTGGATGTCCGTATCTAGCAGAGGAGATGGGGCCCGGCGAATCAGCGAAAGCCGACTCGTGACGAGTCGGTTGAGTCGTGCGATGAGCTGTGGAAAACCCTCTCAAATGCCTCTCCGGATATGCCCGAATCGGCATTCATCATTCACGTTAAGTACGTAAAATTACGTAAATTCAGATATATATCTTCGATTCGCATTTGTTCCTTCTGCGATGCATGTGAAATAGGGACGACCGCTTTCCCTTTTGGAACCATTTCTCTACGAGTATCTGGCAATGACACACAGCAACATTTTGATGACCGAGCTAACGGCGAAGGCGCGCATCGCAGCCCGGCATTTGGCGGGCGTGGATGACGCGGCGAAGGCGACTGCGCTCACCGGCGCGGCGCAGGCATTGCGCGATCGCATGGCAGAGATTCTCGCGGCCAATGCCCGGGATGTCGACGCTGCGGTCGCGGCTGGAATTTCACCTGCAATGCTGGACCGGTTGACGCTGGATGCCGCGCGCGTTGCGGCGATGGCGTCTGCGGTCGAAGTGGTCGCAACGCTGGACGATCCTGTTGGCAAAATCATCGACCGTAGCGAACGACCCAACGGCTTAGTGATGGAGCGCGTGCGCGTACCCGTCGGCGTGTTGGGGATCATTTATGAAAGCCGGCCCAATGTGACCGCCGATGCGGCGGCCTTGGGGCTGCGGTCGGGTAATGCCGTTATCCTGCGCGGCGGCAGCGAAGCGGTGCATAGCAACCATGCTATCCATGCCGCGATGGTGCAAGGCGTGACGCAGGCTGGCCTTCCCGCCGAGGCGATTCAGCTTGTCCCAACACAGGACCGTGCGCTGGTCGGCGACATGCTGCGCGCGCAAGGGCAAATTGACATGATCATCCCGCGCGGCGGGAAATCGCTTGTTGCGCGGGTTCAGGATGAAGCCCGCGTCCCTGTGCTCGCGCATCTGGACGGGATTTGCCACAGCTATGTGCACAAGGACGCCGATCCCGATATGGCGCAAGCGATTGTGGTCAACGCCAAAATGCGGCGCACCGGCATTTGCGGCGCGACTGAGACGGTATTGATTGATCAGGATTATCCCGCGCCTGCCGCGTTGATAACGGCGCTACTCGATGCCGGTTGCGAAGTGCGGGCGGACGATGTGTTGATGGAACTGGATGCACGGACGGTCTCTGCCGATGCGCAGGATTGGGATACCGAATATCTCGATACGGTCATTTCGGCTTGCGTCGTGTCCGGCCTAGATGAAGCTATGGCGCATATTGCCCGCCATGGGTCGCACCATACCGACGCGATCATCACGCAAGATACGTCCGCCGCCGCACGTTTCTTGGCAGAGGTCGACAGCGCGATTGTCATGCATAACGCCTCCACCCAATTTGCCGATGGCGGCGAATTTGGCTTGGGCGCGGAGATTGGCATTGCGACGGGCCGCCTGCATGCCCGTGGCCCGGTCGCGCTGGAGGGGCTGACGACCTATAAATGGGTCGTGCGCGGACAGGGCCAGACGCGCCCTTGAAAAGAGATGCGTCCTTGAAAACCATTGGTCTCATGGGTGGATCATTCAATCCTGCGCATCAAGGGCACCGCGCGATTAGCCTGTTCGCGATAGATTCGCTTGGCCTAGATGCATTTTGGTGGATGGTCTCGCCGGGTAACCCGCTAAAGCCCAAATCGGACATGGCCCCCTTGCCCGCGCGCATGGCATCGGCCAAGGCGCAGGCGCGCGGCACGCCGATTAAAGTCACCGCTATCGAGCGTGAATTTGGCACGGTGTACACCGCAGAAAGCTTACAAAAACTGGTGGCGCGCTATCCGAAAACCCGGTTCATCTGGATCATGGGGGCGGACAATTTGTTGCAATTTCACCACTGGCGGCGGTGGCGCGATATAGCGCGGTTGATGCCGATTGCAGTTATCGCCAGACCCGGCTATAAGGGTCAAGTCGTTGCGGGTCCCGCAATGGCCTGGTTCAGACGGTTTGTCCGGCGTCCGGAACAGCGTCATCACTGGACGAAATGGAGTACGCCAGCGCTTGTCTTTTTGCGCTTTCGTCCAGATCCGCGTTCGGCCACCGCTCTTCGGCGCGCTGACCCATATTGGTTTCACCGATATAAGGAACTTGGAACGCGGGACGGCGTTACCCGAAATATTGTGCTTTAAGGAGCCATCTTGATCGACACTGCTTCCGTTCCTGCGCCGACTGCAAAGTCCAAGGAACCCACATTGACCCCTGACGCGCTCCACGCGCTGGTTCTCCAATCGCTCGACGATGATCAAGCGCAAGAGGTGGTCACCATCCCGCTTGAAGGGAAAAGCAATATTGCCGACCATATGGTCGTCGCATCTGGCCGCTCGTCGCGCCAAGTCGCGTCCATGGCGCAGAAACTTGCCGAGCGTATCAAAAAGGCTGGACGGCATGCCCGTATTGAAGGTCTGCCCTCGGCGGACTGGGTGTTGATTGATGCCGAAGATGTCATCGTGCATCTGTTCCGCCCCGAAGTCCGCAGCTTCTACAATCTGGAACGCATGTGGGCCTTTGGCGACGCGCCCGAAGTCGCGTCGCAATAAGACCGATTGCCCGCGCCGATGGCGATGCGCCTGCACATCATCGCGCGCGGCAAAATTGGCCGTTCCCCGGAAGCGGAACTGGTCAATCGCTATCTGAAACGGATTAGCTGGCCGACCAAGCATAGCGAACTTCCAGATGTTCCTGATAAGGGGCGGGGCGGAGATCTTCCGGCATCCGATTCTCCTTACAAAACCATCATTTTGGATGAAAAGGGGGCGCAGCTCAGCTCGGTTGAACTGGCGCGCTTGTTGGAACGCTGGCGCGACGATGGCGTCCGCGAAGTGCGCTTCCTCATCGGTGCAGCCGACGGCTTTGACGATACGGCCCGTGCAGGCGCTGACAAGCTGATCGCCTTTGGCACAGCGACATGGCCGCATTTAATGGCGCGCGCGATGTTGGCCGAACAATTGTTCCGCGCGACATCGATTATCGCCAACCATCCTTATCATCGCGAGGGATGACGGCCCTGCACATTGCAAAGCTGCTTTCACACTGGGTTAAGGCGGGATATAGCAGCGACAATAAGATGAATTGGAAATGTTTATGAAGAACCGCTTGCTGACCGCCACCCTTGCCATTGTCGCGGCCATAGCCGTGCCCGGTACGGTGCTCGTTGCGCAAAATATGCAGCAACAACAAGCTCAGGCACAGCAGATAGAGGATCTTGACGCATTCCTTGCTGTCTATCGCAAGGTCAAATCCAGCTATGTCGACAAGGTCGATGACAAAAAATTGATGGAAGGCGCAATTCAAGGGATGCTGTCCAGCTTGGATCCGCATAGCGGTTTTCTGGATCGCTCCGACTTTAGTTCGCTGCAGACGCAAATTGATGGGGAATATGGCGGTCTTGGGCTTTCGGTAACGCTTGAGGACGAAGCGGTGAAAGTCATCGCGCCGACTAAGGATACGCCCGCCGACAAAGCAGGCATCAAATCCGGCGACTTCATCACCCATCTCGACGGCAAGCTGATTGTCGGCGGCACCTTGGATGAAGCGGTGGAGGCCATGCGCGGCGCGCCGGGCACAAGAATTAAGCTCACAATTTTCCGCCCCGGCCGCGATGCGCCATTTGACGTCACGCTGACCCGCGCGATTATCGATCTGAAACCCGTGCAGTGGGAAGTGAAAGACCGCATCGGCATTATCTCCGTCTTGGGCTTTTCCGAACAGACAGGTGCCGACGTTGTTTCTGCAGTGGCGGGCATTAAGAAGAGTTTGGGCGGCAATCCGCTGGGATATATCATCGACCTGCGCTCCAACCCGGGCGGCATATTGGATGAGGCGGTTGTCGTATCCGATGCGTTTTTGACGAAGGGGGAGATTGTGTCCGAGCGGGGTCGCGACCCGCGCAATGTGGACCGCTGGTGGGCCGAACGCGCCGTTCCTGGTGACGTGACGGGCGGTGCGCCGATCATTGTGTTGATTGATGCCGGGTCGGCTTCGGCCTCTGAAATCGTCGCGGGCGCCTTGCAAGACCATCATCGCGGCCTCGTCATGGGGGAACGCAGCTTTGGTAAGGGATCGGTGCAAAATGTGCTGCCCCTGACACGCGACACGGGCTTACGCCTGACGGTCGCGCGTTACCATTTGCCATCGGGCCGTTCGGTTCAGGAAGGCGGGATCAAGCCTGATATTCGCGTGCCGCAGTTGACGGACCCGGATTACAAAAACCGCGTGTCGATCCGCGAATCCGACCTGCGCCGTCATTTGGTCAATGAATTGAAAGACAATAATAAGGATCTCGAACAAGACCTTACGGACGATCCCCGCTTCGCCATGACTGCCGAGCAGTTGAAGGCAAAGGGCATAGAGGATTTCCAGTTATATTATGCGATGGAAACGCTGCAACGGCTTGGCCCCCGGACGATGAAGTTGGCGGCAAAGCGGGTGATGAGCAAAGCTAAGAATTGAGGGCGCCCCTCTTCCATCGTCATCCTGAACTTGTTTCACCATCTTACTTTTGTTGCGATGCTGTAGTAAGATACTGACATTAAATCAGCATGACAGATTTCTAGGGTTCACCGCATATGGCATCAAAATTCGATAAGGCCCATTGGTTGGCATTTCTGTTACCCGCTGCGTTGCTCGTGGGCGCTTATGGGTCGCAATATATTGGCGGGCTTTTCCCGTGCGAAATGTGTTGGTGGCAGCGTTATCCGCATTTTGCGGCGGTTGCGATTGCGCTGGTCGCTTTTGGCGTCAGCAACGCTGCCTATCGTAACGCCTTGGTCGCGCTGGCGGCATTGGCGATCGCCAGCAGCGGTCTCATTGGCGGGTTTCATGCAGGCGTGGAATATGGCTATTGGGAAGGGCTCACCGCCTGCACCGCGACGATTTCGGGTAGCGGCGATGATTTGCTCCGGTCGATTATGAACGCCCCCTTGGTGCGTTGTGACGTTGCGCCGTGGACCTTATTTGGCATTTCTCTCGCAGGGTATAATTTTCTCTTGTCGTTCGGCGGCGCAATGCTCATCTTGGCAATGATATGGCGCAACAAGAAAATTTGAAAACCACCGCGCAGCGGACACAGGCAATCAAACGCATGATCCGCGTGAACCATGCGGGTGAGTTTGGTGCGAAACGGATTTACGCGGGGCAGCTTGCGGTGATGGGCGATCGCACGCCTGCAGCGCGCAGCATTGCGCATATGGCGGAACAAGAGGAACGCCACTTAAGTGCCTTTGACAAAATGATGACCGAACGCGGCGTGCGTCCCACGGCTCTGCACCCGGTCTGGAATGTCGCGGGCTTTGCGCTTGGCGCTGTTTCTGCGGCCATCGGGCCGGAGGCCGCCATGGCGTGCACCGTTGCCGTCGAAACCGAAATCGACCGCCATTATAGCGAGCAGTTGGCCGAAATTGGCGACAGTGACCCCGAATTATCAGCGATGATTTTGGATTTCCAAGCCGATGAACTAGAACATAAGGCCACAGCCTTGGAACAAGGCGCGGAACGTGCGCCGGCCTATCCGTTGATGAGCGCGTTGGTCCGCATGGGTTGCCGCACCGCGATTGCCGTGTCGAAACATATTTAAGCTTCATAAAGCATTCAGCCGGCAATGTTCAAAAGCAGGCACACAGAAATTTGGAGATGATCTCGTGATAGCAATAACCAGAATTTCGCTCGCGAGCATTGCCTTGATGCTATCGGTTCAGGCATCGGCGCAGGATGCACCGGCTGCGAAGCCTGGCGATGAAAAAATCAATCAGCTCATCATCTATGGCAATGACAAATGCCCCGAAAGTGTTGGCGATGAGATCGTCGTCTGCGCGCGTATGGGGGAGGCGGAGCGCTATCGCATCCCGACCAATTTGCGCAGTGACCCCAATGACTCGCGCAACCAAGCGATGTCCGAGCGGATTAAATCCTACGAATATGTCGCGGCAAGCGGCACGATGACCTGCTCACCATCTGGCGCTGGCGGTTTTACTGGTTGCGGCTTGGCGGAGATTAACAAGGCTTATGCCGAAAAGGCACAAGACCCCGGCATTACTTTTGGTCGCTTGATCGCTGCCGAACGCGCCAAGCGCATGGCGGGCATTGATGCCGAAGCCGCCGAAGTGGAAGCGCGCGTCGTCGAATTTGAAAAAGGCCGCGCCGAGCGGGAAGCCAAGTTGCAGGCTGAGCTTGACGCCAAAGAAGCGGCCAACGTTGAGGCCGAACCGCTTCCGCAGCCAAAAAGCTAAATCAGCTTTTCGCTTTTTCGCCTGCAATCCAGTCCGTAATCTGCTGCTCTAGGACGTCTAGGGGCACAGACCCTTGCCCAAGCACCGCATCATGGAACGCGGCCAGATCAAATTTGGGGCCCAGTTCTTGTGTCGCCTTGTTGCGCAATTCGCGGATTTTCAGCTCACCCAATTTATATGCGAGCGCCTGACCCGGCCAGCTAATATAGCGATTCACCTCCGCCTCGATATTGGCGGCGGACAAAGCGCTATTGTCGGTCATGAAGGCTATGGCCTGTTGCTTGCTCCAACCCTTGGCGTGAATGCCCGTGTCGACCACCAAGCGGCACGCACGCCACATTTCATAGGACAGGCGGCCCATATCTTTGGCAGGGGTGTCATAGAGCCCCATTTCAATTCCAAGCCGCTCGGAATACAGTCCCCAGCCTTCGGTAAATGCCGTGAAGGACGCGCCATATTTGCGGAAATCGGACAAAGGCAGCTCCTGCTGCAAGGCTATCTGATGATGATGCCCCGGGACCCCTTCATGCACCGATAGCGCTGGAATTTCCCAGAACGGGCGCTGGTTCAATTTCGACGTGTTGACAAAATAGGTGCCGGATATCCCGATTTCGGGTGAACCCGGATTATAATAAGCCGTGGTTGTGCCTTCGGCTGTTTCCGCCGGAATTTCCCTTATGCCATAGGGCAGGCGGGGTAGGCGGCCGAACAGGCTGGGCATTTTACCGTCGATGATCTTGGTCACGCGCGCGACCTTCTCCATCAGCTCCTCTGGCGTTTTGGCATAATATTGCGGGTCAGTACGCAGATGCTCAATAAAGGCTTCGCGGCTCGGATAGCCTGCCTTTTTCGCGACCTCGACCATTTCTGCGCGAATACGCGATACTTCGCTGAGGCCAATCTGGTGGATTTGCTCTGCGGTCAGATTGGTCGTTGTTTCCTCGCGGATGCGAAAGGCGTAAAAAGCCGCGCCATTGGGCTGCGCTGAAACGCCGGGGGCCTTGGCACAAGCGGGCTTATAGCTTGCGGTGTACCACGCCAACTGCTTGGCCAGCGCCGGGTGGATGACGTTACTTATCGTCGCTTCCGCCTTGGCGGCCAGTGCGGCAAAGTCGCTTTCCGAAATGCCCTCGGGGCGCTTGGCCGCATAAGGGCCGTAAAAACGTGACTGGCGAATGTCGGATGTGATCAGTCCGCGCACCGTCCCTTCAAATCCCGTCAGCGTTTCACAAGGCTGCGTAAATTTGCCTTTGATGGCGACATTGGCGACGGCAATATTCTCGTCATTGACGCGGCCATATTGTGTCAGCCGGGCATTGTAGCTTTCAAAATCCCTTTTGGTCTTGAACGGCAAGTTGCGCGACATACTAGCGAGTTGTTGGTGCCAGCTTGAATAGGTCGTGAAGTTGATGGCGCGCTGCCCAAACTGATTGCCTTCGATGGTGGACACCAACGACCGCCTTAATATGCCCGCCTCCACCTTCGATGCTGCACTTAATGCATTTGCGGGAATGGCATCCAAACGGGCGAGGAACTTTGCCGCATCGGCGGCCCTACGGTCCTGCGCCGCCAGCGTATAATCGCCAAGTTCAAGAGCATAATCATTCACGCCCAGCGCGCTGGCGTAGACAGGCGCCTCTTTCAACGTCGTCGCCCAAACATCATCCACCAAAGCAGTGAGATCATTATTGGCATCCGCATAAGCAGGCGCCGACAGCGCAAATAAGGATCCGGCGATTAACAGGCTACGCATAAAACAGGCTTCTCCGTCACAACTCAAGGTGACGAATAAAGCAGGGAAAGCGGCAATTGACCAGTGGCGATTCCGTATGCGCAACAGGCCTAGCGGCCTGCAGCATATCTCATTCTACTCGGCGGCTTCCAATGCTTCATGATCGGACAGTGGCTGGCTGAGCCGCGTGCGCATTTCCTTCGGGCAAATCTGCCAGAATTCGCCGCGCCGGCGGTCCCAATCTTCGATGATTGATTTCGACCAAGCGCTATCGGTTTTTTCGGCATGCGCGGTGATCAGGGCCTTAAGCTCTTCTTCCCAATAAGCGCTTTCAAGGCGTTGCCATATAATGCTGTCGGGGTTCGCCATGTCGGCAAAGTCGCGTTCGGTATCGAGCACGAATGCCATACCGCCGGTCATGCCAGCGCCAAAATTGCTGCCGACTTTGCCCAAGATAACCGCCATACCGCCGGTCATATATTCAAGGCCATTGGATCCGCAGCCTTCCACCACAACATGCGCGCCGGAATTACGGACGGCAAAGCGTTCACCCGCTTGTCCTGCCGCGAACAGATGGCCTGATGTCGCGCCATAGAGCACAGTGTTGCCGATGATGCTATTTTGCTGACTGGTGAGCGGGCTGCTGACCGTTGGGCGTACGATGATTGTCCCGCCCGACAGGCCCTTGCCGACATAGTCATTGGCATCGCCAAAGACTTCCAGCGTAATGCCCTGGCACAAAAACGCGCCAAGCGACTGGCCAGCGGATCCACGCAGACGGACATGGACATGCCCTTCGGACAAGTCCTTCATGCCATATAACCGCGTGATTTCGGAGCTCAACCTTGTGCCCACCGCACGATGCGTGTTGCGAACATTATAGGTCAGCTGCATCTTCTCACGCCGTTCGAACACGGGCCGGGCATCATGGATCATCTGCGCATCCAGGCTGTCGGGCACTTCATTGCGGAAGGTCGGGATGCTGAAACGGCGCGCGCTGTCGGGCGCGTCAACCTTGGCCAAAATCGGGTTGAGGTCGAGATCGTCGAGATGCTCGGCCCCGCGGCTGACCTGCCGAAGCAGTTCTGTGCGGCCGATGACTTCATCAAGGCTGCGATAGCCAAGCTTAGCGAGTATCTCACGGACTTCTTCGGCGATGAAGGTCATCAGGTTGATGACTTTCTCCGGCGTGCCCGTGAATTTCTTGCGCAAGGCCTCATCCTGAACACACACGCCAACGGGGCAGGTGTTCGAATGACATTGCCGCACCATGATGCAGCCCATGGCGACAAGGCTGAGTGTGCCAATGCCAAATTCTTCAGCGCCTAAAATCGCGGCGACCACAATGTCGCGTCCGGTTTTTAAGCCGCCATCGGTCCGCAATTTGACGCGGTGGCGCAGGCCGTTGAGCGTGAGCACTTGGTTCGCCTCGGACAGCCCCATTTCCCATGGGGTACCTGCATATTTGATGCTGGTTTGCGGGCTTGCGCCCGTGCCGCCGACATTGCCGGAGACCAAGATGACATCGGCATGCGCCTTGGCAACGCCCGCGGCGATCGTGCCAATGCCCGCCGCGCTGACCAGCTTCACACAGACCCGCGCACGCGGGTTAATCTGCTTGAGGTCGTAAATCAGCTGCGCCAAATCTTCGATCGAGTAAATGTCATGATGCGGTGGCGGAGAAATCAGCGTCACGCCCGGTGTCGAGTGCCGCAGACGCGCGATCATTTCGGTCACCTTGAAGCCCGGCAATTGCCCGCCTTCGCCCGGCTTTGCGCCCTGCGCGACCTTGATTTCGATTTCCTCGCAAGCGCCGAGATATTCGGCGGTGACACCAAAGCGGCCGCTGGCGATCTGCTTAATCACGCTATTGGCATTGTCGCCATTTTCATAAGGCTTGAAACGCTTGCTGTCTTCGCCGCCTTCACCCGAAACGGCCTTCGCGCCGATGCGGTTCATAGCAATGGCCAATGTCTCATGCGCCTCTGGCGATAGTGCGCCAAGCGACATTCCGGGTGTCACGAAACGCTTGCGGATTTCGGTGATGGCCTCAACCTCGTCGATCGCGACAGGTTCTTTGGCGAAGTTAAATTCCAGCAAATCGCGCAAATAAATCGGCGGCAGTTCCTTCACGCCCTGCGCAAATTGCGTGTAGGTCGAGTAGCTGTCATTCGCGACCGCGCTTTGCAACAAGTGCATCAGGCCGGCGGAATAAGCATGTTCCTCACCACCGTCACGTTGCTTATAAAATCCGCCCACAGGCAGGCGGGCAACGGCGGCATCAAACGCGTCATCATGACGGTCGCGGGCGTTGACATATAATGAGTGATATCCTTCGCCCGAAATTTTGTTCGGCATGCCGGGGAAGAAGTCGTTGACCAACGCGCGCGACAGGCCAACCGCCTCAAAATTATAGCCGCCACGGTAGCTAGAGATGACGGCAATGCCCATTTTGGACATGATCTTCAGCAGCCCCTCGTTGATCGCGGTGCGGTAATTTTCGACCGCTTGCGTCAAGCTATAGCCATCGAGCAGGCCGCGACTATGCCGATCGGCAATCACCGCCTCAGCAAGATAGGCGTTCACTGTGGTCGCGCCCACGCCAATGAGTACAGCGAAATAATGCGTGTCCAAACATTCGGCGGAACGGACATTGATTGAAGAGTAACTGCGTAGGCCATTGCGGACCAAATGCGTGTGCACAGCCGCCGCCGCGAGGATCATCGCGATGCCCACGCGATCCGCGCTGATATTCTCGTCGGTCAGGAACAGTTCGGATTTGCCCATGCGCACCGCGGCCACGGCCTCTTCACGGATCCGCGCAATGGCAGCCCGCAGGCCCTCTTGCCCGGTCGAGATGTCATAGGTGCAATCAATCTCGGCACCAAGCGGGCCAAATGCAGCCTTCAGCCTGCGCCAATCGTGCGCGGTCAGGACGGGGCTATCGAGCACCAAGACATCGGCATTTTGGCTCTTCTCTTCCAAGATATTGGCAAGGTTGGAGAAGCGCGTTTTCAGGCTCATCACATGCCGCTCGCGCAAGCTGTCGATGGGCGGGTTGGTGACTTGGCTGAAATTCTGGCGGAAAAATTGGCTGATCAGCCGTGGCTTGTCGCTGATGACGGCAAGCGGCGTGTCGTCGCCCATCGACCCAATGGCCTCCTTACCATCCTCGATCATCGGCGCCAGGATCATTTCGACATCTTCCAATGTCATGCCCGCAGCGATCTGACGCTTGGTCAGTTCCGCGCGCGACCATGCGGGGGGGGCATCCCCACCAGCGTCGGGCAGGTCGGCGATGCGGCGGAATCCGGCGACCAATGCGCCATAATCCTGCTCGGCCGAAATGCGGTCCTTCAACTCGCCGTCACGGTATAATTTGCCTTCATCTAGATTGACGGCAATCATTTGGCCTGGACCAAGGCGGCCTTTTTCCAATATCGTCGTTTCGGGCAGGACAACCATTCCGGTTTCCGAGCCGATCACCAGCAAATTGTCCGACGTCCTACTGTAGCGCAACGGACGCAGCGCGTTGCGATCGACGCCAGCAACGGCCCATTGGCCATCGGTCATCGCCAAAGCCGCGGGGCCATCCCATGGCTCCATGACGCTGGACATATATTCATACATGGCACGGTGGGTGGCCGGCAAATTGGGGTTGGATTGCCAAGCTTCTGGGATGAGCATAAGCTTGGCCGTCGGTGCTTCCTTGCCGGACCGGACCAAGGTTTCAAACACGGCGTCCAATGCAGCAGTGTCCGATGACCCTGCCGGAATCACAGGCTTGATATCATCCGACTGCGCGCCAAAGGCGATGCTGGCCATCTTGATTTCGTGGCTCTTCATCCAATTTTGGTTGCCACGGATGGTGTTAATCTCACCATTATGCGCAAGGCCACGGAATGGCTGCGCCAACCACCATTGCGGGAAAGTGTTGGTCGAATACCGCTGATGGAAAATCGCAACGCGGCTTTCAAAACGGTTGTCTTGCAGATCGGGATAAAAAACCGACAGCGATTCTGCGAGGAACAGACCCTTATAGACAATCGACCGGCACGACAGCGAGCAGATGTAGAAATCACGGATTTGCGCCGCGATAATCTTCTTTTCGATCCGGCGACGGACCAAATAGAGTTTCTTTTCAAACTCGGTTGCGTCAACCTCTTCGGGCATTGGGCCAGCGATCATGATCTGCTCAATCTCAGGCCGCGTTGCTTGCGCCTTATCGCCGATCACCGAGACATCAACTGGCACCTGACGCCAGCCATAAATGGTGTAGCCCGCGTCGATAATCTCCGCCTCGACAATCGTGCGGCAATTTTCTTGCGCGCTCAGGTCGGTGCGCGGCAGGAACACCATGCCAACCGCCAACCGGTTGGGCATTGGCCGGTGGCCGCTGTCTGAAATGGCATCGTCGAAAAAGCGGACGGGCAAGTCGATATGCAGGCCTGCGCCATCACCGGTTTTGCCATCGGCATCGACTGCGCCACGATGCCAGACGGCTTTCAGCGCCTCAATTCCCGCCGCAACAACCCGCCGTGACGGCTTGCCATCGGTTGCCGCAATCAAGCCAACGCCGCACGCATCGCCTTCGGACTCCGGATGATACATGCCTTCACGGGCAAGGCGTTCATGTTCGGGCGTGGGGTAGAATATAGTCATGCTGCAACCTTTTCGCGGCTTGCTTTCGATTTCAGATAATTGTGCATATGCTGCGTCACGTCGCGGCCATCGCGGATTGCCCAGACAACAAGGCTTGCGCCGCGCACGATGTCGCCAATGGCGAACACCCCGTCGAGGTTTGTCATCTGCGTCGTGTGATCGACACGCACGGTGCCCCAGCGTGTGACGTTGAGGTCAGGCGCGTTAAACAAGACGGGCAGGTCTTCGGCTTCAAAGCCGAGCGCCGTAATCACCATATCGGCGTTCAGCGTGAAGTCGCCCTCAGGATCATTTTCCGGCGTGCGGCGGCCAGAGGCATCAGGCGCGGCAAGCCGCATTTTGGCGACATGCACGCGCTCGACCTTGCCATTGCCGTCAAAGCCTTTCGGCCCGGATAGCCAAACAAACTCGACGCCTTCTTCTTCGGCATTGGTCACTTCGCGCTGCGACCCCGGCATATTCTCGCGGTCGCGGCGGTAAAGGCATTTGACTGATTTTGCGCCTTGGCGGATTGCGGTGCGGACACAATCCATCGCGGTATCGCCGCCACCAATCACTACTACGTCTTTGCCATGCGCATTCATCGCACCGCTGTCAAAGGCAGGCACCGCATCACCAAAGCCTTTGCGGTTGGATGTGGTGAGATAATCCAGCGCTGGGACAATGCCCTCCAGCCCAATACCTGGCGTTGCAATCGCGCGCGCTTTATAAACGCCCGTGGCAATCAAGACCGCATCATGCTTCGCGCGCAAATCGTCCAACGACGCATCGCGGCCAACCTCAAAATTGGCGTGGAAGTGGATGCCTGCATCCTCAAGCCGCTTGACGCGGCGCATGACAATGTCTTTTTCCAGCTTGAAACCGGGGATGCCATAAGTCATCAATCCGCCCATGCGATCATAGCGGTCATAAACATGAACATCATAGCCCGCGACGCGCAGATATTCTGCTGTCGTCAGTCCGCCGGGCCCAGCGCCGATGATGCCCACGGACTGGCCGCGTGATGGCCCGACCTCGACAGGTTCAACCCAGCCCTGCTCCCATGCGGTATCGGTGATATATTTTTCAACCGAACCAATGGTGACCGCGTCATGGCCCGAAAATTCAATAACGCAATTGCCCTCGCACAAGCGATCTTGCGGGCAGATGCGGCCGCAAATTTCGGGCATAGTGCTGGTCAGGTTCGACATCTCATAGGCTTCACGCAAACGCCCTTCGGCGGTCAGGCGCAACCAATCGGGAATATGATTATGCAACGGGCAATGGACCGAGCAATAAGGCACACCGCATTGCGAACAGCGCGATGCTTGATCCGCCGCTGCGGCGGGCGCATAGCGATCTGCAATTTCCGCAAAATCCTCCGCACGCAATTCGGCTTCCCGCTTGTGCGGATAAGCCTGCGGCTTCGAAACAAATTTCAGCATCGGATCTTTTGCCACAATACGCTCCTTCAGAAGCGCTGCGCGTAACGCGGCGGGCAAGTGCTGTCACGCAAAAATCCAATAATAGGGCAGCTTTATTGACTAAACCAACCCATTTTGAGACGATAATTTACGCGCGCGCAATTATATTTCAAATTAAAAGGTCCGTTTCGGAACTTAGCGCATACTAAGCCATATCAACGCCGCCGTTCCCGCAATGATTCGGTAATAAGCAAAGGGTGCAAAGCCATATCTGCCGACAATGGCGACAAAGGCCTTCACCACAAAGACCGCGACCAGAAATGCCATGGTGAATCCAATGCCAATCATCCCCAGATCGTCCGCGTTCAAAAGCGCCCTGTCTTTCCACAATGCATAGACCGTCGCCGCCATCATGGTGGGTACCGCCAAGAAGAAGGAAAATTCCGCTGCTGTCTTGCGCTCCACACCCATCATCAGGCCGCCCATGATCGTCGCGCCCGAACGGCTTACGCCCGGCAACATCGCTGTGCATTGAACAAGGCCGATGGACAAAGCGGTGCCAAAGGGAATTTCCTCAACCGCATGGAAACGCACTGTCTTCACCACGCGTTCCAACACAAGGATGATGATGCCGCCAACAATAAGCGCTATGGCAACAATCTCTGGCGTCTGCATCGCGGCGCGAATGGCATCATACGCCACCACGCCAATCACCAAAGCAGGGGCAAAGCCCAATAGGATATTGCGTGTAAAGGCGACAGGGCCAGCCTCCCGCTTCAGCAGCCCTGTGCCTACCGCCCAAAACCGCCGCCAATACACCAATAAAACCGCCAAGATCGCGCCGAGCTGGATTGCGATCTTAAAAGCCACGGAGCTATTGTCGGTAAAGCCAACCAGCTCACCCGCTAAAATAAGGTGCCCAGTTGATGATACAGGCAAAAATTCGGTTAGCCCCTCAATAAAGCCGAGAAGCAACGCGATCATTGTATCGCTCATGCTTTGGAACCGCCGCCAAAGCGGCCATGCTTGCGGTAAATGTTCAACCAATCGGCGGCAATGACATCTAACGGCGTCGGCACGATGCCATAAGCCGCCAGCCCGTCGGTGCCTGTCACCACATTGTCGCTGCCTAGCATTTTAAGCTGGTCGTTGGTAATCGGCGCACCGGGCATCCAGCCTGTGCCCTTGGCGAGTATCTTTGCCGCGATATCGGGCACTTCAACGAATAGGGGATCATGACCGATAGCCTTGGCGATCCAGCGGTTGAGTTCCATCATTGAGAAGATCTCCGGCCCACCAAGCTCAAGCACGCGCCCATCCTGATGCCCCAGCGCAGCAGCAACAGCATGTGCGACATCGCCGGCATATACTGGCTGAAATTTTGTGGCTGCACCAATGACAGGCACTACAGGCAGCATGCGGATCAGTCCGGCAAAGCGGTTGATGAACTGGTCTTCGCGGCCGAACACAATCGATGGCCGCAAGATGACGGCCGATGGAAACGCCGCATGAACGGCAGTTTCGCCGCCCGCTTTGCTTTGACCATATTCGGCGTTGCTATGCGCGTCGGCGCCAATCGCGGAGATGTGGACCAAAGCGCCAACGCCTGCCTCTGCTGCGGCCTGCGCCACGATGCCTGCGCCAATATTCTGAACGGCATCCATATTGGCAAAGCTGCCCACCAGATTGACGACAGCATCGGCATCCATAATCGCGCGCTTTACGCTGGCGGTCTTGCGAATGTCGGTTTCCATCAATTGCACTTGGCCCAAATTGCCCAGTGGCTTGATGTGGTTGGCGCTATTGGCGTTGCGGCTCGCAATACGCAGCCGGGCGCCTTGACTAAGCAGTGCTTGCGCGACGTAGCGGCCTAAAAACCCGCCGCCACCAAAAACCGTTATCAACTTGCCTTGCATATATGCTCCGTCAGCCAGCGAGAAATCATGCGCGCGCTTTGCACCACCGCTCGGCAGCTTTCAAGGCCGACCTGCGCATGGCCCTGGCAACAGCCACATTTAATCCGCCGCGTAGGCGGCACAGACGTTGACAATATCACCTAATCGCTTAAATGAGCGCGCCTACCCGACACAAGGAAAAGCCCGCGTGTCTCGTGCCCGGATGGCGGAATTGGTAGACGCACCAGCTTCAGGTGCTGGCGCTGGCAACGGCGTGGAGGTTCGAGTCCTCTTCCGGGCACCATTTTTTACTTGGCGTTGCGTTCTTGTTTGCAACCCTTGTCTTTCGCACTATCGAATGTTCCCGAGCCGAGCGGAACCTTTTTGCATGAGGGGCGTTGGTGCCGGGGAATGTCTGTTTGATCCGAACAATTGCCATTTTGTATTTGAGCAGCGCGGCAGCGCCGTTGCTTGCCCAAAATCCGGCGGATGGGAAGGCCAATACGGCGCAGCACGCGCCGATCATAACCGACACTGAATTTGATGCGGCAATCCCTTCGTTGGATGATGCTCCATTGGAAAGCATCGAAGTTTGGAATGTCGAGCAGGAAAATCGTGAGGCAGACGGATCTGTAGCGGAGCCGGCGGCGCAGGGCGCTGTCGACCCGCTGTTAGACGACCCCTTGCCGCTTATCGAAAATTTTGATGCAGAACCCCCGCCTGCAACAACGCAGGCTGCGGAACGCGAGGCGGGCGCCGTGCGTTATATTCTGCGGCTTGATGGCTTGGATGCGACGAGAACGACAGATTTGGCTAAGGACGCTGACGGCATTGCGGTTGAGGCGGCGGCTTGGAATGATGTCAGGTCGCGTTTTTATGATCTTTCGTCTCTGAAAGATAATGGCGGCCGCGCAGATAGCCGCGCGGAGATTGGCCAACGTGCTCGTGCTGATCGGCAATTGTTGTTGGACATTTTGAACGGGCAGGGCTTTTTTGACGCCGATGTTCAGGTGAAGACCGAAACATCGGCAACCGAAGGCGGACCGGTCAATGTCGTCCTGACGGTTCTGCCGGGCCGACGTTATTATTTGGGGCAGATCGCTTTTGCAGCCCCAGCGGTGCAGCCGGCTGACCTTATCAGCGGTAACTTTACGCCAAAAACGGGCGATGCGATTATTGCCGATGTCATATTGGCTGCCGAAGCGAAGCTTTCCGTTGAACTGCCGCAAAATGGCTATCCCTTCGCCAATGTCGGCCAGCGCGACATATTGTTGGATAGTGGTTCCGGAATTGGCGATTATACATTACCCGTGGACCCCGGCGTACGCAGCTATTTCGGGCAATTGCGCACGGAGGGCATGCCAACATTTGAAGCGGGCCATATCGCAATATTGCGTCGCTATAAAACGGGCGATCTCTATGACAGCCGCAAAGTGGATGACCTGCGCGCCGCGTTGATTGCCACAGGATTGCTTTCTACTGTTTCGGTCGAAGCCGTACCGGGTGAAGGCGTAGCACTAGACGGAACGTCTTATGCCGATTTGCTTGTCCGCCAAGAGGCCGCCCCGCCACGCAGCTTAGCGGCAAGTGCTGGCTATGGGACGGGGCAAGGCTTTCGTGCGGAGGGTAGCTGGACGCACCGAAACCTGTTCCCCCCCGAAGGCGCCTTGCGCGTGGCAAGCTTGTTTGGCACGCAAGAGCAAGCAGCAAGCGTCACATTTGACCGCGGCAATGCCGGGCGGCGTGACCGTAATATCGAGATATCTTTGTCGGCACTACACAGCAATTATGATGCGTTTGAGGCCTATACTGGTCGGCTGGCAGTGACCATGGCGCTCGTTTCGACCCCAATTTGGCAAAAGAAATTCACATGGTCGATCGGGGCGGAAATCTTGGGTACGTCCGAAGATGCGTTTGAATTGGCCCGCGGTGTCCGCGACCGGCAGCTTTATTATGTCGCCGCTTTGCCGGGGCAGGTAGGCTTTGACCGATCAAACGACTTGCTTGACCCCGTGCGGGGCTATCGCATGAACTTACGCATATCGCCTGAGGCGTCTTTAGGCACGGGCAAACAAATTTATGTGCGCGCCATATTGGATGGATCTTATTATCATCCGGTGAAGGATAATATTGTGGTGGCTGCCCGCGCCCGCGTTGGAACCATATCGGGCAGTTCGCGGGATAACCTAGCGCCATCACGCCGACTTTACGGGGGCGGTGGCGGCTCTGTCCGGGGCTTTGGCTATCAGCGGCTTGGACCATTGGATCCGAACAATGATCCGATCGGCGGACGCAGCGTGAACGAATTTGCGCTGGAGGGGCGCTATCGCTTTGGAAATTTGGGCGTTGTCGGCTTTGTCGACGCGGGACAAGCCTATGAATCAACCATCCCTAAATTTGACGACTGGCGCGTTGGTGTTGGTATTGGTGGCCGTTTCTACACCAATTTTGGTCCCGTCCGGCTTGACCTCGCAACGCCATTGAACCGACGTCCTGGTGACTCTCGTTTTAGTGTGTACGTGTCGATTGGGCAGGCATTTTAATGGCGTGGCGGCGGATTTCCATTGGTGTAGCTGCCGTAACGGCGCTGCTGCTGGTCCTATTGGCTGGCAGCATGGTTTGGCTCGACAGCTCCTCCGGACGGAGTTTTGCCGCAAGGCAGATTGCAGCCTTTGAATTTGAAAATGGCCTGAATATCCGCATCGGGAACATTGACGGGTCGATTTATGGCGACGCGACACTGTCAGACGTCCGCTTTCGCGATCCCAAGGGCGAATTTGCGCGCGCGCCTATAATCCGGCTCGACTGGAACCCATTGTCTTTTTTTAGTCGCGGTGTTGCGATCCATGCCCTGACGGCGAAAGAGTTGAACATGACGCGCTTGCCCGCGTTTCGTGCGATCCCTGACCGTGGCGACCCGCTGCTCCCCGATCTCGATATACATATCAAACGACTGCAGGTGGACCGCATCGTCTTTGCCAAGGCCATGACGGGTGAAGAACATATCGCTTCATTTTCTGGCAAGGTGCAGATTGCAGACAGGCGCGCGATTATCAACGCGACCGCAGGCAGCTTGAGCGGTGACCGCATTATTCTGAAACTCGATGCCGTACCCGAGCATAATCGCTTCGATATCGATGTGCAGTTGAATGCACCGGTCAAGGGCCTACTGGCTGAGCTGGCCGGCCGTGAAGTCCCGATGAAAGCCAATTTAAGCGGTCGCGGTGACTGGCGCAAATGGGATGGCGCGCTGACCGCGCAATTGGCGTCTACGGACATTGCAGACCTTGCGCTGACGGCGCGCGAAGGGACGTTTACGATGACTGGCACGGCAGCGCCTGGCAAAGTCTTCGCCGATAGTTTGCTAATGCGAACGTTATCGCCGGTTGCCAATGTCAGTATAGCCGCGACCTTTGCTGATCGCGTTGCGAAGATTAGCGGGACTGTTCGTTCTGCCGCAGCGGAGGTTGATGCCGACGGGGCGGCTGATTTGGGCAAAGGCAGCTTTGAGGACTTCGCACTAGATTTCCGCATTCTTCGCCCGAGCATCATCGGTTTGAATGTCAGTGGGACAAATATCCGCGGTAAGGCGTTACTCAATGGTTCCTTCGTTGGCCCCACGGTCGCTTATTCCGCCAACGCAAATCGGCTGGCCTTCGACGTCACGGCATTTGAGGATGTGACCGTCACCGGCGAGATGCAAGTAAAGGCAGATCGCTTCATCATCCCTATTAACGCCACAGCGCGCCGGGTCACGGGTATTAACCAAGCCGCTGGCGGCTTGCTGACCAATGTTCGCGTTAACGGCGATATTGCCATCGCCGATGGGCGACTGCTTTCCGACAATTTTAAAGTTCGTTCCGACCGAATCAATGCAAAGGCTTTGCTGGTAGGGGACATGAACAAGGGCGTTTACAAAACGGCATTAAACGGAAAGCTAGATGGATTTCAGATCAACTCGGTCGGCCTGTTCAATGTCGTTGCCGACGTTGATATCGAAACAACTCGCGGCCGTGGCTATGCCTTGGTCGGCAGCATAAAGGCGGGTTCCGCGCGGCTATTCAGCCAGGGTTTCCAAAATTTCCTTGGCGGCCAAATGTTCGTCAATGCCGGCATCCGTTATGGCAATAATGGCATATTGCAAATCACCCGCGCGACATTGGTGTCGCCCTTATTCCGGCTCAACAGCGGCGGCGGCACCTATGTGACCCAAGGGGGTCGCGTTGTGTTCAATGGTCAGGGCTATTCCAACCAATATGGCCCTATTCAGGTAGGCATGACGGGTACATTCGCGCGTCCAGAATACCGCATTACCGCAACCAATCCCGGGTTCGGCATCGGCATGTCCAATGTCGTTGGCGTCGTAACGCGCAGTCCGCGTGGCTATGCCATCGCGATGACGGGTTCGACTGATTATGGGCCGATCAGCAGCGATGTCGACGTGCTGTCGGGCAATGGCCCGCTGATTATTATTCTGCGCGGTAACTTTGCAGGCATTGGCGTGACAGGCCGCATAAGGCAGACCGCGTCGGGACCATTTGTGGGAACGTTGACGGGCGCAGGTTCTGGCTTTGACGGAACCATAGCTTTGTCGGCGCAAGGCGCGTTTCAGCGTGCAGTTATTGATGCCACAGCATCCAATGCGGCGCTTTCTGGTGCGCAAAAACTCACAATTGGGCGCGGAATGATGCACTCAGACATCACCTTGTTTGATAGCCCGCAGGTCATTGCCGATGTGCAAGTTGAAAACGCCGTGGTGAACGACATTGGAATCGCCGCAGCGCGCGTAAAGGTGCATTACAGGGCGGGTTCCGGCACGGCGCAAGTGCTAGCCGAAGGTCGGCGCGATGTGCCTTTTCGCTTTGCTGCCAATGCCGACTTCACGCCGCAATTGTGGCAGGTGGCTGCCAAGGGCCGCGCTAATAGTGTCAATTTCGCGACCGATGGCGCTATGCGCATTGTTCCACGCCGGAACAGCTATGACATTTTGACGAGTAATATCAACGTTGCGGATGGCAGCTTGCGTATAGTGGGCAGCTATGGAGACTCCCTTGCCCTTCAAGCGCGCATCGACAAGGTCGATATTGCGGTACTCGACCCCTTCCTACCCGGCCTTGGGATGAGCGGGCGGGCGAGCGGAAGTCTGGATTGGTCTCAGGCGTCCATGACTGCATTCCCGAATGCAAACATGCGGCTGGAGATAAGCCGCTTTGTCCGGGCAAATTTGGGGTCGCGATCACAGCCTGTGGATATCAGCATGGTCGGAAGACTGATGCCTACAGGCGGTAACGCACGTTTTATCATCCGGCGGCGGGGTGCAGCGGTGGGCCGACTTCAGATTGACATGACGCCATTGCCGCCCGGTAACGCACACTGGACCGAACGGTTGCTCGCGGCACCCTTATCCGGCGGCATTCGCTATAACGGACCTGCCGACACATTGTTTTCCTTGGCCGAGCTTGCGGACCAAAGCCTGACTGGCAATATCGGCGTTGCCGCCGATTTTTCAGGTAGGTTGCAGGCCCCGATATTGACCGGCGTCGTCCGCGCCAATGACCTTGTGTATGAAAATGATAGTTATGGCACGCGACTGACCAATCTACGCGTGCGGGGCGTATTCACAAATGACCAGTTGGACGTGACCGAGTTGAGCGCAAAAGCGGGCGATGGCACCGTTACAGGCAAAGGTATCGTCAACTTAAGTGCAGCCAAAGGCTTTCCTGTGCAGCTAAACCTTGACCTCGATCGCGCCCGCGTTGCGCGCAGCGAATTGATTTCGACAACCGCTACGGGCCAAGTCAGTGTCACCAAAACGCCCGACGGTGAAGCGCTGGTCAGCGGCACATTGCGCCTGCCAGAAACGCGGTTCAAGATTATTAGGCAAGGTGCGGCTAAGGTTGCAACCTTAACTGGCGTGCGCCGCAAGGCACCAGCGGGCCGGGCACGTGTGTCCGGCGATGCCGATGCGATCAGAAGCCTTCCAAGCAATTGGAAACTCGACATCCGACTGGAGGCCCCGGACGAATTATATGTGAGTGGCATGGGACTGGAGTCCGAGTGGGGCGCGAATTTGCGGATTACCGGGAACAGCGACGCGCCGTTGATTTCGGGCGATATGCAACTTGTGCGCGGGACTTTGGGCTTTGCCGGTCGATCCTTTGAACTGGAAAGCGGACGCATTTCCTTCAACAGCGGACCTGCAAGCAATCCATCGATCCGCGTGACAGCCGCAAGCGAAGTTGATGGAACAACGGTTCGCGTTAATATTGCCGGTACCGGACAAAATCCTGCGATTAGCTTTAGCTCAACCCCTGCCTTGCCGCAGGACGAAATCATGGCACGGATCTTATTCGGTAACTCCATCGCGGAATTGTCGGCCATTCAGGCGGTCCAGCTTGCGGGGTCATTAAACAGCTTGCGTGGCGGGTCGGCCGGGCTAAATCCGCTGGGTGTGCTGCAGTCGGCGACGGGTCTTGATCGCTTACGCCTGCTGAATGCAGACGCGAGTAACGGGCGCGATATGGCGGTTGCCTTTGGCCAGTATATAACCAATGACGTCTATGTTGAAATCGTCACGGACGCCCGCGGTTATACCGCAACACAATTGGAAATCAGTCTGACACGCGCGCTTTCCGTGCTGAGTCAGATTGGAACCAGCGGAACATCGAACGTCAATATTCGCTATAAAAAGGATTATTGATGCGTCGCCCCCTGCCTTTGCTAACACTGGTGATATCTTCCTTGCTAGCGGCGGGGTGTCAGCAGGACTTTAACACCCAATATGCGGAGACAGAGCGCAGGGTGAAAGCGACAGAAGCAAAAATCGATGCTGAAATGGCAAAAGAAGCTGAGCGCCAGCCTCATCAAAATGGCAAATCGGACTAATGCCCTAGCTTTTGGGACAACGCCCTCTTCACTTTCTGTGCGACCGGTCCTAACAGATTCACATGTGGCATCTCCATCAATATCCGCTCTGTCCCTTTTCGCGCAAAGTACGCCTGCTGCTTGGCGAAAAAGGCGTGCCATACAGCTTGGTGCGCGAGAATCCGTGGGAGCAACGCGACGAATTTGTGCACATGAACCCTGCGGGGCGCACGCCCGTGATGCGCGATTCCGAACGTAATATTACTTTGTCCGATTCGGTGGCGATTTCGGAATATATTGACGAAACCGTGCCCACCAACCCGATGATTAGCGGCACCGCGCAATATCGCGCCGAAATTCGTCGCCTCGTATCTTGGTTCGACGAACAATTTTATGGCGATGTGACTCAGCCGCTTTTGCATGAGCGGATGAAGAAACGACTGATTGATCGTCAGCCGCCCGAAGCCAAAATATTACGAGAAGCGATGAAGTTGGCCAATGGGCATCTCGATTATATTGACTATCTCATCGACCACCGCGCGTGGTTGGCGGGATCAACAATGACGATGGCCGATCTGGCGGCAGCGGCGCAGATTTCGGTAGCTGACTATCTTGGCGGCATCGATTGGAATGGGCATGAACAGACCAAGGCGTGGTACGCCATGTTTAAATCGCGTCCCAGTTTTCGGCCCTTATTGTCCGAGCGGATGGAAGTCATCGCACCTCCCAAGCATTACGAGCATGTCGATTTTTAAGTTGCGAAAGCGGCTGATTTGCAAGATTTTTCCTGCCCGCGTTGCGTATTGATAACGCCAAATTGGATATACCAACCGTTGGTATACTAATCGCCAGCGGTTGCCATAGGGGCCGTTCGCGGCGCAGTTGTCCATGTCGACCACTGGACCGGTCGGCCGGACCTCCGCTGTCATGACATCCCAGCGCAGCGGAGGTCCACCCTTGGGGAAACAATATGGTGTCGATTGTTTCCACAGTCGCATATCTCGGTTTAGAAGCCCGCAGCGTTGAAGTGCAATGCCAAGTTGCACCAGGGATGGTCGGCTTCGCGGTTGTAGGTCTTCCTGATAAGGCAGTCGCTGAAAGCCGTGAGCGGGTTCGCGCCGCAATCTCTGCGCTGGGCTTGGCTTTGCCGCCCAAGCGGATCACTATTAATCTTTCGCCAGCTGACCTACCCAAAGAGGGTTCACATTATGACTTGCCAATTGCGTTGGCTTTACTCGGCGCAATGGGGCTGGTGGATGCGGAGGCGCTGGCGCAATTTGTGGTGGTCGGTGAGCTCGGTTTGGATGGCAGGGTGGCTGCGTCACCTGGTGTACTGTTGGCGGCGCTACATGCCTCGTCGCGCGGTCTCGGACTAATCTGTCCGGCTATGCAAGGATCAGAAGCAGCTTGGGCTGGTGAAATCGAGGTTGTCGCCGCACCCGATTTGCTTGGCTTGCTGAACCATCTGAAAGGGCAATCCTTGCTGCGCCCGCCTGCGCCAGGAGTCGCCGAGCCGCGCCAAACGGGCCCTGATCTCAAAATGGTAAAAGGGCAGGAGACCGCAAAGCGTGCGCTGGAGATTGCTGCTGCTGGGGGGCACAATTTGGCGATGGTTGGACCTCCGGGCGCGGGCAAGTCGCTATTGGCGTCGTGTATGCCGGGTATCTTGCCAGAACTTTCGCCTGCTGAGGCATTGGAGGTGTCCATGATTGCATCCGTTGCCGGATCCTTGGACGGTGGCCGCTTATTGCGTACACGTCCGTTCCGTGCACCGCATCATAGCGCGTCCATGCCAGCCTTGGTCGGGGGCGGTTTGCGCATTCGTCCGGGCGAAGTCAGCCTGGCGCATCTTGGGGTCTTGTTCCTCGACGAATTGCCCGAGTTTCAACGCAGCGTACTCGACAGTTTACGGCAGCCTTTGGAAATCGGCGAAGTCAGTGTCGCTCGGGCCAACAGCCATGTGACCTTTCCAGCCAATGTCCAATTGGTCGCTGCGATGAACCCATGCCGCTGCGGACATCTTGGCGACGCCGCTTTGGCATGTAGCCGAGCACCGCGCTGCGCTGCGGACTATCAGGCGAAGATATCGGGGCCATTGCTTGATCGTATCGACCTGCATGTTGATGTGCAGGCTGTGCGCGCTGCCGACTTGGTCCTTCCGCCCCCTGCCGAAGGTTCGGCTGAGGTCGCAGCGCGGGTCCATGCCGCGCGCATTCTACAAAGCGCACGGTTACAAGGTACTGGCCTGCGAACCAATGCAGATTTGGATGGTGATGCACTTGCGGCTTTCGCCGCGCCAGACGTTGCGGGTCAGAGTTTGCTAGCCCAAGCGGCAGAGGCCATGCGTCTATCGGCGCGCGGCTACACACGCATATTGCGGGTTGCCCGCACCATCGCAGATTTGGCCAGTGCCACTGACGTTAGCCGTATCCATATAGCCGAGGCGCTGAGTTACCGACGGCAACCGCCACGCAATTGAGTAGTCCTACCAGGTGCGCTTTGCATTCATGATCAGTGATGTAAAGGGCGCCTAAGGCCAGTTGGTGCGGATGGCGGGACTCGAACCCGCACGCCCTTACGGACAACAGATTTTAAGTCTGTAGCGTCTACCATTCCGCCACATCCGCTTAGCCATACGCAGACAGCATTACGCCCGCAGGGTCAAGTGTCTTTACACAAACAAGTTATTTGTTGAGGCTCTCGCGGACTTCTTTGCCCGGTTTGAAATAGGGTACGCGCTTCGATGGCACATCGACCGATGCACCGGTGCGTGGGTTGCGGCCCTTGCGTGGACTGCGGTCGCGGGTCGAAAATGCTCCAAAGCCACGTAACTCAACGCGTCCACCGTCGGAAAGGCGTTGAATGATCTGGTCAAAAAACAGGTCGACGATCTTTTCGACTTCCTCTGTTTTGAACTCCGGATTCTCGGTCTCAAGCTTTTTGATCAACTCGGAACGGATCATATTATGTCCCTCTCTTACGGTTATCTCATAGGACGCAGCGCACTTATCAGATTTCGCTTTACATCGCTTTACAATAATCATGCACGCTGGCAGAAAATTTTCATTATTACAACGGCCTTGCAAATGTTTCGTGCCAAAGGCAGCAAAAAACCCGCTCCTTATGCAAGGAGCGGGTTTCTATTCCGATATTTCGGATGTCGTTTTTAGCCGAAGCTTATTTCTTCACGCCCTTGAGTGCTTCACCCAAGATGTCGCCAAGCGATGCGCCGGAATCCGACGAACCATATTGCTCAACAGCTTGCTTTTCTTCCGCGAGCTGAAGCGCCTTGACCGAGAAGTTTGGCTTTTTCGAGCGGTCGAAACCGGTGACCATGGCATCAAACTTCTGACCAACCTGGAAGCGATCAGGACGCTGTTCGTCACGGTCACGGCCAAGGTCGGCGCGCTTGATAAAGCCAGTTGCGCCGTCTTCGCCCGCTTGCACTTCAAGTCCGCCATCGCGCACTTCAAGAACGGTCACGGTGGTGGTTCCACCCTTCTTCAAGCCGCTTACCGAAGCAGCGCCGGCTGCCGATGGGGCACCCTTTTCAAGCTGCTTAATACCAAGCGAAATGCGCTCTTTCTCGGCGTCGATGTCAAGAACGATTGCCTTAACGGTTTCGCCCTTGCGATGAAGGTGCAAAGCTTCCTCGCCCGTGATGCCCCATGCGATGTCGGACATGTGGACCATGCCGTCAACGTCGCCGTCGAGACCAATGAACAGACCAAATTCGGTCGCATTCTTAACTTCACCTTCAACGGTGGAGCCAACTGGGAACTTGTCCGCGAACGATGCCCATGGATTGTCATGCGCTTGCTTGAGACCAAGCGAAATACGGCGCTTTTCCATGTCGATGTCGAGAACGACAACGTCGACTTCTTGTGAAGTCGAAACGATCTTGCCTGGGTGAACGTTCTTCTTTGTCCATGACATTTCCGAAACGTGGACCAGACCTTCGATGCCGGCTTCGAGTTCGATGAATGCACCATATTCGGTGATGTTCGTGACCGAACCCTTGAGCTTTGTGCCAACTGGGTACTTGGCAACTGCTGCATCCCAAGGATCGCTTTCCAACTGCTTCATGCCAAGGCTGATGCGCTGTGTGTCCTTGTTGATACGGACGATCTGAACCTTTACGGTGTCACCAATGTTGATGACTTCGCTTGGGTGGTTGATACGCTTGTAGCTGATGTCGGTGACGTGCAGCAGGCCATCGATTCCACCCAGGTCGACGAACGCACCATAATCGGTGATGTTCTTGACAACGCCATCGATGATCTGACCTTCGGCGAGGTTCTGGATGAGGCCCGTGCGCTGTTCTGCGCGTGTTTCTTCCAATATGGCGCGACGCGATACAACGATGTTGCCACGCTTGCGGTCCATTTTGAGTATGACGAAAGGCTGGGCGATGTCCATCAATGGCGCAACGTCACGGACGGGGCGGACGTCAACCTGGCTGCCGGGTAAGAATGCCACTGCGCCGCCAAGATCAACGGTGAAACCACCCTTCACGCGGCCGAAGATAACGCCGTCAACGCGGTTGCCAGCGTCGAATTCGCCTTCAAGCACGTCCCAAGCGGCTTCGCGACGGGCGCGATCGCGGCTCAGCATGGCTTCGCCGTTCATATTTTCTACGCGGTCAACGAAGACTTCGACTTCGTCGCCAACCTTGAGGTCGGCTTTCTGGCCGGGCATAGCGAATTCACGCAGCGCCACACGGCCTTCGGATTTGAGACCTACATCGATGACAGCATGGTCATTGTCGATTGCGGTTACGGTGCCTTTTACGACACGGCCTTCAAAGCCTGCGTCTGCGCCACCAAGTGATTCGTCGAGAAGTGCCGCGAAATCGTCGCGGGTCGGGTTTGGCGAAGTTGCCATAGGTTAGAGTGTCCTTACGTACATTTTGTCCGGCCAGTCGGTTGGTTCCGACGGTCTTTGACCAGAGTTGCCCTGATGCCCGAATAGCAGCAAGGCATTCAAATACGGCGTATGTCGAGCAAAATACCCATATCATGCTGAACTCGTTTCAGCATCCATCCATCAACTTAGACCAATGGCCAGCGAAGCGTAATGGACCCTGAACCAAGTGCAGGGTGACGGTGTGTTCTATCGATACACTCCGGCCACTTAGCTCTTGCGAAGTCGAGACTCCACCAAAGCGATCGCGGCTTGAACGGCGTCGCCTATAGTCAAATCACCGGTATCAAGCAATAGCGCGTCTTCGGCGGGTTTTAATGGCGCGTCGGCGCGTCCCATATCGCGCGCATCGCGGATGTGGATATCGGCAATGATATTCGCCAGATCTATATTTATGCCCCGCCGCTGCATTTCATCATATCGTCGCTGTGCGCGGACCTCCGCAGGCGCCGTGATGAACAGTTTCATGTCCGCATGAGGGGCGATGACTGTCCCGATGTCGCGCCCGTCGAGTAACGCGCCGCTGGGCTGGTTAGCAAAGTCCACTTGCCGCTTGTTGAGTGCCGCGCGCACCTCGGGGTGGGTCGATACGCGACTTGCTAACCCGCCAACTTCCTCATTTCGCAAGACAGGGTCATCCAGCAAACTGTCAGGGAACATGCATCCCGCCAAAGCGTCCGCCGGTTCTTCGGGGCTTCCTTGGTTCAATTGCACCTGCCGTCCCACAGCACGGTACAACAGGCCAGTATCCAGAAACGGTAGGCCAAAATGCGCCGCCAATGCCTTGGAGATTGTGCCTTTGCCAGAGGCAGTTGGCCCGTCAACGGCGATAATCATGCATCTACACGGCGCTTCATCTGCGCCGCCTCGATTAAAAAACTGCCAACAAAGCCAATAAGGTCGGCGGCAAAGGGCGATAGATATTCGCTCAATTTTGAACCTGTAAATTTTGAAGGATGGTTTCAAATGTCGGGAAACTCGTTGCGATGGGCGATACGTCATCCACATGGACAGCGTGATAGACATTCTGGCCAGCAACGGCGAAGCTCATAGCGATACGGTGGTCAAGTGCGCTTGTCACGGTCGCATTGCCCTCAAGTGGTTCCCCGCCACTGCCGTCGATGATCAGGCCGTCTTCGCGTTCGTCTACCTTTGCGCCAATAGCTTTCAAGCCAGTCGCCATGAGCGTGAGCCGGTCTGATTCTTTAACGCGCAGTTCATCGAGGCCGCTGGTCGTTGTCCGGCCCTGCGCCATGCTGGCAGCTACGAAGAAAACCGGAAACTCGTCTATCATGCTCGGCGCAACATCTGGTGGCACATCGATGCCGCGCAAAACTGAATGCCGCGCGGTGATATCCGCCACGGGTTCTCCTCCAACTTCGCGCATGTTGGAATATGTAAGATCAGCACCCATCGCTTCCAGCATTTTGTAAATGCCTGTGCGGGTCGGGTTCATGCCGACATGGGTGACGGTGACCTCACTACCGGGCGTAATTAGTGCCGCAACAATGAAGAAGGCTGCGGAGGACGGATCGCCGGGAACCTCAATTTGCTGCGGCTGCAGTTCGGCCTCCCCCATCAGGCGGATATGTCGAACGCCATCGGCGTCAATCTCAACCGTCAAATCCGCGCCAAATCCGCGCAGCATGCGTTCGCTATGGTCGCGAGTGGGTATAGGCTCAATCACTTCGGTAATGCCCGCGATGTTCAACCCTGCTAGTAAGACCGCACTTTTGACTTGCGCGGAAGCGACCGGCAGGCGGTAACGGATAGGCACGGCAGGCACCAATCCGCGCACCATCAATGGCAACATTCCGCCGGGGCTTGGCGTAAACTCCGCGCCCATCTGGCTGAGTGGGTCAATTACGCGGCCCATCGGGCGTTTGGACAGGCTTGCATCGCCAATGAAGGTTGCGGTTAGCCGGTGGCTGGCGACCAGTCCCATCAGTAACCGTGTTGATGTGCCGCTATTGCCCATATCAAGCGCGCCATTAGGCTGCATCAGGCCGCCCACGCCGACGCCATTCACGGTCCAATTGCCTTCACCATTGCGTTCTATCTGCGCACCCATTGCCCGCATGGCAGCAGCGGTAGCGAGCACGTCTTCGCCTTCCAGTAAGCCGGAAATCTGGCTTTCCCCTACCGCAAGCGCGCTCAACATAAGCGCGCGATGCGAAATCGATTTATCTCCAGGAACCTTAAGCGTGCCACGTAAAGGGCCGCTGGGCTTAAAACTGCCGGGTCGGGAAGGGGCGTTGTGCATGATGTTCTGCGCTTTGCGGATGATGTGCGTTCAAGTCAACGACCACAGTAATTTTTGACAGCGGCGCGTCGCTGTGGCAAAGGCCGCGCCAATTGACGGTGATTCACAGATGTGCGTTGCCTTTCCAAGCCAGTTTAAAAGGATTTAAGCCCGCCATGATCAAGGCTGAATGGGGAACCAAGCGCACTTGCCCGAAATGTGGCGTTCGTTTTTACGATCTGACCAAGGACGAGCCGGTTGAGTGCATCGAATGCGGCAATCAGTGGACACCAGAGCCAGTTCTGAAATCGAAGCAGCCATTGCCGTTTGAAGAAGCCGAGAAGAAGAAGGACGACTCGGACCTGGCGGATGATGATCTCGACATTGACGTCGATGCCGTTGACGGTGACGTTTCGCCCGACAATGATGTCGACTTGGGCGGTGACGAAGATCTTGGCGTTGCTGGCACAGAAGACGAGCCCGACGACATCTAATCTTCGGACTTGATATATAAAGGAGCGCCCGCTAGTGGCGCTCCTCACCAAGGCCGCCAATGGGCGGCAAGATGGGGCCTTAGCTCAGCTGGTAGAGCGCTACACTGGCAGTGTAGAGGTCAGGGGTTCGACTCCCCTAGGCTCCACCAACCTTCTTCTTCACGTCATGCTGAACTTGCCTCAGCATCCATTTGCCAGCTTCGCCCGAAGAGTGGAGACGCACGATGGACCCTGAAAGAAGTTCAGGGTGACAAGCTTGGGTATTGAACCCAGCGCTGGCTAAAACCAGCATTCTCCCCTAAAGGCCGCAATATGCATTTTCTTGACCAAGCAAAAATATTTGTCCGTTCCGGCGCAGGTGGCCCGGGCGCGGTCAGCTTTCGGCGGGAAAAATATGTTCAATATGGCGGCCCCGACGGCGGCAATGGCGGCAAAGGTGGCGATGTCATTTTTGAAGCTGTGGCGGGGCTGAACACACTTATCGACTTCCGCTATGCACAGCATTTCAAGGCAATGCGCGGCATTCAAGGCATGGGCCGTGACCGCCATGGCGCTTATGGCGATGATCTTGTCATTCATGTGCCCGTAGGAACGCAGGTGCTGGCCGATGACGAAGACCGCACTTTGTTGCTCGACTTGACCGAGGTTGGCCAGCGCGTCGTGTTCTTGCGCGGTGGCGATGGTGGCCGTGGCAACGCGTCTTATAAAAGCTCCACTAACCGTGCCCCACGCCAACATGGTCCCGGCTGGCCGGGTGAGGAAATGTATGTCTGGTTGCGGTTAAAGCTGCTCGCCGATGCTGGCCTTGTCGGCATGCCAAATGCGGGAAAATCGACCTTCATCAATCAGGTGTCGAATACCAAGGCGAAAGTCGGCGACTATCCGTTCACCACCACCCGCCCGCAACTGGGTGTCGTCGACCATAAATCGCGTGAGTTCGTGTTGGCTGATATTCCGGGGCTAATCGCTGGCGCTGCCGAGGGCGTTGGTATTGGCGACCGTTTCTTGGGCCATATTGAGCGCTGCCGCATACTCATTCATTTGATTGATGCGACGCAAGATGACCCGATTGCCGCCTGGCACATCGTGTGTGACGAATTGAGCGAATATGGTGCAGCTTTGGATGAAAAGCCCCAGATTGTCGCGCTTAACAAGGGCGATTTGCTGGATCCGGAATTGATGGCCGACATTGCCGAGCAGCTGCATGCCGCTGGCGCGCAGGATGTCATCGCGATTTCGGGCGCGACGGGTCAAGGCGTCGACTTGGTCCTTGACCGGGTTTTGGAGGCACTGCCTGCCAAAAGCGGGATTGAAGGCGCAAAGGCCGATGGCATCACTGAGGATGGGACATGGTCGCCAATCTGAACGCCGCATTCCTACCGGCATTTTGCCCCTTATTGGTGGTGAAGGTCGGCTCGTCGTTGCTCGTACAGCCTGACGGGACTGTAAGGCGGGAATGGCTTCAGACGCTCGTTGCGGACATCAGTGCGCGGCATAAGGCGGGGCAGCGGTGCATCATTGTCACCTCGGGCGCGATTGCGCTTGGTGCCCGCCGCTTGGGTTTTGACAAGGGTGGCCGCGCGAGTCTTGCCGATGCGCAAGCTGCCGCGTCAGTGGGGCAGATTGTGTTATCGGGCATTTGGGCGGACTTGCTGGAAGGCCAGTCCTTGGCTGCAGCACAAATGCTGGTGACGCTCGATGATCTTGAGGATCGCCGCCGGTATTTGAACATCGCCGCCACGCTTGACCGACTTTTGGGCGCAGGTGCGGTGCCCGTCATCAACGAAAATGATAGCGTCGCTACCGAAGAAATCCGTTTTGGCGATAATGACCGTTTGGCCGCACGTGTTGCGCAAGCGGCTGGCGCGACAGGCGTCATATTGCTGTCCGATGTTGATGGTCTTTTCGACCGCGCACCCCATTTGCCGGGCGCCGTGTTGTTGCCGAGCATAGACAAGATTGATGGCCGCGTGCGGGTGATGGTGGCGGAAGGCTCCTCCTCCGGCATGGGGTCCGGCGGGATGGCGTCAAAATTGGATGCAGCGGATATTGCGACGCGGGCCGGGATTGGCCTTGTGATCGCGTCCGGTCTACGTGACCATCCGCTTGCCGTGCTGGAGCAAGGCGGTCCGGCGACCTTCTTCGCCCCGCGCGAGGGTGGCTCAGCGCGCAAAAGCTGGCTTGGCGGACGGCTGACAGTCAAAGGTCGGATCCGCATTGATGATGGCGCGGTGCAAGCGCTTAAGACAGGCAGCAGCCTTCTGCCGGCAGGAGCGCTGTCGGTTGAAGGCGAGTTTAAGCGCGGTGACGTCATTGACATCAGCACCGATGACGGCATTCCGATTGCGCGCGGACTGTCCGAATATGACGCAGTAGATGCCGCGCGCATTTGCGGACATCGATCCAGCGAATTGGCAGGCATATTGCGCACCGTGCCACGATCGGTGCTTGTCCACCGCGATCAACTGGTGCTTTTGTGAAGACCGTTGCGCTGACGGGAGCGACGGGGTTTGTCGGGCGGATCACGCTGGACCGATTGGTAGCCGATGGCTGGCACGTGCGGGCGCTAACGCGGCGGGACCAGCATAAGAAAGCAGCTGTGTCATGGGTTCATGGCCGTCTGGATGATCCGGCCAGCCTCAATGAATTGTGCAAAGGTGCGGACGTCGTGTTGCACATTGCTGGCGTCGTCAACGCGCCCGATGCGGCAGGCTTCGAAAGCGGGAATGTGACAGGTACGGCCAACATGATTGCCGCTGCACAGTCGGCGGGCATACACCGTTTCGTCGCGGTCTCCTCACTCGCCGCCCGCGAACCGGGGCTGTCATTATATGGCGCGAGCAAGGCCAATGCTGAAAATTTAGTGAAGGCATCGACGCTGGACTGGACCGTCATTCGACCGCCCGGCGTCTATGGCCCCGGTGATACCGAAATGTTAGATATGTTCCGTATTGCGGCCAAAGGCTGGGCTTTGCTGCCGCCGCGCGGCCGCGTGTCGGTAATCCATGTCGATGATCTGGCGCGTTTGCTGGTGACCTTGTTGCCGGCCGAAAATGTGTCAAAATGCCTGTTTGAAGCTGATGATGGCACGGCTGGCGGGTGGAGCCATGAAGCCTTTGCCAAAGCCATCGGCGCGGCGGTCGGCCGCAACATTAGGGCTGTGCACGCACCGGGCTTTCTTTTGAAATTCGCTGGATGGGCGGACCGCGCAATTCGTGGTCCAAAAGCGAAGCTGACGCCGGATCGCGCCAATTACCTTGCGCATCCCGACTGGACAATTGACCCAAAAGCGATGCCAGAGACTGCGCTTTGGCAGCCGGAAATTGCAACGGCTTCTGGCCTGAAAGACATCGTAGACTGGTATCGCAAGCATGGGTGGATGTAGCGCCTTAGCCTTGCCCTTTTGCCGCCTTATTCGCTTGCCATAGCGCAGACTTATGGGGCATTGGCCGCTTATCATATCGAGGATGTAAGAATGACAGACCGAAGCGAAATGTTTGATCGCCTCAAGGGCTTGATTGAACCATTTAACAAAAAAGGCGTCGAGGTTGTTGAGACAACGACTTTTGCAGGCGACCTCGAATGGGACAGCCTGACCGTTATGGATTTTGTCGCTGAAGTCGAAGACAGCTTCGACATCATCATCAGCATGAATTTGCAGGCTGAGATCGAAAATGTCGGCCAGTTGGTCGATGCCGTGACCAAGCTAATCACTGCTTAAAATTTGCACGAGAGACGGTAATGACTGACTTATTTTCAAAATTTGACGCCTTGATCGCTCAGCGCGAAGGTCTGCTCGCCACCGGCGTAAAAGACCCGTTCAGCCTGGTGATGGAAGAAGTGAAATCGCCCACCGTCGCTGTCGTCAATGGCAAGGAAACGATCTTGCTCGGCACCTATAATTATATGGGTATGACTTTTGACGATGACGTCATTGCGGCAGGTAAAAAGGCTTTGGACGAATTTGGCGCCGGTACGACCGGCAGTCGCGTCCTGAACGGTACGTTTCAGGGCCACAAGGAATGCGAAGACGCGTTGAAGGAATTTTACGGGATGGACCATGCCATGGTCTTTTCTACGGGCTATCAGGCGAATTTGGGCATCATTAGCACGATCGCTGGCAAGGGTGATTACATCATCCTCGACATCGACAGTCATGCCTCGATTTATGATGGCTGCAAAATGGGTGACGCTGAAATCGTCGCCTTCCGCCACAATGACGTTGAGGCCCTCGAAAAGCGCCTGAAGCGGCTTCCGGCGGACGCAGGAAAGCTTGTCGTGCTTGAGGGCGTTTACTCCATGCTGGGTGACGTTGCGCCACTGAAGGAAATGATCCGCCTCTCGAAAGAGGCAGGTGCGATGATCCTCGTCGATGAAGCGCATTCGATGGGCTTTATCGGCGAAAATGGTCGTGGCGTGGCCGAAGAGCAAGGCGTGCTCGATGATGTCGACTTTGTCATTGGCACCTTTTCCAAATCGGTGGGCACCGTGGGTGGTTTCTGCGTGTCGAACCATCCCAAGTTTGAAATCATGCGGTTGGTATGCCGTCCTTATGTGTTCACCGCCTCGCTTCCGCCGGCGGTTGTCGCTTGTTCCGCGGCGAGCATTCGCAAACTGATGCACAATAAAAACAAGCGTGCGCATTTGTGGGAAAATTCAAAAAATCTGCATCAGGGGCTGCGCGATCTGGGCTTCCAATTGGGTACGCCAAACGCACAAAGCGCCATCATCGCAGTCGTCATGCCCGATCTGGAAAAGGGCGCGGCGATGTGGGCAGCATTGCTTGAAAATGGGCTTTATGTGAACTTGGCCCGCCCACCTGCAACACCTGCGGGCATGACTTTGCTGCGTTGCTCATTATGCGCAGAGCATAGCAGCGAGCAGGTGGTCGATATTCTCGATCGTTTCGAACGCGCGGGCAAAGCCGTCGGGATTATCTGATAGGAAGATCGTGACCAAGCGGGATCGCAATGCCCGCTTCTTGCTTCCGCCCAACATTTTTAACGGTTAACGCACGGCGCCCTTTGCCCATAATTTCGGCACCAGAAAGAGCGCTGCGACCAATGGCCATTTGCGTTGCCATGGCCGGATGATGATCTGTGTTCCGGCGTGGCGGTTTATCTTCCACGCCAGATAATCAATCCCACCGGCATAGGTGAACGCGGCCTTGGCAAGCCTTGCGATGGTCAGCAATTTGCCGCGCCGGCGCAAGCTAGGCCAACGATTTTTCTCCTGCGCAATTCTGCCATCTACATCCGGCAACAACAGGACTTTGTCGCCCCGCATCTCGTTTGCTATATGGGTGTGACCTAACGCCGCGATACCAAAACGACGATAACGTTCGGGGTCGAATGCGATGACCGATGACGGCCGGTCTTTGCGTTCGGCACGCAGTTCGGCACCATAGGTCATCTGGAACCCAGACTGCCACAAATCGAGAACGTCTACCGGACGTTCGACAAATGCCAGTGCAGCATTGAGCAAAGTTGGCGCGGCCCCGGAAATGGCGATGACCGCCGCATGTTGCGCCCTATCATCGGCGCACCAAACGAGGCGCGAAGGCTGCGCAAATCTGGCCCAAACGGACACGGCGGATGCGGCTGGTCGGTTAAGGTCGTGAAAGTCGCTTTCGCTTAAAACCGCCACTTTGGCGATTAGGCCATCATGTTGAAACGGGAAAACATTGGGCGGCAGACGCCGGTTCCATGTCGCGAGCCAAGATTTGCCATAAGCAGCGTCATAATCCGATACGATCAGGTAGAAATCGAGCATTTCGCCTAGCAATTGCTCTGACCGCAAACAGGATCCATAGAATAACACCGCGCGCGCGGCGTCGCCATATTGCGCCGCAATGTGGGCGGCGAAGTCACACACTCCGGACTGCACTGGAACAGCCAATTCTTCAGCGACAAGTTGCGTGAGCGAGAGCATATTTTGGGCCTTAGCCGCCTTTATCGACGCTTGTTAAGCGGCCAGTTTCAAGAACGGGACGGGCGGTGTCGAACGAAGAACAATGGGACTGCCGCGATGGGCCTGAAATACTTCGCCGTCCAGAACAACGCTGCTTTGTTCACTGTCAATGCGGATGACATCACCTTGTTGGAAATGCACGCCGGTCATTGGGGTTTGCCCTAATTTGCCCCGTAGCGACGCGGCGATCATTTTAAGCATGGCCATTGGTTTTTGGTCCACCGCTAGAAATTTCATCAGCCCGCGTTGCTTGTCATTGCCAGCCTGGCCACCCAATAACAGCTTTTCCAACGTCGTCACAATCAGCACGGAAAATGTGCCATGCAACTCACCATTGCGGATGAATGAGATGCTGACGGGTTTGGATCGTTGGGGCAGGAAGCTTGCCGGAACACGAACAATTGTCGAAAACAAAACGGCAATTGCGGTCAAAAAATGGCTCAGTCCGTTGGGCAGGCCCAAGGGGTAAATTTTGTGCCGACAATATAAAATCGTTTCGGCAAGTCCTGCACCGCCCAAAAACATGCCCAGAACCGGACGCGCACCTTCGCTGCCATCGCTCAGGGCAATGAGTTCGCGCACCACGATATGCTTTGACAGGTCGCCTTTTGCGACTTCAATAATCCGCGAAAGCGCCTCCAACGGGTCGCCTTCTGCGCCCAAGTCCAAGGCAATGAGGTTCGTCTTGCCATTGGGCAATACAGCCACTGGTGGCGGAGTGCCTTCGAAATGACCGCCATGATAAAGTTCTGTCAGGGCGGATTGCACCGTGCCATCGCCGCCGTTGATGACCAGCACCTTGGGCTTGACGCGCGCAATCATCTCCAAAGCTTTGGCGATCTGGCCGATTTCCTCGACTTCATAATGGAATATATCCGGATTTTTGGCGCAATAGGTGCGAACGGCTGGCAACATAGATCGGTTGCCAGTTGAATTCGGGTTCGAAAGGAGCGCCACTAAAGCCAAATAACAACCCTCACATATATTTCAGATTGACTGTAATACGCGTAACGCCCGGTCCAGCTTCGAAAGCAACCTTGTTAACCGACGGCTTGCCCAAATTCAGAATGCTGATGCTTGGGTTGTTGGAAAAACCGCCGCCGTCTTGGCTAATGTCAGTCTTGCCATTGCCATTGCGATCATGCCGGACTGCGATGCCATATTTGCCTTCGGCAGGAACCGGGATACAGATATTCATGCTGCCTTCAGTGGCGGGGCTTTCGACACGTTGCAGCCAGCGGCCCTTTGCCAACCATGCACCGGGAATTGCGGGATAGGACTGAACGCGGATTTTCCCGCTCGATTCCTTAACGCCGCGTATCTGAACGAGCACAGCCGGCCCATTGCCCGACGTGCATCGTGACATATCATTATTCAGCTCTTGGTTGGCCGCAGACGCGCCGGAAACCAAAATCAGACCAACCACAGCCACAAGAGCGACACATTTTTTCATCTCAATACTCCTGGAACTTCATGTCTGTGATCCGCACTTTTTCGGATAGCATCGATATTGCCCCTGAACCTGTAAACGTCTATCGGGTGAGTTTGCGGCCAAATTAGGGTGACAGGGCGACCATAAGTTGAAATTTCTAACTGCCACTGACCGCTACATCTTCCGGCTGGTAATGTTGCCGCTGCTTGCGACCCTCGCAATTGCCGCATCATTATTGCTGCTGGAAAAGATGCTGAACCTGTTTGACTTTGTGGCAGCAGAAGGCGGACCGGTCAGCGTCGTGTGGCGCATGCTTGCCAACCTTGTGCCCGAATATTTGTCCTTGGGTATCCCCATCGGCCTGCTGCTTGGCATCTTGCTGGCCTTCCGCCGATTGGCGACATCCTCAGAACTCGACATTTTTCGCGCAGTGGGCATGAGTTATTTTCGCCTGTTGCGTGTTCCATTCATGCTCGCAATCGCCCTTGCCGCCGTCAATTTTGCGATCGTTGGATTTATTCAACCAAGCTCGCGCTATTTGTATGAAGAGCTGCGCTTTGAACTACGTTCAGGTGCCTTTGGCGCGAAAGTACGGGTGGGGGAGTTTAACAATGTTGGCAAAAACCTGACCGTCCGCATCGAAGAGAGCCGCAATAACGGCAATGCACTGTCGGGTCTTTTTGTTTTCGCGCAAAGCAACAGCGGCCAAACCATTGCAGTAACATCGGAGCAGGGTCAGTTTCTGCGGACTGATGATCCTGACACGATTTTGCTACGGCTTGAGAAAGGAACCCTTGTTCATGATGCACCCAATTATTCATCGCCGCGGGTGTTAAGCTTTACCAGCCATGACATCCCCATTCCATTGCCAAAGATCGAAAATTTCCGCACACGTGGTGGCAAAGATCGCGAATATCTAATCACTGAGCTGGTACAAATCGGCTTGGATGCCCAGAAACCAGCGCTTGATCGCAACCGGGCTTGGGCCAATTTCCATTTCCGCTTGGCGGAAGTCGCCATGATGCTGTTGCTACCATTGCTTGCATTGGCATTGGCGATTCCGCCGAAGCGATCAACGTCGGCGCTTGGGGTGTTTTTGTCAATTGTGATGGTGGTGACCTATCATAAGATCAATGAATATGCCGAAGACGTGGGTGGTATGGGCATCGTTGACCCCATCATTGCTCTGTGGGTGCCATTCTTGCTTTTTGCAGCACTCATTCTTTGGATGTACCATATCATCGCGCATGTACCGGGCGGGCAACCGATTGGCGCGCTAGAAATATTTGCTACAAAAAGCGGCAAATGGGTAAAGCGCATATTCCGGTTCGGCCGAAAATCGCGGCTTGCGACCATTGGCATGCCTGCTCAATCGGCGGAGACATAGGCCATGCATTTCTTCCCATCGCGTAACATCACCATCTATATGGCAAAGCTATTCATCATTCGCAGCTTTGCGGTGCTGATGATGCTCGTTTTGATATTGATGACGCTGGATCTGCTGGGTGAAAGCGGCAAAATCCTCTCGGTTCCTGGGAATGACCAAGGCGATGTGCTGCATTATATTTCGATGCGCGCGCCGCAGATTATTGCAAGATTTCTGCCATTCTCCGTATTGCTTGGAACCCTGATCACTTTTGCCGGGCTAAGCCAGAACAGCGAAGTGGTGGCGATGAAAGCAGCTGGATTATCGGCGCATCAAATTTTGGCGCCTATGTTTGTTGCCAGCCTGGGTGTTGCACTAATATCCTTTGTTTTCAACGATACCGTCGTTGCACCCAACACCGCGCAGTTAAAAGTATGGCAAAAAGCGGAATATGGCGCGGTGGCACCCGATAACAACGGCCGCAGCATTATATGGGTGCGTGAGGGCGACGATCTTATCAAAGCCGGCAATGTTCTTGGTTCTGGCAACGACACTGTGCTGGAGGACGTCCGGGTATATCTGCGCGCCAATGGCGGGCTGCGACAAGTGATCACCGCTACCCGCGCGCGCTATACCGGCGAAGCTTGGCAACTTGAAAAGACACGCTCGTTCAATGTGGCGACAACAACCGAAACGCGCGCCGAAGCCCTTATCGTGGGTAAAGGTATCACACCCGACAGGTTCAATGTGGTCAAAGTGGATGGTGACAGTCTTGCTTTCCTGCCACTCATGCGTGCAATCGACGATCTTAAGGCCGCTGGCCGCCGCACGGATAACCTTGAAGGCATATTATGGCACAAGCTATCCGGGCCATTGTCCACATTGTTGATGCCCTTGCTCGGCGCTGTGGCGGCTTTTGGCCTTGCTCGGTCCGGCGCGCTCTTTTTGCGGGCGGTCATCGGTATGGCCTTGGGCTTTACCTATTTTGTGGCGGATAACTTTGCCTTGGCGATGGGTAATCTGGGCGCATATCCGCCTTGGATTGCGGCATGGGGGCCGTTTTTGTTGTTCTTCTTGATAGGCGAAACGGTTTTAGTCCGCACCGAAGAATGAACGGCGCAGATCGCATAAGGTTTCAGGGATAGCATATGACAGATATCAACATTCGTCCGGTTACGACAAAGGCTGACAAACAAGCCTTTGTCGACCTGCCTTTCCGCTTATATGCGGACGATCCGAACTGGGTGCCGCCCTTGAAAAGCGACGTCATGGCAACGATCACGCCAGGTAAGAACCCGTGGTTCGAACATGGCGAAGCACAGTTGTTTTTGGCCGAGCGGAACGGACATATTGTCGGCCGTATTTCGGCGCATTTGGATTATCTCGCTTTGGCGCAGCCCCCCGAACAGGGCATGGGGCCGGGTGTGGGTAATTGGGGGTTTTTCGAAGCCGAAGACGCCGAAGTGGCAAAGATATTGATCGCAACAGCAGAAGGCTGGCTGCGCGACAAAAAAATGGTCCGCGCAATGGGGCCATTGAGCCTGTCGATCTGGGAAGAGCCGGGATTATTGGTGCAAGGTCATGATCACCCACCAACGGTGCTGATGGGGCATCATAACCCTGCTTATGGCGCGTGGATACAGGCGGCGGGCTATGCGGGGGTCAAAGACCTTTATACCTATCACATACCGATTGATGTGCCCTTGCCGCCTCTGGTGCAACGTATCGTCGCGTCGGGTGAGCGCAATGAACGGATTGTCATTCGTAAGGTCAATAAGGCCAATTTTGATGCCGAAGCGGCTATCATATTGTCGATATTGAATGATGCATGGAGTGGAAATTGGGGCTTTGTGCCTATCACGGATGCAGAAGTGGCGCATACCGGCAAGCAGCTTAAACCCATCGTATATAATGATTTAATCCGCATTGCGGAGGTTGATGGAGAGCCTGTGGCATTCATGATGACATGGCCTGATATCAATGAGAAAATCGGCACTTTCGGCGGATCTCTGTTCCCGTTCAACTGGGCAAAGCTGCTGTGGTGGCTCCGCGCGCCTAAGGTCCGCAGCATGCGTGTGCCGTTGATGGGTGTGGTCAAGAAATTGCAGGCAACACGATTGGCCAGCCAATTGGCGTTTATGATGGTCGCCTATATTCGCCATGATTCAACGAGTAAATTTGGTGCCTCGCGCGGCGAATTTGGCTGGGTATTAGACGACAATGGCCCGATGCAATCGGTGGGTGAGGCCATGAATGGCGAGATTAACAAGGTCTATCGCATTTACGAAAAACCCTTGTGATCTCCCGCCCAGACATAAGAGGGCGTCGACAGCCTAACGTCGAATAGCGTCGCCCACAGTGACGTACAGCATGGCCAGCGTAAATGATGTGAGCATGCCCATGAAAAGGGCGACGGCGGGAATTTGGATGACGTCCATAACAGTTTCCTTCGGTTAAGAAGGCCCTTATGGCGTCGGAAATAACGTCATGCTTTGATCTGGATCAAATGCCCCATAATCGCGTGCATGGGCAAATCGCCGTAAATATGCGGGAAAAGTGCACCGCCGCGTGACGGCTCCCATTTAATCACATCCTTGAGCAGGGTTAAATCCACCTCGGCAATCACAAGACCCTCTTGTCCGGCGAAGTGCTTGTCCAACGTGCCCTGAACCTGATCTTGCGTTGATAGATGGATATAGCCATCCGCCAGATCGACAGGCGCGCCGTGAAAGACGCCGTCCGCTTCAAATTGCGCCCATTGCGCGGCGGTCAGGATTTTGAATGCTGTGGCGGGCTGCGGCGTGTGATCCATGCGGCATTCATGTCCATATCGGACGGTCAGGGCAAGTGGGTTTCTAGCGAACCTAAAGCGTGCCTATAATGTCACAGCAATTTGTTGTTTTACATTCATGCAACTATCCACGCCCCTGCCGCATTTGGTTAACGACGTCGCAAGAATGGCGTCAGTTTGACTGAAAATGGAAAATGAAAATGCGTAAATTTTTAATTGGTGCAGCCTTCCTCTCCACTGCACTTGCAACCCCTGCCTTTGCGCAGGAGAATGCGCCGTTCACAGGGCCGCATATCGAAGCACTTGTCGGTTATGACGATGTGGCCGATGGTGACGGTGATTTAATGTATGGCGTGGTCGCTGGTTACGACTTTCAAATGGGCGGCGTGATTGCCGGTATCGAAGGTGAATTTGCCGATTCCGACGTTAACGGCGTGGCCAATGACTTGTTCGCCACGGGCGACTCGTTCCGGTTGAACACCGACCGCGATCTATATGTCGGCGCGCGCCTTGGCTTTGCTGTTTCGCCATCAACGATGATCTATGCCAAGGGTGGTTACACCAATGCAAAGTTTGAAGGCCGTTTTGACAATGGCGCAGGCACGATTTTCAACAATGGTGTCACGGCCGATGGCTATCGGATTGGCGCCGGAATGGAGCAAAAATTCAACCTGCTTGGGCCAAGTGGCTTCATCAAGGCGGAATATCGTTATTCTAACTATAAGAATCTCGACATCGGTGAAAATGATTATGATCGTCAGATCGACGTTGACCGTCATCAGGCGGTTATTGGCCTAGGCGTCCGTTTCTAATCCTTCGGAACCGCCATTGGGCAAAGCCCACATATGAAGCCGCCGGGCGCAATCCCGGCGGCTTTTGTATGATGATAGCGGCAGCTTGTTGCATCCACATCCGACCCAATGCAGCGCGCTTGGCGGCAAATGATGGCCTATTATGTAAAATATGTTATGATTACGCGGCGATGTCCGGATGTCGGCGGTGTTTACGAAGTCATGCGTAAATGCCCGGCGTACGGACCCTGCTCACATGCGCAAAAGGTCCAGTGCACATATGACTCGGTTTTTCTCGCTGACGCTGATGCTGTCGGCTGCCATTTTTGGGGGCGCGTGGGCGTCATCCGATTCCGCGCTGGCGGCAGGCGCGCGCGATGCCGAAAGCGCGGCATTCGGCCTGTGCAAAAGCGGCGGGGGCCCGAACTGCGTCGTGGATGGCGACACGATCTGGTATCGCGGTAGCAAGATCCGCATTGCCGATATCGACACCCCCGAAACGCATCAACCGCGCTGCGCGGCGGAGGCAGCGCGCGGTGCCGCGGCCACGCGGCGGCTACACCAACTCGTCAATGCCGGTCCCTTCACCTTGCAAAGCATCAACCGCGACGAAGATCGCTATGGCCGCAAATTGCGCATATTGACGCGCGGTGGCCAAAGCCTGGGCGAACTGTTGGTCGAAGAAGGCCTTGCGCGTTATTATGAAGGCGGCCGACGCAGCTGGTGCTGACCAGCCTTATCGCCGCCCCAAACACGCCCATATCAGTAGCGCCCCTTCGGACATGCGGGCGGACCTCGCCCCAACGTGTTGCGCACAAAAAACTGCCGCGCCTCTTTGCAGAAGCGCGGCAGCGGGAATGTCTAACGCGATGGCGTTTAAATCAGATCATGGAGAAGGCTTACTCTGCAGCAACGCCTGCTTGTTCAAACATGTCCATGCCGTCATTTTCGGCGGCTGCCTCAATGCCGATGATGCTTTTCTTCTTACGGTTGTCGAAGCTGTTCCATACTTGGCCCCAATCGCCGCGTGTCGACGCCTTGCTGTACTCGGTCGCGCGGGTTTCGAAGAAGTTGGCGTGCTCAACACCGTTCAACAATGGCGCGAGCCATGGCAGCGGGTGGTCTTCGACCATGTAGATGGGTTGGAAGCCAAGCTGACCCAGGCGCCAATCGGCGATGTAGCGGATGTAACGCTTGATTTCCTTGGCGGTCATGCCGGGGACGGGGCCCATTTCGAAGGCGAGGTCGATGAAATTATCTTCCAGACGGACGACCTTCTGGCAGCAATCGATAATGTCTTCCTTCACCGACTTGGTCAGGCAGCCACGCTCGGCGCAGAAGGCGTGGAACAGCTTGGTAATGCCTTCGCAATGAAGGCTTTCGTCGCGGACAGACCACGAAACGATCTGCCCCATGCCCTTCATCTTGTTGAAGCGTGGGAAGTTCATCAGCATGGCGAAGGATGCGAACAACTGCAGCCCTTCGGTAAAGCCGCCGAACATCGCCAAAGTGCGGGCAATGTCTTCATCGCTATCGACGCCGAATTGGTGGATATAATCGACCTTGGCCGCCATTTCTTCATATTCGAGGAACGCCGAATATTCGCTCTCGGGCATGCCGATGGTGTCGAGCAAATGGCTGTAGGCCGCGACATGGACGGTTTCCATGTTGGAAAAGGCGGTGAGCATCATCTTGACTTCAGTCGGCTTGAACACGCGGCCATAATGTTCGTGGTAGCAATTCTGCACCTCGATATCGGCTTGCGTGAAGAAACGGAAAATCTGCGTCAGCAAATTGCGTTCATGGTCCGAAAGCTTTTGCGCCCAATCGCGGCAATCCTCGCCCAAGGGCACTTCTTCGGGCAGCCAATGGATCTGCTGCTGGCGTTTCCAGAAGTCATAGGCCCAAGGATATTCAAAGGGTTTGTAGCTGTTACGTGCTTCTAACAATGACATCTTCGGTGCTCCAATTTTTCTCCCATAAGGGAGATATGTGGGGATTTTCCCCTGTTTTATCTATCGTCGCTCCAGCGGAGGCTGGCGCCTATCTCGTCTATCGGTTTCGACTGCGAGACGTGATGGGCCCCAGCCTACGCTGGGGCGACGTCACTGGCAGGCCAAGCATTCTTCATAATCGGTTTGGGCGGCAAGCTCGATAACGGGCGCTTCTGCGGTGTTATCCGCCTCAACCCCGCCCGCAAAACCGGCACGCTGAATCGATTTCGAACGCAGATAATAAAGCGACTTCACGCCCAATTCCCATGCGCGGAAGTGGAGCATGAGAAGGTCCCATTTTTCCACATCGGCAGGAATATAGAGGTTCAGCGATGTTGCCTGGTCGATATATGGCGTGCGGTCCGCGGCCAGTTCGATCAACCAACGCTGGTCGATTTCGAAGCTGGTTTTGAACGTGTCCTTTTCCTCTGGCGTGAGGAAATCGAGATGCTGGACCGAACCGCCCTTTTCCAAAATGCTGTTCCAGACATTGGTCGAATCCTTCGACTTTTCCTGCAACAGTTTTTCGAGATAGGGGTTCTTGACGATGAAGCTGCCCGACAAGGTTTTGTGCGTGTAGATATTGGCCGGGATCGGTTCAATACACGCGCTGGTGCCGCCGCAGATGATCGAAATCGATGCGGTTGGCGCGATCGCCATCTTGCAGGAGAAACGCTCCATCACGCCCATTTCCTCAGCGTCTGGGCAGGCGCCACGTTCGTTGGCGAGCATCATCGATGCTTCGTCCACTTGCGCGCGGACATGTTTGAAGAACTTCATATTCCAAGATTTGGCAAGCGCGCTTTCAAAGCCGACGCCGCGGGATTGCAGGAAGCTGTGATAGCCCATAACGCCAAGGCCGATCGACCGCTCACGGCTCGCCGAATATTTCGCCCGCGACATTTCGGGTGGCGCGCGATCAATGAAGTCCTGCAGCACATTGTCGAGCATGCGCATCACGTCTTCGATGAAGACCTTGTCGCCGTTCCATTCGTCCCATTTTTCAAGGTTCAAGGACGACAGGCAGCATACGGCCGTCCGGTCATTGCCCAAATGGTCACGACCCGTTGGCAAGGTGATTTCCGAACAGAGATTCGATGTCGAAACCTTCAAGCCCAGATCGCGGTGATGCTTTGGCATCGCGTTGTTCACGGTGTCGCTGAAGATGATATAAGGCTCACCGGTTGCAAGGCGGGTTTCTACCAGCTTCTGGAACAAGGACCGCGCATCGACCGTGCTGCGCACTTCGCCTGTTTTGGGGCTGCGCAGGTTGAATTCTTCGCCAGCGCGGACGGCTTCCATAAATTCGTCGGACAGCAATACACCATGGTGCAGGTTCAACGCCTTACGGTTGAAATCGCCCGACGGCTTGCGGATTTCGAGGAACTCTTCGATTTCGGGATGGCTAACATCCAGATAGCAGGCTGCCGAACCGCGACGCAGCGAACCTTGCGAAATCGCCAGTGTCAGGCTGTCCATGACGCGAACAAACGGAATAATACCGCTGGTCTTGCCGTTGAGGCCAACAGGCTCACCAATGCCACGGACATTACCCCAATACGTACCAATGCCGCCGCCGCGTGACGCGAGCCAGACATTTTCGTTCCAGGTGTTGACGATGCCTTCCAAGCTGTCATCGACGGAGTTCAAATAGCAGCTGATCGGCAGGCCGCGGCCCGTGCCGCCGTTGGACAAGACGGGCGTTGCCGGCATGAACCAGAGGCGTGAGATATAGTCATACAGGCGCTGCGCATGCGCCTCATCATCGGCATAAGCCGACGCAACGCGTGCAAACAGGTCCTGATAGCTCTCATCGGGCAGAAGATAACGGTCCTGCAACGTGTCCTTGCCGAATTCGGTCAACAAGGCATCGCGTGAAGAATCGGTGACGACATTGAAACGACGGACGTCGACAGACTTGCTCGACGCAGGCGCTTTGGCTTCAGCGATCTCGGCTTTTGCCGCTTCAGCTACTTTTTCAAGCATATCTGTCATCATTCCTGCGGTCATGTCGTCGGCCCCTTGGCCTGTATCCCTGAAATCCATTTTAACCTGTAGCTCCATTCATTGCGGCGACCCGAAACTGGGCGTCGGTTTTCCGACATCCAGCGACCAGCTGTATCTTGGCGGGAACCAATGTTCCCATATTGTTCGACTCAGGGCGCGAAACTCCCTGTTAGCATTCTTTGACCTTGTCAGGGGGAGTATTTTGACTTGTCCCCAGCTTATCGACGGGAAACATGCTCCCGCCGACACATTTGTCTACTGAAGCTTAAAGCACAATTTGTGGTAATGCCCCCTGTGGCCAACCGCTACCTATAGTGCCTTATTCATTTTTTGACGCAAGAGGGTAAATACAAAATCTTGCGCTCCATTCGTCGCTAATGTGATTCCATTCGTCGCACCTCGGCAGGTGGTCAGCACGAGCGACGCGCGGACTTGCTAAGTGAAATTCAGCGCGCAAGATGTAAAATGGCGCAAGGCATATTTTTTTACGCCAAAATGAATCTATCGGTTGAGGGCGCGTATTCGGCATTCTGGCCGTGCTTGCAAACTAGGATTTGCAATGACGCTTGAATAGGCGGTCCAGCGCGTTATGGGGCGTGGCATACTTAAAACGTAGGGGCCGACATGACTGTAATCATCCGCAATGCCGACTTGATAGAGAGCGTGGCCGACGCGTTGCAATATATCAGCTACTTTCACCCGATGGATTATATCCGTGCCTTGGGTGACGCTTATGTGGCGGAGCAATCGCCAGCTGCAAAGGACGCCATCGCGCAAATCCTTACCAACAGCCGCATGTGCGCAGAGGGGCATCGGCCGATCTGCCAAGATACGGGTATCGTTAACGTCTTCGTCAAATGGGGCATGGATTGCCGTTTGGAGGATACCTCTGCATCCTTACAAGACGTAATCGATGAAGGCGTCCGCCGCGCCTATCTACACCCTGAAAACAAGCTGCGGGCCTCTGTGCTTGCAGACCCAGCTTTTACGCGGCGCAATACCAAGGACAATACGCCTTGCGTCCTACATGTCGACCTAGTCCCCGGTTCCAAAGTGTCCGTCGACGTTGCCGCCAAGGGTGGTGGCAGCGAGAATAAGTCGAAGTTCAAGATGATGAATCCGTCAGACAATATAGTCGATTGGGTCCTGGAAATGCTGCCGCAGATGGGTGCTGGCTGGTGCCCGCCCGGCATGTTGGGCATCGGCATTGGCGGCACGGCTGAGCATTGCGTGCTGCTGGCTAAACAAGCGCTAATGGAGCCCATCGACATGGGGCCATTGAAGGCGCGCGGGCCGCAAAACGACATTGAAGCCATGCGCATTGAGATTTTTGACAAGGTCAATGCGCTTGGCATTGGCGCGCAAGGGCTTGGAGGACTCTCAACCATCCTCGATGTGAAGATCATGGATGCGCCATGCCATGCTGCCGGTAAGCCCGTTGCTATGATCCCCAATTGCGCCGCCACGCGCCATGCGCATTTTACTTTGGATGGCGCGGGCCCAGCCTATCTTGAGGCGCCAAAGTTGGACGAATGGCCTGAGGTGGATTGGAAACCCGATGCTGCGGCTATTCGCGTTGATCTCGATAGGTTGACGCCTGAGATTGTGGCAGGCTGGAAACAGGGCGACCGCTTGCTTCTCAACGGAAAGATGCTGACTGGTCGGGATGCTGCCCATAAGCGCATTGCCGATATGCTGGCCAAAGGCGAAGAATTGCCCGTCAGCTTCAAGGGCCGCATGATCTATTATGTTGGACCAGTTGATCCTGTTGGCGAGGAGATTGTTGGACCGGCAGGGCCCACCACGGCCACCCGCATGGATAAGTTCATGGACATGATGCTGGAGCAAGGTCTACTCGCTTGTGTTGGCAAGGCAGAGCGCGGCCCCGCGGCAACGCAAGCCATCGCCAAGCACAAGAGCGCCTATCTTATGGCCGTTGGCGGCGCAGCCTACCTCGTTGCCCGCGCAATCAAGGGCAGCACAGTTGTGGGCTTTGCCGATTTAGGCATGGAAGCCATTTACGAATTTGAAGTGCAGGACTTCCCCGTCACCGTCGCCGTCGATAGCGATGGCAACAATGTCCACCAATTAGCGCCCGCTTATTGGCAAAAGCGCATTAAGGATGAAGGTTTGTTGCAGGGGATCTAGGCCTCCGCAATTACTGACCGCGCATTTGAGCGTCAATTTGCGCCTGAATTTCAGGCGGTAGACCCTCTGCCGCGCCGCCAGCACTGCCCTGCTGTTGCTGCATTTCCTGCATTTGCTTTTGCATTGCTTCAATTTCGGCGCGCGACTTGAATTCGAGCAGCTCGACATCGAAGGTCAGTTCGCTTCCCCCGGGAATGGCGACTTCGCCCGTTTGCGGGTTGCGCTGATCCTCCGGTCCATAGCCAAGATCGGCGGGAATCCACAGGCGGTATTTTCCGCCGCGCTGCATAATCTTCAGGCCTTCGGAAAAGCCTGGAACGACGCCAGTGACAGGAAAGCCGGCTTGCGGGTTTTGGTCAAAAACGGTGCCGTCCATCAACATACCCTTGTAGCTCACAAGCACCACATCATTGTCCGTAGGGTTAGGACCTTCGCCAGCTTCGATGATCTTGTAGCGCAGGCCGGATGACGTCGTCACAACATCACCAAATTCTTGCCGCACGTCGCTGGTGCCCCAATAAGCAAGACCGCCGCCCATAGCGAGAACCAACGCAATCGCAGCCCAATATTTGGTGAGTGAACCTTTTTTAAGTGGCTGAATGGGAACGGCAGTGACGGACATAGAAAATTCCTATTGGCTGTGTTGCGCGCTGACTAGCAGAATGCAGCGCGGATTCTAGACACAAAAAAAGCGCCAATGAAAGGCGCTTTCCTTGTTGCAGAGTGCAGACGCTTATTTCGCGCCGTCACGTTCCTGTTGCTTGCGCTCCATTTTGCGGGCGCGACGGACAGCAGCAGCCTTTTCACGGGCGCGCTTTTCCGATGGCTTTTCAAAATGACGACGAAGCTTCATTTCGCGATACACGCCTTCACGCTGCAACTTCTTCTTCAGCGCGCGTAGGGCTTGATCAACATTATTGTCGCGAACCATGATTTGCATAAAAAACTCAACTCCGCATCGAATCGGCAAAATGGCTTAAAACGGCCACTTTGAAAGGCTAAAAACGAAAATCGCCGCGGTCACAGGCGGCGTGTTGATGTGGCCCCTACCTATGTCGCCTCCAAATATCAAGCGGAAATGGCGCTTTTTGCGGGCTTGGTTGCAGTTTGACGAAGTCGCTTGCGGGAAACAATCGGTCTTGGTTCAAGCGCCTAATACTTGCCCTCACGCCCTGTTCGTTTCATAATGCAACGCAACTGAAGAGCAGGAGAGAGCGCATGGCCACCCAATTAAAGTCAAATAGCAAGTATAGCGAGGCGGAATGGACCGCACGGCAAGAGCTTGCGGCCTGTTACCGGATATTTTCGATGTTTGGCTGGGATGAACTTGTGTTCAACCATATCACGGTCAAAGTGCCCGACGAAGAAGGGGCGTTTTTGATCAACCCTTATGGCATGCATTTCGGTGAGATTACCGCATCGAGCCTCATCAAAATCGATATTGATGGCAACAAGATTGACGTCGATAACCCGTGGCATGTGAACAAGGCGGGCTTTGTCCAACACAGCCTGTTCCATCGCACCTTGCCCGATGCGCACGCGATTATTCACACGCATACCACGGCAACTGTGGCTGTGTGCAGTCTTGAGGGCGGCTTACAACCTGTGAATTTCTACGCGTGCAACTTCATGGGGCAGCTGGCGTATCATGACTTTGAAGGCGTCACCGTGCGCGACGAAGAGGGTGCGCGGCTGGTCGAACATCTCGGCGACAAAAGGATATTGATGCTGCGCAACCATGGCCCTGTTGTCATGGGTAAGACGCTCACTGATGCCTTTATCAAATATTGGGCGCTTCAGCGCGCGTGCGAGCATCAGATGGCGACGCTGCAAATGGGTAAGCCGATCACGGTGTCGCCCGAAGTTATCGCCGTGCATCAGCGCGATTTATACATGGCATCGCCCCCCGGCGGATCAGGTCGAGTAGAATTTGATGCGATGGTGCGTAAGGTCGACCAGATCGACAAAAGCTGGCGGGATTAACCACTGCCCGGGATGAACGCATTAAGAGGGGAGTGATGACCAAATTCACTGTCAACGACCGACCGGTCCATTATAAAATGGATCCGCAAACGCCCTTATTGTGGGCGTTGCGCGATGCGTCCAACTTGACGGGGACCAAATATGGCTGCGGCATTGGCGATTGCGGTGCATGCATGGTCGAAATTGATGGTGAAGCCATCCGCTCATGTCTTGTGACTATCGCGGAGGCGGAAGGGCGCTTTGTCACAACGATTGAGGGTCTGAGCCGTGACCGGAGCCATCCGTTGCAGCAAGTGTTTGTGGCCGGCAATGTTCCACAATGTGGCTTTTGCATTTCCGGCGTCATCATGGCGGCGTCGGTGTTGCTGAAGAAAAACAACAATCCCACTGATGCCGAAATTGACGCGGCGATCACCAATCTTTGCCGCTGTGGGATTTACCCACGGTTACGCGGCGCGATTAGACGTGCAGGCCGTGTCATGCGCGGCGAAGAACGGATCGCTGCCGCGCCGCCGCCCGGCATTACGCCCGAGGATGCGGCAAGGGCAGTGCCAGCTTTAAGGGTGACGAAATAAGGGCTTAGCCCTCTAGCTCAATATCCCAGTACAACCAGTCGTGCCAGGTTTCATGCAGATGGTTCGGCGGAAACGCGCGGCCTCGGTCTTGCAATTGCCAGCTTGTCGGCCGGATCGCTGCCATATTCAGCTGCATATGCGCCTGCTTTGGGGTGCGACCACCTTTTTTGAGGTTGCAGTGCAAACAAGCGGTGGTGACATTCTCCCAGCTTGTAATGCCGCCCAAGCGACGTGGGACGACATGGTCAAAGGTTAAATTGTCACCCGACCCACAATATTGGCATTCGAACTTATCGCGCAGGAAGAGGTTGAAACGCGTGAATGCGGGATATTCCGAAGGCTTCACATATTGGCGCAGTGCAATGACCGACGGAATTTTCATGTCCAAATTTGGACTATGCACATGCCGGTCATAGTTGGAGACAATGTCGACCTTATCAAGAAAGACAGCCTTAATTGCGGTCTGCCACGGCCAAAGGCTCAGCGGGTAATAGCTTAATGGTGTGTAATCTGCATTCAGCACCAGTGCAGGACAATTTTCCGGGTGCCTTGCCCGGGCAGCTGCTTCGAAAGTTCCGGTATGCAACATCAGTCGAACCCTACTCCCCTTTTGTCATACATGCTTTAAGCTTATTTGCGTTACAGCATTCTGACAGTGGCCAACCTATTTGCACATATTGTTGCGTCAATAGGGTAAAGCTACTGAATGTGGTATAATTGGGGATAATTTTTTGACGGCCTTAGAATTCATTTATTCCTACTTGGGTGAGCTCGTGGAACCGAATGGCAAGGTGGTCACCAGATTTGCCCCGAGTCCCAATGGGCAGTTACATTTAGGTCACGCCTTTTCGGCGCTATGTGCCCATGAATTCGCGCGTGCCTTTGGTGGTCAGTTTCGCCTTCGTATTGAGGATATTGACGGTACGCGCAGTCGACCCGAGCATATCCATGCGATCCTTGCTGATATGCAGTGGCTTGGCCTTACGCATGACGGTAAGGTGCAGTTCCAATCGCAGCATACCGCCCGTTACGTGGCCGCGCGTGACCGGCTGGTTTCCGCTGGCTTATTATATCGCTGCGGTTGCACCAGAGGCGACATATCCGAAGCGTTAAAGCATAAGCCTGTGCCCCATGGCCCCGATGGCTCGCATTATCCGGGCACGTGCCTGGAGCTGCCCTTTGCAGGAGATGGCCCATATAGTTGGCGCCTCGACTCTAAGAAGGCCGCCGACTTGGCTGGCCCGCTTATGTGGACGGATTTGACGGCGGGGAAGCAATTTGCTGACCCGATAGCCTTTGGCGATGTTGTTTTATGGCGCAAAGATGCCCCGGCATCTTATCATCTCGCAGCGACCGTTGACGATGCCGCAGATGGAATAACTTATGTCGTGCGCGGCAAGGACCTGTTTGCCTATACCGCCATTCATCGGCTGCTGCAGACATTGCTCGACTTGCCGGAGCCAGTCTATTGGCATCACCCGCTCTTGCTGGACAGCGCGGACGAAAAATTGGCTAAGAGCAAATCGTCACCCGCTTTGTCCGCCCGCCGTTTGGCAAGTGAAAGTTCAGCGGAACTTATGGATAATTTGCGTCACCGAATGCTTCCGCTTGGAATTTCCTTATCTGATGCTTAAATGAGGGGAACGGGGTATTGGCCCTGAACAAGGATTTCTCCCGATGACTATATTGTTGGTTCTCCTCATCATTGGTGCCGCTGGTGCCGTTGCTTTCGCGTTAATCCGCGGGTTGCATGCTTTTGCCAATTTGCGTCCGGCTGACGTGGATGAGTCTGGCCTGCCAAAATCGTTGGCGGTGCAGAACAAGATGATGTTTGCCCGTGTAAAATGGCAGGCAATCACAATTGTGCTCCTGGCCATATTGGTGGTCGTTGCCGGATCGCAATAAGCTTAGCGATCATGGTTAAGCTCAACAAAATTTATACGCGGACGGGCGACGATGGCACGACAGGCTTAGTTGACGGCTCACGTGTGTCGAAAACGGATTCTCGATTGCACGCGATTGGCGAAATCGACGAAACCAATTCTGCCTTGGGCGTTGCGATCCAGTCCTTGGTAACAGACGAAGGCGACACAGTATTGGTGCAAGAACTGCGCCGGATTCAAAACGACCTGTTTGACTTAGGCGCAGATGTTGCCACGCCGGGGGAAAGCTTTGAACCTTCGGCGATGGAATTGCGGATCGTCGCATCACAGGTTGAATGGCTTGAGGCTGCGATTGATAATGCCAATGCGCAACTTCCGCCGCTGACCAGCTTCATTCTGCCCGGCGGCAGCTTGCCCGCCGCACAGATGCATATGGCGCGGGTGATCTCGCGTCGGGCGGAGCGTGCGCTTGTAGCTGCATCGCTTGATGTGGCAATCAATCCGCAAGCGTTGCACTATCTGAATCGGCTGTCGGACTATCTCTTCACTTTGTGCCGCTTGATCAATGCGACACGTGGCGGGGACATTTTATGGGTGCCGGGCGCATCGCGCTAAAGGTCCTTAGGCCGTTGTCGCTATCATCTCGAAATAAGTGTGCTTTTTAGCCCTTTACGCATTTGAGATACTCTTAACGCTTGCGCCCACAAGGGCCCAGCGATTCGATGACAAACTTATAGTCGGCCTGCGCACGGGCAGTATCTGCATTTGATGCGCCTTCAACCCGGTCAGAAGGCAACGAGCGCGGAAGTCCGCAAGCGAGGCGATACCACAAAAATGTAAAGCGCTGCGGGGCAGTTGCGGATGCGTCAATGACTTCGGCGGTGGAGACGGCCCATTGTTTTTGCTGGCCCGGACGGCTCAATATCGTGAGAGATAGCGGCTGATCATTATCCGTTTTTAAGAAAATCTGCGTTTCGCCTTCCCCCAAAACTGTCCCGGCGCTGTGAAAAGCGCTGCTCACGCTGGCAATACGTCGCGGTGCGTTCGCTTGGACAGCCTCCTTCGTGATGGTGCGGACGAGCGCATCGTTCGTTGTGCTAAATAAGGCCATCGCATTTGGTCGTGCCAGCTGAATTTCGCCTGGGCGACCGGTCACTTGTCGGCCAAACAGATATATGCGCTGTTTTTGGAGTTTGGGAATTTTCCCTTTCGCGTTTTTGGGCACATCAAGCAGGAAGCGGACGCGCGGCGTGATGCCGCCTTCGCCGCGAATCAGGGCCATGACGTCGGCTTCAACCAGCACGCGTTCAAGCGAACTCGGGACACCTGCAGATTGTTCAGCGGGCAATTTTCGGACATTTCGAACGGTCACATCGACAATAAGGGGCGCTATCACCACCAAATCGGCAATATCTGCATAGCTTGCCTTATCAGCCTCAATCACAAAGGATGGTGGCAGATCAACTGGTGCTTGCGCCGATGTTGCCGCGCTGAGTCCTAATAAAATCAAGCACAAACCCGTTTTTGCAGTAACGAATCGCATTCATAATCCTTTTCTTTGCCCGTCTGTGGACCTCGTTTAAGCCTCTATCATATTGCAGGATATTGCCTACCCATCCATGAATTGCGACTTAATCGCAGAATCCGGATTGCTAGGCCCGTAAGGGTTGGCTAATGCGTCGGTGAATCGAGCAAAAAAAAAGACAGAATTCGATATCGCAGGGGTGCATTAGGGGCGTGTTCAAAGCATGCTCAAACGATGTACTGTTTTGTTTTGAAGGTAGGAGAGTTTTTTCCGCATGGCATATGCTGATCAAGATGGGATGAGCACGAACCGTTTGGTTTCTGTCATCATTGTTATCCTACTTCACGCTTTCCTCGGTTATGCCTTGGTTACGGGTCTTGCGTATGACGCGGTCGCGACCATCAAGGAAAAGATGACCGTCGTTGACGTGAAGGAAGAAGAGCCACCCGAAGAAGAAGAGCCGCCACCAGAGCCCGAAAAGCAGATCGAGCCTCCGGTTGTTTCGCCTCCGCCACTGGTTCAGACGGTGACGCCGCCGCCAACGATTCGTACCGTTGCTACGCCGCCACCATCTGCACCTATTGTGCCTACGGCAGCGCCACCAGCGCCACCTCCACCGGCGGGGCCATCTTCTGAAGCAAAGCCACGTGGCAATCCAGGCAATTGGGCCAACACGAACGACTATCCGTCGCGCGCGTTGCAGCAGGAGCGTGAAGGCACCACCGGTTTCCGCGTTACCATTGGCGTTGATGGTCGCGTCATTGACTGCGTGGTTACGCAGTCAAGCGGTCACGACGATCTGGATGCTGCAACATGCAGCAACGTAAAGCGCCGTGCGCGCTTTGAGCCTGCCGTTCGTAACGGTGAAAAGGTTCAAGGTTCCTACGCTAACCGTGTTCGGTGGCAGATACCGAAATAATTTTGTGGCTCGGCGAAAGGGGGAGCCTTCGCGCCGGGTCGTTTTTGCTAGATAGTTCTATTTTTTGAGAGGTAGTTAAAATGTCGATTTTGTTTCTGACTGCGGCTGGTACCGCAAACCCAGATGTGGCCGCACAATTCGGTCTTATCCCTGCACTGAACGAAGGTGGTCCAATTTCATGGTCGATTTTCATCGTCATGGTTATCATGTCGGTCTTTTCGTTTTACATTATGTTCACGAAACTGTTTGAACAGCAGAAGGTCCTGAACCAGTATAAAGAAGTTCGCGCGCAATTCTGGCGTGCTGCAACGCTCGAAGAAGGCGCTGCCAAGCTCGACAAGAACAGCGCATATCGTCAAGTCGTCGACGACGGCATCGCAGCACAAAAGCAGCATGGCCTTTTGACTGATCCAATCGAAGCACATGATTGGTTGCACGGCGCGATGGCCCGTTCGGAAGATTCGATCAACAACAAGTTGGCGAGCGGCCTTCCGTTCCTCGCAACAGTTGGTGCAACAGCTCCGTTCGTTGGTCTGCTTGGTACGGTTATTGGTATCTACTCCGCGCTGATCAAAATCGGTATCGCCGGTCAGGCTGATATCGGCAAGATTGCTGGTCCAGTTGGTGAAGCATTGATCATGACCGCAATTGGTCTGTTCGTTGCTGTTCCTGCTGTTCTTGCTTACAACTGGCTTCAGGCCCGTAACAAGACGATCGCACGTAGCTTGTCGACATTCTCGAATGATGTACTCGGTTACATTTCTTCGGGTGGCCGCGTGAAGCCTGCCGTTCCTGCTGCAGCAGCACCAGGTAAGCCAGCGCCAGTAGCAGCTAAGAAGTAAGATTGGGTGAGGGCTGCGTTTGCGCGCAGCCCGTCCGCCAGCATGTGCTGGCGCTCGATTTTTGACCCAATTTAGTTAGAAGAGGATTGGCCAATGGCAATCAGTTCAGGAGGCGGCGGCAATGATGCGCCAATGTCTGACATCAACACGACGCCGCTCGTCGACGTCATGCTGGTGCTCCTCATCGTGTTCCTCATCGCAATTCCGGTCGCCATTCAAACGGTGAAAATGGATATTCCGATCATCAAATTTGAGCCAACGAAAGCAAAGCGTGAAAATGTTTTGTTGTCAGTGACCACAACTGATGTCGGCGGACGTGATCCAGGTGACCCCGCATATCAGGGTGCAAACCCTGGAGGCGAGTGTCGCATTTACTGGAATGTTACCCCAGTCGATTCCACGGAATTAGTCGATCGCGCTGCAAAGCATCTGAAGGCTGAATTTGAAAAGCTTGGTGGCGAAGCTGCTGCTGCTGCCGGACAAATCTTGCCTGAAATGTTGCCTGAGGCGCATATCCGTGGTGACATTAACACGCCCTATCGTTGTATCGGTGGTGCAATTTACACCATGCAAATGGCTGGTTTCGCGCGCGTTGGCTTCATTTCGTCGCCATTCGAAAACGCGAATGTCCAGTAAGCAATTTAAGGAGCAATCATCATGGCAATGAGTGGCGGTAACGATGATGGCCAGCCGATGATGGAAATGAACACGACGCCGTTGATTGACGTCATGCTCGTTCTCCTCATCATGCTGATGATCACCATCCCCCCGGTTTCGCACGCCGTAAATATTGACCTTCCGGTCAATGATCCTAATGCACCTCCACCTGAGGTGCCGATTGATCCTGTGATTAACAAGATCATCATTCTGCCGGATAGCACTATTCAATGGAATGGCACGCCTGTGACATTGCAGCAAATGGAGCAATATTTGGTCCGGACCACATCCATGAACCCAGAGCCGGAGCTTCAGTTCCAGCCAGCCCCAACGGCGCCTTATGACACCGTTGATAAGGCACTGGTGTCTGTGAAGCGCAGCGGTATCTCGAAGTTTGGATTTGTCGGTAACGAACAATATCGCGTCTTCGGTAAGGCTGCGCGTGAGGGTCGGTAGTCTAACGACTTCCAACTAATCGACATTGAAGAGGCGGTGCAGAAATGCGCCGCCTTTTTCTTTGGGTTATGCGCTGTGACGGGGTCTGAAACGCCCGGCCAATGTTTTTGGGTTGGCTAAGGCGGCGAAAGCCGAAACGGCCGCTCCAACTTTAACAACCCGCGTTTCTAAAGACAAAACCCCGTTGCTCCAGCGCTGGCTGGAGCCTATCGCGCCTTTCGTTTTCGACCGACAGACGTGATGGGGCCCAGCCTGCGCTGGGACGACGGTATATGGGTGCGTACGCCCCGTTTAAATGAGCTGTGTAATGCCTTGCGGCCAACATTACTTACCGCTGGAAAGCCGCGTCATCAATATCGCTGCCCGCTTCGCTTGACGCTTGATACTCGCCAGGTCGACGGTCTCTCCAGGGGCGTGGTCGCCTTTGCTGTAAACGCCCAGCCCAACAAGACCATCCACATCATTGGCTACGAAGCTGATGTCGCCCGCACCACGCTTCAACGGGTCCAGCGCGGGTTGCTCCGCAAGGCCAAGGTCACGGTTGACGGCATTAAGATTATCTAGAAGCGCTTTGTTGCCTTCCGTTGGTGCCATTGCAGGGTAGCTTCCTGGATCAAAGCTGATCGTGGCATTGGTCTTCGGAGCTGATGCAGCAACAATATCAAGCATTTTTGCGCGGACACGCACGCTTTGCTCTTCCGACAGAGTCCGGAAATCACCACGCGCAAGGGCTAGGCCTGGAATGATGTTGGTCTTGCCTTTCGCACTCACGCGAACACCATCATTGTCGAAATTCACTTCCTGTCCGGCCGCAACAAGGCCGACGTTGAATGTCAAATTCTGCTCGGGCAACTCCGTACGAAACCGATGTAGGATACGCGCAAGTTCAAAAGCCGCACCATCGCCATAAGTGGTGTCAAATATCAGGGAACTGTGCCCCGTGACACCGGACACTTCCAATTTCCAACTGTTTGATGACCGCCGTGATATGACGCCCATGTCTTTGCCATTTTCAATCGAAAGCCCCTCAAAATCGAGCGCCACGTCGGATGTCTTGCCCGCTGCGATCAACGGCGCACGCGTGACATCAATCGGGTCGCCAGCATCCTCTTCGTCCCCCGTCATATGGATTTCGATGCTTGCGTCCTTCAACGTGCCCGCCGCTTGCATCGCGCGCAGGGCAGACACGATGACCACCATGCCGCCCTTGTCATCGCCCGCACCTGGGCCAACCGCTTTATCACCATTGCGGACAAAGGTCTGGAACGGGCTGTCCGCTTCAAACACAGTGTCGAGATGGGCAATGAGCAAGAGTCTCTTCGCACCCTTTTTACCTGCCTTGGTTGCGACAAGATGCCCCGAACGGCCGGCCTTGGCCATATCAATCCATTGTACCTTGAAACCCAGCGGTTCCAGTTCTGCCCGCATCATGTCACCAACGGTCTTTACGCCTGGGAAATTCATGGTGCCGGAATTCTGGTTCACCAGCTTTTCTAATAAGGTGATGGATCGTTCATATTCCGCGTCGACGAGCGCGACCATTTTGGTTTCTGGCGCAGACAATTTGGCATGCGCCGCGGATGAAAAGGTGACAAGGGCAATGCTGCTGCACAGCATGAGGGCACGGAATTTCATGATACACTCCCGATTAAGACCAGCATGATGTGCCGCGCTTTGCCGATTGAGGCAAGGGCGTTGAACAGGGCGATTTTACCCGGGTTTTTTGTCCGACAAAATATGTTCAAGAATGAAATGCGGGACAGTCAGAGTGGATATCAGAATGAAGGCTGTCCTTACAATCCCCATGTCAGCGGGAACATCGCCTTGAAACAGGAACATCAATACGCCCAGGCCCAATGACAGCGCGAATACCGCGATTATGATAGCGGTCTTCTTCAATGGCGACAGGTCACCTGTCTCGCGAAGTGCGTCGGCCATGTGCCGCGGCGAATGGAGCCCGCAGAAGAATATCGCAAATGCCACAAGTGGCGGCAGGAATAAGGCAGCTGCGATGCAGGCGAGTACCTCCATCGCGCTTTGCGCGTCATCATGGCGGAATGCCCAATAGGCAAAAACGAGACTGCCCAACGCTGCCGGAACCGACGCCGCACCAAGCAGCGCGGCTATCACCGTGCCATTATTGCTTCCCGTTAACGCTGCGAATATCATTGCGACATCGTCAGGGCTGGCAAGTGCGGGTAATGCCACCAAAGCCCATCCGACCATCATAGCCAGAAACGGGTCAACTCCGTCGCGCCAATCGCGGCTGAAATGGACGATTGAAATAATCAAAAACGAAATCAGTGCAAGCTCAGGCAGTCGTAGCCATAAAAGCACCATAGCGGCTGCACAGCCAAGGTAGCCGCCAATTATTTTGGCCTTACCAGCAAACCCCTTTTGCCCGAAATGAGCGGCGGCGATTTCAACGTCGAGTGTTCCGTGCGGGATGCCTGCTAGGACGATTGCGATAGCAGCCAACATATTGACATGCGCGCTGTTCATACCGCCCGAAAAGCGATCAATGATAACCAGCAGGAGTGTAGCCACCGGTAACGCAAACAGGCGCAACATTTTTGGAAATGTTGCGCCTGCAGAATGCGGGTATAAAGTTTTAGTCATATAGGAATGCACGCCGCCGAAGCGGCGTACGCCCAAGTTCTTAACCCTAGACCTTGTCGCCATATTCGGCTTGCGATTTGCGAACTGCGATCATGTAAATCAAGATGCCAACGCCTGCCTTTGCGATCAAGTCAGCGATTGTGTAGCCAACTTGTACGCCTACGGTTACGTCCGAACCGCTCAGGTTGGTGTAAGGAATCATATATACGATCGGGTAGAAACCCCATGATGCGAAGGTCAGCAAACGGGCCTTCTTCACCAGTTCACGTACATTTTCTGGCTGGTTATTGATCGATGCACCGAGGCCTGCGAACAACTGCCACATGATGTAGACGAAAGGAATTGCCGACAATGTGCCCCACAATACGCGGGTTGGAATGTCGGTTGCGATTTCACCTGGGTAACCCAAGATGATCATCAGTGCCGCTGCGCCGCCGAGCTTGAACGACTTCGAAACAGTTTCGTCTTGGCTCAAGCGCATCACGAGGATGAGCTCGATCAACAGCAATGGCACGGTCAACAACCAATCGACATAACGATAAGCGTCGTTAAACGCATAACCACTTGCAGTTACTACGCCACCGTCGATGGAATATGCACCTTCCCAGCTCTGGAAAATGCGAAGATAGTGATAAGCGGCGATGGCGCAGACCAAGCCCGAGATAGTCAATGCCGTCTTATAGGCATGGCCAACTTGCGAGCGACCGAGCCACAAGAATAATGTGGTTGCTGCCATGGTGGCAAATGTAAATGAGAATGCATTATAGACCAATGAATATTGGCCAAAAGTTAGATTTTCCATGGTTTTTCTCCCCCTTTTTGCAACACCACTTAGGATGTCGCGGGAGTAGATGTTAACCTATGCTTTAGATGTGTCAACCTATGCTTTATACCATATTTCTCCCTATGTTGCTCCAAGCGGTTTGGTGGCGGACAAAGACTAAATGGACTCTGTAATGCATCATTGGTTATTAAGAATGCATTGAAATTATTCTGTTTTTGATCATCGTAGCCAGCGACTGGATGTCTTAATCTCGACAAACAGATAGCCCTGGTCGTTGGCGTTCCGCGTCAGGGCGATGGCGCGCCCTTTCGCAACGCGGTGCTAGTTGCACCTATGTTTTCCGAATGGAGCTATTTTGCGTTTTTTCACGGCCCGCAGTTCGAACTGGCAGCTGGTGTGCGGGGTACTTTATGTAAAGTGAAGAGCAGATGATACAACGACGACTCAATCTGTCGACCAATCGCTTGCAACGCAGAAACCTTAAGGGGGCCGTTACTAAATCTAAAAAAGGCCCGGCAGTCTAACAACCGCCGGGCCTGTAGCACTTATCCGATGCTTTAGGATCAGTAGCTATAATACATGTCAAACTCGACGGGGCTTGGTGTCATTTCCCAACGGGCGACATCTTCCATCTTGAGTTCGATATAGCTTTCAATTTGGTCCTTCGAGAACACGTCACCCTTCAACAAGAAGTCGTGATCAGCCGCCAGTGCATCGAGCGCCTCGCGCAGTGAGCCAGCGACAGTTGGGACCTGCGCAAGTTCTGCCGGCGGCAGGTCATACAGGTTCTTGTCCATGGCGTCGCCCGGGTGGATCTTGTTCTGAATACCGTCGAGGCCAGCCATGAAAAGTGCTGCATAGCACAAATATGGGTTGGCCATTGCGTCAGGGAAACGAACCTCGACGCGCTTTGCCTTAGCACCAGCGCCATAAGGGATACGGCAAGAGGCTGAACGGTTGCGCGCCGAATATGCGAGTAGCACAGGTGCTTCATAGCCGGGAACCAATCGCTTGTAGCTGTTGGTGGTTGGGTTGGAGAAGGCGTTAATCGCCTTGGCATGCTTGATGATGCCGCCGATGAAAAACAGGCACATTTCCGACAGGCCAGCATAGCCATCGCCCGCGAAGAGCGGCGTCTTGCCTTCCCAGATCGACAAATGGGTGTGCATGCCTGAACCATTATCTTCCTTGATGGGCTTTGGCATGAACGTTGCGGTCTTGCCATAAGCGTGCGCCACCTGATGCACGACATATTTGTAGATCTGCATACGGTCAGCGGTTTGCGTGAGTGTACCGAAAGTCAGGCCAAGTTCATGCTGGGCTGCGGCCACTTCATGGTGATGCTTGTCGCATGGCAGACCCATTTCTAACATGGTCGAAACCATCTCACCACGAATATCCATTGCGCTATCGACAGGTGCGACGGGGAAATACCCACCCTTTGCGCGTGGGCGGTGGCCCATATTGCCGCTTTCATATTTTGTGCCGCTGTTGGTGGGCAGTTCGATATCATCAATCTTGTAATAAGATGTGTTGTAGCTGTTTTCAAAACGCACATCGTCGAACATGAAGAATTCGGCTTCTGGACCGACATATACGGTGTCGCCAATGCCCGTAGTCTTCAGATAGGCTTCTGCGCGTTTGGCGGTTGAGCGCGGGTCGCGGCTGTACAGTTCGCCAGTCGATGGCTCAACAACGTCGCAGAAGATGATCATCATCGGCGTAGCTGAGAATGGATCAACATATACGGCGTCCAGATCAGGCTTCAGGATCATGTCGGATTCATTGATCGCTTTCCAGCCCTCAATCGACGAGCCGTCGAACATCAGGCCGTCTTCCAACTCATCTTCGCCAATGACGCCTGCGCACATTGTCAGATGTTGCCATTTGCCCTTGGGGTCGGTGAAGCGCACATCGACCCACTCGATTTCCTCATCCTTAATGCGTTTGATGATGTCTTTGGCTGAAGTGCCCATTTTGTGTTCCTTCTTTTGCGTGTTTTTTTGTGATTTGGGTTGTTTATACGGCGTCGTTATCGCGCTCGCCGGTGCGGATGCGCAGGGCGGTCTCAACGGGGATAACAAAAATCTTACCATCGCCAATGCGGCCCGTTTGCGCGGCAGCGGCGATTGCTTCAACAACGCGGTCGGCAAGGCCGTCTTCAACCACAACCTCAAGCTTTACCTTAGGAAGGAAGTCGACGACATACTCGGCGCCGCGATATAATTCAGTATGGCCCTTTTGCCTGCCAAAGCCCTTGGCTTCGGTGACGGTGATGCCAGATACACCCACTTCGTGTAGAGCCTCTTTCACTTCGTCTAGCTTGAACGGCTTGATGATCGCTTCGATCTTTTTCATGGCATTTCCTTGTATGGCGCGTGAGGTACAAGCTTCGCGCGCGCGAATGATAGCGCTAACCTATCAAGTATCGTGCCAGTTTGAGTGGCACACAAACGGCGGATTTTTAGGTGATTGAGGCATTGGCATCTGCCTAAATTTTAGGCAGATGCCAGATTCATGGGCAGCAGATTTTTACTTCGCTGCCTTTTTTGTGCCACCGCTTAAGGCCGCGTCATTAGCCTTTGCATAATGCGCGCGGCTAATTACATAAGCGCGCACTTGCTCTGCCTCTTTTGGGTTGAGGACGCTGGCAAAACTGACCATGCCATTGCCTTTCAAGATGCCGTCGATGACAACGGATTTCCACGTTGCCGCATCGGCAATCGTGCCGGATTTGCGCAGATCAGGCAGCACGCCGTTGCCAACCGCGCCAGGGCCGTGGCAGACGAGGCAATACCGTTGATAGTTTGACCCGCCCGCTGCGATATCGGCTGGCGTTCCGAACTGCTTGGTCGGTGCCCACACATAAGGTAGCGTTTCCGGCAAGGCGGGCAAAGCGACTTTGCCGCCCAATTTAAGCACGATCAGGCGCGGCAGGTTTGGCACCGCAGCGCTCGTTGACCCCGCATAGCCCGACACCAAGGGGAAAGCACCGCCTTTGCTGGTCAGGAACGCTACATATTGTTCGCCATCCACAGTGTAAGTGGACGCGCCGGAGAGCACGCCTGACTTAACATTGATGTTGAGCAACTGCTTCCCCGTATCGGCGGCATAAGCGCGGAATTCGCCCATTGCCGTACCTTGGAACACCAGGTTTCCGGCAGTGGTCATCGTCCCGCCATTCCACGATGCGGGATGGTCAACGGTCCATTTGGCCTTGCCAGTTTTGGGGTCAAACGCCACCAATTTACCAGTCGTGGCGGCCTTCACCGCCTTTACGAAATTGATATCATCCGGAAGGTCCGCCGTCGCCATCGCGCCGCCGATGTTAAATCCAAGCTTTTTGCGCTCCATCTCATTCGGCGCAATCGGCGGAAGATAAGCGCCGCCGATATACAAAGCTGGAATATAGACCAGGCCCGTCGCCGGGTTGAAGCTCATCGGGTGCCAATTATGCGCGCCAAGTGCAGAAGGGTTCGCAAGATATAGCTTACCGGTTTTTTCGTACCGCGCTGCCGGGTTTTCAATCGGACGCCCGGTTTTCAGGTCGTACCCTGTCGCCCAGGTGATGCCGTCAATGAACGGGTCGGCCGACAGCAATTTGCCATTTAGCCGGTCTATCGTGAAGAAAAATCCGTTTTTGGGTGCGTGGTAGAGAACTTTACGTTCTTTGCCGCCACGCGTTTCGGTGGCCAAGATGATCGGCTGCGTCGCGGTATAGTCCCAGCTTTCGGCCGGTGTTTCCTGATAATGCCAGACATATTCGCCGGTATCGGGTTTTAGTGCGACGATGGAGGACAGGAACAAATTGTCGCCTTCACCATTGGAACGAATACCGTGGTTCCACGGGTTGCCATTACCAACGCCGAGATAAAGCTGATCCAGTTCGGCATCATAGACAATCGCGTCCCATACGGTTCCACCGCCGCCGCTTTCACGCCAGTCACCCTTTTTGGGCTTTGCGCTCCAGGTTTTGGTCGCTGCGGTTTTTAGGATTTTGTCGCTGGCGGCGTTGTCGGGTTCACCCTTGGGATTTGGCGTGGTGTAGAAACGCCATGCTTTTTTGCCGCTTGCCGCATCATATGCAGTCACATAACCGCGCGCACCAAATTCAGCGCCACCAAAGCCAATGACAACCTTGTCCTTCACAACGCGCGGGACGCCGGTGATGGTACCGTTTGATTCCAAATCCAGCGTCTGCGCGCTCCAATTCTGCTTTCCAGTGCTAGCATTGAGGGAAATCAGGCGGCCATCGATAGTGCCGACGAATACGCTGCCTTTCCAAAAAGCGACCCCGCGGTTCACAACGTCGCAGCAGGCTTTGACGCCGCGCGCTTTGTCGACTTGGGGGTCGAAGCTCCATAAAGGCTTGCCGGTTTTGGCGTCATAGGCAAAAACCTTGGACCAAGCGGTGGAGATAAACATCTTGCCATCGACAACGACCGGCGTTGCTTCTTGGCCGCGTGCATCGGGCAAGTCTGCAAACCAGGCGATACCCAAATCCTGCACATTGCTGTCGTTAATCAGCTTCAACGGACTGTGCCGTTGTTCATCATAATTGAAGCCGGTCATCGCCCAATTGGAACCGTCACCACCGGTTTTCAAATAATCACCGTCAATCGCGGCAAAAGCTGGAATGTCCGAGTCAGCTGCGGACTTTCCGCAGGAACCCAGCGTTAACGCCGCGCTCAAAAATGCCGCTGCGGCCAAAAGCTTTTTTGTCATATTTTCTCTCCCCCGAAAAGGGAGGCTATGCCGATGCCGCGCTTACGTCCAGTGTGAATTTAATCGGTGGATTAAATAATATTTTGAATGGCAATTTTCATTTCGGAAGCCGCCTTGTCGTAAACGCGCGCGCGCAGATTATCGACAGTTTCATCTGAGGAACTTTCGAGAGAACCGCCGCCAAAGGGGGGCGCGGGGTCATATTCGAGCGCCAATTGGATCGTCTTTGCGACATCCTCGCCAGCAATTGCCGCGATAAGCTCTAGCGCGAAATCAATGCCTGAGGTGACGCCGCCTGCCGTAATCAGATTGCCATCATGCACAACGCGCGCTAGCACGTGCATTGCGCCGAACAGGGGAAGCAACTGCGTATAGGCCCAATGGCACGTTGCCTTTTTACCTTGAAGCAAGCCTGCCGCGCCAAGGATGAACGCGCCGGTACACACGCTGGTGATATAATCTGCACCTTTGGCTTGTCGCCGAACAAAATCGACAAGGGCGGTATCGGCAATCGCATCGCGCACGCCATGGCCGCCGGGCACACATAATATGTTGGCTTGCGGACAATCGGTAAAGCCGGAGCGCGGCAAGATTGAAAAACCGCAGTCGGTTGTGACCGCTGCGCCATCTTTGGTAACGACATGCACGTGTGCGCCAGGTAACCGCGACAAGAACTGCACTGGCCCGGTGAAATCGAGTTGCGTAACATTGTCGAACAGGACGAAAACGATATTCATATTGCCGCCCGTTGTAGCCGTTTAGATAAGCTCAATCGCAAGCGCCGTCGCTTCGCCGCCGCCAATGCACAAGGACGCGATGCCGCGTGTCTTGCCATGACGTTGGAGCGCCGCAACCAAGGTTGTAATGATCCGCGCGCCTGATGCGCCAATGGGATGACCAAGCGCGGTAGCGCCGCCATGCACGTTAATCTTGTCATGCGCTATGCCAAGATCATGCATCGCGAACATGGCGACGCAGGCAAAGGCTTCATTCACTTCGAACAGGTCAACATCATCGATGGTCCAACTAGCTTTTTTCAAGCATGTGTTGATCGCGCCGACAGGTGCCGTCGTGAATGCTGATGGTTCCTGCGCATGCGCGGCATGGGCAATGATCCGCGCAATGGGTGTTTGTCCATTGGCATCGGCGACCGACTGACGCGTGAGGACAAGTGCCGCCGCACCATCCGAGATGGATGAGCTGGTCGCCGCGGTAATCGTGCCGTCCTTGGCAAAGGCAGCTTTCAATGTCGGGATTTTGTCAGGCATCCCCTTGCCAGGTTGTTCGTCGGTGTCGACAATGACATCGCCTCTGCGGGTGGCAACGGTTACGGCGACAATTTCCTGCTTGAACGCGCCATCGGCAATCGCTTTTTGTGCGCGGCGAAGCGATTCAATCGCATATGCATCCTGCGCCTCACGCGTGAGTTGATAATCATTGGCGGTGTCTTGCGCGAATGTGCCCATGGCGCGGCCAGCCTCATAGGCGTCTTCCAAGCCATCCAAGAACATATGGTCATAAGCGGTGTCATGCCCGATGCGCGCGCCGCTGCGATGCTTTTTTAGCAAATAGGGCGCGTTGGTCATGCTTTCCATGCCGCCGGCGATGACATAATCGACCGACCCAGCGGCAAGCGCCTCGCTACCCATGATGACGGTCTGCATACCCGAGCCGCACACTTTGTTCACCGTGGTTGCTTGTACCGATTTAGGCAAGCCGGCTTTGATCGCGGCCTGACGGGCAGGGGCCTGACCCAAGCCTGCGGGCAGGACGCAGCCCATGTAGATACGCTCAATCATTGCGCCATCGACGCCTGCGCGTTCCACCGCCGCCTTTACCGCCGTCGCGCCAAGATCGGTTGCCGAAACCTCGGCCAATGTCCCTTGCATCGCGCCCATGGGCGTGCGGGCATAAGACAGAATTACGACGGGATCGACGTGGCGCATGGGAGATTCCTTTGGTTTTGATTTGGCGTCTTATAGGTCGCCGTGCCACCAAAAACAAATGTGAATCACCCCTGTCGCCAGCTTAGAACAGGGCCTTCAAATCGCGTTTCAGGATTTTGCCATTGGCGTTGCGCGGTAAAGTATCCTGCGTGAAGATGATTTTTACTGGTACTTTGAATTTCGCCAGGCGTTCGCTGACAAAGTTGCGAAGCTCTTCCTCGGTGGCTGTCATGCCGGGTGCCAAATGCACGACGGCGGCGGGTTCTTCGCCCAAGGTTTGATGGGGTATGCCGACCAAGGCCGCATCTGTAACCGCGGGATGTTCGTACAGGATGTTTTCGACTTCCGACGAGTAGATATTCTCGCCGCCGCGAATGATCATGTCCTTCGCGCGGTCAACGATGAAGCAGAAACCTTCGTCATCTACCCGCGCAAGGTCGCCTGTGCGTACCCAGCCATCGACAAAGGTCTCCGCGGTGGCGTCGGGTCGGTTCCAATAGCCTTTGACGATTTGCGGGCCCCTTGCCCATAATTCGCCAACCGTTCCAATAGGCAATTCCGTCGTGCCATCCTCCGACATGATTTTAAGATCGGATACCGCAACGGCCGGACCGCAGCTATCGGGCCGGTTGAGATAATCTTCGGCTAAGTGTGAAGTTACTGTCGCCATGGTTTCGGTCATGCCCCAGCCATTGCCGGGCAAAGCGCCGAATATCTCGTGGATCTTGCTGACCAATTCCGGCGCAGATGGCGCGCCGCCGTAACTGATCGCATCGATGGAGCTGAGATCATATTTTTCGCGGTCGGGATGCTCGATCAACTGCCACGCGATAAACGGCACGCCGCCTGTGGCATTGATTTTCTCGCGCTCGATAATCTCGAACGCTTTCACGGTATCCCATTTGTGCAACAGCACGATTTTGTGGCCAGCCAGAATAGTGGGAATCATCGATGCCGAGCAGGCTGTGACGTGGAACATCGGGATCACCAACAATGAAGCCCGAATGCTTGGCTCAGGCAAAGAATCACCACGACGCAGCACCGTCGCCGCGCCGGAATAGGCGCTGGAGAGGCCATTGGTGAGCAAGTTTCGATGGGATCCCAATGCCCCTTTGGGCTTGCCCGTAGTGCCGCTGGTGTAAAAAATGGTGACCGCATCATCTGGTGCGATTGCAACATCGGGCATTGCTAGGTCGGGCAACTGCGCATAGCCCCTAGGTGCACCAATGATGTTTTCGAGCGGAATAGCGGGTTCTGCCATCGCGGCCCCGCCGCCACGTGTGACCATCACATGTCGCAGCGCGGGCATTTCGGATTTGTGCGGCGCAATGCGGTCCCAGCGTTCTGCATCGCAAATTAAAACGCCCGCGCCCGAATCGGCCATACCAAAGGCCAGTTCTTCGCCCGTCCACCATGCGTTCAACGGCACGACGATCGCGCCAGTAACCGCGGCGGCGAAAAAAGCGACTGGCCATTCGGGTAAGTTACGCATGGCAAGCGCGACGCGATCACCCTTTTTTACGCCGCATTTTTGTAGCGCCTGTGCCAAAGAAGCAATCGCGCGGTGCCAGGCGTCATATGTGACGCGCTCGTCCTCATACACCACAAATTCGCGTTCACCGAACGCCGCTTTGGCATGTCCAGCAAGCACGGCCAGATTGGGTAAAGCATTTTTCCAGACGCGCGTTGATACGCCTTCAATTACGGCAGTTTCCATTTCAAATGGCATGCCCGGTGCGCACAAGGCGGCCTTTACCTGATCACGGGTCATTACGGGCCAACCCTCAGGTGGCGTCCATTTTTTGCCTGCCTCGATCATCTTCTCTCCATTCAAATGGCCACGCTTTGCGCGTGTTCGCATTGTCGATACGCCAAAATGGTTTCAATGTGCAACGCTTCGCGCTAGCAATTCATCAACGGATTAAAGGGAGAGAGAAATTGACCGCAAATATGCAGACTGTACTCGAAAAACAGCGCGCCGCGTTTACCGCCGCCATGCCGGAGCCGATGTCGGTGCGCCGCGACCGTATAGACCGCGCGATTGCGTTGCTGATTGACCATGCCGAAGATTTTGCAAAGGCCGTCTCAGCAGATTTCGGCCATCGCAGTCGTGAACAGACATTGCTAACCGATATCATGCCTTCGGTCAGCGCGATGAAGCATGCCAAGAAGCATTTTGAAAGCTGGGCCAAGGGCGAGAAGCGCAAACCGACCTTTCCATTAGGCTTGATCGGGGCCAAGGCCGAAGTCGTATTTCAGCCTAAGGGTGTGGTCGGCGTCGTTGCGCCGTGGAACTTCCCTGTTGGCATGGTGATGGTGCCCATGGCTGGTATCCTCGCCGCCGGTAATCGCGCCATGATCAAGCCATCTGAATTTACAGAGCGTGTGTCGGCCTTGTTTGAAGAACTTGTGCCCAAATATTTCGCAGAAGAGGAAATGGCGGTTTTCACCGGTGGCGCTGACGTCGGCATGGCCTTTTCCAAGCTGGCCTTCGACCATATGATTTTCACGGGCGCGACAAGCGTTGGCAAACATATCATGCGCGCCGCTGCGGACAATCTGGTGCCGGTCACCTTGGAACTTGGTGGCAAGTCGCCGACCATCGTTGGGCGTAGCGCGGATAAGAAAAAGGCGGGCGAGCGGATCGCGTTGGGCAAGATGATGAACGCCGGCCAAATCTGCCTCGCGCCCGATTATCTTTTGGTGCCAAGCGATCAGGAGCATGATGTGATTGAAGCCGTGAAGGCTGGCGTCTCCGCGCAATATCCAAAGTTGCTGCACAATGACGATTACACGTCGGTCGTGAACGGCCGCAATTATGAACGGTTGCAGAGCTATCTCGACGATGCCCGCGAAAAGGGTGCCGAGCTCATTGAGGTTAACCCGGCCAATGAGGAATTTGCCACGACCAACGGCAACAAAATGCCGCTGACCATCGTCCGGAATGTTACCGACGATATGAAGGTGATGCAGGAGGAAATCTTCGGCCCCATCCTGCCCGTGATGACCTATTCATCAATGGATGAAGCCATTGATTATGTGAACGCGCATGATCGGCCACTTGGCCTATATTATTTCGGATCGGACAAGGCTGAGGAGCAACGCGTGCTGACGCGGACTGTCTCCGGCGGTGTTACTGTGAATGATGTGGTCTTCCACAATGCGATGGAAGACCTGCCCTTTGGCGGGGTCGGGCCATCGGGCATGGGCAATTATCACGGTGCCGACGGGTTCAAGACGTTCAGCCATATGCGCGCGGTCTATCGTCAGACCGGCGTCGATGTTGCTGGCATGGGTGGATTCAAGGCCCCTTATGGCAAAGCCACGCTCAAGACATTGGCAAAAGAGCTGAAAAAATAGCAGAACTAAAGAAATAAGGATGCACTTGCATCATGGCGGAGGCTCGGTTAGAGGAGCCTCCGCTTTACCGGGTTCGCTCGGCAAAGATGTGCCCCAGTGGTGGAATGGTAGACGCGCTGGATTCAAAATCCTGTTCCGAGAGGAGTGCCCGTTCGAGTCGGGCCTGGGGCACCACTTATTTTCTGAACATTGCAGATTGCGGCTTTCCCAAATGGGAAACTAACGGCTTCGGTTCAGGTTAACCCTTAGAATTTTATCATGATCCGCCGAACAAGCGCTGGCGAGATTGAGTATATCATCCGTAGGATCTTCACCATGCCGACATTGGCTTCTGGGGCGTTGGTCGCAATGGCATCCACTATTTCTGCGGCACATTGTTTGGCCGACATTTTATTGCCGTTGATCCGGCCACGCGTCATCGCGGTGTCTACGACAGGCGGCAGCGCCTCAATCACATGGACGTTGGTGTCGCGCAAATTGTGCCGCAGCGATTGGGTGAAGCTGCGTAACCCCGCCTTAGTGGCGCAATAGACCGGACCGCCCGCGCGTGGTGCAATGGCAAGGCCCGAGGTGACATTGACGATCACCGCCTCTGGCCGCTGCATTAAACCCGGCAGGAAGTGGCCAATCAGATGCAGCGGTGCGTTGAGGTTCAAGAAGATTGCCTGATCCGTCAGCGCAAGATCAAGGGGTTCACCGGGGCCGAAATTCCCGCTCATTCCGGCATTGTTGATCAGCATATCGATGGATCTGTCCGCCAACGCAGTGGCGAGGGTTACGCAGCCGACTGCATTGGAAAGATCAGCTTGAATGGCCTCAAAACCTTCGCTGCGCGCCGATGCCAGCGTGTCTTCGCGGCGGCCGCATACAATCACGCTTGCACCTTTAGCCATCAATTGGCGCGCGATTTCCAGACCAATGCCGTCTGTTCCGCCCGTCACTAATGCGGTTTTGCCTGTGATTTTCATGCTATGCTCCCACATCTTTTCTTTGTCATAACCAGCTTTATTGCGTGCCCTGAAGCGCGGCGATGTCGCTCGCTTTATGCAGCCGCCAAGCGATCCATGCGGAGATCAAACAGGCCGCTGCAATCATGAACAAAGTTTCGGCAATGCTAATGCCTGCCATTACGAGCAGGCTGTAGATAATGGCACCCATGACCATGGCGCCGGAATTGACGATATTGTTGGCGGCAATGGTCCGTGCGGTTTGGGATTTTGCAACGGTGGTCGTCAGAAACGCATAAAGTGGAACCACGAACATGCCCCCGGCAATAGAAATGCCCAGCAGATCGACAATCATCCGGTCCCCTTTGCCAAGCATCAGGAAACTGTACCAATTCATCAATTCGGGCCCAACGGGTCCCCAGTGGCTGACGCTCCACCACAGGTCGAGGACGAACAGCCCCATCACAATCACTGATGCTGGTGCATATTTCGCCGATACCGTTCCCTTGAGTAGGCGGTTTACAGCAATGGAGCCAATAGCGATGCCCACCGAAAAAAACGCGGTAAACAGCGTTGCGACGGTGTTGTCGCCGCCAATGGCGTTCTTAACCATAGGCGGGAAAATCGATCCCAATACGGCGCCAATGCCCCAGAAAAAGCTGATCGCCATGATCGCCATGAAGAGATGGGGGACATGCATAGTGTCGCGCACCAACTGCCAGCTGCTGCGGAAAATGTTCCAGTCCATTTTGGCAGTAGGCGCGTCGCTTTCGGGAGGCGCGTCCGGAATAGACTGAGCAGTGATCCGCCCAATGATTGCAACGATGATAATGCCGACGCCAGCAATTTCGCCGGGGATAATGCCACCTGCAATAGTGCCCCCCAATATAGCCAAATAGGTACCGGCCTCAACAAGGCCAGTGCCACCCAGCACCTCATCTTTTTCCAGATGTTGCGGCAGGATCGCATATTTGATCGGGCCAAAAAATGTTGAATGCACGCCCATCGCGAACAAAGCGGCAAGCATCAGCGGAATATTCTGTAAATAGATGCCCGCTGCCCCAAATAGCATGATGAATATCTCGGCCGTCTTCACCATGCGGATGACTTTGGTTTTTTCAATCGTGTCCGCCAACTGCCCAGCTAGCGCTGAAAACAGGAAAAACGGTAAGATGAACAAAGCGCCCGCAATCGCGTTAAAATTTGCTTCGCGCGTGGGGTCCGAATAGATCTCGTAGGTGACCAAGATCACCATCGCCATTTTGTAGAAATTGTCGTTGAAAGCGTTGAGGAACTGGGTAACGAAAAGCGGGAGAAAGCGGCGCTTGTTCATCAAAGACATTGTCGTGGCCATAATTTCACCCGTTTCCCATGCAGAGGATTTGTCCTGCCTTAGCCGCCGGTTGGAGGCATGGCAAAGCGCATTTCTATCCGCAGGTAAATAGTCAGGTGATTTTGTCCGCGCATCACGCTATCGATGTTTTATGCTTAGCCTACCCAATATCTTAACCCTGTCGCGAATTTTCGCTGTGCCCATTTTGGTTTTCTTATTGTGGCCGGGAACCAAGCCAATAAGCGTGCAACCGATGCCGCTCGATTATGCCTTTGCATTTGTGCTGTATTGCCTGATGGGCATCACTGATTATTTCGATGGCTATCTCGCGCGGGCGCAGGGGACGGTGTCCAAATTGGGCGTTTTCCTTGATCCCATCGCCGACAAAATCATGATTGCCGCCGTTATTTTGATGCTGGTGTTCACGCGCGATGTGGACGGGTGGCACGTGATCGCTGCCCTGATCATCTTGTTACGCGAAATGATGGTGTCGGGCTTGCGTGAATTTCTGGCTGGGCTGCAGATTTCGGTGCCTGTGTCCAAGCTCGCCAAATGGAAAACGACCTTTCAATTGGTCTCGCTTGGTGGAATCATATTGGCTGGGGCGTTGCCGGACTGGATTTTTCTGAAGCAACTAGCGTTGCTTTTGTTGTGGATTGCGGCGGTGCTGACGATGATTACCGGTTGGGATTATCTGCGCGTCGGCATCAAGCATATGGATTAATACCATGAAATTGGTCTATTTTGCTAGCGTACGCGAGGCGATTGGGCTGTCATCCGAAGAGTGCGATGTGCCGCAAGATGCCCGCACAGTAGGCGATCTAGTGGCGAGGATTTCCGCGCGTTCCCAAGAGCATGCCCGCGCATTAGAGGATCCGACCCGCCTGCGTTTCGCGTTGGACCAAGAAATGGTTGCGGGCGACGCTCTGCTTGGTGCGGCGCAAGAATTGGCGATTTTCCCCCCGGTCACGGGCGGATGAAAAGCGTACGGATCAGCAACGCGGCGATTCAGCCTGACCAAGAGTTAGCTGCCCTAGCGGGTCTTGGCGGCGGCGCATTGGCCAGTTTTACCGGCATTGTGCGTGATGATGGGGGGGTAACCGCCATTGAATTGGAGCATTATCCCGGCATGACCGAGGCGAGCCTTTCAAGCCTCATAGAAGCCGCTACAGCGCGATGGTCGTTGCTGGGCGCCCTAATTACCCACCGCGTCGGAATCGTCGCTGTGGGGGCTCCTGTGGTCGTTGTCGGGGCCGCTTCGCTGCATAGGGCAGAGGCATTGGAGGCGGCGGCGTTTCTCATTGACCGGCTAAAGACCGAAGCCCCATTTTGGAAGCGCGAGCATTATGCGGATGGCACCGCCAAATGGGTGGACGCCAAAGCGAGCGATGAGGCGCGCGCCGAACGCTGGGCCTAGCCTGCGTGCAAACCGCGCAGTGCATTTGCCAGTAGTTCAAATTCCTCACGTCGCGGGCTATTCGTCCGCCAAACCAAAGCAATTTCACGCGACGCATGTTCGGCGTTTAACGGGCGGGCTTGCACATCGGTGCCGTTTAACAACCCAGCTTTAACCGCCATTTCGGGGATGATAGTAAGGCCAAGGCCATTATCGACCATTTGCACCAAAGTATGCAGCGAGGTCCCCAGCATCGTTGCAAAGGCGCGCATTTCGGGGCGGTTGCAGGCGGCAAGAGCATGGTCCTTGAGGCAATGGCCATCGACCAGCAAAAGCAGGCGGCTTTCGTCGATCAATTCTGGATCAATGCTTTCGGGCGGGTCGCGTGGATCGTCCTTGGGAAACGCGACGAACAAGCGGTCATCAAACAACGTCGCTTTTTCAATATCGCCGGCAGCAAATGGCAGTGCAAGCAATACACAATCGACCTGTCCGTGATGTAATGCTTCGATTGCGGCGGCGCTGGCTTCTTCGCGCAAATATAATTTCAAGTCCGGATATTGCTTGCGTAATGCGGGTAATAATTTGGGTAGCAAAAACGGCGCGATGGTTGGAATGACGCTCATCCGCAGATCATCGGCCAATGGCTTGCCCGCTGAACGGGCCATTTCTGCTAGTTCCTCTGCTTCGCGCAATATGCGGTGGGCCTTGGCCACCATCTTATTACCAAGCGGTGTAAAGCGCACAACGCGGCGTGTGCGCTCAACCAGCATGAGACCAAGCAAGGATTCCAATTCGCGAATGCCTGCCGAGAGCGTAGATTGCGTCACAAAACAGGACTCTGCCGCTTTGCCGAAATGCCCATGCTCTTGCAGCGCCACCAGATATTGCAGCTGTTTGAGCGTCGGAAGATATGTGCTCATAAATCGGTCCCGTTAATCAATACATGATATATAATCGTTTTTGCCAATTTTTCCATATAAAATTATAGGCAAGCTGCATCCTTTGCTGGAAAAACCCACCCGAACGTCTTAGCTTGGTATCCATCAAGGGTCCGGCAAAGGCCAGAAGTGCCATTATGTTTATTTCTAATCTCATCGATTATCTCGACTCGATCAAAGAACGAGACCCGGCGCCGCGTTCGCGGTGGGAGATATTGTTATATCCTGGCGTTTGGGCGGTGGGCTATCACCGCGTCGCGCACTGGCTGTTTTTGGGCGAGATGTTTTTCCTGGCGCGATTGGTCAATCACTTTGCGCGCTTTATGACCGGTATCGACATTCACCCCGGTGCGAAAATTGGCAGCAACTTCTTCCTCGACCATGGCTTTAGCGTCATTGGCGAAACGGCGGAAATCGGTGATAATGTCACGATGTATCAAAATGTAACGCTTGGCGGCACAAACCCGACGGCGGGTGTTGGTGGAAAACGACATCCAACCATATTGGACAATGTCATCATCGGTTCAGGCGCACAGATTCTTGGGCCAATTACGGTTGGCGAACGCGCGCGCATTGGCGCCGCTGCGGTTGTTACCGACGATGTGCCCGCCGGCGCGACCATGATTGGTCAAAAAGCCCGATCGACATTGGTAAAGGCGGAAACCTACGCGCGTGATTTCATGCCCTATGGCACGCCTTGCCGTGAAATGTTCGATCCCGCGACCCAAAGCCTTGAGATTATGCAATGCGAGATTGAAAGCTTGCGCAAGAAAGTGGCCGAGTTGATGGCAGACCGTGATGCCGCGTCCAACGTTACACCTGCCAAGCCACGTTCAGCCAAAGGACGCAAGGTCAGTTGAGCGCCGTCATCACGCCCTTTCCGGGGGTTAGTCGCCACAATCAGGTCGGCTTTGAAAAAAATGAACTGACGCAGATCCTGAACCTATATGGCCGGATGGTCGCTGCGGGAAACTGGCGGGATTATGCCATAGACTTGGGTCGTGACGCTGCTGTGTTTAGCATGTTTCGCCGCGCGACCGAACGCCCCGAATATCGCATCGAAAAACGCCCCGCTTTGCGTAACCGCCAAGGCATGTGGGCGTTGGTCGGCGAAGGCGGCGCAATTCTGAAGCGCGGCCATGATCTCGGGCCAGTGCTGGCGCCTGTCGAACGCAAGTTAATGAAATTGGTCGACGCATAAAAAAGCCCGGCCAAAGACCGGGCTATTTAAGGTCTGATTGGGACGTCTTAGCCGAGGGCTTGCAACGCCTTCATGACGGCGACCGATTGTTCGCCACCCGATTGCGGCACCGTTTCGCCCGTGCGGTCGATGATCTTGTCCCATGCTGCCGCGAAGCCTTCGACATTGCGGTCTTCCTGACGCAGCGCGACGCCAGGTGTCATAGTGACATAAGCGGCGTGATAGCCACCGCCGCCAGCGCCGATAATCATATTGGTCGGCGCATCTTCGCTGACCAGATAGAGCGCGGCTGGAACAACATTTTCAGGTGTGAATTGCTCGAACAGGCCTTCGGGGAAGATATCTTCGGTCATGCGTGTGCCAGCGACGGGCGCTAGCGAGTTGACGCGGACATTATATTTCGCGCCTTCCAAATGCAGCGTCTTGGTAAAGCCAGCCAAGCCAAGCTTCGCCGCGCCATAATTCGCCTGTCCGAAATTGCCGTACAGACCCGTTGACGAGGTGGTCATCAAAATACGGCCATAAGCCTGGTCACGCATTGTGTCCCATACCGCCTTGGTGCAGTTGGCCGACCCCATGACATGAACCTGAAGCACTAGGTTGAAATCGGGCATATCCATCTTGGCAAAGCTTTTATCGCGCAAGATGCCTGCATTGTTGATCAATATGTGCACGCCGCCAAAAGCCTCTTTCGCCTTGGCGACCATTTCGACCATTTGCTCATATTCGGTAACGCTGCCGCCATTGGCCATGGCTTCGCCGCCAGCGGCCTTGATTTGCTCAACGACTTGCGCCGCTGCGTCAGATGTGCCTGTGCCGTCGCGTGCGCCACCCAAATCATTAACCACCACTTTGGCGCCGCGCTTGGCGAGTTCAAGGGCATAAGCCTTGCCCAAACCGCCGCCCGCACCCGTTACAATTGCAACCTTGTCTTTAAAATTGATGGTCATATTTATTCTCCATAATCAATAGCGGCTGAGGCCGCAAAATCACCCCGAACCTTGGCATGACAGCCCAGTTGACGCAAGCGTAAAGCAATAGATGCCTAATGTCATAAAAGCGAAATATTAGCGTCACCGTTGAGACATATATTTGTTGTTAAGGCGTCATCAAATCAAACGGGATATTACAATGACTGCAAAAAAATGGCTTTACGGAACAGCTTTGTTCACCATGGCAACTGCCGCTTTACCTGCGTCCGCGCAGGACAACGGATCGGAGGTCGAAGCGCTGCGCGCTGAAGTTGCAGCGCTTAAGGAACAGCTCACCAATATCTCTGCCAAGATAAATGCAGTTGAAAAAAAGACCGCTACTGACGTCAAATGGAAGGGGGCTCCGGAGTCCAGCGGCTCGGATGGATGGAGCTTTAAGCCTCGCGGACGGATCCATTATGATGCGGGCTATGTAAGCATACCGGGCGATTATGCCGCCAATAGAAACCTTGGTTTTAACAGCAGAGTACGTCGCGTGCGGCTTGGTGCCGAGGGAACGATGCCCGGCGGCTTTGGCTATAAAGTCGAAGGTGATTTTGCGAACGGCACTGTGGGCTTTGGCGACGTGTTTTTAAACTACAATCCCAAAAATGCGCCAATTAACGTTCGGATTGGGAATTTCGAAACGCTAAATGGTCTGGAACAAATCGCAAGCTCCAACAATAACAGCTTTACCGAACGCGCCACATTTAACGATGCCTTTTTGAACAGCCGCAGGTTAGGCGCCGCGGTCGCTTGGCATGATGCAGCTAACGGCATTCGTGCCGAGGCAGGACTGTTTACTGCGCACAGCATCGACAGTTCATTCGACAATGATGGCTGGATCGGCGCCGGACGCCTTGTTTATACGCCCAAGGCATTCGGCGGGCAGTTGCATTTTGGTGCCACGGTCCAACAACGCGAATTTGCGTCCAACAATAACGCCACCGCATCAGTGTCCGTCAACGCCCCTTCTACGAACCAGCTGACGCGTTATCGCGCACGTCCAAATACGCAGTTAACCGACGTGCGTTTTGTCGACACTGGCAGCTTTGCGGCCAAGAGTGACCGCATCGTCGGCCTAGAGTTGGCGGCGATATTCCCGGGTTTCTATTTTGCTGGGGAGGGTCAGTGGACCAAAGTGAATGCGTATCGTGCGGGCAACATCGCAACCGGGTTGGACAGCTTCACTGGTGGAAATAATGCGGTTACGCCAGCGGGTGATCCAAGCTTTTTCGGGATGTACGCCGAAGCCGGCTATTTCCTGACAGGTGAGACCCGTGGATATAAGGATGGTGCATGGAGCCGGACGAAGGTTCTCAAGCCCATCGACAAAAAAGGTATAGGGGCATTCCAAATCGCCGGACGCTTCGAATATCTCGATCTTGACAGCAATGCGCTGAAAAATGGTGCGACAAATAATTTTGCGACCGGAGCCAGCAGCCTGGCGACGCTCAACACGCGGCTTGGGCGTGGAGGCAAGCAGTCCAGCTATCTATTCGGCGTGAACTGGTATCCTATCGACTATGTTCGGTTCATGCTCAATTATGGACGCGTGGAGGTCAAAGGCGGCCCAATGGCGGCTATAGTTGACCCGCTCTCCACATTGCCCGTGGATAAGCGCGATTATTCGGTCGATATTGTAGCAGCGCGGATGCAGGTCGAATTTTAAACGGCGTCCTGATCGAGCGAATAGCCTGCTGAACGCACGGTCCGGATAATATCGCTGCCAAAGCCTTCGTTCAAGGCTTTGCGCAGGCGACGGATATGGACATCGACCGTTCGAATTTCGATGTCGCTGTCGTGGCCCCAAACGCTGTCGAGCAAGCGTTCACGCGAAAAGACATGGCCTGGATATTCGAGGAAATGTTTCAGCAACCGGTATTCGGTCGGCCCTAAAGGCACCTGCTTCCCGCCGCGTTTCACCTTGTGCGCGACGGTATCCATTTCGACATCGCCGAAGCGCAAGGCTTCGCCAGCCAAAGCTGGGCGGACGCGGCGGAGAACGGCCTTGGCACGGGCAACGAGTTCGCGCGGTGAAAACGGCTTGGTGACATAATCATCGGCACCGATTTCTAACCCACGAATGCGGTCATCTTCTTCACCACGCGCGGTCAACATGATGATGGGCACATTGGCGGTATTGTCGGCCTTGCGCAGCTGCCGGCACACTTCGATCCCGGATAAATTCTCTAGCATCCAATCGAGCAACACCAAATCAGGCGTGCGCTCCTTAGCCATCAAAAGCGCTTCTTCGCCATCACCGGTGTGTTGGACGTCGAATTCCTCACGTTCAAAATGCCAGCGGACGAGCTCGGCAAGTGCACTGTCGTCTTCAACTAATAGCAATTGCGCCTTGGGCATATGTCTCTCCGCATTAAGCGTCAGGTAGGTTTTCACCCGTTTCGGTAAAGTATATCATTTGGGCCACGGTGGTCGTGTGATCACCAATGCGCTCGAGGTTTTTTGCTGTGAACAGCAAATGCGCAACTTCCGTGGCGTTTTGCGGATTTTTTGCCACATAAGCGACGAAGTCGACGAACAAGTCCTTGTTCAGCTGATCCACCACATCGTCGCGCACGGTGACCGCACGGGCCAGATCCACGTCGCGCTTTGCATAAGCATCCATGGCAGTCCGGATCATTTCCACGACGATTGCACCCATGCGGCCCAATTGCTCTTTTGCAGATGCGTGAATCTGGCCTTCCATCTTGGGCACGCGCTTGGCGATGTTCTTTGCATAATCGCCAATACGCTCGATAACCGCCGACATTTTTAGCGCCGCAATCAGTTCGCGCAAATCGTCCGCCATAGGTGCGCGTAAGGCAATCGTGCGGACGACCAGTCGCTCTACTTCCGTTTCCAGGCTATCAATGATCTTGTCATCGGCGCGGATAGTGGTGGCAGCATCCACGTCATGTTCGGTCAACGCCTTCATCGCCGCGACAACAGCGGTTTCCGCCCGCGCGCCCATTTCCGCAATAAGACCACGGATTTCGTCCATGTCGTCGTCAAATGCAGTGATTGTGTGCCTTGTGCCAGTGCTCATGTCGCAATCTTTCTAACCGTAACGGCCTGTAATATAATCTTTGGTGCGGTCTTCGCGTGGATTGGTGAATATGTCAGACGTTTCGCCAAATTCAATCAAATGGCCCAAATGGAAAAAAGCAGTGCGTTGCGAAACACGCGCAGCCTGCTGCATATTGTGGGTCACGATGATGATAGCGTATTTTCCGCGCAGGTCGTGAATTAACTCCTCAATCCGTGCCGTGGCGATTGGGTCAAGCGCCGAGCAAGGCTCATCCATTAGGATGACTTCTGGGTCGACCGCAATGGCGCGGGCAATGCACAAACGCTGCTGCTGACCGCCGGAAAGCGCCGTTCCGCTTTCGCTTAGACGATCCTTGACTTCAGTCCATAATCCCGCGCGGGTGAGGGAATTTTCAACAATCTGGTCCAACTCGGCCTTGCCGCTGGCGAGACCGTGGATGCGTGGGCCATAAGCGACATTGTCATAGATGGATTTCGGGAATGGATTTGGCTTTTGAAATACCATTCCGACACGCGCGCGCAATTGCACGACATCCATGCCAGATGCATAAATGTCTTCCCCGTCGAGCAGTATCTGCCCTTCGACGCGGGCCCCTGCGACGGTATCATTCATCCGGTTTAAAGACCGCAGAAATGTTGATTTTCCGCAGCCGGACGGGCCGATAAACGCCGTCACATTCTCCCGATCAACGTCGATCGACACGTCGTTAATGGCTTGCTTGTCGCCATAATATACATTCACATTGCGTGTGGATATTTTAGCTATTCCTGGGGTTACGCCCACATTGAAGTCCTTTTTGTTCATAGGTCACCAACGCGTTTCGAAACGGTTGCGAAGATAGATGGCAAGGGCGTTCATGCCCAACAAGAAGATCAGCAGCACAATAATCGCGGCGCTGGTTTTTTCGACAAAGCCCTGATTGACCTCGTCCGACCAAAGATAGATTTGCACCGGTAAAGCCGTTGTCGCGTCAGTGAAACCTTCGGGCGCAGCCGGGATGAAGGCGCGCATGCCTATCATCAGCAGCGGCGCAGTTTCGCCCAAGGCGCGCGCCATACCGATAATGGTACCGGTTAATATGCCTGGAAGGGCAAGCGGAAGCACATGGTGAAACACGACCTGTATGGGCGAGGCGCCAATCCCCAACGCCGCCTCACGGATCGACGGCGGCACGGACTTGACCGCATTGCGGCCCGCAATGACGATGACGGGCATCGTCATTAAAGCCAGCGTCAAACCGCCAACCAATGCAGATGATCGCGGCATGCCGAATAGGGTGAGGAACACCGCAAGCCCCAGTAAACCAAAAATGATAGAGGGGACGGCCGCCAAATTGTTGATCGACACTTCAATCATATCGGTCAGCCTGTTCTTGGCGGCATATTCCTCAAGATATAAAGCGGCCAATACGCCGATGGGGAAGGCAAGCATCAGGGTGATCGCCATGGTCATCAGCGATCCCTTGAACGCTGCCCAGATGCCAACCGCCGATGGGTCAGTAGCGTCGGCGCCTGTCAGGAACGTCCAGTTAAAGCCTGTGCGTAAAGCGTCCTTTTGCGCCAGAGCTGCAACCGTCTTTTCGGCTTCGGGTTCACCAGCGCGTTTGAACGCAACATCCAATCGCGAATCCACCGGTAACCACAATTGCTGTTTTGCTGTGACGAGGCTGGGATTATCCATCAACATCTGCCGCACATTGCCGGCAGCACCAGCGGTTAAAAGACCCTCGCTTAAATCGCTATATTGCTCGCTGACGGCAAGCTCGACAATGCCGGGAACATCCATCGAATTCAGTGCAGCATCAGCGTTAGGGCCGCTGATCGAAGCTGCCGTTGCGCCTGCTGTTAACGCCGGAAAGTCAAAATCGACCGCAATTTCGGTGCGCTGAAAACCCCGCAAACCTTGGCCCAGCATTGTGAAAAGCAAAAAGGCGAGGAACAAAGTCGACAAGGCAACGGCAAGAAAACCAATTGCCTTAAACCGCCGCTCGGCCGCATAACGCCGCGCGATGCGCTTTTGCATGATTTGCCCGTTCCAGTCGGTGGGTGCCGGATCCATGATGGCGTTACTCATATGCTTCCCGATATTTTTTAACGACGCGCAACGCGACATAATTAAGGAAGAATGTCGTTACGAACAATGCAAGGCCAAGCGCAAATGCCGCAAGCGTATGCGGGCTTCCGAAATCTTGGTCACCGGTCAAAAGCGCGACAATCTGGACAGTCACAGTGGTGATGGTCGCAAAAGGGTTGGCGGTTAGGTTAGCGGTATAGCCCGCCGCCATGACGACAATCATGGTTTCGCCAATCGCGCGGCTGACGGCCAGCAATATACCTCCGACGACGCCGGGCAAGGCGGCTGGCAGCAACACTTGCTTTATAGTTTCGCTTTTGGTCGCGCCCATCGCAAGACTGCCATCGCGCATCGCGCTAGGTACGGCGGCGATGCTATCGTCGGACATGGACGATACCAATGGAATAATCATGACGCCCATGACGATGCCAGCGGCCAAGGCATTGTCGGATGCGGCATTACTGACGCCAAGCATGACGGCAAAGTCACGCACCGCAGGTGCAACCGTTAACGCGGCAAAATATCCATATACCACGGTTGGCACGCCTGCGAGAATTTCGAGAATTGGCTTCATCCATTTACGCACGGTCGTGGACGCATATTGGGTCAAGAAGATTGCGCTCATCAAGCCCAGTGGAATGGCAACGATCATCGCGATAATTGCACCAATGAAAATAGTGCCCCAGAATAAGGGAATCGCGCCATAACCATTGTCCGCGCCTGGCGTCACGGTCGATTTGGGGTTCCACTCGGTGCCAAACAGAAACTCAAATGGCGACACCATCGAGAAGAAGCGCCAGGATTCAAAAATCAACGAGGCAAAAATGCCTAGCGTCGTCAGAATGGCAATCAAGGATGCAACCAGCAATCCGAACATGACAACGCGTTCGACTTTGCTGCGCGCGCGGAAGTCGGGCTTTAAGCGGGTGAACGCAAACGCACCTCCGGCGAAAAGCAGCAATAATGTCGCGGCAACGCCAATCCATTTATAATAAGATAATGCATTTTTGTATAATGGAACCAGCTTTTCGCTACCACCTTGAAAAGCAGCGGTTTGGAAACCTTGTGCAATAGCTCGCGCTTCCGACAAGATCGCAGCGCGCGCGAAACCTTCTTGCGGCAAATCGGCAGCCGCAGGGGCCGACAGCACCATGTTGGTGACCAATGAAGGGGAAATCGACTGCCAAATGAACATGAAAGCAAGTGCAGGGGCGATGGCGCAGATCGCCACGAACCAGCCGTGATAATAAGGCAGGCTGTTAACAGTACCGCGCGGCCCAGATTTTGCACTGCGCACAAACGCAGCCGCGCGCGCGCGCCCAGAAATCCAGCCAATAAGGCCGAGACCAAGGACAAGGAAGAGCAATGCCGTTCCAGTCATAAACTTAACTATGCTCCTCTGGGCCAGATGATTCGGACCTAGCCATACACAGCGCCTCGATACAGCAAAGGCCTGGATCAAACAAAGATTCGATCCAGGCCCATAGACGCCATGATTGTTTCAGTTTTATTTCAAATCGGCGCCTGTCATTGCGGTTAGGGCGTTAGCAGCATCACTGGCCACTTTGTAATCGGCATCGCTAGATGCGATCATGCCCAATTTGGTCAGATAACCGCCAACTAAACCACCCTTAAGAAATTCGAGGACAAAATCCTTGATGCCCGGAATTTTATCGACATGCGCCTTCTTCACATAAATGAACATCTTGCGCGCGCCGGGGTAGCTACCGTCGGAAATCGTGGCGATCGTTGGGCTTACCCCATTCATAGTGATGCCATGCACCTTCGATGCATTTTCTTCCATATAGCTATAGCCGAAGATACCGATCATGTTCGGGTTGGAGCTGAGCTTCTGTACGATCAGATTATCGTTTTCACCCTGTTCCTTGAACGCACCATCGGTGCGTACCTCGGTGCATATTGCCTTATACTTGTCTTCGTCGCTGTCTTTCAGCGCCTTGGTCGCGGCATCGGTCTTGCAGCCCGATTCCATGATCAGTTCATGGAATGAATCGCGCGTGCCGGAAGTCGTGGGCGGACCATAAACCGAAATAGGCAATTTCGGCAGGGCAGGGTTCACATCCGACCAAAGCTTAGCGGTCTGTGGCTTCCCAAATGGGTTAGCAGCAAGCGCTTTATAGACGTCTTCGGTCGACAGCGCGATCTTCGCACCCTTGTTGGATTGCGCAAGCGCTAGGCCATCAATACCAACCTGAATTTCGATAATGTCTTTGACGCCATTTTTCTGGCAATTTTCAAATTCAGATTTTTTCATGCGACGCGATGCATTGGCAATATCTGGCGTATCTGCGCCAACGCCTTTGCAGAATTGTTCAATTCCGCCGCCAGTGCCAGTCGATTCCAGCACGGGTGATTTGCGCGATGCATCTGCCTTGGCAAATGCCTCTGAAGCAGCCTTCGCAAATGGGAACACGGTTGATGAGCCCACAATCCGGATTTCCTGGCGTGAACCACCGGCAGCGCCGCCTGTGCTGGCTTGGTCATTACATGCCGAAAGGGCGAGAGCGCTTACAGCAATGAGCGAAATTTTTTTCATCATATTGGTTGTCCCCATATTGGATTCGGCGCGGTTCAAACCGCACTTGATATCGCCCTAGACGATCGAGATGGCTGATAAATGACTATTGTGTTACAATATTATGACGGTCCGGTAGGGACGACGGGCAGCAAGACCGCAACTGTCGTACCTTTTCCGATTGTGCTGCGGATTTCCAGATGGCCGCGATGCCGATCAACGATATGTTTGACAAGGCTTAAGCCCAAGCCAGTTCCGCCAACCAAGCGGCTTCTCCCGGAATCGACGCGATAAAAACGTTCCGTCAGGCGCGGTAAATGTTCAGGGGCAATGCCGTCGCCCACATCCGTGACGGAGAAATTAATCATCGCGCCGGAGCGCGAGCGCCCCAGCACAACCGCCACGGGTGTTCCAGCGCGACCATATTTCAACGCATTGTTCAATATGTTGCTTGCCACTTGGCGCAATTGTCCAGCGTCGCCCATGACAGGCGGTAGGTCCGCCGTCACATCAATCAGGATGTCCGCGCCACGGTCCTTTTGGCTATTTCGAAGCTGATCAACGGTTTCCATGACGATATCGGAAAAATCGACGGGCGTTTGCGGTGGATCATATTTTTCGGCCTCAATCCGGCTCAGTGACATAAGATCGCGAACCAGCGCCTGCATCCGGTCGGTCTCCGTGGCCATGATGCCCAGAAAGCGGCTGCGCGTCGCGGCGTCATCACCCGCTGCTGGGTCATCCAGCGTTTCGATAAAGCCCTTGATGGCGGCCAGGGGTGTCAACAATTCGTGGCTAGCGTTGGCGACAAAATCAACGCGCATTTTTTCAGCGGCCTGTGTTCCACTGCGGTCGGCCAAATGCACGATTTTCTGCGATGGACCCATGGTCTGAATCCGCATGTCCCATAATTGGTTTTTCTGGCCAATGCCGGTCAGCCGAATCGGATGCCCGCTATGCTGCGCATCAGGGTCGGACAGCCGCTCAATCGCGCCAGCGTGACGGAACGCCATACGCACATTTTGGCCGACAATAATTGGGCCAAGCAAGCGCAATGCAACTTGGTTGGCAGCGGTTACGCGGGCATTTTCTACCATCAATATGGCGTCGGCCGACGAATCGATAAACGCCTGTAACTGTGGATGTGAACTAATCGCCGGTACTTCTGTATCCGATGCTGCCCACTTAACGGCCTCCTGAGGCACGTCTTCGCGGTCATGTGGATCAGCGACAATGAACAATGCTATCAACATTGACACGAAAATGACGAGAATGCGCTCGGCAGAACCCGTCATTTGGTCAGCGAAAACGGCACCGACAAATGCCAAGGCAAATGCAACAATTATGCGGGGAGACAACCAACTGTTCACTTTGTACCCTGCTGCAATTACTGTGTGATCGCCACACATATAGACACAGCGATTTGGTGCAAGCAACGGCGAAGGAAAAAGCAGTCTGCCCGCCGCTCCTTATACCTCTGCGCGCACTAATTCGATGCCATCCGCTTTAGGCAATCAACCAATTCGTCGAAATGATCAATGATTGCGTCTGCGCCCATATCCTCGACCGGCCCATGCAAAAAACCGAAGCTGACGGCCACGCTCGGGACGTTGGCATTCTTCGCCGCCATAATATCGTAAATGGAATCGCCGATATAGGCTGCACGCCCACCGCCACAGCGTTTAATCATTTCAAAAATCGGTGCGCCCGAGGGTTTGGCATTTTCCTTGCCCAAGGTATCTGCACCCAAAATGCATCCCATGCGGTGCGCCAAGTTCAGGTCGGTCAGCAATTGAACCGCAAGGCTCTCGAATTTGTTGGTCACCACCGCATAACGTACACCCATATCGTCAAGCGCATCGAGCACCGCCAACGCGCCATCGAAAGGGCGACTATGCACAGAAACATTAGCTTCGTAATAGGTCAGCATCTGGCGATAGAGCGGTTTGAAATCATTGTCGGGAATGCCGCCTGTCGCTTCCAAACCCTGTTGCAACATCAGCTTTGCGCCGCCGCCAATATATTGCTTCACTGTTTCGGGTGAGAGCAACGGCCTGCCTACGCTACCCAGCACATGATTGACCGCAGCGGTCAGATCGCCGCTGGTGTCCACCAAAGTGCCGTCAAGGTCGAAGCCGATTATGTCGAAAGGAAATTTCAAGCCAAGCTCTCCAACTATCTATGTGTTTCGATTGGGTTCAACATGAACGGACTATAATATGTCGGTGTCATTGAAGTGTTGTTCTGGAAACCGCAACAATTTGCTGGCATGGTGATATCTATGACTGAATTAGCCGCCATCATTCTCGCCGCGGGCAAGGGCACGCGAATGAAATCCGACCTACATAAGGTGCTGCATCCCATCGCCGCTCGGCCAATGCTGATGCACCTGATGGCATCCGTCGATGCCTTAAACCCGACCAAGAAGGTTGTGGTGGTTGGCAGCGGCAAGGCGCAGCTGGAGGCTGCACTGGCAGGCTCGGCAGAGCTTGCGGTGCAAGAACCCCAATTTGGCACTGGCCACGCGGTGCAGCAGGCCCAAAATGCTTTGGCGGGGTTTGATGGCGATGTTCTTATTCTCTATGGCGATGTGCCCTTTGTACCGACCGCCACGATGCAAGCCATGGTTGCGCGGCTCAATGCACCGGATGCGCCCGCGGTGGTCGTGTTGGCGTTCGAGCCAGAGGATCCAACGGGCTATGGCCGCGTAATCGTCGAAGATGGCCGCATCATTAAGATGGTCGAGCAAAAGGACGCAACCGAGGCGGAAAAAGCCGTAAAGCTATCCAATTCTGGCCTGATGGCGGTTAAAGCGCGCGACCTGTTCCCGTTGCTGGACCGCGTCACTGACGACAATGCGCAGAAGGAATTTTATCTCACCGATATCGTCAACATCGCCCATGAAGACGGGCGGATGTGCGTGGTCGTCACCACCGAACCCTACAATGTGGCGGGCATCAACAGCCGCGCGCAATTGGCGGAGATGGAGCAAGCGTGGCAGCAGCGCCGCCGGATGCAAGCCATGGATGATGGCGCTACTTTGATTGCCCCGGAAACAGTCTGGTTTGCCTGGGATACGCAAATTGGCCGCGATGTCCTGATCGAACCAAATATCTTCTTTGGTCCCGGCGTTAGCATAGCCGACAATGTAAAAATCCGCGCCAATAGCCATATTGAGGGTGCTATCATCGGCAGCGGTTGCGAAATAGGCCCCTTTGCGCGGCTCCGGCCCGGAACGGTTTTGGAGGAAAAGGCAAAGATCGGCAATTTCGTCGAAACCAAAAAAGCCCATCTGGGCAAGGGCGCAAAGGCCAACCATCTAACGTACCTCGGCGACGCCACGATTGGCGCAGGCGCGAACATCGGCGCTGGCACCATCACCTGCAATTATGACGGCTATTTCAAATATCAAACCGTGATCGGCGAAGGCGCCTTCATCGGCAGCAACAGCGCCCTCATCGCGCCGGTCAAAATCGGCCGGGACGCGATTGTGGCCGCAGGCAGCGCGGTATCCCGCGACGTCGCCGACGGCGAACTCCGCTTGGTACGCGCCGAACAACTGGTGAAGCCCGGCTGGGCCGACCGCTTCCATGATGCGATGCGGAAGAAGAAAGCGGAGAAGAAGTGACTAAACTTGACATGATATCATGATATGATATCGGTATATCATGACTCGTATCCTCGCCGATTTGCCTGATGAAGATATCAAATGGCTTGACCAGCTTGCCGCTGAACAGGGCAAGTCGCGTGCGGCTGTTTTGCGGGAGGCGGTGGAGGCATATCGCGCGGACGGGCCAGCATCTGGCAATACTGATTGGCTTGAGGCAGGCTTCGGTTTGTGGGCAAAATATGGCTTCACGGAAGATGGGATGGATTATCAAAACCGGCTACGCGACGAATGGGTGCGCGAATGGGATCCGGAATATGACCCTGCAAGACATGGCCCGCTGACTGATGAGAAAGATGCCGCCGCGTGAGCGACATCTATTTCGATACCAATATCATTATCGATGCGTTGGCGAGAAGGCCCCAGGCGCTCGCCGAGCTTCGTCGTGCGAAGCGCCAGTGGATTAGCCGCATGACGTGGATTGAAGTTCTGGCTGGCATGCCCGTGCCAGCACGCGCCGAAACCGAAGCCTATTTGCAAAATTATTCCATACGCGAGTTATCGCCGGAGATCGCACGACGCGCTGCCGATCTTCGTTTCAACAAACGCTCCCTCAAACTGCCGGACGCCGTAATTTTTGCGTCAGCACAAGAGCATGGCGCAATTTTAGTGACGCGCAATGTAAAGGACTTTCCAGCCGAAATGCCGGGCATCCGCGTTCCATACATACTCTAACGAAAGCAAAAATTCATGTGCGGCATTATCGGAATTGTTGGCAAATCTGCGGTTTCTGACCGTTTGGTCGATGGCCTGAAGCGGATGGAGTATCGGGGCTATGACAGCGCTGGCGTCTGCACCGTTTTTGATGGTCAACTCATCCGCCGCCGCGCAGAGGGTAAGCTGGCCAATCTCGTCAACGTGCTCAAGACCGATGACGCTGCGGGTAATATCGGCATCGCGCACACCCGTTGGGCGACACATGGCGCGCCAACAACAAGTAACGCCCACCCGCACGCAACGGACGAAGTCGCTTTGGTCCACAATGGCATCATCGAAAATTTCAAGCAGTTGCGCGACGAATTAACGGCGCGCGGCCGGACGTTTGAAAGCGAGACCGATACAGAGGTCGTCGCGCATCTGGTGTCTGAACAAGTAGAGACTGGCCTTGCGCCCGCCGATGCTGTCAAGGCCGTGCTTCCCCGCCTGCGCGGCGCGTTTGCCCTTGCGATTGCGTTCCGGCAATTTCCTGATTTTCTCATCGGCGCGCGGCTCGGCAGCCCGTTGGTTGTCGGCTATGGCGATGGCGAGACCTATTTGGGCTCTGACGCGCTCGCCCTTGCGCCGCTGACGCAGCAAATTGCCTATCTGGAAGAAGGTGACTGGGTCATCATCACGCGCGACGGCGCGCAGATTTTCGATAAGGACAATATGCCGGTCACGCGCGAAATCACCACTTCAGGCGTGTCTGCGGCGCAGATCGAAAAGGGCAATTACCGCCATTATATGCAGAAAGAGATTTTTGAGCAGCCAACCGTGGTCGCGCAAACACTCTCGAGCTACATTCGGCCGTTGGAGCAAACCGTTGCCCTGCCGCAGATGGATTTTGACTTGGCGGGCGTAAAGCGCATCACCATCGTCGCCTGCGGCACGTCCTTTTATGCAGGAATGGTTGCGAAATATTGGTTTGAAACCTTCGCCCGTATCCCCGTTGACATCGATGTCGCGTCGGAATTTCGGTATCGCGACCCTGTGTTGGAGGAAGGCGGCCTTGCGTTGTTCATATCCCAATCGGGCGAGACCGCAGACACGTTGGCGGCGTTGCGCCATTGCAAGGAAAATGGCCAGACAATCGCAGTTGTCGTCAACGTGCCGACATCCAGCATGGCGCGTGAGGCGGACCTATTGCTGCCCACCCATGCCGGCCCTGAAATCGGCGTTGCATCGACCAAGGCGTTTACCTGCCAGCTTGCGGTTTTGGCTGCGTTGGCCGCACATCTGGCGCTAGTGAAGGGCAAGTTGAGCGCTGAGGAAGAACGTGAAATCGTTCGGCATCTGATCGAAGCACCCGCCGCGTTGAATGCAGCACTCGCGCATGATGAAGAGATCGCCGCGATGGCGCATTTGATCGCACCAGCGCGCGATGTGCTCTATTTAGGTCGTGGTCCGGATTATCCGCTGGCCATGGAAGGCGCGCTCAAGCTGAAAGAAATCAGTTACATTCATGCCGAGGGCTATGCCTCAGGCGAAATGAAGCATGGGCCAATCGCTTTAATCGATGAAGCCGTACCGGTCATCGTCCTTGCACCCAGCGGGCCTTTGTTTGAAAAAACCGTTAGCAATATGCAAGAGGTTCGCGCGCGCGGCGGCAAGGTCGTCCTGATTTCTGATGCCGAGGGCATAAAGGAAGCGGGTGAAGGTTGCCTCGCCACCATTGAAATGCCGACTGTACACCCGCTGATCGCGCCATTGGTCTACGCCGTGCCCGTGCAATTGCTGGCCTACCACGTCGCTTGCGCCAAGGGCACTGACGTGGACCAGCCCCGCAATCTGGCTAAGTCCGTTACAGTGGAGTGAATTTGCGCAAAGATCGATCCGACCGCAGACTTTTGCTTAGTATCAGGGTTGCTTAGGCCCCAAGCGGCTTTATGGATGGTGTATGAGTACGCCCGTGAAAATGATCATCATTTTTATCCTCTTGTGGATAGGCGTACATTTGTTGCTCTATGGATATCTGAGGCGTCGGATCGCCGCTGCCAAGCGCGACAAGGATGCCGAGGCATAGCTTGATTTGCCATTTTCGCATGCCTATAGCGGAAAGGCAGAAACAAGCGGTCCCACGGGGCCGCTTTTTGGCTTTTGGAATATGCCAAATATATGGTCGGAAGGAACAAAACCATGTCGATTACGCCTTTAATGCCAGTCTATCCGCGCTGCGGTTTTCGACCGGTTCGCGGTGAAGGCGCTTGGTTGATTTCTGAAGACGGCAGCCGCGCGCTGGATTTTGCCGCTGGTATCGCAGTGAATTTGCTCGGCCATGGCCATCCGCATCTGACCAAGGCCATTCAAGATCAGGCGGCGACACTGATCCATGTATCGAACCTCTATGGCAGCCCGCAAGGCGAAGCCTTCGCTCAGCGGCTGGTCGATACGACCTTTGCCGACACTGTGTTTTTCACCAATTCCGGTGCGGAAGCCGTCGAATGCGCAATTAAAACCGCGCGGGCCTATCATCAGAGCCAAGGCAGTGACCGGTTTGAAATTATCACCTTCAAGAACGCCTTTCATGGCCGGACGATGGCGACGATTTCAGCAAGCAATCAGGAGAAGATGCATAAGGGCTTCATGCCATTGCTTGAAGGCTTCAAATATGTCGATTTCGATGATTTGGAAGGCGCAAAAGCCGCCATTGGTCCAAAAACGGCTGCGTTTCTGGTTGAGCCCATTCAAGGCGAAGGCGGTGTCCGCCCTGCATCAGATGCGTTCATCCAAGGCTTGCGTGCGTTGGCGGACGAGCATGGTATCATGTTGATCTTGGATGAAGTGCAATGCGGCGTGGCGCGCTCAGGCACGCTTTATGCCTATGAACAATATGGCATCATTCCGGATATCATGGCGACAGCTAAGGGCCTGGGCGGCGGTTTTCCGGTCGGCGCGTGCCTTGCCACCGAAGAGGCTGCACGCGGCATGGTCGTTGGCACCCATGGATCAACCTATGGCGGCAATCCATTTGCCATGGCGGCGTGTCAGGCGGTTTGGGATGTCGTCGCGAACGACGAATTCCTCGCGCAAGTGCGTTCAACAGGCGACAAGCTACGTTCCATGCTGGAACAGTTTATCGGCAATTATCCGGACCTGTTTACCGGTGTGCGCGGTAAGGGCCTAATGCTTGGTGTGATGATGACTCATGAAACACGTCCCTTTGTAGCGCATTTGCGGGACAATCATGGGCTTTTGCTGGTGGCGGCGGGTGACAACACCTTCCGTGTATTACCACCGTTGAACATCGGTGATTCCGAAATCCAAACTTTCATGGAAAAGCTGTCGGCGGGTGCCGCCAGCTACCAGATGCCGGAAGCTGCATGACGCGACATTTCCTGAACTTGAGCGACGCCGGCGGCGATGCAATCGCGGCGATGCTGAACGACGCCATAAGTAGAAAAAATGCGCGGGCCGGCTGGCCAAAGGGTAAATCAGATTCCGACGCGCCGCTTGCGGGCCACACGCTGGCGATGGTGTTTGAGAAAAATTCGACCCGCACGCGGACGTCGTTTGAAATGGCGATGAAGCAATTGGGCGGCGACAGTATCTTTATGGCTTCGGGGCAAATGCAACTTGGTCGCGGGGAAACCATTGCTGACACGGCGCGCGTATTGTCCCGATATGTCGACGCCATCATGATCCGGACTGATGACCATGATAAGGTCGAGGAACTGGCACATTATGCCAGCGTGCCCGTCATTAACGGACTGACGGATCTTTCGCATCCCTGCCAGATCGTTGCTGACCTTCTGACAGTGATGGAGCATAAGAAGGCGTTGCCGGGGCTAGAATTAGCGTGGCTTGGCGATGGCAATAATGTGCTGAATTCTCTGGTGGAAGCCGCCGGTTTGTTCAAGTTCAATGTGCGCATTGCTGTTCCTGAAGGTTATGAAAGCGACAGCAATTTCATTGACGCTGCTAAGACTGCTGGAGCCAATATCACGCTCACGCGCGATGCAGGCGAAGCTGTGGCGGGCGCCGATGTTGTTGTCACCGACACATGGGTGTCGATGGGTCAGGAGCATGCCCATAATAAAATGGCGGCCATGATGCCGTATCAGGTTAATGAACGCCTGATGGCTTTGGCGAAGGCCGATGCGAAATTCTTGCATTGCTTACCGGCGCATCGTGGCGAAGAAGTGACCGACGCTGTTATCGACGGGCCGCAGTCTGTCATCTGGGATGAAGCGGAAAACCGCCTGCATGCGCAAAAATCGATCCTATTGTGGTGCCTTGGAAAAAACTGATGGCCGAGCAATCGGAAACATTATCCAATCAGCCTTTGCGCTTTTCTATACCAACACGCGATGCGCGCGGACGGCTTGTGCGTTTGGATGATGTGCTTGGTGAAATTTTGGCTGCACATGCTTATCCGCCTGTGATTGAGCGGACATTGGCGGAGGCTTTAGTTTTGACTGCGCTGCTTGGCGCATCGTTGAAGGAGCCGGGTAGTCAGCTCACGCTGCAAACGCAGACGGAAAAAGGTGCAATCCGGCTATTGGCTTGCGACTATAAGGATGGTGCATTGCGCGGCTATGCGCAGTTTGATGCCGCGACTGCGGCTGCCCTGCCGCAAAACGCGACACTTTTAGGCATCTTCGGACAAGGCTATCTCGCCATCACCTTCGACCGGATGAAGCCCGCCAGCGAAGGCGGAGGGCGTTATCAGGGGATTGTCCCGCTTGAAGGCGAAACACTCGCGGATGCGGCGCAAAATTACTTTGTACAATCCGAACAAATCCCGACATTCATTCGCGTCGCTGTCGACCATGTCGATGGCCGCTGCGTGGCGGGCGGTCTGCTGGTGCAGCATTTGCCCGAGGGTGAGGAGGGTCGCGAGCGGCTGCATGTGCGGCTCGACCATCCCGAGTGGGAGCATATCGCAGTCATGTCTTCGACTATTGCTGCTGCCGAGCTTGCCGACCCAGCGCTTCCACTTGAGGAAATCGTTTGGCGATTGTTCCATGAAGAAAAAGAAGTGCGCATTGAGCAAGGCGATCTTCTGTCCAAAGGCTGCCGCTGCGACCCCGTGCACATCCGCGATGTCATTGCCAAGTTTCCGGCAACCGACCGTGCTGAAATGGCCGATGACGCTGGAGACATCGTCGTTGACTGCGAATTTTGTTCGCGCCGGTTCCCCATAAGCCTTGCCAGTTTTAACAACTAAACGGCGCATTATCGATGGCAGCCTAATGCATAGATCATGCGCTACATAGCATCGTGCAAAACGGCACAAATGATGTTATGTCTATTGCGAAAACTAGATCGCTTCGCTGCGTAAAACTGGTTTGCGGACAGAAGCTTATGAGTAACGCTTTCCTTCTTTATGCCTTCCCCGGTGCGCTTTTGCTTTCGCTGGCTGCTGCGGGCGTTGCAAAATCAGATGGCGATATGGCATTGCTTGATTCGCTCGATCGCGGGATGTGGCAGTTACGACCAATAGGTGGCACTATGCCGATGGCCAAAATCTGCCTTGGTAAATCGGAAAGCCTTACGCAGATTCAACATAGCGGCTTGGCGTGCGAACAATATGTCCTGCGTTCGAATGCAAATTCCCTAACGGTCAGTTACAGCTGCGCGGGGCACGGTCAGGGTTTGACGATTATCCGTAAGGAAACCAACCGGATCATCCATATCCAATCGCAAGGCATTCGAAATAATGCGCCATTTTCGTTTTCAGCGGAAGGCCGCAGAACAGGGCCGTGTTAATCGTATCATTTCTTTGAATGGCGCATTGGCCGTTCATCAATCATTTACCATTTTGGTTCTATGAGGGTGGGTGCGTCTCTGAGGAGACACGCTTCCCTCCCCCCCATGGCTGAGAAGCCTAGACTGGGCCGCCGCTGAACAGCTGAGCGGCCCATTTTTTTAGAACGCCGCAATCCCCGTGATGGCGCGGCCCAATATCAGCGCGTGCACGTCATGTGCGCCTTCATAGGTGTTGACCGTCTCCAGATTCACCATGTGGCGCATAACTTGATATTCCTCGCTAATGCCGTTGCCGCCATGCATGTCGCGCGCAGCGCGGGCGATATCGAGCGCTTTGCCAGCATTGTTGCGCTTCACGATGGAAATCATATCTGGCGCAAGCTGGCCTTCGTCCATCAAGCGGCCTACGCGCAGCGATGCCTGCAGCCCCAAAGCAATATCGGTCATCATATCGGCCAGCTTCTTTTGATATAACTGGGTGGCGGCAAGCGGTTTGCCAAATTGGTGGCGATCAAGGCCATATTGGCGTGCGGCGTGCATACAGAATTCTGCGGCACCCAAGGCGCCCCAACTGATGCCGTACCGGGCGCGGTTGAGGCAACCAAACGGGCCTTTCAGCCCTTGTACATCGGGCAGCAATGCGTCTTCGCCAACTTCGACATTGTCCATGATAATCATGCCCGTGGTCGATGCGCGTAACGACAGCTTACCCTGAATTTTAGGCGCCGTGAGGCCCTTCATGCCCTTTTCAAGCACAAAGCCGCGAATGCCGCCGCCATGTGCTTCGGATTTTGCCCAGACGACAAAAACATCGGCAAAGGGTGCGTTGGAAATCCATGTTTTCGATCCATTGATGACATAGCCGCCATCAACCTTTTTGGCGAAGGTGCGCATGCCCGCAGGGTCCGATCCTGCGTCAGGCTCCGTCAGGCCAAAGCAGCCGATCAACGTGCCCGCAGCCAGACCCGGTAGATATTTGCGCCTTTGTTCTTCTGAGCCAAATGCGTAGATGGGATGCATGACGAGCGACGACTGCACCGACGCCATCGACCGATACCCTGTGTCGACTCGTTCAATTTCCCGCGCGATCAGCCCGTAAGCGACATAAGACGCTCCAGCGCCGCCATATTCCTCCGGAATGGTCGCGCCAAGCAGGCCGGTCTGTCCCATCAACGGGAACAATTCAGGTGCATCACATTCGGTCCGATAGGCGTCGATTACGCGCGGTTGCAGTTCGCTTTGCGCAAAGGCGCGCGCGCTGTCGCGGATCATGCGTTCGTCTTCGGTCAGTTGGTCCTCCAGACGAAAAGGGTCAGACCAATCGAATGCTGCCAACTCGGCCATTTTTATCTCCATTGGGAATGGCCTGCTGAATAGCGACCTACATGCTGTTTGCCTTTATAAGCGTGCGGGCAAGACAGCAAGCCTTGCCATCAACTCTGCGCCTTGCCATGCGCTATGGGACTGCAGAATAAAGACTGGGGAATATAATGGCATTAGCAGCCGAAACGAAAACGCTTCTCGAAACGCTGGGCTGCTTCATAGACGGCGGCGACCTTGCTGTGCACAGCCCAATTGATGGCAGTCGCATCGGGGCGGTGATGACCGCGACGGTCAACGACATCCATGATGCGGTTGAAAAATCAAAAGCTGCCTTTCTGACTTGGCGCAGCGTTCCCGCGCCGCGCCGTGGGGAGCTTGTCCGCTTGTTTGGCAATGCGCTGCGTGAACAAAAAAATGACCTTGCCCGCCTTGTCACCATTGATTGCGGAAAGCCGCTGTCGGAAGGACTTGGCGAAGTGCAGGAGATGATCGACATTTGCGATTTTGCCGTAGGTCTTTCGCGGCAATTGCATGGCCTGACAATCGCCAGCGAGCGGCCCGGCCACCGGATGATGGAGCAATGGCATCCCATTGGTCCAGTTCTTATCATTTCAGCCTTTAACTTCCCGGTCGCGGTGTGGGCATGGAACGCCGCTTTGGCATTGGTGTGTGGCAATAGCGTCATTTGGAAGCCATCGGAAAAAACGCCGCTGACGGCGGCTGCGGTCCAAGCTATTTTTGAAAAAGCGATTGCCGCTTTTGGCGATGCACCTGCGCATCTGTCGCAAGTCGTTCAGGGCGGCCGCGATATAGGGGCCGCGTTGGTTGCCGACCCACGCATAGCTTTAATCTCCGCCACGGGGAGCACAGAAATGGGCCGAAAGGTGGGGCAAGTGGCCGCAGCCCGCTTTGCCAAAACCATCCTTGAATTGGGCGGGAATAACGCTGCGATAATTAGTGACAAGGCCGACCTTGCGCTGGCGCTACGCGGTGTGCTTTTCTCGGCATTTGGCACCAGTGGTCAAAGATGCACCAGCTTGCGCCGGTTGTTCGTGCATGATGCGATCTATGACAGTTTCGTCAGCGCGCTTAAGGCGGCCAGCGGTTCGATGGCGGTCGGTGACCCGCTGGACGGCAACAATCTTGCAGGTCCATTGATTGACGAGGCTGCTTTTGCCGGCATGCAAGCAGCGCTTGATGAGGCAAAGGCACTTGGCGGGCACATTATCGGCGGCGAACGAATTGCTCTGGACGGCGTCTATGTCCGCCCCGCTTTGGTCGAGATGCAAGACCATATTGGCCCAGCGTTAAGGGAGACCTTCGCGCCGATCCTCTACATTTTCCGTTATCATGATTTGGCGCAGGCCATTGCTCTGCAAAACAGTGTCGGGGCAGGTTTGTCATCCTCCATATTCTCAACCGACATACGCGAATGCGAACTATTTTTGTCGGCCGAAGGTAGCGATTGCGGCATTGCCAATGTTAACATCGGTACATCCGGCGCGGAAATTGGCGGCGCATTTGGCGGAGAAAAGGAAACTGGCGGTGGCCGCGAGTCTGGCTCGGACGCGTGGAAGGCCTATATGCGCCGGGCGACCAACACGATAAATTACTCCGACAATCTGCCACTTGCGCAAGGGGTGACATTCGACATAATTTAGTGACTATATCGTCATCCTGAACTTGTTTCAGGATAACGAAGGATAGGGTAGGATAGGAAAAGCGTATGCGGGTTGATAAACTGCCGCCGGTGAAAGCAACGCTGCAACCGAGCAACCATCCTTATCTCAATGGGGCGTGGACGCCGCAGCATGAGGAAGTCACGGCGACCGATCTTGATGTCCTCGAGGGCCGTATTCCCGACGACATTGACGGCATTTATTTGCGCAATACCGAAAACCAGTTGCATCAACCGCTGGGCCGATATCACCCGTTTGACGGCGATGGCATGATCCACCAGATCGATTTTTCCGGCGGCAAGGCTAGCTATCGCAACCGCTTTGTCCGCACCCGTTGCTTTCAGGCGGAGCAGGATGCGGGCGGATCCTTATGGGGCGGGCTGATGGATAAAGCGGGCGTGTCCAAGCGCCCAGGCTTTGGCGCGCATGGTAGCCTGAAGGATTCCTCGAGCACTGATATCATTGTGCACGCGGGCAAGGCTGTCTCCACTTTCTACCAATGCGGGGAGGGCTATGTGCTTGACCCCGAAACGCTGGCGCAAGAGGGCGTGGCGTCCTGGGTTCCGCTTGATGGTATTTCCGCACACCCCAAGGTGGACGAACGCACCGGCGAATTATTGTTCTTCAACTATTCCAAGCACGCCCCCTATATGCATTATGGCGTCGTTGATCGCACTGGGAAGTTGGCGCATTATGTGCCCATCCCACTGCCGGGGCCGCGCCTGCCGCATGACATGATGTTCACGCAAAACTGGTCGATATTGTGCGACTTCCCGTTGTTCTGGGACGAAGAATTGCTGAAGCGCAATGTCCATGTGACTCGGTTGCATGAGGGATTACCGTCGCGCTTTGCGCTCATTCCGCGTTATGGGCAGCCTGAGGATATTCGATGGTTTGAGGCGGATCCGACGTTCGTCCTGCACTTTATCAATGCCTATGAAGATGGTGACGAAGTTATACTCGACGGCTATTTCGAAGAAGACCCTTATCCGCCACCACTCGAAAATGCGGACGGCTATGGTCATATGATGGCATATGTCGACGAACATAGTTTTAAGCCAAAGCTGCACCGCTGGCGGTTTAACTTAGCTGATGGCACAACGCGCGAAGAGCGGCTGGACGACCGCATTCTTGAATTCGGAATGATGAACCAGCGCTATCTCGGGCACCCCTATCGTTATGCCTATAGCACCAAGTCTAAGCCCGGCTGGTTCTTGTTTAACGGTTTTGTGAAGCATGACATGGTCACGGGCGAGTCATGGTCCTTAGAGCTTCCTGAGGGGCGTTACGGCAGTGAAGCACCCTTTGCTCCACGCGTCGGTGCGGTGGACGAAGACGATGGCTATCTCGTCAGCTTTGTAACTGACGAAAATCTCGAGACATCGGAATGCATATTGATCGACTGCAAGCGCTTTGCAGAAGGGCCAGTGTGCCGGATTGCGCTGCCGCACAAGATTAGCAGCGGCACCCATGCCCATTGGGCGGATCGCTCGGTCCTTTAACGCGATATTATTTCTGGAAAACCACTTTGGTGCCGGGTTTGGATTGGCGCACCCAAGAGGATAAAACAGATAACACTTACGTTCCTGATATAATAATATAATTTACTGAAAGTTCATAAGACTTTGACACCCATATCTCGCCGAATATGGGCTAGAAGCGAACTCGATGAGATTGATATAGAACTGCGCAGCATGGCGGGCCGGTGAATTCAGGCCGCGTATTCCTGAAAAATACCTTTTCTAGTTGAATGATTTTTTCATTAGAGGGCCGTTATTGACAACTTGATGGAGCCAGTCGATCACCGCACGCACGCGCGCTACCTTCGCCAAATCGCGATGAACGACGACCCAAAAGCTGCGCTGGATCTCTGTATCGGGTATTATTGGAATCAGGTTGTCGTCAAATGTCGCAATAAAATTAGGCAGAACGCATACACCGAGCCCAGACTGTGTCATTGCCAATTGAACATTTATACTTGAGCTGCTGAGCGCAGGCACAAAACTATCATCAATCTCTGACAGATAGCGCAATTCTTCTGCATAGATGAAGTCTGGAATGTATCCGATCAGCGCATGCTCCCTCAGTTCCGCTATCGTCTGAGGTTGACGATACGTGTCAAGATACGCGCGTGAGGCGTACAACCCGAGTGTGTAATTTGCCAGCTTGCGCGCTATGAGTGGTCCCTTGACTGGCCGGGCGAGCATGACAGCTAAGTCAGCTTCGCGCTTGGACGGATTGAGAAATCCATTTGTCGTAACAATTTCGAGCTTAATTCCAGGATGAAGGGATTTGAATGAAGGTAAGTGTTTAGCGACTACCCATGTCGCAAATCCTTCCGATAAACTTAGCCTAACGGTTCCTGCGAATCTGCTTTTTTCTCCAGTTATAGAGCTCGCGGCAGCTATTGCGGACCGTTCGATCTCCTCTGCATAAGCCAGTAATTCAGCGCCGCTAGCAGTCAGCATATGACCAGCGGGCCCAATTTCGAACAAGCTGGTTTTGAGTTCGCCTGCGAGCCTATCTATTCGCCGTCCGACAGTCGTGCTGTCGACTAAAAGGCTCTTAGATGCGGCTGTTAATGTGCGTGAACGCGCAACCGCGAGAAAGAAACGAAGGTCGTCCCACTGCATACCGGCCACTCCTGCAAAAACGCAGGATGTATATGCATAACTGTCTATATGTCTGCAAATTAATTAAGCTAATAATGAAGCTTCTGCATTAGGAGAAGAGCTATGCGTCAAATCGATCATTTCATTAGCGGTGGCACGGGCGCCAGCGCATCGCGTTTTGGCGATATCATGGATCCAAACAATGGCGGCGTTCAGGCGCGCGTTGCATTGGGCGATGCCGCTGTGTTGGAACGCGCGGTGCAGGCAGCATTGGCTGCGCAACCTGCGTGGGCGACGACTAACCCGCAGCGCCGTGCGCGCGTGATGTTCGAATTCAAACGCTTGGTTGAAGCCAATATGGACGATCTGGCGCACATGCTTTCGTCCGAACATGGCAAGGTCATCGCCGACAGCAAGGGCGACATTCAGCGCGGGTTGGAAGTCATCGAATTCTGCTGCGGCATCCCGCATGTTATGAAGGGCGAATATAGCCAAGGCGCCGGCCCCGGCATTGATGTATATTCGATGCGTCAGCCAATCGGCGTCGGCGCAGGTATTACGCCGTTTAACTTCCCCGGCATGATCCCCTTGTGGATGTGCGGCCCCGCGATTGCGACGGGCAATGCCTTCATCATCAAGCCAAGCGAGCGCGACCCCAGCGTTCCTGTGCGCTTGGCCGAACTGTTTATCGAAGCTGGCTTGCCCGAAGGCATTTGTCAGGTCGTGCATGGTGACAAGGAAATGGTCGACGCCATTCTTGACCACCCCGCCATTGGCGCTGTCAGCTTTGTCGGCTCGTCCGATATTGCGCATTATGTCTACAATCGCGGCGTTGCCAACGGCAAGCGTGTGCAGGCCATGGGCGGCGCGAAGAACCATGGCATCGTCATGCCAGACGCAGACCTCGATCAAGTCGTCAATGATTTGGCGGGCGCTGCCTTTGGTTCAGCCGGCGAACGCTGCATGGCGCTTCCTGTTGTCGTGCCAGTTGGCGACGACACTGCAGAGCGTTTGAAGGCGAAGCTCATTCCTGCAATACAAGCACTACGCGTCGGCGTCTCGACCGATGCTGAGGCGCATTATGGTCCTGTTGTAACCGCACAGCACAAGG